>JBAXKG010000001.1:0-136256 GCA_037137455.1 Bacteroidota bacterium
AAAAGAAGATAAATTATTTTATTATTAACAATAACAGGTAGTTAGAAAGAAAGGAAGGATAATTACTTTCCCACGCAAAACCTACTGAAAATATTGCCAAGTATCTCGTCAGTTGTGATTTCACCGGTTATCTCCCCAAGGTAATAAAGCGCTTTACGAATGTCAATGGTCAGCAGGTCAGGTGATATACCTTCCTGCAGGCCGGTTCTGACGCTCAGAATCGAATCAAGCGCCTTTTGAAGCGCTTCGTAATGCCTGGAATTCGATACAATAGTCTTATCCGAAATTTTGGTCTCTTCGACTACCAGCTGCAAATGCTCAGCAATTAAATGAATGTTCTCTTTCCTTTTTCCCGATACAAAGATAGTTTCATGCTCCACAAATTCTTTAAACCCTTTTGGAAGGGATTTCAACTTATCCATTTTGTTACCAATCAGAATCAGATTCCGTGATTTATCTTCGGTTATTTCCTTGAATTCTGATAAGGCCTCCATTACATCCTCAAAGGATTGTTCAGTTACATCGAAAACATATAAAATTATTGCTGCATCGCTGATTTTCTCCCATGTTCGCTCAATGCCAATGGATTCGATTTTATCCTCTGCAGCCCTTAAACCAGCCGTATCGATGAACCTGAAACTGTACCCGCCAATTACAATAGTATCTTCGATGGCATCCCTGGTTGTTCCCGGAATTTCAGAAACAATGGCCTTTTCCTCATTCAGAATGGCGTTGAGCAAAGTGGATTTTCCTACATTTGGCTTACCTATTATGGCTACAGGGATACCATTTTTTATGACATTTCCCAGGCTGAATGACGAAACCAGAACAGTCAATTCTTCCTCTAACCGGTCAAGAAGGATATTCAGGTCGGCCCTGTCGGCAAAAATCATATGCTCCTCGCTGAAATCAAGCTCAAGTTCAATAAGTGATGTAAACTCAATAAGTGATTGCCTTAACGCGCTGATTTTTTTTGAAAAACCACCCCGCATCTGCTGAATTGCCAAATCATGAGAAGATCCTGAATGTGATGAAATCAGGTCGGCAACAGCCTCGGCCTGCGAAAGATCGAATTTCCTGTTCATGAATGCCCTGAGAGTAAATTCACCGGGCTTTGCCAGCCTCAACCCGCATGAAAGTAAAAGCTCAAGCGTTTTCTGCTGAATATATACCGATCCATGGCATGAAATCTCGATCACATCTTCACCGGTATATGAGTGAGGAGCCCTGAAAAGGCTTATAAGTACTTCATCAAGTATTGATTCTTCAGTTCCTAAAATACCCAGGTGGATCGTATGAGACCCGGCAGTTTTAATATCCAGGTTTTTTTCAGCAGGTTTGAATATACTACTTATCACCTCAAACGAGGCCTGACCTGAAAGTCTGATTACCGCAATGGCTCCCATTCCGGGAGCAGTTGATATTGCACAGATTGTATCGGTTGTTGAGATGATGCTCATCGACAACGAAATTACGGCCTTTCTCTAATGAACAAAACAATTATTTCAATAATTATTTTTCTTTTTTCCAAAAGGGTCTACCTTTGAAATTCAGAATTCAGTGTTTTTATATGGGATTAAATATCAGGTCAGAAAATTAGAAATGGTATAATAATTAATTTGTCATTAGTCAGTAGTAATTTGTAATTTAAAGAATATGAGTATATTAGTAAATAAAGATTCCATTGTAATTGTTCAGGGTATCACCGGCCACGAAGGCTCCTTTCATGCCGAACAGATGATAGAATATGGTACCAACATTGCTGGTGGTGTAACCCCAGGTAAAGGAGGTATGATTCATCTTGGCCGCCCGGTATTTAATACTGTGGCTGAGGCGGTTAAAGCTACAGGCGCCAATGTTTCAATCATTTTTGTTCCGCCACCCCTGGCAACTGATGCCATTCTGGAGGCGGCCGATGCCGGAATTGAACTTATCGTATGCATAACAGAAGGGATCCCTGTCAGGGATATGATTCCTGTAAAAGAATACCTTGACTCTCGTAATGTACGTATGATCGGTCCGAATTGCCCTGGAATCATTACCCCACCAAGTACAAAGATCGGGATCATGCCGGGATTTATTCATAAAGCCGGTTGCATTGGCATTGTTTCACGCTCAGGTACATTATCTTACGAAGCAGTTGACCAGATTACCAAGGTTGGATTGGGACAAACCACCATGATTGGTGTGGGAGGCGATCCCATTCCCGGTACAACCATCCTCGATGCTGTGCAGCTATTTATGGATGATAAGGAAACTAAAGGAATTATTATGATCGGCGAAATCGGAGGCAACATGGAAACCGATGCCGGTTATTGGATTCAAAAGTATGGCACCAAACCGGTGGTCAGTTTTATCGCCGGGGCAACAGCGCCAAAAGGCCGTACAATGGGTCACGCAGGTGCGATCGTTGGCGGAAAATCAGATACCGCCGAAGCCAAGAAGGAAATACTTAGAGAATGTGGGGTTCGTGTAGTCGATTCGCCAGCCGACCTGGGGGTGGCAATGTTGGAAGCGCTGAACTTTTAATTCTTTTTGACGTATTCATAAGCCCCCAGATCAGGCAATGATCCGCGATCATTACCCCGTATATCAAATGGAATGCCCAATGTCGCCCCGATATTTATTGCCGGAGACAGGCTGTCAATCTGGTAGTTGAGTTTCTGGATATCGACAAACCGGGGATCCTTATTAACGATACAATCGATAAATTTAACCGGATTAGTGGCTTTCAACCTGGTTTTCAGAATAGCATGGTCGAAAGTATACTCAAATGCTACAGAAGCGATAGAATCAAGCATGATTTCCTCCTCATTGGAACCATAAAGAATAACGTTGCCAAAGTAAGCTTTCAACAATGGGTTGGATATTTTCTTTCCGGTTGTATCATAACTGTAATTGCTGAGATAAATTGATGGGGCATTCCGGACCGAAGATGACCAGAAATTCCCGACAGTTAATTGTCTGAAATCATAACTGCCGCCATAGTTGAGATCCACACAGGAACCACCGCAATCGCCGATCACACAATTCACCGATGTTATTGAGCTGCCATATGAAAAAATGCCGGCCGATGTCATGTTTTGAATTATGGAATTGATGATCGTAAGCATCGGTGTTTCCTGGATTCCCAGAGAATCAACCACGAAACCAAACGATCCGTTTTTGGTGTATAAGTAGTTTATTTCATGGTTTTTACTTCCCTGTTCAAGAAAAATGCCTCCCCACTGACCTGGAAGGTCTTTGTAAAAAGGGTCCATGCGGTCGCCCTGGAAACGAACAGGGTGGTCAAGAGTTCCTGGAATTTTCAAAGTTGACAGGAACGAAACAGCCATATAAGCATCCTTGTGAAAATAAACCTTTGTTCCTGGCATAATGGTCAGCGAGGAGTTTGTATCAATGCGAATGGATCCGTATATTACATGTGCTCTCAGGCTGTCCCAGATAATATTACCTTTTAATTTTGCTTTGCGATAAAAAATAGCGTCTTTTCCCCAAGCAACAAGCTTCACATTCTGCAGGCCCCCGTTTGTGCTGAATTCGATGGAATCACTTACCACATATGGAATACTTTGGTTATTCGGATCAATTGTGACCCGCACAAATATGTAGAGGCTGTCATCGCCTGCAATTTCGAGGTCTGTCGCGCTTACGGCCGGCGTACCGTTAATATTTAATCGGAACGGGGAACTCACACCGCCAGCAAGCCTCACATTAGAAACGCTGACCCTGTTTTTATTTGGGTTATAAATAACCAGCCGCTTGGTGATTGAGCCTGCTGTTGAAAAAACAGTATCAAAGAAAACTGTATCGGTCGAAAAAGAAAGCTGTAAACCTGGACTTGTGTCAACTTTATCTTTTTTTCGGCAGGAAAAAATAAATATCGATAAAAAACATATTAATAAAAAAAAGAAAAACTTTAAAAAGCGAATCATATATCTGTTTTAGGCCGCCAAAATTAAGTAATTATTAACTTTTATTTAGACTAACGATGAAAGCAGGGAAAATTGTACCTTTGCAAATCATTATTTTAGCCCTATATTTGGAAAATTGTAATGAAAATCAAGCAAGATGAGTTACATCAATTTTGATAAAGGCCAACTGGTAAATTTAGAATACTCCTTAAGCCGCGAACTTTTGCGATCCAACAGGGCAGGGGCTTACGCGAACTCAACAATTATTAATTGTAATACACGTAAATACCATGGGATGCTTGTTACTATGCAACCTGGTATTGATCATGAAAATCATGTGCTTCTGTCTTCTTTGGATGAAACAGTGATACAGATGGATTCTGAGTTCAACCTGGGAATTCATAAATATCCTGGTGGAGTCTACAACCCCAAGGGTCATAAGTATCTGAGGGACTTTTCTACCGAACCTTTTCCTAAAATGACCTATCGCGTGGGAGGGGTCATTCTTTCCAAAGAGATGGTATTTACGACACGTGAAGACAGGATGCTAATAAAATATACTTTGGTTGATGCACATTCTCCAACGAAATTGAGGCTGAAACCTTTTCTTGCATTCCGGAATATCCACGCTTTAAGCAAGGAAAATATCTTTGCTGATAAGAAGTACGAAAAAGTCAGGCATGGCATTAAAGTTCGTATGTATCAGGGTTATACGGACCTTTTTATGCAGATTTCGAAGCAAAATGAATATACTCATGTGCCTGATTGGTATTATAGTATTGAATACCAGGAAGAAATGGATAGGGGTTATGATTACCAGGAGGACCTTTATATCCCCGGTTTTTTTGAATTTGACATAAAAAAAGGGGAAAGTGTTTTTTTTGTGGCTGGAACGAGGGAAATTAATCCTGCTTCAATAAGGCGCACATTTTCTGCTGAGTCTGAAAAGAGGATTCCGCGTAATAATTTCGACAATTGCCTGATCAATTCAGCTCAACAATTTATTGTAAGGAAAGGAAAATGTACTGAGGTACTCGCAGGATTTCCATGGTTTGGGCGATCGGGACGTAGTACTTTTATCTCTCTTCCCGGACTAACACTTGTTAATGGTGACATTGCAACGTGTAAGAATGTAATTGATACTATGGTTAGTGAGATGAAAGGCCCGCTTTTCCCTAATCATGGTAATGGAAATAATACCACTTACAATTCTGCGGATACATCCTTATGGTTTTTTTGGGCGCTTCAGCAATATGCAGAGTTTACGGGTGATAAAAAGAAAATTTGGAAAGAGTATGGCAAAAAAATGAAGATCATTCTCGATGGATATCGTCGCGGCGCCGACTTTAATATTCATATGGATTCTGATGGATTGATCTTTGCCGGCATACCTGGAATTGCCCTTACATGGATGGATGCCGTTGCATATGGCAAACCTGTCACTCCAAGAATTGGCAAAACGGTTGAGGTAAATGCCTTGTGGTATAATGCCATTTGCTTTAGCATTGAGGTTGCCGGACTTGCTGGTGATACTGCTTTTTGTAAGAAATGGGTGGATGTTGCAAACCAGGTACCTGTTTCATTTTTAGCTGCATTCTGGAGCCCCGAAAAACATTACCTGGCCGATTATATTGATGGTGAGTACAAAGACTGGGCAGTAAGACCCAATATGGTAATCGTTGCATCCATGCCGTATAGCCCGGTTAGCGAAGAGATCAGGAAAGAGGTATTGAGCCGGGTTAAGCAGGAACTTTTAACCCCGCGTGGACTTCGCACCCTGACACCTAAAAGTCCCGTTTATAAGGGATCATATTCAGGCAATACTTCCGAAAGGGAAGCTGCCTATCATCAGGGAACTGTCTCCCCGTGGTTACTCAGCCATTTCGTTGAAGGATACCTTGCAATTCATGGTAAGAGTGGCCTGTCATTGATTAAATCATTGCACGAAGGATTTGAATCTGTAATGACTGAACATGGAATTGGTACAATATCCGAAATTTATGACGGAGATCCACCACATACAGCCAGGGGCGCTATTTCACAGGCCTCGTCAGTTGCCGGATTACTTCGTATAGGTTATCTGATAAAAAAATATAGCTGATTCCTTTAATGGAATAAATCAAAAATCGTAAATCGTAAATCGTAAATTGAAATGCGTGTTTTAATGTTTGGGTGGGAATTTCCCCCACATATAACCGGAGGATTGGGAACAGCCTGTTTTGGCTTAACAAAAGGCCTGGTCAAGCAAGGTGTTGAAGTAATCTTCGTTGTCCCCAAAGCTTTTGGCGATGAGACCAAAGATGGATTTCGCCTGGTAAACGCCAGCGATGTCACACTTGATTTCACCCAAGCCTTGACCAAAGACCACTGGGAAAGGATTCAGTTTTTGGAAATTGGATCTAACCTCGTTCCCTATCTTGACCCCGAAGAGTTTGAAATGGTTGTTAACAGAGACCAGATGACTGTAATACAGGATCAGCAATCTGTTTTTTCCAAACAATATTCATTTTCAGGAAAATATGGCCCTAACCTGATGCAGGAAGTATCCCGATATGCTTTGGTGGCATCGTCAATTGCTTCAGCCAACACGTTCGATGTTATTCATGCCCATGACTGGCTGACATATCCGGCGGGAATTGCTGCGAAAAAGATTTCTGGCAAGCCTCTCGTAGTCCATGTTCATGCAACTGAATTTGATCGTTCAGGTGAAAATGTCAACCAGCCGGTTTATGATATAGAGCGACAGGGAATGACTGAGGCCGATCTTGTGATTACCGTCAGCAATCTTACTCGTCAAATCGTAATCGAGAAATATGGTATACCGCCTGAAAAGGTTATTACTGTTCACAATGCTGTTGAGCCTGTCGATCATCCCGAACTTGAAGGAGTTACCAAACATGTGAAAGAAAAGGTTGTTACCTTTTTGGGAAGGGTTACATATCAGAAAGGCCCTGATTATTTTGTTGAGGCAGCTCATAAAGTGTTAAAGAGAGATGGCAATGTGCGTTTCGTTATGGCTGGTTCGGGAGATCTGCTAAATCGTATGATACGCCGGGTTGCTAAACTAAAAATTGCAACCAAATTTCATTTTACCGGATTCCTTGCAGGACCGGAAGTAGATACGATGTTTGCAATGAGTGATGTATACGTAATGCCATCTGTTTCCGAACCATTCGGGATCTCGCCGCTGGAAGCCATGAGATCTAATGTTCCCGTGGTCATTTCCAAACAATCGGGAGTTGCTGAAGTTTTACAGCATGCGCTGAAAGTCGATTTTTGGGATATCGATGCGCTGGCCGATGCCATTTATGGCATTCTCCATTATGAAGGCCTCAGTAAAATGTTTATTCGTTACGGCAAAACTGAAGTCGATAACCTGATTTGGGAAAATGCCGCCCTTAATATTTTAGAAGTATATAATAGAGCTGTTTATAAATGATCATATGAGATCCATCTGCCTTTATTTTCAAGTCCATCAGCCATTTCGCCTAAGGACTTACCGGTTTTTCAACATCGGACAAGATCATCATTATTATGATGATTATCAAAATCGCCATATCATTCGAAGGGTTGCAGAAAAATCTTACCTTCCTGCCAATAACCTCATGCTCGGTTTGATAAGGGAGTTTGGAACGGCTTTTAAGGTAAGCTATTCAATTTCCGGCACAGCCCTTGAACAATTCCAAACGCATGTTCCTGAGGTAATTAAAAGTTTTCAACAACTTGCTGATACGGGTCAGGTTGAATTTATTGCAGAAACTTATGCCCATTCACTTGCATCGCTTGGAAATAAAGATGAGTTTGTACGACAGGTTGAACTACATGCTTCATT
The DNA here is from genome assembly GCA_037137455.1 of Bacteroidota bacterium. Lineage (GTDB taxonomy): Bacteria > Bacteroidota > Bacteroidia > Bacteroidales > FEN-979 > CAIVAT01. Next base: position 7,747 of record JBAXKG010000001.1, read on the forward strand.
GGTTGAAGAGTTGTTTGGAAAAAGACCAACGACTTTCAGGAATACCGAATTGATATACTCCGACAACATTGGTGAAATGGTTGCCGATATGGGTTTCCACACTATGCTTACTGAAGGCGCTAAACATGTTCTGGGATGGAAGAGCCCCAATTACATGTACTGCAATAAAATTAATCCAAAGTTGAAAGTTTTGTTGAGGAATTTTCGCCTCAGCGATGACCTCACCTTCCGGTTCTCAAACCAGGATTGGTCAGAATGGCCTTTGACAACAGAAAAATTCGTGAAATGGTTAAATAAAATTGAGAAGAACGAAGAGGTAGTCAATCTGTTTCTTGATTATGAGACCATAGGTGAACATCAATGGAAGGAAACCGGAATATTTGACTTCTTTAAACATTTGCCCTCTGCGGTTTTCTCTAAGTCTGATTTCTCATTCAATACACCGGAACAATTATATCATGAACTTCAACCCGTTGCTGCTATTTCTGTACCTCATCCCATTTCCTGGGCTGATGAAGAACGTGACCTTACAGCCTGGCTGGGCAATGAATTACAGGATGAAGCATTTGGGAAATTATACTCCTATGAGGCAAAAATCAGAAATTGTCAAAATCCGCAACTATTAAAGGATTGGCTCTATCTTCAAACCAGCAACCACTTCTATTATATGTGCACGAAATGGTTTTCAGCCGGTGAGGTACATAAGTATTTCAATCCCTATGGTTCCCCTTATGAGGCATTTATTAACTATATGAATGTGATTTCTGACTTTATGATCAGGGTTGACGAGAGTCTTAGCCAACTGCAAACTATAAAAACGGTAGAAAAAATTCTGCCATTATCTGAACCCAAAACTGCAAAAGCCAAAAAAGTTTCTGTAAAGGCGAAAATTAAGCCTGAAAAAAAAATTAAACCCGCGGCAAAATTGAAGTCTTCGCCCGAAAAAGTGGTCAAAAAGACAGCAAAACCAAAAACCGGATCAGCAAAAGTTGTTAAAAAAGCAAAGTAAACTATGTCGATGAAGGATAAAATGCTATCAATGCCCGATTATGTGTTTGAAACCAGTTGGGAAGTTTGTAATAAAGTTGGTGGAATCTACACGGCAATCGCGACAAAAGCCCGTGTAATGGCTGAAGAATATAAAGATAATTATATTCTGATCGGCCCCGATGTTTGGAAAGAGACCCATCAGAACCCTGAATTCATTGAGGATAAATTTCTTTATAAATCATGGCGTGAAATCGCTGAAGCCGAAGGATTGCGTTTTAAACTAGGCAGATGGAATATCCCCGGAAAACCTGTTGTAATACTGGTTGATTTTACACCCTATTTCTCTGAAAAGGACAAAATATTTACCCATTTCTGGGAACGTTATAAACTTGACTCCATTTCAGGTGATTGGGATTATATTGAACCAGCCTTTTTTGGATATGCAGCCGGAAAGATTATCGATAGTTTCTACAATTTTAACCTGTCGCACCACGATAAAATCATTGCCCAATTCCACGAATGGATGACCGGAACCGGTATCCTGTATCTAAAGGAACGAATTCCACAAGTCGGTACTGTGTTTACAGCCCATGCCACAGTTATTGGCCGCACCATTTCAGCAAACGGACTGCCATTGTATAAAAACCTCGAAAACTACAGCGCCGAAGCAATAGCCAAGCAATTTGGCGTTATGGCAAAATTTTCACTTGAAAAATTATCAGCACATGAAGCTGATTATTTTACAACGCAAAGCCAGATTACCAATAATGAATGCCGGCATTTTCTGGAAAAAGAGGCCGATTTGTTGACACCAAACGGATTCGATGATTCATGGGTGCCTGTAAAGGATGACTATATTGAAAAACGAACCCGTTCACGGAATAAACTGCGGGAAGTAGCAGGCGCGATAACAGGCGAGGAATATTCGGAGGATACCATATTTGTTTTGACCAGTGGCCGCTATGAAATCCGTATCAAAGGGTTTGATGTGGTCATTGACTCACTTGGGTTGCTTAATAAACAATCGAGATTGCCACAAACATTAATAGCATTTATTGCGGTCTCGTCAGGTCAGAATATCCCGCGAAAAGAGATCCTTGATCGTATGAGCCAAAAGGATTTTAGTCACAAACGACAGGAAGAATATTGTACCCACGGACTGATTGAACCCGAGAATGATATCATTCTGAAAAAGATAAAAGCAAATGGTCTTTTAAACCGCCCTGAGGATAAAGTGAAGGTCATTTATATTCCGACATATCTGAACGGGACTGACGGAATATTCAACCTGAACTACTATGATCTTTTGATTGGTTTCGATGGTACTCTGTTCCCATCCTATTATGAACCATGGGGATATTCTGCTTTGGAGAGCCTTTCTTTCCATATTCCAACAATTACAACCTCACTGTCGGGTTTTGGCCAATGGGTGAAATCATTGTTTCCAACAGCTAAGGATTGCACTGCGGTGATTGACCGTAATGACGATAATGATACCGAGGTAGCTGAAAACATAGCAAAACACATCTTTAATTGTGCATCAAAGACCGAAAAAGATATTATCAAGGCCAGAATTAAAGCTTATGAAATTTCAAGGTCGGCCTTGTGGAAAAATCTGATCATTAATTATAATGAGGCCTATTCTGACACAGTTGAAAAGACAGCATCCAGGGCTGAGTTGTATGCCGGAAAGCAACCCCAGTTGCTTACCTCTTCATTGAAATGCATCGTTGACCTAAAGCCTGATTGGAAAAAGGTACTGATCCAGCAGCGTATTCCCGAAAACCTTGCCAGTATTGAGCGCCTTGCGAAAAATTTATGGTGGTCATGGAATTATCAAGGGTCAGAATTATTTGAAATGATTAACAAAGATCGCTGGTATGAATTAAAGTTCAACCCGATTGCATTAATCGAATCATTATCTTTCAATGAATTGCAGGATTTGAGTGCAAATGAGAAATTTGTGGATAAACTCGTCAGGGTTACTGCAAGCTTTGATTCATACATGGCCAAAGCCGCCGAAAAGCCGCGCGACATGGTCGCCTATTTCAGCATGGAATATGGCCTTCATGATACCGTGAAAATTTTTTCTGGCGGATTGGGTATGTTGGCCGGCGATTACCTGAAGGAGGCTAGTGATTCGAATTATAACCTCGTAGGCATCGGGCTTTTGTACAGGTATGGATATTTTACCCAGAGCCTTTCAATTTTTGGCGACCAGATCGCAATTTATACTCCCCAGAAATTTACCCATTTACCCTTGATACCAATTCGCGATGAAAAGGGAAATTGGTTGAAAATTACATTTGCACTGCCAGGTCGGACAATGTATGCCAAAATATGGAGATGCGACGTCGGCCGGATTCCTCTGTTCCTGATGGATACAGATATCGAAGAAAATGAAGAAGCCGACCGTAGTATCACTCACCAACTTTATGGCGGAGATCTCGAAAACCGTCTGCGTCAGGAGTTGTTGCTGGGGATCGGGGGTATACGCATGCTTGATGCTATGGGCATAAACCCTGATGTTTTTCATAGCAATGAAGGCCATTCTGCTTTTATCGGACTTGAGCGTTTAAGAAAACTTATTGAGAATGAAAAACTTACATTTCCACAAGCATTGGAAATGGTTCGCTCTTCTACATTGTTCACAACTCATACCCCTGTACCGGCCGGACATGATACCTTCCCGGAAGATCTTCTTCGACGCTACCTGTCTCATTACCCCGATCACCTTACCCTTAAGTGGGAGCAGTTTATTAATCTGGGGCGCATGGTTGAATATGATATTACTGAAAAATTTTCCATGAGCGTATTGGCTGCTAAATTGTCACAAGAGATAAATGGCGTAAGTAAAATTCATGGCAGGGTTACAAGAGAAATGTTTGTAAAACTTTACCAGGGCTATTATCCCGATGAATTGCATATCGGATATGTAACAAATGGAGTTCACCTGCCTACATGGACCGCAAAATCATGGCAGCAAATTTATGACAAAGAGTTTGGCGATGGATTTTTTGAGGATCAGTCGAACCCGCAATTTTGGAAAAAAATTCACAATGTAGATGATGAGACTATCTGGAAAACAAAGTTGAAGCAAAAGGATCAGATGACAGACTTCCTTTTACAACATTTATATGCTGACATGACCCGCCGTCATGAAAATCCAAAACTGATCTTTAAGATTCGTGAGGCGGCAAACCCCAAAGCCCTTACCATCGGATTTGCCCGGAGATTTGCCACATATAAAAGGGCTCATCTGCTTTTCAGCAACCTTGACCGTTTATCGCGTATTGTTAATAATAAAGAAAAACCGGTTCAGTTTATGTTTGCCGGTAAAGCACATCCCAACGATAAAGCAGGGCAAGACCTGATTAAACGAATATATGAAATCTCGCACCTGCCCGAATTTGTAGGAAAGATTTTTTTCTTTGAAAATTATGACATGGAACTCGCCAAATATCTTATTAAGGGTGTTGATATTTGGTTAAATACACCTACAAGGCCATTGGAGGCTTCGGGAACCAGCGGTGAAAAAGCTGTGATGAATGGAGTTGTGAACTTTAGTGTACTCGATGGCTGGTGGGCTGAAGGCTACAAACCAAATGCAGGATGGGCGCTGAAGGAGGAATCAACCTACGATAACCATCAGTTCCAGGATGAGTTGGATGCCGAAACTATTTATTCAATCCTGGAAGAAGAGATTGTTCCGATTTATTACGATGTCAATGAACAGAATGTTCCGGTAAAATGGGTTTCCTACATCAAAAATACTATCTCCGAAATCGCCCCTCATTTTACTATGAAAAGGCAACTTGACGATTATATCCGCCAATATTATAATCCACTTTTTAAACGCTCACGTATTATGGCTGGAAAAAATTATGAGATGGCCAGACATATAGCAAGTTGGAAACGCAAGGTTTTACGAGGATGGGAAAGTATCGAGGTTGTTTCTGTGAAAATTCCCGATTCCAACCAGAAACCACTTTCACTTGGCGAATCTTTTAAAGCTGAAATTATCCTCGATCTGAATGAATTATCTGGTACTGATATAGGAATCGAAGTGTTGTTTGGAAAGAAAATCAATGATGAAGTAAAAGAACCCAGCTTCAAAGAGGAGATGACACTAAATAGATCAGAAAAGAATATTGTTTCCTTCGTATGCGAAATTCCTATTAACCAGGCAGGGGTGTACGATTTTGTATTCCGCCTGTTCCCGAAAAGCCCGCTTTTACCACATCGGCAGGATTTTAATCTCGTTAAATGGATTTAATAAAGCAGTGGGTATTTTTACCATCTGGCTTTGAATAACTAAAATTATCATACATGAAATTACTTACAGGAAAAACTGCCTTGATAACCGGTGCAAATCGTGGTATCGGAAAATCAATTGCATTGAAATTTGCAGAAAATGGAGCCAATATAGCATTTTCAGATATTCAATATAATGATGATTCAATACAGCTGGAACATGAACTTGCAACCTTTGGAATTAAGGTAAAAGGTTATGCCTCCGATGCAAGCTCTTTTTCCGATAGCGAACAACTGATTACCCGGATAATCGAAGATTTTGGAGCGATCGATGTACTGGTAAACAATGCCGGAATCACACGCGATAACCTTCTGCTGAGAATGACAGAACAAGATTGGGATCGTGTTATAAACGTGAATCTTAAATCAGTTTTCAATCTTACCAAAGCAATTCAGAGGGTAATGATCAAACAACGGTTTGGCTCGATCATCAATATGAGCTCGGTTGTAGGTGTTGAAGGCAACAGCGGTCAGTCAAATTATGCAGCCTCTAAAGCAGGGATAATCGGGTTCACAAAATCAATGGCCCAGGAGCTTGGTTCACGTAATATTCGTTGTAATGCTATAGCTCCCGGTTATATCGAAACCGAAATGACTGCTAAATTGCCCCAGGAATTTCGTGATAAGTGGATTCAGGATATTCCGATGAAACGCGCCGGAACTCCCGACGACGTTGCCAACCTTGCTTTGTTTCTGGCTTCTGATCTGAGTTGCTATGTTACGGGTCAGGCAATTACCGTTTGTGGTGGACTTCACACCTGATTAATCCTATAGTTTTGGGACTGGCTACCGAATACCCTTCAGAATTGATTTTGATTTGCTTAATTCTTGGTTTTGGATATTCTTCTATCCTGTATTACCTTGATTTAAAAAGAGAGTCGAAAGCAAAAGTCATTTGGGCTATGTCGCTCCTGCGATTTTTTTCTGTCTTCATGATCTCTTTTCTTATACTTGACCCGCTGTTCAAACAATCTGAAAAAATTATTGAAAAACCAATTGTTATTATTGGAATTGATAACTCAAGGTCAGTTGTGCTTGCCGGCGATTCAGATTATTACAGAACGACCTTCCCGGCTCAAATAAATAAATTAGCTAATGAACTGAAAAAAAAATGCGAAGTAAAAATCTATTCATTAGGCGAAAATCTTAAAAATGGATTTAGCGCTTCCTACACTGACAACCAGACTGATATTTCTTCATTCTTTAATGAAGTGACTACTCGTTATGCAAATCGGAATGCAGCAGCATTGATACTTGCCACCGATGGAATTTTCAACAAGGGTGCCGACCCTTTTTATGCGGCCCAAAAAATCTCTTTTCCGGTTTATACAATCGCAATCGGTGATACCAATCTGAAAAAAGATGCTTGTATCCGTAAGATCTTCGTAAATAAAACTGCATTTAAGGGTGATAAATTTCCTGTAGAAGTCCTCGTAGAAATAAATAAATGCGCCGGGTTAAATTCAAAACTATCTATTTCTCAGGGTAATAGAGTAATTGAGACAACGAATATCAGAGCAACAAACGACAGGTATTTTCTCAAAGTTCCATTTATACTTGAAGCCAAAGAAACAGGTTTGATAAAATATTCACTTATGCTCGGTGAATTTGAAAAAGAGGTAAATCTTCAGAATAATAAGATTAATTTTTATGTTGAGGTCTATGACAAGCGACAAAAGATTGCATTAGTATTCGATTCTCCACACCCTGATATCAGAGCCATTCAAAAAGCATTTGAGGGTTCTTCACATTTCGAAATCGACCTGATTAATGCCGATTCCCTGCCAAAATCATTCGATAAATATGATCTTATTATACTAAATCAGTTGCCATCAATCTCCAGGGGATCTGATTTAACTTCCTTTACTAATTGCAAGGCCTCATTGCTCTACATCATTGGCTCACAAACTGATATAAACGCCTTTAATAAATTGAAACAATTTCTAATAATCAATTCCTCAAAGAACTCATTTACTGAATCACAACCAGTTATCAATGAAAATTTTTCATTATTCAGCATAACAAAAAATCATGCATCAATATTCTCCGAATCTCCACCACTTCAATCTCCTTTTGGAGTGTACCAGGTTAGTCCGTTGGCAGAAATCTTGTTTTATCAAAAAATCGGAACTGTTTCAACAACAACTCCTATGATAATGTTTACCAGGGTATCAGAAAAAAAAATTGGAATTATTGCCGGTGAGAATATCTGGAGATGGAGGATGTATAATTATATTCAACAATCAAATTATGAGGCCTTTGATCTATTGATTGATAAAATAGCTCAATATCTTTGCACCAAGGATGACAAGGATTTTTTTAGAATTCGTACCAAAAGTAAAATTTCTGAAAATGAGCCGGTCGAAATTGATGCGGAAGTTTACAATGGAACATATGAACTTATCAATGATCCCGAGGTGAATATTACAATAAATGATGTTGCGGGTAAAACTTATTCTTTTGTATTTAGTAAAACCCTGAAATCATATTATCTCAATGCAGGTCTGTTTCCCGCAGGAGAATATTCCTTCAGGGCAACAACAAAAGTTGGTTTCGAAAAGTATCAGAAATCCGGAAAGTTTATAATCGAACAGGTAAATATCGAAAGCTCAAATCTTGTCGCCGATCATCATTTGCTTTTCAGAATCGCCAATGCACATGACGGGGAAATGATCTCCCGCGACAGTATTGCCATATTGACCGATAAAATCACTTCGAGGCAGGATATACGCTCAGTCTCTATATATCAAAACAGGATGACCGGTTTAATCGGAAATCCATTGCTGTTTTCCATCATCCTGGTTTTATTGACAGCTGAATGGGTTATCAGAAAAAGAGAAGGGAAATAGATGCCCCTGAATTTATAGATCTCTTTTCTTTATAACCATGTAAACAACTCCAACCATTATCGCAGAATAAATCAATGGGATGCAGCAAGCCAAAAGACTGACAGAGTCTTGCAAATTTAATCCCATCACTTGTTTTAACACCGGTATTGCAGGGTATTCTGTTATCCGGAGCGCTGAATTTACTGGCAGATAGGTGGAAATGTCGTTTTTAAATACGAAAGGGCTTTTCAGGAAATAAAATAGAATGGGCTCCACAATAAATACGTACAAGGTGAATAAGGCAATGGAAAGACCTGTATTACGTAATAGAAACGCGGAGAATAATGCAAAGATCTGAAAGGATAGTATTGTAACGAAAAATCCGAATACAAAGGATGATTTTTCAAGCACTAATGCAAATGAAATCTCCGAAGTATTAGATATTCCTAATATCAATGTGCCTATAGCAACGAAAACTGTCATCACGATAGAAATTAACAGAATTAGCAAAAGTTTTGATATAAGAAATTCAGCTTTGCTCATGCCGTTAATTATATTTTGTCTTATAGTTTTAAAGGTAAATTCATTGGTGATCAATATGATCATAACCATGGCCGGAAAGATGAGAATATAGCGGATAGTAGCAAAAAAGGCTATGTTTTGCCACACCCATGGGAAAAAGTAAATGGCCACATGAGGAATGGGAATAGGTAAATGCCGGTTTGTATGGTCAACCATATTATTAATAATAAACTCTGCCATAAACAGGCCAACAGAAAGAAAAAGAAAATAAAGACCGGTAAGGAGCCAGAATATTTTATATGTCAGGATTTTTTTGAATTCAATTTTTAACAGCTTTATCATGTGTTTTCGTCTAATAGTTCGAGAAAATGTTGTTCAAGGCTCCGTTTGCGTTCCGATAAATGGCTCAGGATAATTCCCTTTTGAATGAAAAATTGATTCAGCTCTTCTGCCTTTACCACATCTTTGAAATAAACCAGTATTTTATCCTGATCAGAAGTAAGCGATTGAAAAGCTGGATGAAGCTTGATTGCCTGTTTAAGGATTTCATGATTTAACGATGAAAGCTCAAAAGAATCTGATATGGCAAGGACTTCACTCACCTTTCCGTCAAAAAGTTTGACTCCTTTACTTAGTACCGCAACATGACTGCATATTTTTTGCACTTCATCCAACAGGTGCGATGCCATAATGATTGTAGTTCCCTGGCTGGCAACCAGTAGAATCAATTCACGAATATGTGCAATGCCTTGGGGATCAAGGCCATTAGTGGGCTCGTCAAGAATCAATACTTCTGGATTTCCGAGTAGGGCAGAGGCAACGGCAAGACGTTGTTTCATCCCGAACGAAAACGTTTTAAACCGGGTGTTTCTGCGCTCATAAAGACCAGTGAGATTAAGTACCCGGTCAATATCATCATAGCTTTGATCCTTTATATCAGCAACAATCTTCAGGTTTATTACCGGGCTTAGATATGGGAAAAAATTCGGACTCTCAATAACGCTGCCGATTCGTTTCCGGCTTTCTTTTGAAGGGGCATCCCCGAACCATTCGAAGTCTCCTTTATTAGCTCTTATCAACTCAAGAATTATACTCAACGTGGTAGTTTTTCCACTTCCGTTGGGGCCAAGAATTCCAAAGATCTGACCTTTTTTTACCTCCAGGGAAAGGTCATTAACTGCCTTGATTTTTCTATATCTTTTCGAGATATTGTTAATGGATAAAATAGTTTCCAAAATCAGTAAAATAAAGTAGGATAAAACATTTATCTATGACGCTGCTTAGGCACGGATGTTACAATTTGATTAAATCTTTAATTTATACGAATTGACTAATGGAATAATAAAAAAATTGATGGTCTCTTATTGATATCTGGTCTCGATTTTTTCCATGCGCCAATTGACTTTGATTCTATTTGTTCATCTGCTCCTGAAATACCGGTGGCAATGCAAAGTAATGTGCCTTCGCGGCATACCGAGATAAGTGAATCAAAAAGCTGCAGGTTTCGGTAAGGTGTTTCAATAAAAATCTGTGTCTGGTCCTTTTCCTGGATCGTTCGCTCAAGTTCCTTTATTTTTTTTACTCTCGATTCTTTATCAGCAGGAAGGTATCCAAGAAATGAAAAATTCTGGCCATTAAATCCCGAAGCCATCAGAGCGAGCATGATTGAAGAGGGTCCTGATAACGGCACGATCCGAATGCCCATTTCATGCGCTTCTTTTACAATCATTGAGCCGGGATCAGCAATACAGGGGGCGCCTGCTTCAGATAAAAGGCCGATATCATGGCCATCCTGTGTACATGCCAGGTACGAATCAAGGATTATTTCCTTTGAATGCTCATTAAATATCAGGAAAGTAATTTCGTTGATATTTCTCAGAGTACCTGCCTTTATTAAAAATCGTCTTGCTGTACGTACTTCTTCAACAATGAAGTGGTCTAACCTTCTGATAATTGACAGGTTTCCCTCAGGAATTACTGAATCAACATTACCATCGGCAATTAATGTCGGGATAAGATATAACCTGCCTTTATTCATGTTTCAGCCAGGGTAAGTCTTCCATGTCAACATTTCCCCCTGAGATGATAATCCCGGTTCTTTTTCCGGCGATCTCAATTTTTCCTTCCATAATTGCAGCAAAAGGCACGGCAGATGATGGCTCGATAACAATTTTCATCCGTTCCCAAATAAATCGCATTGCCTTAATGATGCTCGCTTCGCTAACGGTCACAATTGATTGCACATGCCGAAGGATAATCGGATAGGTAAGTGATCCCAACGATGTACGTAACCCATCGGCAATGGTATTGGGATTTATGGATGGAATAAATTGTTTTTTTGTAAATGACAGAAAAGCATCGTTTGCCTGTTCAGGTTCGGCAGCAATGACTTTAGTTTTAGGACTGAAATAATGGACAGCAAGAGAGGTCCCGCTTAGCAACCCACCACCACCTACCGGGGCCATAAGAATATCAAGATTCTTCACCTCCTCAATAAGTTCAAGGGCTGCTGTTGCCTGGCCGGCAATAATCCGATCATCGTTGTAAGGATGTATCTCGGTTGCCCCTGTTTGCATAATAATTTCTGAAAGGGTCGTTTCTCTCGATTCCAGGGTTGGTTTGCAAAAAGTAATCAGGCCTCCGTAGTCAAGTACAGCATTTACCTTTATTTTTGAAGAGTTGCTGGGCATTACAATATACGCTTTGGTATTTACCAGCGAAGCTGCCCATGAAAGCGCCTGGGCGTGATTGCCAGACGAATGAGTAGCCACACCCACTTGCAATAAACTTTTGTCGAGTGAAAGCACAGCATTGGTGGCTCCCCTGGCTTTAAAAGCGCCAACCTTCTGCAAGTTTTCACATTTCATGAAGAACTCAGCTTCAAATAACCGGTTTATTGTTCGAGAGGTAAGTACAGGCGTTCTGTTAATGAATGGGGAGATCCGTTTTGCCGCATTAAGTATGGTTTCACCCTGAATATTTGAACCGGCTTTCATATTTCAGGCGATTTCGGGGCTAACATGCTTATAATATGATCACATGCCTCGTCCAATATCATGTAAACCTTCTCAAAAGCCTCAATATCATAGTACCAGGGATCCTTTACCCCACGATTTTGCCCGGGGGAAACCATATTCAGTATATAATCAACCTTCGATTGGTCTGTTTCATTCCGTGTCATACTCATAATATGATTATAATGAGATGAATCCATGGCATAAATATAATCATACCGCTCAAAATCCTTCATTGTAAACAAACGTGCACGGTGTGATGAAATATCAATGCCCCTGATTCTTGCGACAGCCTGAGCCCTTGAATCTGGCGGATCGCCTACATGAAAGGATTCGAAGCCGCATGAATCGACCTCGGCAAGGATGTTTTTTTGTTGTAATTTGTTCCTGAGAATACCTTCGGCAAGTGGTGACCTGCAAATGTTACCTGTACAAACGAAGAGAATTTTTACCAAGGCCGTAGCGGATTCTGTTACAATTTAATACGTTTGTCCAGCTCTTCAACAAACTGCCTGAATTGCTTATCAGTCTCAACAAGGTTGTTCACAGTCCGGCAGGCATGTAACACGGTGGCGTGATCTTTATTCCCGCAATGCAGACCAATACTTGCAAGTGAGGATTTGGTGTGTTTTTTTGAAAAATACATCGAAAGCTGTCGTGCCTGTACAATTTCCCGTTTCCTGGTTTTTGAGTGGATCATCTCCACCGGAATATTAAAATAGTCACAAACAACTTTTTGTATATAATCAATAGAAATTTCACGGGAGGTGTTTTTAACAAACTTGTCAATCATTTGTTTGGCAAGTTCCAGAGTAATGGTCTTCTTATTTAATGAAGATTGCGCCAACAACGAAATTAATGCTCCTTCGAGTTCCCTGATGTTTGTATTTATATTATATGCCAGGTACTCAACAACTTCAGGCGGAATCTGAATGCCATCATTGTATAATTTTTTATGAAGTATGGCGATGCGGGTTTCCAGGTCAGGCACCTGAAGATCAGCGGATAGTCCCCATTTGAACCTGGAAAGAAGACGTGGTTCGATTCCCTTCATCTCAACAGGCGGCTTATCGGAGGTCAGAATGATTTGATTACTTTTTTGGTGCAGATGGTTAAAAATATGAAAAAACACATCCTGAGTCTTTTCCTTGCCGGCAAGGTTGTGGATATCATCAATTATCAAAACATCGATCATCTGATAAAAATGTATGAAATCATTCTGATTGTTATTTCGCACCGAATCGATGAATTGGTTGGTGAACTGATCAGTTGTAACGTAAAGGACTGTCTTTTCCGGAAAATTGTTTTTTACCTGTAGCCCGATAGCATGCGACAGATGAGTTTTTCCTAACCCTGTAAGACTATAAATAAGAAGTGGATTAAAGGCAGTTTTTCCAGGATTGCTGGCAACAGCAAAACCGGCAGAACGTGCAAGTCTGTTGCAATCACCTTCGATAAAATTATCGAAAGAATAACTCTCGATTAATTGAGAATGGACTTTGATCTTTTTTAGCCCGGGAATAATGAAAGGGTTTGGGATTTCCTTAGAGTTACCTCTATTTAAATCGATTGGCATGGAAACGGGCGGATTTAAGGTTGCTTTTTTCTCACCAGTGGGTACTTTAATCGTGTAAGGGCCTGGATCAGTGTCGGAGTTGTCAACTATGATGCTGTATTCCAACCGACCATCATTTCCCAATTCCTTTTTAATGGTCTTCTTAAGTAAACCAATGTAATGTTCTTCAAGCCATTCGTAAAAAAACTGGCTTGGAACCTGGATTGTTAAAACCTGATCTTTCAACCTGACTGCATTAATAGGCAGAAACCAGGTCTTAAAACTTTGGTAGTTGATATTATCTTTTATGACTTTGAGGCAATTTTCCCAAATTTCAATTGCGTTTTTTTCCATTAATGTGATTACCTTGAAAGTGTAATAATTAGATTTTTTGTATTATTTTGTATATCAAGGTTTTAGATTTTGTCCGTAAGCCAAAACCCTCATCGGCACAGAGGCTTGATTTAATTAACAAATTTTGCAAAAAAAAGTGTATAAAAAAAATGTATTTCTCTTGATTATTTAAAAAAAAGTTTTCAAAAAAGTCAAATATTTAATTTTTAAACCTGACTCGAATGAGGTATTAAACAAGACGTCAATAAATTGAGAAGGGCACAGCATTACATTGTATATGCAATTAATAATGAATATAAATTACATGATGTCTATGTGTCAATTAGTTAGGAAAATCAACTATTTCCATATCTACATCTTTTAACCTCTTCATACGGTTTTCGACCTTGTTTACCTGACTTTTTCTGACTGAAAAATCGATTTCACATCGCTCTTTCGCATTTTGGTTTAAAATTTTTACCCCTTCTTCTTTCAAAATTCTCATAATCTCATTCATCATGGTAAATTCAAAAGAAACCCTGATTTGAATACAGATCAATTTTTCAATAACTTCAGCATTGTCCAAAGCTTCGCGTGCAGATCTCTTGTATGCACGAATCAAGCCGGGGATACCCAACTTTGTGCCTCCGAAATATCTTATTACAACTACAAGAATGTCTGAAAGCCCGTTAGAAAGAATCTGTCCATAAATTGGTTTCCCGGCTGAACCCGCGGGCTCACCATCATCATTCATTCGATAAAGCGGATTATCCAGCCCCAAACGATATGCATAGCAATGATGGTTCGCATCATGATATTTTTTTTTCAAAATATCCAGTCTTATTTTGACCTCCTCTTCAGTTGAAACCGGTATGGCAAAAGCCATAAATTTACTCGCCTTTTCCCTGTAACTTCCTTGGGATTCGGCCTTGACAGAAAGAAAAGAATCAGTTGAAGTTTCCATCGTGGCGAAGTTACTTTTATTTTTAATTTTATGGAATGGAAATGAATACCTACCCTGTAAAAAAACTAATTCAGGTTTTTAAAAGTGAACTTTTCACCTACTACCCTGAAAATGAGATCATGCAGATTTTATATATCTTGTTTGAGGCATTTATGGGATGGCCGAAAACAAAGGTTCATTTATCGTTCGACTCTGAAATTCCTGAAAACGAAATGCGAGCCTTTAAACATGCATTGGATGAATTGAAAAGCGGAAAACCTATACAGTATATATTAGGTCGGACTGTATTTAACGGGAGCAAACTTATAGTGAATGAAAGTGTGCTGGTTCCACGACCCGAGACAGAAGAGCTTTGTTTGATTATTAAATCAGATCATCGCCTGAAACCATACCATAAATTTTCAATTCTGGATATAGGAACCGGATCGGGTTGCATATCAATCGACCTGAAGAGATATTTTCCCGATTCAAGCGTGACGGGGATAGATTCATCACCGGCTGCAATTGAGATAGCCAAAACAAATGCCGGCAACAATGGTTGTGAAATTAGTTTTATAAAATCTGATATTCTCAACGATGATGATAATTTAAAACTTGCGTTGTTTGATGTTATCGTGAGCAATCCTCCCTATGTGCTTGAGAGTGAAAAGCAATTCATGCACCGGAATGTGATTGATTTTGAGCCGGAAAGCGCATTATTTGTCCCGGATAATAATCCGCTTTTATATTACAGGGCCATAGCTGACTTTGCGCGTGAGCATCTCACCCCGCAAGGACTCTTGTTTTTTGAAATCAATGAAAAATATGGCGAGGATATTTGCCGGTTGCTTCTGTCTTTTGGATTTGAAAAAGCAGAAGTATTGATCGACATAAATGGGAAGGATCGTTTTGTCAGGGCGATTTCATCGGAAGGATTTTTTGTTCGCGGTCACCAAAAATAATAGTTCCAAGTCGGATCAGTGTGCTACCTTCCTCAATTGCAATATTGTAATCGCCCGACATTCCCATTGATATATGCCTGAATGAATCAGACTGGCTGAAATATCCTGACTTGAGTGTATGATAATAATCATGCAATAATGCAAACTCCTTTCTTACAATACTGAAATCTTCTGAAAAAGTACTCATCCCCATAACGCCGGTAATTCTGATATTTTTCAATTTCCGATAAGATTCTGACTCAATGAGCGATGCAGCCTCCAACATGTTTAATCCGTATTTTGTCTCCTCTGTCGCGATATGAAATTGTAGTAAACAGTCAATGATGCGGTTGTTCTTCAACGCTTCAAAGTTAATCTCAGAGAGCAGTTTCAAGCTGTCAATACTTTGTATGAGACTGATAAACGGTGCAATGTATTTAACTTTATTCGTTTGCAGATGACCAATAAAATGCCACTCAATATCAGATGGAAGGTATGGTTGTTTTTGAACTATTTCCTGGACTTTGTTTTCGCCAAATATCCGTTGCCCGGCATGGTATGCCTGCATGATAGAAGAAATAGGCTTTGTTTTAGATACAGCCACAATACCTATATGGTCGGGAACAGAATTTTTTAGCCAGCTAATCGACTCAGCAATATTCACGATGAAATAATTAGGTATTACAAAAATACAAATTTGCAGGTACGGGTCTTAGGCTTACCTTTGTATTATATTCAGGTATGAAAAAAATATTGCTTTCATTGTTTCGACAGCTGTTATTCTGGTTGGTGTTTTTTAACATCACAAGGTTGATTTTCATCCTTTATTACTTGAAAATCATAATAGTTGAAAAAATTAATTTTTCTGAAATTTTTGGAGTTTTTTTTTATTCCCTGAAACTGGATCTGGCTACCGCTTGTTATATATTAATAATTCCATTTTTTTTGCTTACGATCCAGTCTGTCTGGAGCCCGAAATGGTTGAATACTATAAATAAGGTGTTCTCGGGATTTGCTATTTCAGTGTATGCCTTGTCAGCTGCAGGGGAAATGGGAATCTATGCAGAATGGAAAACAAAATTAACCTACAAGGTTGTTAAATATCTTAATCACCCAAGCGAAATATTCAATTCTGCCGAGACAGGAATATTTTATTTTTTAGTATTCCTGTTCCTTTTCATGTGTACGCTCGGCATCTACGCTTATATCCGCTATTTTTATGTGAATATTGAACATATCAAAAGGAATCTATGGTTTACATTGGGTTTCTTCCTTTTTACACCCGGTTTTTTATTTCTCGGATTACGGGGAGGTATTCAGCAAATACCAATTAATCAGAGTGAATCATATTTTTCTGAACATAATATCCTGAACATCGCGGCTGTAAATAATGCCTTTAACCTGTATATCAGTATTTTCGAGAACCTTGAAAATTTTGATCATGACCCGTATATTTTTATGGATAATGAAACCGCTGCCAGGGTGATGACAAAAATATATCAGACCCCAGGAGATTCAACGAAAAGCATTCTTAAAACATCACGGCCAAATATTGTGCTGCTCATCCTTGAAAGCTGGTCTGCCGATTTGATTGCCGATCTTGGAGGTAAACCTGGAATTACACCGGAGTTTGAGAAATTGCAAAAAAATGGAATTTTATTCGATCAGGTCTATTCATCCGGATCACGATCAGAACAGGGCATGGCCTCGATTTTTGGAGGCTTTCCCGGTCATCCGATAAGTTCGATTACCGTTCAGCCCGATAAATTCGTCAAATTACCTAGTTTAGTTAAGGATCTTGAGAAAATAGGTTATAGTACTTCATTCTATTTTGGTGGTCAGCTAATTTACGGGAATATTAAAAGTTATATAATTTTCAACGGTTTTAATAAAATCATGGAGGGTGAAAATTTTCCGGAAAGTTTGCCAAGGGGGAAGTTGGGTATCCATGATGAATTTACTTTAGATTATATGGTGAATGATATTGGAAATATGAAACAACCATTTTTTTCGGTTCTTTTTACTTTGAGCACCCATTCTCCTTGGGACCAGCCATTTGAAAAGCCTTTGAAATGGGGCGATAATGAGCGTGAGTATATTAATGCAGCTTACTATACCGATCATTGCCTTGGGGAGTACTTCACCAAAGCCAGAAGAAAACCATGGTACAGCAATACCCTATTCATCCTCGTTGCCGATCATAGCCATAATTCATACAGAAACTGGCATCCTCAATCAAAAGAATATCATAAAATTCCATTTATGTTTTGCGGTGATGTTA
The DNA here is from genome assembly GCA_037137455.1 of Bacteroidota bacterium. GTDB lineage: Bacteria > Bacteroidota > Bacteroidia > Bacteroidales > FEN-979 > CAIVAT01. Next base: position 25,468 of record JBAXKG010000001.1, read on the forward strand.
TTAAGGAAGAATTCCGGGGTACAGTATGTAATAAATTAGGCAACCAACATGATTTACCGGCTACTTTACTTGGTCAACTCAATTTACGCGATCAAAAGTTCAATTTTAGCAAAAACCTGTTAAACCCGCTAGTGCCTGACTTTGCCTATTATTCTACCGAGGATGGGGTAGGGTGGATAAGGCCCAATGGTTACTATGCCTACGATAAAACATCGGATTTTTACTATTGGTGGACCGATCCAAAGCTCTCTGATTCTATCAGGCAGGAGGGTAAAGCCTATTTGCAGACTGTATTTGGAGAATATATGAACAACTGACCTCCCGTGTTTCTAATCCAGAGCATGTACAACCAGACCAGAACGCAGTTTTGGTTCAAACCATGTCGTTTTCGGCGGCATAATATTTCCGGAGTCTGCAATGTCTATCAACTGCTTCATTGAAACAGGAAAAAGTGCAAAGGCTGCCTTCATCTCACCACAATCTACCCGCCTTTTTAATTCTCCCAACCCTCGTATTCCCCCAACAAAATCAATGCGGGTTGATGTCCGGAGGTCTTTAATACCCAGAATTTCGTCTAAAACAAAGTGGGATAAAATGGTCACATCGAGTACACCAATTGGATCAGAATCGTTGAATGTTCCTTGTTTTGCATTCAATGAATACCAAATCCCGCCAATGTACAAACCAAAATTATGCAAGGAAACAGGTTTGTACTCATCTTTTCCTTTTTGTTCAATTTTGAAAACTGACTCGAGTTTTTTAAGAAACTCTTCCTCCGTCAGTCCATTCAAGTCTTTAACAACCCGGTTATAGTCGATGATTGTAAGCTGATTATCGGGGAAATGCACCGCAAGAAAATAATTATACTCCTCGTTTCCGGTATGTTTGGAATTGTTTACCCTCTTTTCATTTCCAACAAGTGCGGCAGCGGCTGTGCGATGATGGCCATCTGCCACATATGTAAAGGGTATCTGTATAAAAAGATCTACAATTTTATTGATAATTTTCTGATCTTCAATCACCCAAAAATGATGGCCAATACCATCATTTGCTACAAAATCATATTCCGGTTTTTTAAAATTGACGAAGTTTTCAACGATCTCGTCAATGGCTTTTACAGCAGGGTAAGCGAAGAATACAGGTTCCATATTGGCATTTGTAGTGCGAACATGTTTCATTCTGTCTTCTTCTTTATCCTTGCGAGTTAACTCATGCTTTTTAATTATTCCGTTCATATAATCTTCAACACCGGCACACCCTACGATTCCGTATTGCGTTTTGCCATTCATGGTTTGTGCGTAAATGTATAGCAAATCATGCTTATCAGTTTTCAGCCATCCTTTGTTTTTGAAGGATTGAAAATTTTCCTTCGCCTTATCATAAACGGGTTGTGAATGAAGATCAATGGATGCAGGCAGATCGATTTCCGGTTTAATAATATGAAGAAGTGAATATTGGTTTCCTTTTGCATCTTCTCTGGCTTCATCAGAGTTTAATACATCATACGGCCTTGAAGCAAGGCTTTTCACAATATCACAAGGAGGCCTCAGTCCTTGAAAGGGTTTAAGTATTGCCATAGTAATTTTTAATTATTTTGAGTGACGAACGAATTGAATGGCTTAAGGATAATAAAATATTAAGAAGGTTATTCAGGGCCCTCATCATCGTCAAGCTCACCTGGTTTCACACTGCGTTGTAACGATCCGATCAAGGCCCCTATCATTTTCGTCATCTCCATGAGATGGTTTTTAGAATCATCAAAAGCGTTGGCTGATATAAATGTTCTGCTTTTGGCTATGGTTGATAAAACTACACATTCCCTGACTGAACTTTTTGCCATTTTAAGGTAATAGACAAACTGACTTTTATTTCTTGAGGAGCCTTCTGCTATATTTAATGCAATCCCATTTGCAGAGGTTAAAAACCGTTCGAAAAACAATTTCATAAAAGGATCGTCTTTAGTATTCTTAGCCATTAAATACACCGAATCAACATATTCAAGAGCCTTGTGGTAGATTCTGAGATCTTCAAATCTGAAGAAAGTTGAGGGTCTTTCGTGTTCGTTTTCCATGGGTTAGCTCGATTAGTCTGGTTTATTTATTTACCTGAAATGTTTTATCTCCATTTTTAATAAATTTAACAATTTGCTTTGCTGCTGCAATACCAGCGTTCACGTTTGCCTCTTCCGTTTGGGCGCCCATCTTTTTTGGTGTACAGAAAAATTTGCCCTTGAAGTCAACCTCAATTTCGGCTTTGTTGGTTGGTTCAACATCCGTAAGGTAGGCAAAATCTTTACGTTCCTGAAACATTTTTAGCAGATCTGTCTCGTTGATTACCTCTGCACGGGCAGTATTCACTAAACAGGCCGGGGATGGCATCCTGGAAAGAAGGGAATAATTGATGGATAGTTTTGTTTGGCTGTTGGCCGGAATATGTAATGAAATATAATGACATGTACTATACAACTCCTCCACAGAGCCCACCCATTTTACCCCATCCTTTTCAATATCCTGCCTTGAGATAAAGGGGTCAAAAGCAAATACCTCCATGCCAAATCCCCTGGCAATACGGGCAACATTTTTTCCGACAAATCCGTAAGCGTGGATCCCCAGTTTTTTACCCATTAATTCACTTCCCGATTTGCCATTGAAAAAGCCACGGGCATAATAAACCATCATCCCCAATGCAAGTTCAGCAACTGCATTGGAATTCTGGCCAGGTGTATTCATGGCAACAACGCCTTTATCTGTTGCAGCCTGCAGGTCGATGTTATCATAGCCGGCGCCAGCACGAACAATGATCTTCAACTTCTTGCCGGCATCAATTACCCCTTTGTCGGCCTTATCGCTTCGGATTATCACTGCATCAACATCGGCAACCGCCTTTATGAAATCATCCTGACTTGTATAATTCTCAAGAAGAACCAACTCAAAGCCGGCTTCTTCAACAACTTTGCGTATTCCCTTTACAGCTATTGCCGCAAATGGTTTATCGGTAGCAACCAAAACTTTTGTCATATCTTTTGGGATTATTAAATTGATCCTGGCTGGATGTCCAGGAAAATTAAACTATGTGTTTGATTTTTCAAATTCATGCATAGCATCAACCAAAGCTTGCACACTTTCGATAGGCATTGCATTGTAAATCGAAGCTCTGAAACCACCAACTGACCTGTGGCCTTTAATACCGATCATTCCTTTGGTCTTGGTAAATTCCATGAAGGCATCTTCCTTATCTTTATATTGATCCTTCATAACAAAGCAAATATTCATCAGCGACCGGCTGTCGTTGGTTACCGTGCCAACAAACATTTTGCTATTGTCGATAGCATCGTAAAGAAGGTTTGCTTTTTTAATGTTCATAGCTTCAATAGCTTTTACCCCGCCGAGTCCCTTGATCCAACGAAGAGTCTCAAGACAGGTAAAAATGGCAAAAACAGGAGGCGTGTTATAAAGCGAAGGTTCTTTCATATGTGTAGCATAGCTTAGCATAGAAGGAATTTTACGCTCAACCTTGTTTAGCATATCTTCTTTGATAATCACCAATGTAACACCGGCAGGTCCAAGATTTTTTTGAGCGCCACCATAAATCAAAGAGTATTTGGAAATATCAACCGGGCGGCTAAGAATATCTGATGACATGTCGGCAATCAGAGGTACGGGGCAATCCATATCGTGACGTATTTCAGAACCATAGATGGTATTGTTTGTCGTAATATGAAAATAATCAGCATCGCCAGGAATGGTGTAATCATTCGGTATATAACAGAAATTCTTATCTCCCGATGATGCCACTACATTAACTTCACCAAAGAATTTTGCCTCTTTTATAGCTTTTTGTGCCCAGACACCAGTTTCAAGATAAGCGGCTTTTTTATTCAGGAAGTTATATGGGACCATGCAAAATTGCATGCTGGCTCCGCCTCCCAAAAAAATGATCTGGTAACCCGTGGGGATATTGAGAAGTTCCCTGAATAAAGCTACTGTTTCATCGAGAATTGTCTGAAAATCTTTGCTGCGATGCGAAATTTCCAGAAGGGATAAACCAATACCATTTAGGTCCAGAATAGCTTTTGCGGAGTTTTCCAGGGCAATGCGAGGGAGAATAGAGGGACCGGCGTTGAAATTGTGTTTTTTCATAAAGTGAAGGTTTTAAATTATATCTGAATGATTGAAAATAAACACTACAATATTAATCAAATAAAGTAAACGATTTTTATTAGGAACTCAAAAATATTAAAAAAATCGACCAAAATTAATAACCGGCAAATATTTTTTATATTCATGATAATCAGCAAGTAAAATCGGTGAAAGACTATTTTTTATTTCTTTTATCGATGACATGAATGAAGTTCCGGCTTCCATAGTTAAATACGAATATAGAATATCCTGTGTAATCATAAAAGATAAATTGTTCAGGATACTTGAATCAGATGGGTTTATTTTATTGGATTAACTTTGTCGTAAAATGATGGAATGAATTTAGATAACCGGATAAAATCGTTCGAACTTCTCGGCGACCTGCTACGCCGCTTCCATGAAAATTCATGCGATCGTGAGATCCTTCCGCTTGTCATGGCTGCACGGTTTGCCTATGCGCAAAATCCGTGGTTTACTCCGGAACATATCAGGTTGGCATTAAACAGCCTGGGTGAATTACTTAAAAGTGAAAATTTATCTGCCTGGCTATCAAAATATCATCAAAAACTAGCGGAGCCAGTTACTCAAAAAACTATTGGTGTTGTATTGGCTGGTAATATTCCTGCAGTTGGATTTCATGATTTCCTGTGCGTTTTAATATCCGGAAATAAACTCAAAGCCAAGCTGTCATCATCTGATGCTCTGTTGCTACCGGCAATGGCAGAAATTTTAACCGGATATTTTCCTGAATGGAAGGAACAAATATCATTTACAAATGGCATGCTTGAGCATTTCGATGCAATCATTGCGACGGGAAGTGATAATACTTCAAGGTATTTTGAATATTATTTTGGAAAATATCAGCATATTATCAGAAAAACCAGGAATAGTGTAGCGGTTATTTCAGGGGAAGAAAACGAGAACGTTATGCAAAACATGGCGAACGACATTATGCAGTACTTTGGCATGGGTTGCCGAAGTATCTCTAAATTATATGTGCCCAAGGGTTATGATTTTTTATTGCTGACAAAGGCACTAGGAAAGTTTGAGTACTATTGCAATCATAACAAATATCGTAATAATTATGATTACAGTAAATCAATTTTCTTGGTTAATCGGATACCTTTTATCGACACCGGATACCTTCTGTTTAAAGAGGATCCATCAATTAAATCACGGATTGCAGTATTGCATTATCAGTACTATTCAAATATAACGAACATTTTAGATGATTTGAACACCAAAATGGATTCGATTCAATGTGTCGTATGCAACAGCTCGTTCCCATTGCCATGTGTTATGCCAGGTAAGGCCCAGCAACCTGCTTTATGGGAATATGCCGATAACGTTGATACACTTGACTTTTTACTTTCTTGATTTTGTTGTGAAAAAATCTTTGGAATTCAAATTAAAATCATTACTTTTGCACCCTCATTAAAATACCATTGCAATGAAAAAAGATATTCACCCGAAGGATTACCGGCTTGTAGTTTTTAAAGATATGTCGAATGATTATACCTTCCTTTCCAAATCGACTGTTAAAACTAAAGAAACTATTGTATTTGAAGATGGAATTCAATACCCATTAATCAAATTGGAAATTTCTCATACATCACATCCTTTTTATACAGGGAAAATGAAACTGGTTGATACCGCGGGCCGGGTTGATAAATTCAAGAGCCGCTACCAAAAGCATATTGATCAGAAAGTAGGAAAATAAGATTTTAGAATAATATTTTTGTTGAGCCTCCGTTTTTCAATGGAGGCTCTTTTTATTTATTATCTTTGTTCTATCAAAATCCTGTTGCATCATGAATTACATCCTCTTCGATGAAAGTATAGTTCGAACAAATCTATTACCACTTACTTTTGTACGGCCGGTCGCAGATATCCGGGTTGGAATTTTAACTATAAGGGAAAAGTGGGAAAAAAGACTAAGAACAACTACTTCAACCCTGACTGACAGTTATCTCTCTGCCAAATTTCCGATTGTAAAAAAATCAGAAAACGTGCTTATCAACGGATCTGTTTGTCCGAACGATGAAATTGTTGCCGCTATTAAACGCTTGAAACCTAACCAGACTGTAGTTTATAACGATACAATAATAGCTTTGCATGTCACCGAGGAAGAACTTGACCGTGTTGGCGATGCCTCTTCAGAAGGTGGTATCGAGGAGATTAAAATTTCAAATGCTCCTTTGAAGATAAATCATACCTGGGAAATTTTTTCAAAAAATGAGGTTGCAATTGCTGACGATTTTAACTTGCTTACAAAAGGAAGGAAATCTCATAAACTGAGTGATACAAACAGGGTCTTAGGTGGAGAAAATATTTTTATTGAAAGAGGTGCAAGGGTCGAATTTGCTGTTCTGAATGCGAGCGCTGGTCCAATTTATATTGGTAAAGATACTGAAATAATGGAGGGCGCCCTTATTCGTGGCCCCTTTGCTCTTTGTGATGGTGCGCAAGTTAAAATGGCTGCAAAAATTTATGGTCCAACCACTGTTGGCCCCTATTGCCGTGTCGGTGGAGAAATTAATAACTCCGTGCTTTTCGGTTATTCAAATAAGGCGCACGATGGATTTCTTGGACACTCAGTCATAGCTGAATGGTGCAACCTTGGTGCAGATACAAACACTTCGAACCTGAAAAACACATATGACAATGTTCGTTTGTGGAGTTATAGCAAACAAACCTTCGTGAATACTCACTTGCAATTTTGTGGTTTAATTATGGGCGACCATTCCAAATGTGCTATCGATACAATGTTTAATACAGGAACAGTGGTTGGGGTTAGCGCTAATATTTTTGGTTCCGGGTTTCAACGAAATTTTATTCCTTCATTTACCTGGGGAGGTACAGCCGGCCATACCAACTATAGCATAAAAAAGGCCCTGGAGGTTGCTGAGATAGTATTTAAACGCCGGCGCCGTAATTTTGATGACATCGAGCATGAACTTCTTACAAGTGTATATAACCTTACCTTGAAAAATAAATACCTTTAATCTACCAAAAATATTTTCTTGGCACATAAGTTGTCATTACTGGCATCCCCAATATTTTTAAAGGGGGTGACATTTTGACTTTATAAAAATTATGGAAAATCTGAATGAGCGTGATGCATTGATGTTTTCTGATTTAATTGATTCGGAAACCGAATTTATTCCTTTACTTTCATCAGAGGATGAAGAAGCAATGAATACTGAGGAAGTTCCTGAAATACTTCCAATTTTGCCTTTGCGCAATACGACCCTCTTCCCTGGTGTTGTAATTCCGATAACAGTTGGCCGTGATAAATCAATAAAACTTATTCGCGAATTCTACAAGGGAAACCGTATTATTGGTGTGGTGGCCCAGAAAGATGCGAATATCGAAGATCCTGAATTTGATGATCTTAATAAAGTAGGAACAGTTGCCTATATTTTAAAAATTTTGCAGATGCCCGATGGCAGTAATACTGCCATTATCCAGGGGAAACGCCGTTTTGCAATTAGTGAGTTGATACAATCAGAACCATATATTTTAGCATCTGTTGCTGCATTTGAAGCGCCTGTCAAAATTCCAAATGACAATGGTGAATTCAGCGCTCTGATTGCATCTCTGAAAGATATGGCAATTCAGATTATCACAAAATCTCCAAACATTCCTTCTGAAGCGGCTTTTGCAATTAAAAATATTGAATCTCCCTCCTTCCTGGTCCACTTTATTTCATCGAACCTGAATGTTGACCTTACAGAAAAGCAGAAATTGCTGGAAATTTCTGACTTAACTGAGAGCGCCAACAGGGTGCTGACTTTGCTGACAAAGGAGCTACAGGTTGCAGATTTAAAACAACAGATCCAGAATAAAGTCAAGACTGATCTGGACAAGCAACAGCGCGATTTTATTTTAAACCAGCAATTGAAAACCATCCAGGAGGAACTTGGAGGAAGCCCAAACGGCCAGGAAATTAATGCACTTCGGGAGCAAGCAAAAGACAAGAAGTGGACAAAGGAGGTTTTCGAGGTTTTTGAAAAGGAGATGAACAAACTTCAGCGCATGCATCCAATGGCAGCTGAATATTCGATTCAAACCAACTACATTGAAACTTTGGTTCAGCTTCCATGGGGTGAATATACTCCTGATAATCTTGATCTGCATCATGCCCAGCAGGTGCTCGATGAAGATCATTTTGGCCTCGAGAAGGTAAAAGAACGTATCATTGAGCATTTGGCGGTGATAAAGTTAAAACGGGATCTTAAATCTCCAATATTATGCCTCGTCGGCCCTCCGGGTGTAGGAAAAACCTCACTTGGGAAAAGTATTGCGCGGGCCCTCGGCAGAAAATACACGAGGATGTCATTGGGAGGACTGCGGGATGAATCAGAACTTCGTGGACACCGTAAAACTTACATAGGTGCAATGCCCGGAAGGATTCTGCAAAGCCTGAAAAAGATTAAATCATCAAACCCGGTATTTGTCCTGGATGAAATCGACAAGGTGATGGGAATGAACATAAATGGCGATCCCCAGGCAGCTTTACTTGAAGTTCTTGATCCGGAGCAGAACAATGCCTTTTATGATAATTACCTTGAAATAGATTATAATCTTTCCAGGATTATGTTCATCGCAACTGCCAACACCTTAAGTACAATTCATCCGGCATTACGCGACCGTATGGAAATTATCGATATCCCGGGTTATCTAATGGAAGAAAAAGTCGAAATCGCTTTACGGCACCTCTTACCAAAACAGTTAAATGAACATGGAATAAAGAAAAATCAGCTTTTGTTCGGCAAAGAAATTATTAAGAAAATTATTGAAGACTATACAAGGGAATCAGGTGTTCGGGCTCTCGAAAAAAGTCTTGCAAAAATTATTCGTAGCAAAGTAAAATCTATCGTTTCTAACGAAAAATTTAATAAAAAGCTAGACGATTCTGACCTTAAGAAGATTATGGGGATACCGATTTTTCAGGTAGATAAATACATTTCCAATGATGTTGCGGGGGTTGTAACAGGACTTGCCTGGACTATGGCCGGAGGGGAAATTCTTTTTGTGGAAGTCAGCCTTAGCAGGGGCAAAGGTGAACTCACATTGACAGGGAATTTAGGTGATGTCATGAAAGAGTCAGCATCAATTGCACTGGCCTATCTTAAAGCACATTCAGAAGAATTTGGTATTGATCCTGGCGCTTTCCAGAGATGGAATGTACATGTACATGTTCCGGAAGGAGCTACGCCAAAAGATGGTCCATCGGCCGGAATTACTATGTTTACAGCGCTTGCATCGGCTTTTACCCAATTTAAAGTACGGGAACGTTTAGCCATGACGGGTGAAATAACATTACGTGGTAAGGTTTTACCTGTGGGTGGGATCAAGGAAAAAATGTTAGCGGCCCGACGGGCAAATCTGAAGGATATAATATTATCGAAGGAAAATCAGAAAGACATAGAAGAAATTAAGACCGATTATGTTAAGGGTTTGAGGTTTCATTATATCGATGAAATGAAGGAAATAAAGAACCTTGCACTACTTAAAGAACGCGTTAAAAATCCATTAAACCTGAACTATTGAAAGCTGGGTTATCTGGCCGTTTAATTCGTATTTATTTTATTGTTTTGATGGTTGAGGCCTGTTTTAATAGTATATTTCTTAAAGGATCAAAAGAAAGATCAACTGGCTTTTTTGAAAAAGGAAATTCATATACCTGGTTATTAACATCATTAATAACACGAAGAAGCGTATCAGTTCCATCGCTGAATTTTATTAAAATCTGAACAGGCATTTTAAAAAATATCGAATTTGACTGTGTCTGTTTAATAGTGAAGGATACCTTCCAGCTGCTAATTCCTAGGCTGTCAATATCAAACGAATTTTGATATACCGGGTGATTTGGGGCATAAACCCATTCATCGAAAAACCACTTCAAATCTGTACCCGAAACCTGGATGGCCTTTGCAAAAAAATCGTGGGTATAGGCATTTTTAAATATAAAATTGGTATCAGATGCATATTGATTCATCACATTAAAAAAAAGTGAATCACCTAATACATACCGGAGCTGATGTAGCACACAGGCTCCTTTGTTATAAGAAATTGCCTGATTATAAAGGTCATCGCCTGACGGTGTATTGATAGACCATTGCGGCTGATAGAGTGGCCAGCCTGGATTTTTTGCAAGGTAATAGTCGGCTAAAGCACTCATACTGGCTTTATATGCACCAATACCCGCGGTGTGCTCGACCCAAAGTTTTTGACAATAAGTTCCGAATCCCTCATTTAACCAGATATCTGCCCAGGTTCCACAGGTAATCATGTCGCCAAACCATTGATGAGCGTGTTCGTGAGCAATTAAATTGACATTACTATATCCGTTTGGTTTAAGGTTCACCATACTCTGATTTTCCATTCCTCCCCATGGAAAAGTATTATTCAGGGTTGCAAAACCAATTTTCTCAAATGGATATTCTCCGAATTTTTGCGAGAAATAATCTGTCAGAGGAATGATGGTTGTGTCAATCTTTGAAATGTTCTCGCCTTTGGTGTAATAAATTAGTATAGGAATACTGTCGTTGGGGTTGGATAATTTGTGCCAGCTTTTTTTATGAACAAGGAAATTGACATTTGAAGAGAGGGTGATTAGATATGTTGAAGCCGGAATATCCGATATCCAATGGTAAATAATCGTGTCACCCGAAATAGTCGAATCGGCTAGTCGCCCTGTCGAGGCAAGGCGAACCGAAAATGGCACACTGGCATTCAATTCCCACGTAGCTTTATCGGAAGGGTGATCCCGGCATGGCATCCATTTTCGTGCACCCTCAGGAGGCGAATCGGTATAAACAGCTCCATCGAAGGAATAAAAAGCATTATCCTCGACATTGCGGTGCCTGTAAAAGATTTTTATATCCAGAATTTCTCCGGGTTGGTATCTCCTGTCAAGAAATATTTTCAAGGAATCATGCTTATGCGTAAAGGAGACCCCTGGAAGCCATACCGAATCTATTGTAATTGATCTGTTAACGGCATTCAGGGTAATGGAACTTAAAGTAGAATCAACACGCAATGTTATCACTTGTTGTGCTGAAAATGTTTTTGGAAAAGGGCTGAAATAGCACTGATATAATCCAATAACCAACTTGTATTTCAGGACATCGAAACTATTCTTCGAATAAAATTGCGAGTGGTCATTTGATGTTGTTGATGCGAAAATAACATTAGCTGATATTTCAGACAAAAATATTGTCCCGATAATAAAGAGGGAAAAAGCTTTCACAGCCCTATTTGATTAAAATCATATAAAACCATAAGGGTTGCAGGTTGTTTCGCCGAAAAAAAATATTTTGGAGATGTTTGAAAGCAAAATTAATGATTTTTAACTGTGAGTTTTGATAATCCTTGACATTATTGAAAAAACAGATATTTTTGCGGATTGACATATGAAATATCTTAATCTCTTTTTTCTTATTTCGCTGGCGCTTTTTCTTTCATGTAATAATCATGAAAGTCAATCTGGCAAGACCGTATTCCGCTACAACGAAGCCGCCAACATTACTACATTAGATCCTGCATTTTCAAGGGATCAGACCATTATATGGGCTACTAATCAGTTATTCAATGGATTGGTTCAGCTAAATGACCGAATGGAGATTCGACCATGCATCGCCAGATCCTGGGACATTTCAACATCAGGACTAGAATATGTTTTTCATCTTCGCCGTGATATTTTGTTTCATGACAGTCCTGCATTTAAAAACGGAAAAGGTCGCAAGGTGGTTGCCAGTGACTTCATCTATTCGTTTCAACGTATTATTGATCCTGCAGTAGCATCGCCTGGAGCATGGATTTTCAATAATATTAGTACACACCGGGACAAACCACCATTTGAGGCAATAAATGATTCAACCGTAGTCGTAAGGCTTAACAAACCTTTCCCGCCTTTTCTCGGCCTCCTCAGCATGCAATATTGTTCGGTAATTCCGCGTGAAGCGCTGGAATTTTATGGACCCGGATTTCGCCGTAATCCGGTTGGTACAGGCCCATTTATGTATAAAATGTGGGAAGAGGGAGTGAAATTAGTACTAGTAAAAAATCCTCAATACTTTGAATTTCTGGAGAATAAGCGACTACCATTTCTTGACGCCATTGCTGTAACTTTTGTTGCTGATAAGCAATCGGCATTTTTGGAATTTATTAAGGGCAAACTGGACCTTATTTCCGGTATTGATCCTACATATAAAGATGAACTGCTTACACGTGACGGGCAATTACAGTCGAAATATGCAAAGAAAATAATTTTGATTACCCAGCCATATTTGAATACTGAATATATTGGCTTTATGGTTGATAGTGCGGTTCAGGCAAAGAATGAAAGTGTGATAATGGATAAAAGGATCAGGCAAGCCATCAGCATGGCCTTTGACCGAAAAAAAATGATCCGGTATCTGCGTAACAACATCGGATGCCCCGGAAACCAGGGAATAACCCCAAAAGGGCTTCCATCATTTGATTCTACCCATATTTTTTATGATTATAATCCCGAGAAGGCCATGCAATTGCTGACCGCAGCAGGATATCCGGGAGGACGCGGATTGCCTGCGTTAACACTGACATCGACTCCCGATTACCTGGATATTTGCAAATACATTCAGCACCAGGTTGCAACTATCGGTATAGACCTGAAAATTGAAGTCAATACTCCTGCAGCGGTAAAGGAGATGAAAGCCCAGGGACAATTATCCATTTTCAGAGCTTCATGGATTGCTGATTATCCAGATGCGGAGAACTATCTATCAATGTTCTACCAAAAGAATTTTTGTCCCAAAGGTCCCAATTATACCCATTTTTCGAACCGCGATTTTGACAATCTTTACGAAAAATCTATGTCAACTACCGATGATTCAATCAGGTATGATTATTACAGGCAAATGGAAACAATCATTATGGAGGAGTCGCCGATTGTCGTGCTGTATTACGATCAGGTTCTGAGGTTTGTTCAAAATAATATCAAAGGGCTTAACAGTAACCCGATGAATCTATTAACCCTGAAACAAGTCAGAAAGTTATAGAGAGTCTGTCATAGGCAAGCTTCACAAAATCAGGTATCTCCCTGCTCACCTCCTGATAAGTTCCCATTTGATGACTGATATGGGTCAGGAAGCCTTGTTCTGGCTTTAATTCGCATAATAATGCTATCGCTTCCTCAAGATTAAAGTGGGAATAGTGTTTTTGTCTTCTCAGAGCATTGATTACTATAATTTTAGAACCTTGAATTTTTTCCTTTTCTTTTTCGGAAATATTTACTGCATCAGTAATATAAGTGAAATCCTTAATTCGAAAGCCGAAAACAAATTTATTGCTATTATAATGCAGCGCCCTGATTGGAATAATCTTTAGCCCATTGAGCATGAATGGCTTGTTCGTTATGCAATGTAGTACTATCTCCGGGACACCCGGATAAGGATTCGTTTCGAATGCATATGAGAATTCAAGTCTTATTAACCGCTGAACATCTTGAGAAGCGAAGACATCAGCAGGTCGATGGTTAATATAATTGAATGCTCTTACATCATCCAGTCCCCCAAGGTGATCCTTATGTCCATGAGTCACCAGAATTGCATCAATTGATCGGATATTTTCCCGTAGCATCTGCTGACGAAAATCGGGTCCGCAATCCACAATGATCCGTTGTTCGTCAGTTTCAATCGAAATTGAAGAACGGAGTCGTCTGTCATGATCATCATCCGATTTGCAAACTTTGCATTCACAAGCTATTACTGGCACTCCCTGCGATGTTCCTGTACCTAGAAAAGTTACTTTCATCATTACCCAATTTGAAACAAAGATAAGAGGTATTGGCTATTTTAATTAATTTGCAGTAATTACAAAATTTAATATCGTTAGTAATATTCAGAATACTTTGAGCGGTTCCTCTGCGTTTGTAAGTTATTCAGTTGTGAGTTGTAAGGTTCATCAGGAATCATTAACTTTGCATATCCGTCTAAATGAATACTTAACTGCAAATTATGTTTGGTAACATTAGGATCAAAATTGGCCGGTATTATTTCAAAAAGGAAAAATTGAAGACTTCATGTCATCGTCAGATGACTAATCTTCTGGAGGCCCAGCGAATTGGTATTTTATATACACTTGATGATGTACCTGATTATGAGCGTGTTTCTGACTTCGTTTCTCAGTTGCAAAGTGACAATAAAGAGGTGAAGGCATTAGGATTTGTGAAAAACAAAAATCTGGTACAGCGGTTTTTACCCAAATTATCCTACGATTTTTTCTCTAAACGTGATCTCACCTGGTTTTATAAACCTATCCACGCACAAGTGAGGGATTTTATTGATAAAGAATTTGATCTTCTGATTGATCTGAGTATGCAGGATAATTTTCCATTAAAATATATTGCAGGCCTTTCAAATGCAATGCTTCGAGTGGGGAAATATTCTGAAGAAAATACGCAGTATTATGATCTTATGATAGATACCTCAAGTACAATGACTTCCGATGAATATCTTGGACAAATTCGACATTATCTCACTATTATAAATTGTGATGCGAAAAGGCTATAACAAATTCAAGGGAACGGGTGTTGCCATTATTACTCCCTTTACAAAATTAGAAACAATTGATTTTGAGGCATATGAAAGAGTCATTAATCATTTAATTCAAGGTGGCGTCGATTTCATTGTAACCCTTGGAACTACAGGAGAGGCTTCAACAATTTCAAAGAATGAAAAAAAGGCGCTGATTGAATTTTCAGTCAAGACGATAAATAAACGGGTTCCTTTGGTTGTAGGTATCGGTGGGAATTGCACCTCCGACGTTGTTTTGGCAATACACGGTTCGCCTCTTAAGGGTGTTGATGCCATACTTTCGGTTTGCCCATATTATAACAAACCACAGCAAGAGGGAATTTACCAGCATTTTAAAATAATTGCTGAAGCAAGCCCTGTTCCGGTCATTATTTATACTGTACCAGGAAGGACCAGTAGTAACATCAACGCAACCACTACTTTACGGCTTGCCAACGATTGCCAGAATATTGTCGGTATTAAAGAGGCTTCAGGGAATTTTGACCAGATTTTTCAAGTGCTTAAAAACCGGCCTGACGATTTTTTAGTTTTATCAGGAGATGATGCTTTAACCTTGCCACTTATTTCTGCGGGAGCTGACGGCGTGATATCTGTCACGGCAAATGCATACCCAAAAGAATTTTCAGAAATGGTCAGGTTAGGACTTTCAGGTGATTTCAAACAAGCAAGAACGATCCATTATAAACTCATTGATTTTATCAACGCTTTATTCGTTGATGGAAGCCCTGCGGGAATTAAATCAGCCCTTGAGATTAAACAACTTTGCAATAGTTATACCAGGCTGCCACTTGTTCAGGTTAACCAGGAGGTTTATAAACTAATTAATAAACTCATTAATCAACTCGAAAAATAGTATGAAACAGTTCATGCTTGCCATTCTGGTTATTTGCCTGATTTCTTTATCAACAATCATCGAGGCACAAAACTCTAGCCGACTTTCCCTTGATAGTCTCTTTAATGATAAAGGTGAGGTTTATTTTAAATTTTCAATTCAGAATCGAGATGATATACACATGCTTACACAAGTTATCTCAATTGACAATGTAAGGGGTTCTGAAGTATTTGCCTATGCCAATAGAAAGGAATTTACTGAGTTTCTTCTATTAAATCTTACCTTCACGATTCTTCCTAATCCGGGAACCCTTTTGAGTGAATTTGAACTTAACCCGTTTTCAGCAAATGATTTGCCAAAAGACAGGACACAGTGGAATTTTTATCCCTCTTATCAGCAATACATTGATTACATGGTTGGTTTTGCCTTGGCAAACCCTGGTATCTGCAGACTTGATACTGTGGGAATTTCTACTCAGGGGCGATTAATACTTGCGGTGAAGATCAGTGATAATGTTGGCCGGGAGGAAGCAGAACCTCAATTTCTTTATACCTCTACAATGCATGGTGATGAAACCACGGGATATGTGCTGATGCTCCATCTTATTGATTATTTATTATCGAATTACGGGTTAGATACAACGGTGACAAGGCTGGTAAATTCAACTGAAATTTTCATCAATCCCCTTGCAAATCCTGATGGTACATATCATGGCGGAAATAATTCAGTATATGGGGCTACACGTTATAACGCCAACTATATTGATCTAAACCGCAATTTCCCGGATCCTAAAACAGGTCAGCATCCCGATGGCAATCCATGGCAGGCTGAAACAGAGGCATGGATGACCTATGCAGGGAATAATCATTTTTCGATGAGTGCAAATTTTCATGGTGGGGCAGAGGTTTTTAACTTTCCATGGGATACATGGTATAAATTGAATGCAGATGATAATTGGTGGCATTTCATTGGCCGTGAATGGGCAGATACAGTTCATAAAAATGGAATTCCTGGATATTTTACATTTCTTGATAACGGGATAACCAACGGTTATGCCTGGTATGAAGTTAATGGTGGCAGGCAGGATTATATGAATTATTGGCATCAATGCCGAGAAGCTACTGTAGAAATATCCGATGTCAAATTGCTTCCAGCCAGTCAATTGATTTCATTCTGGAACTATAACTACCATTCATTTCTGAACTACATCGAACAATCGAATTTTGGTTTCAATGGGATTATCTCGGATACAGTTACAGGCGAACCGATTGTTGCCAAGGTATTTATTCCATTGCTTGATAAAGATAATTCGGAAGTTTACTCACGCCTGCCTTCTGGGTTTTATGCCCGGCCGATTTTTGAAGGACTCTATAATGTTACATTTTGGGCGCCAGGATATTATACAAAAACAATAGAAAACGTAAGTATTTCAAAATGGACAACAACAAACCTTGATATTAAACTCAGGCCATTAGCTTATGATGTTCGGGACAAAGTAACCCGTGCTAAGCTGGTTTATCCTAACCCTTCTGATGGACATTTCCGGCTTATTTTACCAGAAAACGCGATCGTAACACCATGCTCTTTTCAAGTAATAAACACAATGGGGTCTGTTGTTTATTCTGCGGAAATCAACATCATGACTGGGTCATCGACAATCGATCTCGACATTTCAAACCTTCCTGGCGGCCTGTATTTATTAAAATTTATTTCAGGGGACCTTACATATTCAGATAAGCTGATAATAAAGCGGTAAAATTAAAATTTATCGGCAAGTGCAGGAATTGAACCTAATGAGTACTTCCTATTATCCAATTTTTTTCTGACTTCGGCAAAAGCAGCAATTGTCATTTCAACATCTTCAATTGTATGGGCTGCAGTTGGGATCAATCGGAGCATCATGACACCTTTTGGCACAACAGGATAAATAACCCCGGAACAGAATATACCGTAATTTTCGCGCAGATCGGCAATTACCTGGGTTGCCTCAATCGTATCACCTTGGAGATATACCGGAGTGACGGGTGACTGTGTTTTACCGATGTCAAATCCCTTTTCCCTTAGTCCGGTTTGCAGGGCTTTAACAATTGTCCAAAGTTTTTCACGTAATTCAGGGTGGGTGCGTATCATATCAAGACGTTTCAATGATCCAATGACCATTGGGAGCGGAAGAGATTTTGCATAGATCTGTGAACGCATATTATAGGTTAATGATTTAATTATACGTTTTTCGGTGGCCACAAATGCTCCGATACCGGCCATGGCTTTTGCGAATGTGCCAAAGTAAACGTCAACATCGTCCATTACCTGCTGCTCCTGGCTTGTACCGGCGCCATTTGACCCCATTGTGCCAAATCCATGAGCGTCATCAACCAGAAGTCTGAATCCATACTTCTCTTTAAATTGAAGAATACCCTTCAAATTACCCAGGTCACCCGGCATTCCAAATACGCCTTCAGTAATGACCAGTATTCCACCATTTGTTGAATCAGCTACTTTTCTGGCATGCTTGATCTGAATTTCAAAATTTTCAAGGTTATTGTGTTTAAAAACAAATCTCTTACCAAGGTGCAACCGCAAACCATCGAGTATACATGCGTGGGATTCAGAATCATAAACAACAACGTCATGCCTGTCGAGCATTGAATCAATTATTGAAACCATACCCATGTACCCGTAATTTAAAAGGTAAGATGCCTCTTTATTCTCAAAAGCAGCGAGTTCCCGTTCGAGTTGCTCATGGTACTTCGTTTGGCCCGACATCATGCGTGCGCCCATAGGGGCAGCTAACCCAAACTGAGCAGATGCATCAGTATCTGCTTTTCTGATTTCAGGGTGATTCGCTAATCCCAGGTAATTATTCAGACTCCAAACAAGCACAGGTTTACCCCTGAAATACATACGGTTAGAAATTTCACCTTCAAGTTTCGGAAAAGAAAAATAACCGAAGCCTTGATCTGCATATTGGCCCAATGGCCCCATGTTGCGCGCAACTTTTTCAAAAATATCCACGTTCAGAATGAATTAAGTTATACAATAGTTGATTGATTTATCAGGTTGCAAAAGTACCAAAAAACAAATACTTTTTTAAGCTAGTACCCGTTAGTAAGTGGTATTATTATGATATTTACATCAAAAGTTGTAAATTTGTGCCATGAAATATAATGCCCTCTTATTAATAGCATTCAGCTTGCTTCTTTCATTTTCATCCTGTAAATTTCAAAAAATCCTAAAGAGTGGTTCAATCGATGAAAAATATGAAAAGGCGATCAAATTGTATGAACAAAAAGACTTTTCCCGCGCACTTCAGCTTTTCGACCAGCTGACAGGGGCAATGCGTGCTACTGAAAAGTCACAGAAAATAGCTTATTACTACGCTTTTTGCTATTACCATCAAAAAGATTTTACGATGGCATCCTATTACTTTAAACGCTATACGAGTAATTATCCAAGTGCTCCGGAAGCAGAAGAATGTATGTTCATGAGCGCCTATTGTAATTTTATGAATTCACCGGAATATAGTCTTGACCAAACGGTTACATATGATGCCCTGAAAGATTTGCAATTATTCACCAACACTTATCCGACCAGCAAAAGGGTTTCAGAATGTAACGATTTAATGGATAAATTAAGGATTAAGCTTGAAATGAAAGATTATCGGATATGTAAATTATATTACAGGATGGAAGATTATGCTGCTGCCATTCAGGGCTTGAATAATATTCTCAAGGAATATCCGGATACACCGCACAAGGAAGAAATTCTTTTCCTGGTGTTTAAATCCTATCATAAATTCGCTAAAGAAAGTATCGAGGAAAAGAAGAAGGATAGACATATTAAAGCAGTCAGTTCCTATAATGAATTTGTTTCCCAGTTCCCGGAAAGTACTTTTTTACCAGAAGCCAATGAGATGAAAGCTCGAACGAAAAAAGAGCTGGAGGCCATGTATAACAGGGATCAAAAGAAAATTAATCAGGAAAGTACTAATATTCAAACATTAAAAACAACAAAGTGACTATGGATTATAAAAAGGTAAAAACGGATGTTCACGCAGTGACCCGAAATATTGAAGATTTTACGGTTGGGACAAATAATATGTATGAGACAGTTGCTGTCATTTCCAAACGGGCTAACCAGATTGGTCTTGAAATAAAGGAAGAACTTAACCAGAAGTTATCTGAATTTGCCACGACTACCGATAACCTGGAAGAAATTTTCGAAAATCGCGAACAGATTGAGATTGCCAAATATTATGAACATCTTCCAAAACCAACATTGATTGCGATTCATGAATATTTAAACAGCGAGGTTTATTTTCGCAACCCACATAAGGAAAGACCTGAGGATTTTTAATCCAATTTTAACAAATTATGTTAAAGGGCAAAAAGATCGTTGTTGGAATTACCGGAAGTATCGCGGCCTATAAGATACCTTTCTTTGTAAGATTGCTTGTCAGGAGTGGTGCAGAAGTACGCGTAATCATGACCCCTTCGGCAGCAGATTTTGTCACACCCCTTACACTGGCAACACTTTCAATGCATGCGGTGATAGTAGATCCATTTAAAGCAAACAGCGGAGAGTGGAATAACCATGTTGAACTAGGGCAATGGGCTGATGCAATGGTATTTGCGCCTGTAACTGCTAATACATTAGGTAAGATGTCTAATGGTATTGCAGATAACTTTGTAGTAACTGCTTACCTTTCTGCAAAATGTCCCGTTTTTATTGCTCCTGCAATGGATCTTGATATGTATGGCCACCCATCGACCCAAAACAATATTAAAATCCTAAAATCTTATGGAAATATCATAATTGAACCCCAGGTTGGTGAATTGGCCAGCGGTTTGTCAGGTCCAGGTCGCCTTGAAGAACCTGAAATGATACTAAATATCCTCGAAGATTTCTTTGCAGCCCCGCAGGTTCTGAATAAAAAAAAAATCCTGGTAACGGCAGGTCCTACTTACGAAAAAATTGACCCTGTTCGTTATATCGGTAATTATTCAACCGCCCAAATGGGATTTTGTCTCGCTGGTGAAGCTGCAAAAAGAGGAGCTTGCGTTACATTAATTACTGGTCCTACATATTTAGTCACTGATATTCCTGGCATAAAAAGAGTCGATGTTGAATCAGCTGAAGATATGTATGAAGCCTGCATGATTGAAGCGCCCCATGCCGATATTGTTATCATGGCTGCGGCAGTTTCAGATTATACTTTTATGAAGAAATCAACAGTCAAAATGAAAAAGAGTTCATTCCCTGTAAGCCTCGAACTCTTTCCGACCAGGGACATATTAAAGGAAATCGGTAAGAATAAAAGGAAAGATCAGATTTTGGTCGGATTTGCAATGGAGACAGACAATGAATTGGAAAATGCCCATCAGAAATTAAAAAATAAGAATCTTGACTATATTGTTCTTAATTCATTGAATGAAAAAGGCGCCGGCTTTGGACTTGAAACCAATAAAATTACTATTATTGACAAGCACGGACATATTCAACACGGATTTTTAAAAACCAAGCAGGAAGTTGCTTCGGATATTCTTGATATAATTTCTGCAATCTAAATTTGTTCAGTCATGTTAAGCTATAAAGCTTCTTTGATAACCTTCCTGTATATTTTTTCCATTGTCAGAATGAATGCACAGGAGTTGAACTGCATGGTTAGTGTTTCCACACCTAAGATAGAAGGAACAGACAGAAGAGTGTTTGAAACCTTGCAAACTGCTATGTATGAATTTATTAACAATCGCAAGTGGACCAATTTCAATGTTGCCGCAGAAGAACGGATTGAATGCACTTTTTTGCTGACAATTAACGATCGTTTGAGTACAGATGAGTTTCGGGGTACTTTGAATGTAGTTCTTCGCCGGCCAGTGTTCAATTCAGCCTACAATACTGTCCTTTTAAACTATATTGATAAGGGAATTCAATTTAAATACGTTGAATATCAGCCTCTTGATTATTCTGACGGATCTTTTACATCTAATCTTACTTCGCTGCTGGCATATTATTCTTATACAGTTCTTGGATTTTATTTTGATTCATTTTCTCCCAGTGGCGGAACTCCGTTTTTTGAAAAAGCACAGGAGGTAGTAAATGCTGCTCAAAATTCTTCGGAACCCGGATGGAAAGCATTTGAAAGCGACAAAAACCGGTGGTGGCTTGTAAATAATTATCTGAATCCGGCTAATTCAGGACTGAGAGATTTTGCATACGGTTACAACCGGCAGGGACTGGATATGATGTATGAAAAAGTAGACCAGGGCAGGGCAAGTATTACCCAGGGAATTGATGTTCTTCAAAAGATCTATAATTTGAAACCTAACTTGTTTGCATTGCAACTTATTTACGATGCAAAACGGGATGAAATAATCAATATCTATAGTGATCAGAGGGTTCCTCCTATGGAAAAAACAAATGTTGTTAATATTCTAAAGGAAATTGACCCTTCAAACAGCTCGAAATACCAAGTCATCCTAGATTCGAAATAGAAAATAAAGTCTAAGTCAGATTTTATTCAAATGGTACCCGATGCTTCTTAAACTATCAATAAAGAATTATATTTTAATCCAGGACCTGGAGATTGATTTTTCCATCGGGTTCTCTGTAATTACAGGTGAAACAGGAGCGGGTAAATCTATTTTGCTGGGTGCCTTGGGACTAATTCTTGGGCAAAGAGCAGATTCAAGTATTTTACTTGATAAATCTAAGAAATGCATTATTGAAGGATCTTTTGCGATTAAAGGATATAACCTTGAAGAGTTATTCAAAGTCAATGAGCTCGATTATGACGAAGTAATTATTCTAAGGAGGGAAATTAACCAGAGCGGGAAATCACGGGCATTTGTCAATGATACTCCGGTAAATTTATCCTTGCTCAAAGATCTGGGGGATAGATTGGTCAACGTTCATTCTCAAAACTCCATTGTCACACTGAATGATACGAATTTCCAGTTAGCCGTACTTGATAGTTACGCGGGGATACAATCTAAGGTAAATACATATAGATCAGGATATTTTAATTTAGTTGAATTAATAAGGCAATTAACCGAACTCAAAGATAAAGAGGCTAAGGCATCAGGAGAACGCGACTATTACCAGTTTTTATTGGATGAACTTAACACTGCCAATCTGAGAGTTGATGAACTACAGGAGGTCGAGTCCCGGCTGGAATTCCTTAAGCATGTTGAAGAAATTAAAAAAGGTCTTTTCGATGCAAATCAGATAATTTCAGAAGGTGAGTCGAACATTCTTGCCCAATTATCGGCAGTTATTAATTCATTAAACGGAATAGCTAAATTCAAAACAGAACTTAAAGATATAGTTGAAAGAATTAATGTTAACTATGTTGATATCAAAGATATATTAAATGATTTATCAAATGTTGAAGCAAAGGTTTATATAGATCCTTCTGAAGTAGAATCTTTAACACAGCGACTTGATTCACTTTACCGGTTATTGAAAAAGCATCAGAAATCAACGATAGAAGAGCTTATTTGTGTTAAACAAGATATTGGAAACAAGGTACTTGAAGTGTTTAACCTTGAGGAAAGGATTAATATAATAAATTCTGAAAGTACTACGTTGAAAACCAAACTTAACATATCTGCAAAGGAAATTTCCGTGTGTCGGCAGAAGATGGTATTGAAATTTGAAAAGGAGATAATGCAAATATTGTTGCAACTTGGAATTTCAAATGCCCGGTTTAAGGTTGAACTTACCGACACTGAAGGGTTGACTAAAGATGGGACAGATAAAGTAAAGTTTTTATTCAGCGCTAATTTGGGTATTGAAATCAGTGAATTATCGAATACGGCATCGGGGGGTGAAATGTCGCGACTTATGTTAAGCATTAAATCAATGATCAGCCAGAAAAACCTTCTTCCCACGATATTTTTTGATGAAATTGACAATGGAGTTTCAGGAGAAATCGCTGGAAAGGTTGGTAATATTTTAAAACGCATTGGTGATAAAATGCAGGTAATTGCTATTACTCATTTACCTCAGATTGCCGGAAAAGGTGATCACCATTATTGGGTTTACAAATCTGAAATAAATAAAACTACAAACACATTTATCAAGCGATTATCTTTAGAGGAACGTGTTGATGAGATAGCAAAAATGTTAAGTAACGAAATTGTGACAGAGTCAGCATATCAAACAGCTAAAGAATTACTTAATAGTTAAATAATATTATTATTTAAACAATTAGTTTAGCCAATTATTTTATGACTCATAATTTATTGAACGGGAAGAAAGGGATTATTTTTGGCGCTCTTGATAACAAATCAATCGCCTGGAAAATTGCCTTACGTGCCTTCGAGGAGGGGGCGGTATTTACTCTGTCAAATACACCAGTTGCTATACGCTTCGGAGAAATCAATCAATTGGCTGGTTTATGCAACACTGAGTTTATTCCAGCAGATGCAACCAGTATCAAAGATTTGGAGCATGTTTTTAGACGATCAATGGATGTTTTGGGAGGGAAAGTTGATTTTGTACTCCATTCAATCGGCATGTCACTAAATGTAAGAAAACAACGTGCATACGATGATGTGGATTACGACTATTTTCATAAAACAATTGATATTTCAGCATTATCGTTTCACAAAATGCTGCAGGTTGCCAAAAAACTTGATGCAATAAATGATTGGGGCTCTGTTTTAGCGCTTTCTTATATTGCAGCTCAAAGAACCTTGGTCGGTTACAATGACATGGCCGATGCCAAAGCATTACTTGAATCAATTGCACGCAGTTTTGGCTATATTTATGGTAGGGAAAAGCATATCCGAATCAACACAATTTCTCAGTCTCCGACACGTACCACAGCTGGAAGCGGGATAAAAGGGATTGACGGCCTTCTTGATTTTACCGAACGAATGTCGCCACTTGGAAATGCAACTGCCGATGAATGTGCTGATTTTTCGATAGTTCTTTTTTCAGACCTCTCAAGAAAAGTAACTATGCAGAACATATACCATGACGGGGGTTTTTCCAGTATGGCCATGAGTCTTAAAGCCATGACCCAGTATAATAAATGTCTGGAAGATGAGGAAAATTTATAGTCCTTCTTTATCCTCTTTTTTTTATCTTTGCACCCCTAAATTAATTTATTCTCTTATTAACCCTATTATTCAATGAAGATATTAGTATGTATCAGCAGTGTTCCGGATACGACCACAAAAGTCAAATTTGTTGCCGACTTTAAAAAGTTGGATAATACAGGAATACAGTGGGTGATTAACCCTTGGGATGAATTGTCGCTTACAAGAGCATTGGAATTGAAAGACGATGTAACTAATGGTATTCAAACAGTTACAGTTGCGCATGTTGGGCTGGTTAGTTCTGAGCCTACAATCCGTAAGGCATTGGCAATTGGTGCAGATGATGCAATCAGAATTAACGCCGATCCTACTGATGCCTACTTTGTGGCAGCACAATTAGCCCATGTTTTAAAAATGGATTCTTATGACCTTATTATGTGCGGAATTGAATCAAGTGATTTCAATGGATCTTCAGTAGGAGGGATGTTAGCTGAATTTTTAGGATATCCTTCTGTGTCTTCAGTTTCAGGGATTAAAATTGAGAATAGCCAGGTCATCATTACTCGTGAAATTGATGGTG
The DNA here is from genome assembly GCA_037137455.1 of Bacteroidota bacterium. Lineage (GTDB taxonomy): Bacteria > Bacteroidota > Bacteroidia > Bacteroidales > FEN-979 > CAIVAT01. Next base: position 50,649 of record JBAXKG010000001.1, read on the forward strand.
GGAAAGAAATTGTTTCAGTCCCAAATCCTTTAGTTTCGATTGTTCAAAAAGGAATTGCAAAAGAACCTCGAATCGCAGCCATGCGCGGCATCATGATGGCCCGGACAAAACCGCTTAGGGTTTTTGAACCTGTTGTTGCTGAATCTTTTACGGAGATTGTAAACTTCGAAATGCCTAAACCTCGGGCTGCATGCAAATTCATTGATTCTGAAAATCCAAGGCAACTTATTGAATTACTGCAAAATGAAGCTAAAATTATTTAATCTGTCCAGATAAAACCAAAACCGAAAATGTCAGTTTTAATTTTTGTAGAAAATTGGGATGGGAAATTCAAGAAACTCAGTTTTGAACTTGTTTCCTATGGCGCTAGGTTAGCCGAAATGTTGAATACGGATGTTGTTGCACTTTCTATTGGCAATGTTGAAAATACCGAGTTAGAAAAACTTGGAAAACATGGCGCTTCGCGAATAATAAGTGTCGTTAACGACAATACTAATATTTTTGACTGTCAGGTCTTTACCTCGATTATTGCAAGTTTTGCGAAACAAGAAGAGGCAAAAGTAGTTGTGCTTTCTAATAACAATACGGGAAAAGCTATTGCGCCACGTTTGTCGGTTAAGCTTGAAGCCGGACTTGGATCAGGTGTGAGTAGATTACCGTTAAGCACAAACCCATTCATTGTTTATAAGAAAGTTTTTTCTGGAAATGCTTTTAGCAACCTGATTATTAAAACCGACATCAAAATCCTGACCCTCGCTCAGAATTCATTTGAAGTGATTGAAACTGCTAATAATGCCGTTATTAAAGTAGTTGCCATTGAATTGGAAAGTTCATCAGTTAAAACTAAGGTTAACGATGTACAAAAGCAGATTGGCAAAATTCTGCTGAATGATGCGGATGTGGTTGTTTCCGGAGGAAGGGGAATGAAATCAGCAGACAATTGGGGTCCAATAGTTGAACTGGCCGAACTTCTTGGCGCTGCAACTGCATGTTCCCGTCCGGTTTCTGATGAAGGTTGGAGACCCCACGAAGAACATACCGGACAAACCGGAAAAATCATTGCCCCTAATCTCTATTTTGCCATTGGCATATCTGGCGCTACTCAGCACCTTGCAGGTGTGAGTTCATCGAAAGTAATTGTGGCCATAAATACAGATAAAGATGCCCCGATCTTCTCAGCTGCCCAATATGGTATTGTTGGCGATGCCAGCAAAGTCCTTCCAAAACTAGTGGAGGCTGTCAAAGAATTAAAGGGGAAATAAATCTACCATGGCTAAACAGTTTCTGTTCCTGATTGCCCTGCTTGCCTCGCTTGGTATATTTACCTTCACAATAATCCGCATCATTCGTTATTTTAGATTTACCAGACCCGCATTTCCAATACGTGATTTTGGTAAAAGGTTATTGTTGATGTTTGGTGTTGCTTTCGGCCAGACAAAAATATTCCGTCGGCCGGTGACTGGATTTTTTCATGCTTTGGTTTTCTGGGGATTTTGTGTAATTGCTTTTGGTAGTATTGAAATGGTTATTGACGGCCTTTTCGGGACAGAACACTTTTTGGAATTTCTTGGTCCGGTTTACGTTCTGATATCCGCATCTGGCGATATTTTTGGATTATTGGTTGGCATTTCCATCATCATTTTTTTATCCCGTCGTCTGTTTTTCCATATCAGGCGGTTTGATGGCATTGAAATGAAATCCATTTCACACATGGATGCAAATCTTGCCTTAAGCATGATCCTGGCGTTGATGGTCTCACTTTTAGTAATGAACATGGCCTATTATGCTGGTATTAGTGTATCGGGTAATTCAATGGCAGGATTTTATCCGGTGAGCAGTCTGTTAGCGGGAATCTTAACCGGGTTGACTTTGGCTGACATAAGATTGATCTATGAAATTTCATGGTGGACGCACATCCTGTTGATCTTTGTTTTTGCGAACATGCTTCCATATTCTAAACATTTTCATGTATTCATGTCTATTCCTAATGTTTTTCTTTCGAGGTTAGACCCATTAGGCAAGTTGTCAAATATGGACAGCATAACACGAGAAGTCAAACTTATGCTTTATCCGAACACTACAGTCGAAACTCAACCATCCAATTCATCAATTGAAAGATTTGGGGTGAAGGATGCTGAGGATGTATCGTGGAAAAATTACTTTGATTCCCTTGCCTGCACTGAATGTGGCCGCTGTACATCAGTGTGCCCTGCCAACCTTACCGGAAAGCGATTATCGCCCCGAAAAATCATTATGGATGTCCGGGCCAGGATGAAGGAAAAAGGACCGGGTTTGGTTAATAAGGGTAAAGAATTTTCTGACAATAAATCACTTTTGGGTGATTATATCACAGAAGAAGAATTATGGGCTTGCACAACTTGCAACGCATGTGCCAAAGAGTGCCCGATTAACATTAACCATCCTACGCTGATAGTTGATATGCGCAGGTATCTGGTAATGGAAGAAGCTTTGGCTCCGGGCGGAATCAAAAACATGTTCAGCAATATTGAAAACAATGGAGCGCCATGGCAATTCTCACCCGAAGATCGTTTACTATGGACAAATAATATTGATATAAATATTAATTAACGAGTTAATTTAACAATGGAAGTCCGTAAAGTTGAAGTACCAGTCATGGCCGATTTGCATGCACGTGGAGAGCGTCCTGAATTCCTTTTCTGGGTTGGCTGTGCAGGCGCTTTCGATGACAGGTACCAGAAGGTATCACGGGCATTTGCGAAAATATTGACATTCCTGAATGTAAGTTATGCTGTGCTGGGCAAAGAAGAATCCTGCACCGGCGATCCAGCCCGCCGTGCAGGTAATGAAATGCTATATCAGATGCAGGCGCTTCAAAATATTGAAATTTTTAAATTGTATGGGATCCAAAAAATTATTACTATTTGTCCGCATTGTTACAATATTTTTAAAAACGAATATCCGGATCTTGGCGCCAATCTTGAAGTGATCAACTACCTGCAATTTATTGACCAATGCATTTTATCAGGCAAACTGAAAATTGACCCAAATGCATTGTCAAATATTTGCGTTACCTATCATGACCCCTGTTACCTTGGCCGTGCTAATGATATATATTTTGAACCCCGCTCAATCCTTAAGAAACTGACATCCAATGTGGTGGAAATGAATCGTCATATGAGTTTTGCCTTATGCTGCGGAGCGGGTGGCGCCCAGATGTTTAAAGAGGCTGAAACCGGAGAGAAGGAAGTTTTTATTGAACGTACTGAGGAGGCTTTAAGAACAGATGCAAAAGTGATCGCCACGGCCTGCCCTTTCTGTATGATAATGATAACTGATGGAATTAAATATAAGAATCGGGAAGAGGAAATAAAAAATTTTGATATTGCAGAATTAATTGTTCAATCATTAAATATATAAAGTATACATAAAACAACTGAAATGGAGAATAGAAAAGTACTGAAAAGTGGAGAGTTCCTGGTTGATGAAATTCAAGCCGATGATATTTTTATTCCGGAAGAATTCGATGAGGAGCAAAAAATGATTGCCCAAACCATCAAGGATTTCCTGGATACAGAACTCTACCCGAATATTGCACAAATTGATTCACCGGATATCAATCTGATGAAGAGTATCCTGAAGAAGGCCGGCGAACTTGGTCTGATGGGTATTTCCATTCCGGAAGAATATGGTGGATTCGGACAATCATTTGTTACACAGATGCTTGCCGCTGAAACAATTGGTGCCGGGCACTCATTTTCAGTTGCGTTTATGGCCCACACCGGAATCGGTACTTTACCAATAATGTACTATGGCAATGAAGATCAGCGCCAGCGTTATGTTACACGCCTTGCTACGGGTGATTTAATCGGCGCTTACTGTTTGACAGAACCAGGGGCAGGTAGTGACGCCAATTCCGGAAAAACGACTGCCACTTTGTCTGAAGACGGGATGCATTATATTTTGAATGGTCAAAAAATGTGGATCACTAACGCAGGCTTTGCAGATACACAAGTTGTCTTTGCGAAAATAGACAAAGACAGGGTTTTAAGTGCCTTTATTGTTGAGAAAAATTTTGTAGGTGTAGTTGTCAACCCCGATGAACATAAAATGGGTATAAAAGGATCATCAACTGCCCAGATATTTTATAATGATGTTAAAGTTCCTGTCGAAAACCTATTGGGGAACAGGGGAGAGGGATTCAGGATTGCCCTCAGTATACTTCATATGGGGCGTATAAAACTTGGAGCCAATGTGTTGGGGGCATCCAAGAAAACGATAAACGATTCTGTAAAATATGCTAATGAACGCAAACAGTTTGGTGTTTTCATATCTACTTTTGGCGCCATAAAATATAAACTGGCCGAGCAAGTTATTAAAACCTTTGCATTGGAATCGGCTATTTACAGGCTTAGCAAGGATATCGATGGCTTAATTGAACAGAACAAAGCAGCAGGAATGGATTATGGCAAGGCTTCGGTTGAGGGTATCAGCCATTATGCCGTTGAAGCTGCTATTTTAAAAGTTTATGGATCAGAAGTCCTTGATTGGGTAATTGATGAAGCTGTTCAGATTCATGGAGGCATGGGGTATTCAGCCGAAATGTCTGTTGAAAGAGGGTATCGTGATTCAAGGATCAACAGGATTTTCGAAGGAACGAACGAAATCAACCGGCTATTAGTTGTTGATACTGCAATGAAGCGTGCTATGAAAGGTGATTTCGATCTTTTAGGTAAAGCCGAAGCGCTAGCTTCAAACCTTGGAACAATTAAAGATAATAAAAGGGAAGGTGAATCTTATTTCGAAGAAAAATTAAGGTATATAAAGAATTTTAAAAATCTCATTCTGATCATTCTCTACAGCGCATCCAAACATTTTGATAATAAATTGATTATGGAGCAGGAGGTACTAAACAACCTCTCCGATATGATCATGGAGGTATATATTGCTGAATCATTGGTTCTAAGGGTTCAGAAAATGGAAAACACGAAAGCCATGGAACAGTCAGAAATTTACCACGCAATACTTGACGTTTTCGTCTACGATGCTGCTGATAAAATCAGGAAACCTGCCGCTGATGCCATCAATTCATTTGCTTCTGCTGAAATTAAGGGCACATATAAAGGAGTAATTGATACCCTCACCAGTGTTCTTGGCATAAATGTTAAAGATGAACGACGCAAAATTGCAGATAAACTAATTGAGGAAAACTGTTATAAATTCTAAAAATCAGATTAGGGAAGCTACTGCGCCGGCTCAGATTTTTCAAGGTTCGAAACACTTACTACCACTTCATCTTTCTCAGCAATGTAATCGACTGTGATCAGATCGCTGTCTGTAAGTTTTGTTTTTATGATCTCCTCTGCCAGAGTATCTTCAACATATTTCTGTATAGCACGTTTCAGGGGGCGGGCTCCGAATTGAGCATCCCATCCTTTTTCGGCAATATAATCTTTTGCTGCAGAAGTGATAATGATCTGGTAACCAAGAAGTTTTATTCTGTCATACAGATGACTGAGTTCAATGTCAATAATTTTATGAATATCTTCACGTTCGAGTGATTCAAAAATGATCACATCATCAATTCTGTTTATAAATTCAGGGGCAAATGCTTTTTTGAGAGCATTTTCAATAACTCCTTTTGCATATTCGCTGGTGGAAGCTTGTTTAGCTGATGTAGCAAAACCAACCCCTTGTCCGAAATCCTTTAATTGCCTTGATCCTATATTAGATGTCATTATCACAATTGAGTTTTTAAAGTCAACTTTCCGGCCAAAACTATCGGTCAGCATGCCATCGTCAAGTACTTGTAACAATAAATGGAATACATCGGGATGTGCTTTTTCAATTTCATCCAAAAGGACTATAGAGTATGGGCGTCGGCGAATTTTTTCTGTTAACTGTCCTCCTTCCTCATATCCGACATAACCCGGGGGTGCACCAATGAGGCGTGAAACAGCAAATTTCTCCATGTATTCGCTCATGTCGATACGAACAAGTGCATCCTCTGTATCAAATAAATATTTCGACAGAACCTTTGCCAAATGTGTTTTCCCCACGCCTGTGGGACCAAGGAATATGAAGGTTCCAATCGGTTTATTGGGATCTTTGAGACCTGCCCGGTTACGGCGAATAGCTTTGACTACCTTCTTGATGGCCTCATTTTGCCCGATCACAGAATTCTCCAATTCAGCCTCCATATTTATCAACCGGTCACTTTCGTTTTTTGCAATACGTTGCACCGGTATACCTGTCATCATGGCAACAACTTCTGCCACATTTTCTTCAGCAACGGATTGACGGTTCAGTTTAGCATTTTCATCCCATTTCTTTTTCTCGCGTTCAAGGCTATCCTGTAGTTTACGTTCGGTATCACGGAGGTCGGCTGCTTCTTCAAATTTTTGGCTGTTAATTGCAAACATTTTCAATTTTCTGGTCTCTTCGATTTGGTTCTCTACCTTTACGATCTCTTCCGGAACGTTAATATTTGAAATATGGACACGGGCTCCTGCTTCATCCAGGGCATCAATAGCCTTATCTGGAAGATATCGATCGGTAATATAACGGTTAGTGAGCGAAACGCATGCTTTAATTGCATCATCGGTATATTTTACGAGGTGGTGGTCTTCATATTTTTCTTTAATGTTATTGAGAATTTCAACAGTCTCCTCTGGAGAAGTCGGATCTACAAGCACTTTTTGAAACCGGCGTTCAAGGGCTCCGTCTTTTTCGATATATTGACGGTATTCGTCAAGGGTTGTGGCTCCAATACACTGAATGTCGCCCCGTGCAAGCGCTGGTTTGAACATATTGGAAGCATCGAGAGAACCTGATGCATTACCTGCACCAACAATCGTATGTATTTCATCTATAAAGACGATGATATTTGGGTTTTTTTCCAGTTCATTCAAAACAGCTTTCATCCGTTCTTCAAACTGCCCGCGATATTTAGTACCGGCAACAAGTGAAGCAAGGTCCAATGATACCAAACGTTTGTTGAACAAAGCACGCGACACCTTCCGTTGCACAATTCTTAACGCAAGTCCTTCTGCGATAGCCGATTTACCTACACCTGGTTCTCCGATTAATATCGGATTATTTTTTTTGCGCCTGCTCAGAATTTGTGCAATGCGCTGTAATTCCTTTTCACGGCCAACAATGGGATCAAGCCGTCCCTCTTCAGCTGCCTTTGTTATATCACGGCCAAAATTATCCAGAACCGGTGTCTTCGACTTCGAATCTTGAGGTTTCTTCTGGCTTCCACTGAAGCTTTTTCCACCTTCATCGGGATCTTCATCTTCTTCATCCTTGGGCAAAATATCCTGGGGATCATAACGAGGTTCTTCATTCCCGCTGGTAAGTATAGTCTTTAGCTCATCCTTAACAGCGCTATAATTTACGGAATATGTCGAGAAGGTCTTCGTTACCAGGTTGTTTTCATCTTTCAGGATAGCCAGTAACAGATGTTCAGTGCCAATCAATTCACTGTTGAAAAGTTTTGCTTCCAGATAGGTTATCTTTAGCGCACGTTCAGCCTGCTTTATCAATGGAAGGTTTTCACCTCCGGAAGGCTTCTCCTTATGGCTGGCAACAGCTAATTCAACTTTTTTCTTGATTTCAGTAAGATCAACACGAAGATTGCGTAATATGCGGATTGCCAAACCTTCTCCTTCACGAATAATACCTAAGAGCAAATGTTCCAACCCAATATAATCATTGCCTAACCGCTGGGCCTCTTCACGGCTATATATCAAAACGTCTTTTACACGTTGCGAAAATTTTGCTTCCATAAAATGCTCTTTATCAATATAAGTTGGTACATATGACAAATATCGAACCATATTTTAAGTGGTGAAATTGTCAATGCATTCAAAAATACGATCGAATTTTCTATTTTATTGTGGAATGCCCTTAATTTATTAACACTTTTATGTTAGTAAGAGACAAAAATATTTATCTTGAAATCATGGTTTTGAAAGGGATTTTTGTTACCTTCGTAACATAATTTCAGGTATTTTATATATCTGGAAATTAATCATATAACTAATTTTGTGAGACGATATGGAATCGGGAGAAAAAATAGTTCAGGTAAATATTGAAAATCAGATGAAGACCGCCTACATTGACTATTCAATGTCGGTGATTGTGCAACGAGCATTGCCTGATGTTAGGGATGGTTTAAAACCAGTTCACAGACGTGTTTTATTTGGAATGTATGAACTGGGAGTTCTTTCAAACAGGGCATATAAAAAATCAGCAAGAATAGTTGGCGAAGTGTTGGGAAAATTCCATCCACACGGCGATACTTCTGTTTATGATGCCATGGTTAGGATGGCCCAGGAGTGGAGTTTGCGTTATCCTTTGGTTGACGGACAGGGAAATTTTGGTTCAATGGATGGCGACAATCCGGCCGCTATGAGGTATACAGAGGCACGCCTTCAGAAGATCGCTGAAGAAATGGTTGCAGATATTGAAAAGGATACAGTCGATTACAAGTTAAATTTTGATGATACTTTGAAGGAACCGACGGTAATGCCTTCAAGGATTCCAAATCTGTTGATTAACGGAGCATCTGGAATTGCCGTTGGGATGGCCACAAACATGGCGCCTCATAACCTGAGTGAAGTTGTTGATGGTATCATTGCATATATTGACAACAGGGGAATAACCATCCCTGAGCTGATGAAATTTATCAAGGCGCCTGATTTTCCAACTGGGGGAATTATTTACGGATATGATGGTGTTAAAGATGCATTCGAGACTGGAAGAGGGAGGATTGTAATTCGTGGTGAGACAAAAATAGAACAGGATGATCATGGCCGGGAAAAAATTATAGTCAATTCGGTTCCATACCAGGTAAACAAAGCTGAAATGATTAAAAAAACAGCCGATCTGGTCAATGATAAAAAAATTGAAGGTATTTCTGATATCCGTGATGAGTCAGACCGCAATGGAGTACGCATTGTTTACGAGCTTAAGCGCGAGGCAATTACAAACGTGGTGTTGAATAAGTTGTACCAAATGACGGCTTTACAAACATCGTTCAATGTCAATAACATAGCCCTTGTCAAGGGGCGGCCAATGATGTTGAATCTAAAGGATATGATCGTTCATTATGTTGAGCACCGTCATGAAGTAATTATCAGAAGGACCAGATATGATTTGGCAGAGGCACTTAAAAGGGCTCATATCCTTGAAGGCTTGCTAATTGCGCTCGACAATCTTGATGCAGTGATAGCTTTGATCAGGGCATCTCAAACGCCAGATGAAGCAAAATCAGGGTTGATTGCTGGTTTCGGATTAAGCGAAATCCAGTCAAAGGCAATTCTGGATATGCGTTTACAAAGATTGACAGGACTTGAACGTGAAAAAATAAAGGAAGAGTATGCAGAATTGATGAAGCTCATTGATTATTTGAATAGTGTATTGGCAGATGAATCGATGCGCATGAATATCATTAAAGATGATTTGAGGGAGGTTAAAGAAAAATTCGGTGATGAGCCAAGGTCGCAAATCGTTTATGCTGCTTCAGATTTCAGAATTGAAGATACGATTCCTGATGAAAATGTAGTCATCACCATTTCGCATATGGGTTATATCAAGAGGACTCCGCTATCTGAATACAGAGTGCAAAATAGGGGAGGGCGTGGTGTTAAAGGGTCAGAAATCCGTGATGAAGATTTTCTTGAGCATCTCTTTGTTGCAACTAACCATAATTATCTGCTTTTCTTTACAGAAAAGGGTAAATGCTTTTGGCTCAGAGTTTATGAAATCCCTGAGGGCGGAAAAACTTCAAAGGGCAGAGCAATTCAGAACCTTGTAAATATTGAGCCGGATGATAAGGTAAGGGCATTCATTAATGTTAAAAATCTGAAAGACGAAGAGTACATCTCTTCGAACTTTATTATCCTTGCTACAAGGAAAGGCACCATAAAAAAGACCTCTTTGGAGGCATATTCCCGTCCACGTCAAAACGGAATCAATGCCATTACAATCAATGAAGGGGACCAGCTGCTTGAGGCTAAGTTAACACAGGGAACAGATGAGGTTGTTATGGCGTTGAAATCGGGCCGGGCAATAAGGTTTAACGAAAAAACCGTTCGTCCGATGGGCCGTAATGCAGCAGGTGTTCGCGGAATTTCTATCACAGGCGCCAATGATGAGGTTGTTGGAATGATATGCATCCCGTTGGATAAAAAATGTGAAGTATTGGTGGTTTCTGAAAATGGTTATGGCAAACGATCAGACCTCGATGATTACCGTATCACAAACCGTGGAGGAAAAGGAGTAAAAACCTTGAATATCACAGATAAAACCGGAGCCGTAATTGCTGTAAAGGATGTTACAGACAGTGATGACCTGATGATCATCAATCGATCGGGAGTTATCATCAGGATGGCAGTAGCGAACCTTCGGGTGATGGGGCGCGCTACCCAAGGCGTTAGGCTGATTAAAATTGATGAAGGTGATTCTATTGCGGCAGTTGCAAAAGTTGATGTAGAGGTGGCGCCTGAAAATGAAGAGGAACAGGTTATGGATAATAGTGAAACCACAGGCGAAATTATCACTGATAGCCAAGATGATCCAATTGTGAATGATAGAACAGTCACCCCGGAATTTGAAAATTAATTTGACTTTTGTAGCATATATTAGAACAGTATTTTTTATCTTTGCCGACTAAAAATCAACTCAAAAGTATCATTCTAATAATCAAATAGATGAAAAAATTTGCATTACTTTTAGTATTGGTAACCTCCATTACTATTGCATTCGGACAGAAAAATGTTCGACAAACCGCCTCTAATTATCTGAAAGATGGAAAATTAGATAAGGCTATGGAAGCAATTAACAATTGTATATTGGATCCCAGTACTGCTCAGGATGCCAAAGCATGGTTAATCAGGGGAAATATATACCTTGAAATTGCTAATTCCGTTGATGAAAAATTCAAAATCCTCGATGCAGATGCATTATCCAAGGCTTTGGAATCGTATAAGAAGGCAATTGAATTTGATGTTAAAAAAGATTATAACGATGAAATATTTGTTAAACTGAATTTTCAGCGTAATAATTTTTATAATACCGGAGTTGATGAGTATAATAAGAAGAATTTTAAGGCTGCCATGGTGAATTTTGCCAAAGGTGCAGAAGTTCTTGAACCGGTAAATGTTTCAGATACCATCTCTATTTTAAATGCTGCAACCTGTGCCTCATTGGCAAACGATAGGGAGTCAGCAAAGATTTATTATATTAAATTATTAAAGGAAGACTATAAATCAGCTGTATTATTTATGACATTATCAGATCTTTATCGCCAGGATAAGGATTCTACTAATGCATTGAAATATGTACAAATGGGCCAGAAGATCTATCCTGACGATCTCAGGTTATTTCTATCTGAGACCAATATTTATTTGACATTCAATAATACGCCTAAAGCTTTAAGCAACCTTAAAGTTGCAATGGCTAAAGATTCTACGAATTCTTCTGTCGCATTTGCAATGGGAACCATTTATGATAATATTTCAAATGATACAACCAAAACTGTTGCTCAGCGTAAAGAAGCCTTTGATAATGCAGTAGTTGCCTATACAAATGCAATTCGTTTGAATGCTGAGTATTTTGAAGGAAATTATAATCTTGGAGCATTATTTGTAAATAAAGCTGCCTCTATTAATGATGAGGCAAATAAGTTACCTCTTGATGCAACAGCGCATTACGATAAGCTAAAGAAAGAGGCTGACTTATATCTTGAAAAGGCGCTACCATACCTTGAAAAAGCAACAGACCTTCAACCAGATGATGTTAACACGCTTTATTCTTTGAAGCAAATCTATGCCAGGACAAATAAGACAGATAAAATGAAGCAGGTTCAGGAAAAAATTAACGCGGCTCAGAAGAAATAGGGCAGGTGAAAGATTAATCAGGAGAATAACTGCTATTGGATATTCTCCTGATATTTTTATATTTACTATTTAACATAATATTAATTATAAGATTAATGTTTATTAAAAAAAGCCCGTTATGGGTTATAACAGGCTTTCAATTTGTCAAAAAAAGCAAATGGTTCATTTAACCGGGAAAAAGATGTGGGTCTCCCATTTCATGGTATCCTTTTCAACCATCGGGTTCGTAATATAAATTTCTGAAGGTCCACCGGTTTCAATTTTTTCAGCAGCTTTAATATATGATGCCAGCGCCCGGTATACAGGTTCTGTTTTGTCGTATGGCCCAAAATATATCGCTTTCACACCATTTTGTTCAGGAAGTTTAACCACCTGGATACGACCCTTCCCTTTTTCTGCCTTTTCCACAGGAATACAGATATTCATAACAGAAAAATAGGTTACGGAGTCCCATTTAAGATATGTGGCAAATGGTGATCCATTTTGAACAAGTTTATTGGCCTTGATAAAACCGTACAATTCCCCATACCCTTTTCCCATTACTGCTCCATATTCCTTTGGTCCTGCCGAATCGAGTATTAATACGACTGTTTGGGCAGGTATCACAAATTCCTCAATACTGGGCCATCCTTTCCGCTCTTCGGCGACTTTTTTCAGTTTGACCAACCCTTTTTCAAAGTCTGGTCCCATAATCCTGTCCATCAATAAACCCATATATCGACTCATCGGGTTATATCCAAGATCGCCTTCATCGAACCATGATACTTTACACGAATCTCCTTGATTTTCGATAACAATTTTACCTTTTGATTTATATTTCCCTTTATCGAAAGCTAAATCATAGGCAACAAGTTGGCCAGGAATCAACTCACTGGCAATCATTTCACCCTGACCTAATTTTTTACCCTCCCATTTCCAGGATGTGCCAACCTGACCTGCCACGCCAGTCGTTTCAAAGACAGCCGTTGTGTCAAACTCTTTTGTCCATGTTACCCAAAGATGCCATTGTTGAAAATTACTTGTCAATCCATAAATTATTTCAGGTTTTGAATTAACGATTATGCTCCTTTCGACCTTATAGGTCTTCGGTAAGAGGAATGCAATAATAACCAGAACGGCCACGATGCCCAATAACCAATAAAAAACTTTTACGACTGTTTTCATAACCAGATTTTAGTATTGTTAAGTAAAATTAATCTATATTAAAATATTACACAAATCCTCTAAGGAAATATTCCTATTTTTGCCACTTAACATAATGTTTTCGAATGAAAATTGCTGTTACTGGCGCTAATGGACATGTGGGCGTAAATCTATGCAAATCTTTAATTGAACAAGGTCACCAGGTTAAAGCGCTTACCCACCATCACAATCAGGGGCTTCTCCACATTCCTGTCCAAATCATTAATGGAGACATTTTAGATAAACAGTCCTTAATGCCACTACTTGATGAAGTGGAAGTTATATTTCACTTAGCCGCAAAAATTTCGATTTCCGGCGACCGAAATGGTATGGTTCAAAGAATCAATGCTGAGGGTACCAGGAATTTATTATCAATAGTTGCTGATTTTAAGGTCGAACGGTTTATATATTTCAGCTCTATTCATGCATTCCAGCAACAGCCGCAGGACCAGCCACTTGATGAAACAAGGCCACTTGTTGTACATGAAGGGTTCGCCTATGACCGTTCAAAAGCTGATGGCGAACGAGCTGTAATGGAGGCCGTAAAAAATGGACTAAACGCAGTGGTACTTAGTCCGACTGCCATTATTGGTCCGGAAGACCCTGAACCATCACTTATCGGTACAGCCGTGATTGATCTTTACAATCACAAAATTCCATCTCTTGTCCCAGGTGGTTATGATTGGGTTGATGTGAGGGATGTTGTTGCAGCTGCTATTTCATCAATTGATAATGGCAGAACCGGAGAAAAATATCTTTTGTCGGGACATTGGCACAGTTTGCAAGAGTTTTCAGGCCTGATTCAATTGCATACCGGGCGAAAAACTGTAAATTCTGTTTTACCAATGTTTATCGCAAAGTTTGGGTTGCCATTTATCACGTTATATAGTAAATTATCAGGAACAAAACCTCTATATACTAATGAATCGTTGAATATTATTGCAGAGGGCAATCGAATGATCAGCAATACAAAAGCCAGAAATGAATTAAATTTTAACCCACGTCCTCTGAGTGAAACGATCAAAGACTTATTGAATTGGCTTAAGGCAAATGCAACCATTCATTAATTGCCCACAACATGAGAGAATCTACTTTTTATCTGATCGTTTATGCTTGGATAGCCATTGCGATTTTTATTTTTCCTTTAGTAATAAGGATAGTAGCGCCATATGGCCGCCATACCACCAGAAAGTGGGGCGCCATGGTTGACAACAGGACAGGTTGGGTGCTTATGGAATTGCCGGCTTTGCTCGTTTTTGCTGGTTTCTACCTCTTTGGCTCGGGAAGTCATCCCACGGTAACATGGATTTTCTTTGGAATGTGGGTATTTCATTATATCAACCGTACCCTGGTTTTTCCTTCCAGGCTTCGTACCAAAGGAAAAAAAATGCCACTTGCCATAGTCTTCATGGCAATCGGATTCAATTTTGTAAATGGATTTTTAAATGGATACTTCCTGGGTTCAATTGCAACTGAGGAACAGTATCCAATTTCATATATGACTGATCCCCGTTTTATCGGTGGTATTGTTATTTTCTTTTTGGGAATGTTTATCAACTGGCAGTCAGATAATATTCTTATTCATCTGAGGAAGCCTGGAGAAACTGGCTACGTAATTCCACAAAAAGGTTTTTTCCGTATTATTTCATGCCCGAACCATTTTGGTGAACTAGTTGAGTGGTCTGGTTTTGCTTTAATTACATGGTGTTCACCTGCGCTTGCTTTTGCTGTTTGGACGTTAGTAAACCTGATGCCCCGTGCATTGCATCACCACAAATGGTATAAAGAAACTTTTCCTGAATATCCCCCCGAACGCAAAGCGCTCATTCCATTTATTCTGTAAAACACCGATGGGAACCGCCTCTGGCCGAAGTGGTTCCCATCCCGTTGTCCTGTTGGCCGTAGCCGACCGGAGCGTTCAAGCTACTGTTATTGTGGTTGAATTACTTAGTTGGGGTGACCCCTTCCCTTTCTTCCTGGCTCTTTTCCTTTGCTGCCCTTGCGAACCGCTCTGGCGTTGAACCCTGCTTCAAAAACCTGCCTTTTATTAACACTACCCTTGCGGATTATGTCTATTCGTAGCTTGGTCGGGAGTGCTGGTACCTTGCGGATCCTACTTTCGCCTTCCTGTTTTTGATGCGGACCTTTTATCGCTCGCTTGAACGCCAAATATACTTTAACTGATTAGCAAAAAGCAAATTTTTTTTGATACAGATATGAACAATTTTCACACAAAAGTTATTAACAATTTGTTAATAACTAAAGTTTTTTAACTATCTTAGAACTAGGCCTTGAGGATAGTTAAAATCACAGGGGTGAAAAAAAAGTTAAAAACCTGTTAATTACTCAATAGAAACGGTCAAACCGCGTAAAACCATCTGATCACCAAGAGGCTTGATTTCGGTATAGTCCCCTGCTTTTACACTACATTTCCCTTTAAAATGAGCTATCATAGCGCATTGTTCTGCTTGTTCCGGTTCGTGATCACAAACCTCTATCAGAGATTGGATTACAAAATCGAAAGTATTTATTTCATCATTAAAGAGAATAAGGTTACGGAGAATAGCCGAGCTATCCTGTGATATTATGGATGGTTTGTATTTCGGTTTGACCATAAAGGTGGGTTTTAATGAGCAAAATTACAAATAATCTGGGTTCAAACGTTTACCTTTGGTTAGATATTCCAATTGGTTTATGGAGTTTACAGAATTTATCCTATTACTTGAAGATCGCCTGAAGAAGCCACTTCCGGGCAAATTTGCTCAATTGAAGATGTCTTCTTTAGCGAAAGTTCAAAAGTTGATTAATTTTCAGCCACCTTCGGATGCAACACAGAGCAGTGTTTTAATTTTGTTCTACCCTATTGAAGATGGAATTGGTCTTGCATTGATTCAGCGTCCAGAATACCAGGGAATTCATGGAGGGCAGATCAGTTTGCCAGGTGGAAAGTACGAGGAGAGTGATGAAAGTTTAATTTTTACTGCATTACGCGAAGCGAAGGAAGAGATTGGAATTGATCCGACTCAAATTCAGATCATCGGGCAACTTACTGAGTTGTACATTCCTCCAAGCCATTTCCTTGTTACCCCAGTCGTTGGGTATCAGGCCTCAAAGCCAACGTTTACGGCTGATCCTAAAGAAGTAGCACGGATTATAGAAATACGCCTGACCGATTTAATGGATGAAAAAAGATATCAGATGAAAAAAATGAAACTAAAACTCGGATTTTCCCTTAAAGTACCAACCTATAATATCGATGACAATACCATCTGGGGCGCTACAGCCATGATTTTAAGTGAGTTATTAGAGGTAATCAGGGATATCAATGGAAAATAGAAAACTACTTAATGCTGTTTTTTGTGAAGCAGAATGATCCGGGAATTCTTCCTGTGACAAATTGTCGGATAAGGGTGCCTTTTACACTATATTGAAATGCAGCGCCATTCTGCACATAATCTTTGGCATCGCTGACGTAGATATTCCCTGTATTCGGATGAACTGCCAGCCCATAAAAAAGTCGTCCGTCAGAAGGTATAAGGGGTTGATCGGGCAATGTATTTGATGTTATTGGCATTTGAAACACTCCGCCTTTGATATAATATATTGTATCCCCAGATGAATTAATACATAAGCGGCTGGGAACTTCTTTGGGATTAGGGAAGGTCAATACTTTTTCGACCTCGCGCGACTCGGGGTTGATCTGAATAAGCGAAGGCGCCTCATAATTATCATAACCACCTGAACACAATACCCAAACCTTTTTATTAATATCGATCACGATTCCAACGGGTTCTTTGCCTGTTTGTATGCTATCGACGATGGAATCAGTTTGAGTGTCAATAACAAAAACCTGTGCTTTTCGCCTGGAACTAGGTTCATTGAAATTACCAATTGAATTAACAAGCATATATTTATCGAACATCAGAAGATTTTCTGTCCAGGTTGATGTTTGAATAGCGCCGGTCACTGAATTATTCCTTAGATCAATAATTGAAATATTATTCTGAAGATTCGTAGCGTAAGCTTTATCAGAATTTACAACCTCAATATAGCGGGGAGAAAAAAGACCGGTAATTGATTTAATTGATTTAAAATCTTTGAGTGAAACGACTTCAATGCGGTTGGAGTTGTTTATTACCAGATAACCGAGGTTCCGGATAATTTTCATTGATTCAGCTACATCCCCCAGGCTTCTGGCATTTGACTTCATGAAGATGTCGTGGATTAACGTATTATTTTTATTATCCAGGAAGTTCACAGAGGCATTGCCCCAGTTATAATTTCCCTCGTTGATTATAAAAATTCCATTTTCATAAGTCAGAGGTGTAGGTGTAGATTCGGAGGGGTCAATAATTTTTAAACGAACCGGATTTTTAGAGCAGGATGAGTTGATCAGGGAGAGGATGAGAATTGAGCAAAAAAACTGTAAACAAAATAGGGTATTAATTAATCTATTCACTTTCAGCTGATTTGATAAAAATATTATTGTTTTCGGGGGTTAGTAAAAAAAAGTTTAAAAGTAAAAGCGTAATTTATTCCTGGCATTGGCCGACTTGCGATTGATTGATAATCCAAATTTAATAGATTATTAATTTCAAATTGTAAAGATAGCATAAAATTTTTCAAACTAATATTTTTACCCAGAATAATATTCGATATGTCGTAAGCGGGCATATAAGACAAGTTGTCTTTCCCTGTATATCTGTTACTTATGAACGAAAAATTATAGATGGCATAAAATTTCCAGCGTTCCAGTGAAACAGTTGAATTGAAGGTATGGACCGGAACATAAATCAACTGTTTGCCAATTTTATTATCGTTTGACAGGTTGGTTTTTTCATAGGTAGAGCGGCAGAAGTTGTAATTATTTTTGAGGCCGATATTAAAATGCAGGATTTCCCAACTTACATTCAATCCTGCTTCAATACCCCTGGCAAGAACTTCATCGATATTTTCGGGCTTCCACAGGTTACTTCCTGCAACGGGCAGCCAGGTAATCATGTCATAAATCCAGGAAAAGTAACCGGTGAGGCTAGCTTCAATGAAAAGTCTGCTTTTTTTTGTTTTAAAATTAAATGTTGATCCTAATTCTGTAGTATAGTTTGTTTCGGGTTTCAAATCGGGATTCCCTGAAAGTTCCCAAAACATATCATTCAGTGTAGGGTAGCGATAATTTCTTGCAAAGTTCGATGAAAAGGCAAGGTTAATTTTGTTGAATGGCCGGTACTCTGCTCCTATTGCCGGTACAATCGGAATGAATTTCCCATCGATGAGTTCCTGGCGTAGTATCAATGATGTATTGATTTTTTTTCCGATATTATAGTTAATTTCGATAAAAAAACTTGCAGTACTGCGGGTTTTCAATCCATTGTAAGAGTCAGAATAAACCCAATCGTAGGTATAATCCACCCCGGGTTTGAAAGTGAAGTTGTGTATTCTGTTATATGAAAACCTTATACGGTTTATAAAGGAATAGCATTGATATTTTGCATTAATTGAGGTTCCCTTAATATAGTTCATGTATTGAGATACCAAGGCAGACCTGACCAAAAGGTTATAGTTCTTCTCTACGTATTTATATTCCATAATAGCCCTAAGTGCATTGTCTTTCTGCGATTCATCATTGTTGATATCAGCATTAGTTGCAGCGGATGGCAGGTTCCTAATGTTATTATTGTACCAGACTTTGGCGGAAAACAGATGTTTATCATGAAGTTTGTAGAAAAACTCTTGTGAAATATCATAGTAAATATTTGATGCATTGTTTTGTTGCATGACCTCCCCTTTATCATTTTTATAATGGAAATCATTCAAGGCAGTGGAAAAATTAAATTTCGTGTGTGATTGAAATGCTTTATTACCAGCCGTTGCACTAACATTAGTTGTATAACTATCGAAACTTGCAATTGATTGTGCCAGGGTGGCGTTAAAGAGATTATTCCAATCGGGGCTGGTTACCAAATCAATAACTCCCCCAAAGGCACCACTTGTGCGGGAAATTCCAGCAGCGCCGTATAAGATTTCAAGTCCATCAAATTGAGAGACCTGGATTTGTGAAAAATCAATCTGGCCGAGCATTGGAGAATTTAGATTGATCCCATTCCATTCAACCTGAGTATGTTGTGCTGTAGTCCCTCTGAAAGATGAGGTAGACAGCGTGTTATTTCCATATGATTTAATGAAAATTGTGGAGTGTTGCGAAAGTATGGTTGATAAATTGGCATTCACTTGTGGTACTAAGATGGAAGAATCTATTTTTGTTCTTTTAAACCCTTGGTTATCAAGAATAAAATTCGATTTGATCTCAAATTCCGGCAGGCTTAAAGTGTCTTTAAGGTTTTGGGCTATGACACCAACAGGCTGGGAAAGAAAACTAACAGAAACCAGAAAAAAAATGGCGTATTTGCTAAATGTCGTCAAATTAACGCGGCTACTGAGAAGTTTGATATTTGATAATTTTTTTTGTAATGGAATTTCCATCTTTCAATGAAAAGCTGGCAAGGTAAATACCTGCAGGGAACGATGACATGTCGAGAGTAGCTAACCTGGAAATTTCAGATTCAATAAGTACATTGCCTTCGATATCAGTGATTTTAAAATTAACACAATTGAACAAATGTGAATCAAAAGTGACTTTATTTATAACCGGATTCGGGTAAATACAAACAGATGACATATCAGATAAATTATTTGTGCCCTGTGTTTTGTTATGTATCACACCGATTGCATCGAGATCAAAACCTCCGGTATCAAATGGTGTTGGCCAGGGATCATTTACAATATTGCCTTGTGAATCGAAAGTTGAATATGGGGTTTGTATGCATCCACCAACATCAACGATCCTTATCTGTGAGATATGGTTTAAATCGATTCCTGAACTATCTTTGATATCTGTAAGATCAAAAGGGGTTCCAAATCCTTGCCTGTATTTTCCAGCAAGGTTATTGATTTTAGTAGCATCAACCAACCCAAAAGTGCCTACTTGTTCATTTTCAGAAGTAAGAGAAACCGCTGGAAACCTCACAAAGCGAATTCCGTCAGAGCTCACCTCAACAAAGGCAAGTTCAAGAAAAGAATCACTAAATGAATTTTCGAATACAGCAAAATCAGGACCGGGGCGATCAACGATTGGTATATCGAATGTAAGCAAGGCTGTTCCGTTGTCGCCAAGGCTAACCACCAGTCCATCGGCCGGGCCGCTGCCCAACAGGTAGCTTCCATAGGTGGCTTTATTGTTCCCATTATATAAAAAATTGGTATCGGCCATGTTGATAAATCCTCTTTCGATTTTGCAGGTAGAAGCCCAACTTACAAAGGCTAAACTATCCATATACATAGCAGTGGTACCTGGTTGACCGGCAGGTGGAGGGTATTGTGCTTTAATGCTGGTTGAAAATAACAATCCGATGAAAAACAAAAAGAAGCTTAGCTCAAATATTTTCATTCTTTCACTCATTTCATACTTAGCTTCGCAAATGTAATTTGTTTTTGGATAATATATGACCGGATCTAAATCGAGCCGGATTTCATAAACTGATTAATCGGGCGTTTCATAAAATTCTTTATGGTCAGGATAGTACATCGATTGCTTCGATTTGTCCGGAGGAAATGTGAAAAATGTAATTAAGCCACTGGCACACAATATTTCATTCTTATCATATAAACAAACCTCTATGTCGGCAAGGTTCCTTCTCATCTGT
Organism: Bacteroidota bacterium; assembly: GCA_037137455.1. Lineage (GTDB taxonomy): Bacteria > Bacteroidota > Bacteroidia > Bacteroidales > FEN-979 > CAIVAT01. Next base: position 71,416 of record JBAXKG010000001.1, read on the forward strand.
TTGACTTTTGCACGCAAAGTAATTGGTCCCTGGTCCATCCCGACAGGTTTTAAGTAACGAAATTCGGCTTTTGAGGTAAATCCTGAGGTTTTAACCTTGACATAAACAGTCCAGCTTGCTATTTCATCCATTAAAGTTGCCTGGATACCACCGTGCAGGATATTAAAATAACCCTGGAAATTTTTATCAGGATTCCAGTGACTTACAATTTCATCGTTTTCTTCAATGAATGTCAGATGCAATCCAAGCGGGTTATGAGGCGAACAACCGAAGCAATTGTAACCTTCAAGTCGTGAAAATGGATTCCTGAGGTTTTTCATAATGCAAAGTTATTGCAAATAGCAAATAAATCAAAGCTTTCGGCTCTTGTAATTTTAACATCGCAGAATGATCCAGGAATAAGGATTTTATCTTTTTTAGATATTAATACTTCGTTATCTACTTCAGGAGAATCGTACTCTGAGCGGGCAACATAGAAGTCCCCTTCCAGTCGTTCCACCAGAACTTTTATTGTTTGCCCTACCTTTTCCTGGTTTAGTGACAAAGATATTCCCTCTTGAACTGACATCAGTTCTTCAGCACGTTCCATTTTACGCTTTGCAGGAACGGAATCTTTAAGTTTATAGGCGCCGGTATCCTCCTCATGGGAGTATGAAAACACGCCAAGTCTGTCGAAACGGTACTCTTCAATAAAAGTCTTTAGTTCCCTGAATTCCTTATCGGTTTCACCCGGATATCCGGCAATAAGAGTGGTTCTGATGGCCACTTCAGGTATTGACTTACGGATTTTATCGATGAGTTTACGGGTTGATAGGCCATCCATACCACGGTGCATCGATTTCAGGATACGATTGTTGATATGTTGCAATGGGATATCGATATAATTGCAAATGTTTGGATGTGAACTCACAATGTTGAGCAATTCAAGAGGAAATCCATCCGGGTAGGTATAATGCAGGCGGATCCATTCCAGTCCTTTCAAATTGGCCAGGGTATCGAGTAATTCAGGAAGCAGGCGTTTCTTGTACAGGTCAATTCCGTAATAGGTTGTGTCCTGCGATATTATGTTAATCTCTTTAATGCCCGATGCTACCAAATGTGATGCTTCGCTAACTATATCCTCAATTGGCCTGCTGACATGCTTCCCTCTTATCATTGGTATTGCGCAAAATGAGCACTTTCGGTCGCATCCTTCTGCAATTTTAAGATAAGCATAATTTGAAGGAGTGGAAATTTTTCGCTCACCTACAAGTTGTTTTTTATAGGTACCTCCGATATGGCTGATTATTTGTTTGAGGTTATTTACACCGAAGAAGGCATCCACTTCAGGAATATCGAACTGTAATTCAGACTTATAGCGTTCGGAAAGACACCCCATCACATATACATGATCAATAAGGCCATGCTGTTTTGCATGAACATATTGCAAAATAGTATCAATAGATTCCTGTTTGGCATCGTTAATAAACCCACATGTATTGATAATTGCGGTATCAATTTGTTTATAATCGACCGGATCGACTACAAGTTCGAATCTGTTCTCTTCCAATTGTCTCATAAGAAGTTCGGAATCAACCAGATTTTTGGCACACCCCAGTGATACCAACCCGATTCTGTGAGGCCCTGATTTTGTTTTCAAAAGGTCGTGATTAGTTAAACAGGCTATCAACAAATTCAACGCGGTTGAACACCTGGAGGTCTTCGATGCCTTCGCCAACGCCAATATATTTAACGGGGATTTTGAATTGGTCGGATATACCGATAACAACGCCTCCTTTTGCCGTACCATCAAGTTTAGTAAGTGCAAGGGCATTGACTTCGGTAGCGGCAGTAAACTGTTTGGCCTGTTCAAATGCATTTTGACCGGTGGATGCATCGAGTATCAGCAGCACCTCTTGTGGAGCATCGGGAATCAGTTTCTGAATGACTTTACGGATTTTTGAAAGTTCATTCATAAGGTTAATTTTGTTGTGAAGGCGTCCGGCCGTGTCGATGATCACAACATCCATATCCCGGGCAATGGCTGATTTTACTGCATCATAAGCCACAGAGGCAGGATCGGCTCCCATGCCCTGGTTCACGATAGGAACCCCTACCCTTTCAGCCCAGATGGTTATTTGTTCAACAGCAGCTGCTCTAAAGGTATCGGCAGCGCCTATCAGGACTGATTTTCCCGATTTTTTGAACTGGTACGCTAATTTTCCTATCGTAGTTGTTTTTCCTACGCCATTGACACCAACTACCATTATGACGTAAGGTTTCTTATCATCAGGAATAGAAAATTCGGTAGAATCCTGGATATTACTTTCTTGTAACAATGAAACAATTTCCTCTTTAAGCAGATTATTAAGTTCGCTTGTTCCAATGTATTTCTCATTTGATGCACGCTTTTGAATGCGTTCAATAATCCGAAGGGTGGTTTCGACACCCACATCTGAAGTAACAAGGATCTCTTCAAGGTTATCGAGTACTTCATCGTCAACTGTAGATTTGCCAACTATGGCTTTTGAAATCCGGGTAAAGATGCTCGATTTAGTTTTTTGAAGTCCATGGTCGAGACGTTCTTTTTTCTCCCGGGAAAAGATGTTGAAAAAACCCATAAAACGATTTTTTATATATAAAAAAAGCTTTTTCCCGGAGAAAAAAGCTTTTCAGTTGGAATAAAAGTTGATTTAGTTTTCTTTGTTTGCCAAAAAATCTTTAAGCATTTCGTTAGCAACAATTGTTTCTTTAAATACAAAAGCTCCTGATTTTGGAGATTTAACCATGCGGATTACTTTAGTAAAATCTTTTCCTGATGTAGCTTTAAACGAAGCAACTACTTTCTTTGCCATATCCTAAGTTATTTAATTTCTTTATGAACAGTAATTTTCTTTAAATATGAATTGTACTTTTTCAGTTCAATTCGTTCAGGAGTATTTTTTTTGTTTTTAGTTGTAATGTATCTTGAGATGCCGGGAATACCGCTTGTCTTTTGTTCAGTACATTCTAAAATAACCTGAATCCGTTGGTCTTTGCTCTTTTTTGCCATCTTCTGACTTCTTTATTTTTCGGGACTGCAAAAGTAAATCATTTCACTGAAAAAACAAAAATTATTTATGAATATTTCATACTTTTATTTCATAATTAAATAAACTCTATATCATTAAAGATCAGGCCTTGGGTATTTGGAATTCATACATGCATGGTTTTAAGGCACATCTTCAGCTTGAGAAATCGTTATCAAGGAACTCCGTGGAGGCTTACCTTCATGATGTGGCAAAGATAACCCAATTTCTTGAGATTCAGGGTTTATTGCTAGGCCCGGAAAAATTGGAATTTCATCATTTTCAGGCATTTTTAAAATGGATCACCGGATTAGGCATGACTGCGCGGACGCAGGCGCGTGTGATTTCGGGAATACGAGCATTTTACCGCTACCTTTTAATGGAAAATGTGATCAGCAAAGATCCCACTGAAATGCTTGAGTCGCCGAAAATTGGAATGAAACTACCAGTTACGCTTAATGTGGATGAGATCGACCAGCTGATCGGCAAAATCGATTTGAGTAAACCAGAGGGCAAGCGAAACAAGGCTATGATAGAAACTCTTTATGGTTGCGGACTTCGTGTATCAGAGCTGGTTAACTTAAAAATATCCAATCTCTTCATTGATGAAGGTTTTATCAAAGTGACAGGAAAAGGCAATAAGGAGCGCCTTGTTCCACTTGGAAGCATAGCGCAGGCTGAAATTTTATTTTATCTATCAGACGTCAGGCCCCATATTCCGGTTAAAGGAGGACACGAGGACATTTTATTTCTGAACCGGCGTGGTACAGGGCTTACACGCGTGATGATTTTCACAATCATTAAGAGAATTGTAATCCTGGCTGGTATAAAAAAAAGGATTAGTCCGCACACTTTTCGGCACTCCTTTGCCACTCACCTGGTAGAAGGAGGAGCTGATCTTCGCGCGGTGCAGGAGATGCTGGGACATGAATCGATCACCACAACGGAAATATATACTCATCTCGATCGGGATTATTTAAGAAGTACGATAATTCAGTTTCATCCGAGAAATATAAATGAGTGAATGAGTGAGTCGGGTTTGAAAACGTGCTTCCTGTTTACCCGCATGCCTACTTACCCGTTTACTTAAAGGGCGAATTTGGTTCCCTGGCCATGTGGTTATAAACCATTTTATCCATGAATTTCGGGAAGAATTTGTTCAGAAAAACAGTCATTTTTCCCTGAGTTGTCAGGATCAGGCGTTCCTTTTTTGTTTCAATTGCATGGATAATATGGACGGCCACCTGTTGAGCGGTCATAAGTCTGCCTTCATCGAGAGGGGTTTCACCCTGGGCAGTACCATCCTTTGATAACGCTGTTTTCCGGATATTCGAGGCAGTAAACCCGGGACATGCAATAAGTACATGCAATCCTTTTTTCATATTCTCAATGCGGATCACTTCCAGTAATCCCTGCATGGCAAATTTTGAGGCAGAATAACCTGTTCTTCCGGGAAGTCCTTTATAACCCGCGATTGATGACACTCCCACAAGCGATCCTTTTGATTCAAGCAGATAAGGCAGGGCAAATTTTGTACAATAAACTGTTCCCCAGAAGTTAGTATCCATAAGCTGACGGATAACATCAAGGTTTACTTCGGTAAAGAGCGCCCGCATTGAAATACCGGCATTGTTGATCAGCACATCGATGTGACCGAATTTTTCAATTGCTTTCTGAATCAGGGATTCGCAGTCTGATTCTTTAGTGACATCGGTATGGACATTGATTATGGTTGATGATATTTCAAAGATTTCAGGATCACAAACACCTGAACGCGATGCAAGTATAAGTTTTGCTCCCTTGCGGGCGCATTCGAAGGCAAGGGCTTTGCCAATTCCTGATGAGGCGCCGGTGATGATGATTACTTTATCTTTCATAGGACTTATGATTGAGTAAGTGAATGAGTGAGCAAATTTAGTTATTCTGTGCTGATTTTATATCTTTGGTGGGTATAAACAAAAGGTTGATTGATGACAGAGCGCGAACTGTTTTACCGGCACCTTGGATTGCCTTCATTTTACCCAATTGGGCTGGAGATTGTTAAGGCAGAGGGGATTTATCTTTATTCAAGTTCGGGTGAGAAATACATTGATCTGGTGTCGGGAATCGCGGTAAGCAATACCGGTCATCGCCATCCAAAAGTGCTGGAAGCGATACGGGGTCAGCTTGAAAAGTACCTCCATTTGAATGTATATGGAGAGTTTATACAATCGCCTCAAGTTCGCCTTGCTGAGCGACTTACAAGTCTTTTGCCCGACAAGCTCGACTCTGTTTATTTTGTAAATTCTGGCAGTGAAGCGATTGAGGGGGCCTTAAAACTGGCCAAACGGTTCACGGGTCGTACTGAAATAATCTCTTTTATTGACTCCTATCATGGAAGTACGCAGGGGAGCTTAAGTATCATGGGAAATGAGACGCTGAAAAATGGATTCCGGCCTTTACTTCCTGATGTCAGATCAATAGAGCTCAACAATTACTGTCATCTTGAAAAAATTACCACACAGACTGCCTGTGTAGTCATCGAATTGGTTCAGGCTGAAGCCGGGATCATAGCGGTGGAGGAATATTTCCTGCAGCAATTGAAAAAGCGATGCGCAAATAAGGGAGTTCTGATTGTTGTAGATGATGTACAAATGGGAATGGGCCGCACCGGCAAGCTTTTCAGTTTTGAACATTGGGATTTCTCTCCCGATATCCTTGTGCTTGCGAAGGCCTTGGGCGCCGGTATGCCGTTGGGCGCTTTTATTGCACCAAAGGAAATGATGGATACGCTTGCCTGCAACCCCGAATTGGGGCATATCACCACTTTTGGAGGCCACCCTGTAAGTTGTGCTGCAGCGCTTGCAGGGCTTGATGTGCTGATATCGGAAGATCTCATTTCGAAGGTTGAGGAAAAGGGAAAAAAAATCGCTGACCGTGTGTCGGGCCATCCATCCATCGGAGGGTTACGCAGAGCAGGTCTTGCGTTCGGGGTTGACCTGGCAAATTTTGAAAAACGAGACTCATTTATGAAGGCAGCTTTAAAACATGGCCTGATTGTAGATTGGTATCTGTTTAAACCTGCAACATTTCGAATCGCTCCTCCACTGACAATAACTTCAGAAGAGATTGACCTTGCATGCGATAAGCTTTTACGTGCATTAGATGCAATAGACAATTGTTGATTCTGGAAGTGGACATAACAAAACCAAATTGAAAAATAGGATATGACCAGTGACAATAATAGAATTGGCTCAATTATTCGAATGGGTTTTTGTTGTTGAAGTCGGGGAGGTAGAACTCACTACTTTCGTTTTCCTGGATCCAGCCGTTGGACATTCCAAGTTTTTCCATTTCGTAAACCACTTGCGAGTATTCATATTCTGAGAGTTTACGTCCAAGTTGGGGATGATTATGAACCTTTTTTGTCGGGTAATACTGCGCCATCAAAGAAACATGGATATTGGGTGAAATTTCTTCAGCAAGAAACCTTAGAACAGCAAGAGAATTTTGAACGTGGCCAGGTAGAACCAGGTGACGAACGATGATGCCTGAAGTGGCAGTTTGATCGATATCTGTTATCAGTGAGGCTCCTTTCTGACGAAACATCTCTTTTATTGCTTTCACGGCAAATTCAGGATAATCCTTCGCTCCGGAATATAGTCCGGCCAGATCAGTATCCATGTACTTGAAATCGGGAAGGTAAATATCAATTATCCCCTCAAGTTTTCTTAAGGTTTCAGCTTTATCATAACCGTTTGTATTGTAAACCCACACCGGTTTGTAGCCAAGCGAATGAATGATATTGATAATTACACGCATCTGCGGAATGAAATGTGACGGAGAGACAAAACCTACCCTTTTAATTCCCTGATCGAGGATGGTTGTGATCTGAGAGATTACCTCAGGGAGGCCGATACTGAATGATGTACGGCTGATGCGGTTATCGCTGATCTGGTGATTCTGGCAATAAATGCATTGCAGGTTGCAGTTTGTAAAAAATATGTTGCAGATTCCATCCGTACCACTGATGGCTGGTTCTTCTCCCCTGTGGATACAGATTGAGGCGATGCTGAACGAGTTATCGCTGTTGCAATAGCCTCCCCTTCTGATGTGCCGGTGTGCATGGCAATTTCGCGGGCACAACACACAATCTTCGAGTTCTTTCAGGGGGTCTTTAAAGGCATCGAAATTCAAGGCAGAGGATGGTTTTTTCGTTATTTTTGGCAGATCAACTGCAAAACTACGGATAAATGATGATTGAACTGAAGAACTACTCATACATCATCTGGGATTGGAACGGAACATTGCTCGATGATGCCTGGCTGTGTGTGGATGTGATGAATGGCATGCTGAAAGAGAGAGACCTGCCCTTAAGAACGGTTGAAGAGTACAGGGAATTATTCGATTTCCCGGTAAAGGATTATTATTTAAAGCTGGGTTATGACTTTGATAAAGAGCCATTTGACGTTGTGGGCATGGAGTTTATCAGACGTTATAACAAAAGACAGGTTGAAACAAAGCTGCATCCGGAGGTTCATGAGGCGCTTGCCCTATTTAAGAAGCATGGCTTTTCACAGAATATCCTATCTGCCCGAGAACAAAATGAATTGATTTCCGAAACAAAGTCGTTGGGTGTTTTTGGTTACTTTGACCGGATCCGCGGCCTCGACGACCATTATGCACACGGGAAAAACGATATTGGATTGCAACTTATTCAGGAGATAGGAGATAAAAAAGAAAAGATGTTGTTCATAGGTGATACACGGCACGATGCAGAAGTCGCCGCCGAAATCGGTATTGATTGTATCCTGGTTCCAAATGGACATCACAGTAATGAGCGTTTGCAGAAAATAAATGCACCATTAATCTCATCTCTGAAACACTTAATCGAAATGTTATGATAATATCGCATAAAGTATTTATTTGCTGTGTTTTATTGATATTTATTTCGCCTTTAAATGAAATGTTTTCGCAATCCAGCAAAGGTCAAAGTATACGCTTACACACGATTCCACTGACCAAGAAAAAAGAGGCATTTGCAGAAACGATCAACAAGCCATTAATTGGATTTGTCAGTTTAGAATCTTATGAAAATGCTGATGCAGAGATTAAAAATGCATATGATCAGTTAAAGGCATTCAGTGAATATTCTGCAGAATTTCTTACTTTGAAGGAATTAGAAAAACAGTTAAAGAAAAATGGAAAATTTTCAGTACTATGGATACACCGGCCCAATATTAGCGCTTTATCAGCTGCCGAAACCGATGAAAAATTGATAAAATCGTTAAAATCATATGTTGAAAGTGGCGGTAAATTACTGTTAACCCAACAAGCAGCTCATTATATTAATGTTCTCGGGCTGGAACCTATGGAACTGCAAGACAGCACCAAACAATGTGCAGATAATGGTAATGGGCGCCGGCTGGGGTTTCATGCATTCAGGGAACATCCTTTGTTCACAGGGCTGAATGGTGGTTCATATATCTGCAGGCCTTCGATGGATATTGGGACCAGAATCACTGGTTTTTTTGGTGATCATGTTCCTCAGAATGGCAAGGTGGTTGCGGTTGACTGGGATTACATATTTTTGCGCGAAGATTCTAAATTGGTGTTGGAATATACATTAGGCAAAGGCAAAGTATTAGCTGTGGGTGGTTATATGAATTTCACCATCCCGAATACAAACCGAACACATCTCACTTTATTTACAAAAAATTGTTTTAATTACCTGTCGGATAAATATAAGGGCCAACCTGAATATTATTGGAATTATACTTTAAATTCCGTAACTGCCTGCCCTCCCCGACCAATAACTGATCAACTTCTTATTGCTGTTCCACCTTCTGCAGGATGGGCAGTAAATTCAACTGATATTGATTTGAAACGACCTTTTGCTTCTGAAAATTTCTGGGATGTTGCCGGAGAGCGTTTGTTAACGATGGGTATTGAAAAGGGCGGCATTGAAGAGGTATGGGCTCATCCATTCATGGCCTTTCGGGATTGGGAGGCAGGTATCAGGTTTGACTATAAGGACACAATTTTTTGGCTCAGTGATGAACGACCTGAAATTATTGTTAACCCTGCCTATTTCTCAAGGCAATATAAATTTCCAAGGGCATATCTGAAAGAAGTGATAGTCAATGACCCGACTGAACCAAATGGTGTGATTCATTACGAGTACCGTGGTGTCTATTCTGCCGAATTGATCATACGGTTTAAATCGAACCTGCGGTGGATGTGGCCATACACAGATCGGGTAACCGGTTCGATATGCTATTCGTATGATAATGACCTCGATGCCATTACAATCCAGGATCAGTCGGGGGATCTTAACGTTATTATTGGAGGAACGAAGAAACCGGTTAAGCATATTATCGGACAATTTGATGGATTCAATTATATTAAAAAGGACAGCTTATTTCAAGGTATCCCAACAGTGAAGATGCAGGTGGCTGGTTTAATGTGTTATAAACTTGAAATGAATGATAATCTCGATGTAGTTTACAGCGCTTCCAGTGAAGGATACAGCATCACCCATGCTCAATTCAACAAGACGGTTCATGATCCGGGACAGGTTTATCTCAGCGCCATAAAACATTCCAAATATATTCTCTCAAACAGCCTGATGATAACAACTCCCGATAAGGATTTCAATACCGGATACCGTTGGGCTTTACTGGCAACCGACCGCTTTTTCATCAACACCCCGGGAATGGGAAAAGCGCTTGTAGCGGGTTATTCAACCACCCAAAATGGCTGGGATGGTGGCCACAAGGTAAATGGCCGGCCAGGTTATGGCTGGTACTTTGGACGCGATGCCGAATGGAGCAGCTTTGCTTTGCTCGATTATGGCGATTTCGGAAAGGTGAAGTCCCAACTCGAATTTTTCAACAAATACCAGGACCTGAACGGTAAAATCTTCCATGAAGCCAGCACTTCAGGGCTGATCCATTACGATGCTGCTGATGCCACACCGTTGTATATTGTTCTTGCCGGAAAATATTTTCGTCACACCAATGATACTGCATTTCTCCGGGAAACATGGCCCAATGTTAAGCGTGCAATCGATTTTTGCTTTACTACCGACACTGATCGGGATCATTTGATCGAAAATACCAATGTGGGGCACGGATGGGTTGAGGGTGGCGAATTGTTTGGCTCCCATTCAACAATTTATATGGCTGGTTCATGGGGGGCAGCATTGACTGAAGCTGTAAACATGGCCCGATTCATGAACGACAATGAATCAGAAAGTTATCAGAGTGAGGCGGAGGAGCAACGAAAAATCATCGACCGGGAATTCTGGAGTGATTCAGAAAACTTTTACGCATATGGTAAAAACAAGGATGGTTCATTTCGCCGTGAGCAAACCATTCTTCCGGCGGTACCAATCTATTTCAGGATGGCCGACCGTGAAAAAGCTTCTTTTGCCATGAAAAAAATCGCAGGGAATGTATTTACCACAAATTGGGGGGTGCGCATACTTCGGGAAGATAGTCCATTGTTTAAACCTTCCGGTTATCATTATGGTAGTGTTTGGCCATTGTTTACAGGATGGGCCTCCCTCGCGGAATATGCCACCGGCAATTCCATCCAGGGATATTCGCATATCATGAATAACCTGAATGTATACAAGAACTGGGGACTTGGTTTCGTTGAAGAGGTGCTGAACGGCGCTGAATATAAGCCTTCAGGGGTATGTGCTCATCAATGCTGGTCAGAAACAATGGTATTGCAGCCTTCAATTGAAGGCATGCTCGGACTGGATATCAAGGCGCAGGAACAGAAGATATTTTTTTCACCACAACTTCCTGCAATGTGGGATTCTCTAAAAGTTCAAAATATCAGGATTGCGGGTCAAAAAGTTGATTTTCATTTTTCACGAACCAATAAAGTATATGAATATCAATTTTCTCTGGACCAGGGAAGTCCGGTTCGCATTGAATTTATGCCCTTTTTCCCTGCCGGAACCCGATTAATTGGGGTTACACTCGATGGGAAAGCCGTTCCTTTTACATCATTTAAATCCCTCCAATCGATGACCCTGATGGTTTCATTTGAACTTGGATCTGTTTCGAAACTCGTGGTGGAAACTGAGGGAGGAATGTCAGTATTGCCTGTGGTGGCTGATCCAAAACCCGGTGATGCTGCAGAAGGAATAAGGATCCTTTCCACTCGTCTGGCTGGAAATCGATACCAGGTAGAGGTGGAGGGCAAAGCAAGGAGTTCGGGAATCCTTGAATTTTGGTCGAACGGGCAGGATTTAAAGGATGTTGACAATGCCCGGTTCCTGAATAAGACCGGAATGATTTACAAATTTGCAGTAGATTTTGAGCCTTCAGAATCGAAATATCTGACTAAGACAATCACTATTAATATTCCATAGCCGGGTGGTAAAAAGATATATTTTACTTTTTCTTCTGACACAGGTTTCAGCAAGCGGTGCTGCGCAATTTCTTTCCAACCTGAAGGCCGTGAAAACGGATGCTATCTATACCACCTATGCAGCTCCACCTGCACGTTCGCATTATAAAACCGACCAGGGGTACCAGTTTCAGTGGTTTGATGACGGTTCGGGAGTAGAATTTATTTCCAAAGACGGTCCGAATTTTGGAATCGCTTTTCAAAATGAAAATCGTCTGATATTCAGGCTTCAGGAACTTTTCAGAGAACCAGTTGTTACAACTTCCTATAGTGATCTGGTGAAATATTTTTATTATCCGGTGAAGGATTTACGTGTTGAAGTATTCTTTGCTGCATATAGTTCTGAATTGGCAATAATACAATTTCGAATAATCAATGAAGGCCAATTCCCTGTCGCATTTACGGCAATACCATATCTTTACTATCCATCTTCCGATAGTACGCTTGAAATTGAGCATCAGTCAAATCCGGACGGCTATACATTTCCACTTCAGAAGAAACGCGATGGCTGGATGGTTGAGCACAACATTCCGTTGATCGAACATTTGTCAGGAAATCTGAAGTCCAGTCTGAAATATGATAGTGTTTTCACATTTTTATTAAAAAATGGTCAAAGCCAGGTTCACAAGAGATCAGAACCATTAGCAAGTCTTAAGGAATCACTAAAGATGCAAAAAAGAGGCGCCTCTTTTATCAATGGGATAGCATGTTTTAGTTCCTTTCGGATTCAGCCAAGAGAATCGACCTCATTCAAAGTTTTTATTGAGCTGAACGAAGCACGGAAAACAATGTCGGAAGCGAGTCGTGAAGTATGCGAGACTATACAAAAAAGTGAGGAAGTGATTTTGAAAAATTTATCACTTGATCGATTAGTTGAAGAGGATGAGAATGCTTACGCGAATATCCCAAAGTTGACTTTCACTGACAAGGATAGGGAGATGCTTTACTGGAGCTCCTTTTCGCTAATGCGACAATGCATGATGCCACCTGAAGGAGAATGCCGGCACAATTACTACGTTTTTTCACGTGAACCACGATGGGGTTGGGGATATGGCGGGCAGGTGTTTCACGAAAGTCTGGCAATGTTGGCTTGGGTATATATGGATCCAAAAGGTGCGATGAATTCTCAGCGGGTTTTTATGGATCGTCAGAGACCAGATGGTTACATAAATTATCGCACCGGGCCATATTTGAATGAAACCATCGAAACGAATGGTAAACCGACCAGTTCGGCGCCTTGGTTCAACTATGAAAACTTCGAAATTTATAAAATCACCCGTGACAAGCAATTTTTAAAAGAGGCTTATGAATCTGGTAAAAAATTTTACCAATATTATTTAGCCAGCCGCGATTCAAACAGCAATGGTTTATGCGAATGGGGCGCTCATGCTGAATTGGAATCTGTACGCGATGCACGGGTAGCTGTTTGGGATAAGGTTGGCTGGGCAGCTAATTTCGAAGGAGTTGATGTGAATTCTATGCTGGTTATGGAGGCAAAGTCGCTGGCAGAAATGGCGAAGTTATTGGGTCTGGCTGATGAATCTAAAAAATGGCAGGAAGACACAAGGCAGCGGAGTTCATTAATCAACAGCGCCATGTGGGATTCTGAAACCAGGTTTTATTACAATGTGAACAAAAAAGATCAGTCTTTCAGTTTTCATTCACCAAATGATTTGAAGATAAAGGAGATCATTGGTTTTCTGCCACTTTGGGCCGGTGTGGCAGATAAGGAGAAAGCCGGATATCTGGTTGATAAAATGACTGACACTACTGAATTCTGGCGCCCTTTCGGTGTACCATCTCTCTCGGCTAAAAGTGATTATTATTGTCCGATCGGTTATTGGAACGGTCCGGTATGGGTGCAGTGGGAATATCTGTTATTCCGGGGCCTTCGGGACAACGGCTATGAAAAAGTGGCGGATCAGCTTGCCGGTCGTGTTCTTGAAAATATGATTTACCATCTTAAAAAAGATCACGTTTTCTGGGAATTCTACAGCGCTGACGATTACCATGCCGGCTGGAACAAAACCTACATCTGGGCGGGAATTGCAGCACTATTCCTTATAGAGAAGATTCAATAAGATTGTAGTAATATCACAAATTGTATGAAAAAATCAATACTCCTTGCTTTTTACACTCTTTATGGATTGTTACTGGTCGCCCAGCAATTCAAGACCATCGAGGATTATGTGCGCATCAGCGCCAGGGCAGATGACCCGCTTTACACGACCTATGCCGCTGCTATGTCGCGCTCACAACTATATGGAGACAAGGCTTACAAGATGGATTATTATTCCGATTGTCGTCCGGTCAGTTATTCGTCAGATAATGCCGGGATGATGTTTTGCATATGGAAGGTTGACGATGTCGTTATTCCCCGGATCGGAGAATTTCTTGTGAAACCGGTAGTTAAATTTTCTTTCCCTGATATGGCCATTATGGAGTATGAGCCAATTCGCGGGATCCTGGTAAAAGAGACATTCTTTGTCTACAGTTCGTCGATTGCGATAGTAGATATGGAGATTAAAAACACAGATAAGATTCCGCATGAAGTTGCCGTTTATCCAATATTGGAAACATTTAATGATTCGCTTGGTATCGTAAGATATGATGGGACATCAGATGGGTATTTGACGCAGCGGTATGAAAGCCCCTATCGACTTATAAGCAGTCTGAAGATGGAATACGGATATCCCACGAGAGTCAGGGATTTTTTTACCAGCAACCGTGAAACTGCATCGCATGGAGGATATTCAGGCGATATGAACAATTTTTACAATATAATAAAAACTGATTTTTATTCAGATAAACGAATCGATTCCCTGAACATGAAGCCGGATGGCTTTGTCGATTTTATCGCGTTGCACCTGAAGAAGCGATTGAAACCGGGTGAATCTGTCAATTTCAGGTATCTCCGTGGATCTCAGGATCAAAATGAAGAGCCTGCAAAACTTATCAGGATAGTCGATTCTATTAAGAATTTCATGCTCAAAACCTACTACGAAGACAATCTGATTCTGTATTCGAAGGTTCCCCGAATCGCTTTCAAAAGCCAATCAGAAAAGCTTGCTTACCTGAGCGCTTTTAACCTTGCCCGCGGATGCATGTACCCGCCATCAGGAAAAACGAAGTACAACTTCTATGTGTTTTCGCGAAACCCTCTTTGGGGATGGGGCCATGGGCACCAGGTATTGCATGAGTCGCTCAGTATGATAGCCTATGCTTACATGGATCCAAAATCGGCAGAAGGTTCACAACGGGTGTATATTGAACAGCAACGTGAAGACGGGTTGATTGCTTACCGGCATGGACCGCGCGGGTTGCAGGATTATCCGCATAAAAATATGTCGACCACTTCGGCGCCGTTTTTCAATTGGATCAACCTTGAGATATATAAAGCTGGTAAAGACAAACAATTCCTGGCCGAAGCCTATGCTTCAGGGAGCAGATATGTTGAATGGCTGATTAAAAACCGTGACACCGATCAGGATGGTACTTTTGAATGGGGACCGTATGGCATTATTGAAAATGTACGTGACTGGTACAATGCAGTCTTCCAGGTTTCGGCCGAGCGCTATTTAGATGTCGACAAAGAGGATATTTCAGATGAATTGGAATGCCTTGACCTGACGTTGATGGTGATTAAGGAGGAACGGAGCCTGGCGAAGATGGCCAGCATTCTTGGAAAAACCTCAGAAGCAAAAAAATGGATGAACCTGGCCGACACAACTTCAAAGTTAGTGAATGAACGGATGTGGGATGAAACCTCGGGGTTTTATTACTCAGTCAACAAAAAGGATCACACCTTCCAGTTTATGACCCGTGACCTGAAACGGCTGGAAATCATTGGGTTTCTGTCGCTTTGGGCAGAGGCAGTTCCAAAGGAGCGGGCAGCAAGATTGATTCAGACACTTACCGACACCACGAAATTCTGGCGGAAATACGGTGTTCCAACCCTCTCGGCACAGGATCCATGGTATAATTCTAATGTTGACTACTGCTGCAAATGGAATGGCCCGGTTTGGATGCTTTGGGATTACATGGTGTACGATGGCCTGCGGAGTTATGGATACAACGAAATCGCACATCAGCTTGCCGGAAAAATGGTCAGTGCAGTTACTGTTCAGCTTTCGAAGAACCATAACTATTGGGAGTCATACAGTCCCGACAACGAGGTGCTGAATTGCCCGACAAACTATATCTGGGACGCCATTATTGCGAAATTGCTGATTGATGAAAGTCAGAAATAGTATACCTTTGCAGGTTGAAAGTGGGTTTTATGAAAAAGTTTTTTTTCTTCGCCGGGATTACAGGTTTGATCTTTTTGTTAAGTTTGACATCATGCAATACAGGCTACCGCACCGATATTCAGCATTTGTTATCACCAGCTGCCCTGCCCTACCTGAAAAACAGCAAATTGATACAGGTTTCAAGTTATGATACTTCGGGAGGTAACGAAGATCATATAACAATTGCGCCTGGTAAAAAAGCAACCGTTTTTGATGCTGAAGGCCCCGGAATGATTGTAAGGATGTGGTTTGCAATTGATTCCTGGGACCCATATTTTCTTCGTAGAATTGTAATCCGAATTTACTGGGATGATGAACCAAAACCATCTGTTGAGGTTCCTATCGGTGATTTTTTCGGATGCGGATTTAAATACAAGCAGTATATTTCACAATTCATGGGCATGACGAGTGGCGGTTATTTCTGTTATTTCCCTATGCCTTTTGAACGTAAAGCCAGGATTGAGATTGCCAATGAAACAAGGCAGGAGGTCTTTGGTTTTTTTTACCAGGTTGACTATCAGAAATTTGAAGGTGCACTCGAGTCGGATGTAGCCTATTTTCATGCACAATGGAACAGGAGCATCAGAACCAATTACGACTCAAATTTTGTAATTCTTAATGCCGAGGGCAAGGGTCACCTTGTAGGCGTAAACCTCAACTTACAATCTTATGATGGCGGGCTTAGGTTTCTTGAAGGGGATGAGATGATTTATGTTGATGGAGAGAAGAGGCCCTCGATTCACGGTACAGGAACAGGAGATTATTTTTCTGCCGGATGGTATTTCAACAAAGGAGAATTTAATGGTCAATATAACGGTTTAATTTACAAGAACGATACGTTGGGACAAATTGCCGCTTACCGCTTTTATATTATGGATCCCATACCGTTTAAGAAAAATATTAAGGTCACTATCGAACATGGCCATGGTAACCAGGATATTGCCGACTATAGTTCCACGGCATATTGGTACCAAATGGAATCCCATAAAACATTCCCTCATTTTCCCGTAGCTGGCCAGAGGATTCCCTTGCGAATTGTTAAACCAGTACGTATGTACGAAGCGGAGAAGTTGAAATTCAAGCTGGAGGGGTTAAAGTCGAAGGTTATTGATATGTCTGACTATGGGCCTGAATGGGGTGATAACAAACAGATAGTAATTGAAGCCCGGGATAAATCATCATTTGGTCTTGAAATTAATGGACTCAAGGAGTCTGTTTATGATATGAAACTTTACTATTCAACAGGTCCGGGTTACGGCAACGCAGATATTTATGTTAACAATATAAAGGCCGGAACAATCAACGGATATTCACCCCACATTTTACCAAATGGCAAGGTAACCCTTACAGGGTTGAAAACACAGACAGGATCTGTGGAGATCCGTTTTGTGGTTACCGGGAAAGATAATCTGTCAAAGGGATATTTCATCGGCCTCGATGGGGTTAGCATGGAACCAAAGCGCGTTTACATTCCTGAAAAATCCATCTGATAACAAAAAATGATTAAGAAAATTTTCGTAAAGATGCGGGCATTGGTTGGGCTGATAATGCTTTTATCCGGTTCTATCCCCGGAGCCATTTGCCAGACAATTGTAAAGCAAGGGAATCATGTGCCTATAAATTTTTGCATTGGTGACCGTGAGATGAACTTGTACAAGATGATCGATGATTATCGCAAGCAACACAACCTCCCTCCTATTCCACTGTCAAAATCGTTATCATATGTTGCTGCTTTGCATGCCAGGGATCTGTTTCTGCACCCGCCTAATCAAGGATCATGCAATTTTCATTCATGGTCAGACAAGGGTTTCTGGACTCCTTTTTGTTATCCGAAAGATGAAAATAAGAAAAATTCAGTTTGGGATAAACCACGTGAATTAACGAAATATCCATCCCGGGCTTATGAAATCGTTTATTGGGAAAATAACCCTTTGGTTACCGACACGATAATTATGGTTTGGAAAATGGAAGAGTATTTCAACAATTTTTTATTGAATACAGGAAAATATCAGGGAAAGCCATGGAATGCAATTGGGATATCGGTTTATGAAAACTATGCATGTGCTTGGTTTGGAGAGGCGACCGATCCTGAAGGGGCAGCTTTTGTTTGTGGCTCTGCTCCTGAACCACTGAAGAAATACTCTGTAAAACAATCAGTTAAACCAGTGGTTAAACCATCTCCTAAGCCTCCGTTAAAGTCCAAAAAAGCGAAAACGGTCACGGCCAGTCCTGATACGGCTATTATGATGATCAAGGATTCAGTTGCAAGTAATACCAAAACAATTTCTCAACAACGGGATTCGACATCTGCAACCTATTATATCATTGTAAATTCCGTACTTCCTAAAGAAACTGCCAATCAGCTGGTCAACACACTGAAGACCAAAGGATACCCCGATTCGAAGCTGATTGAGAAAAATGGAAAAAACAATGTTTCAGTTCTTGAATCGCATGATATTGACGCGTTAAGATTGAAATTGAAAGAGATAAGAAAGATTTTCAAAGATGCCTGGCTGCTGAAAAACTAATCTCCATCCTTTGCACATCTGAATCCCACGGTTGCATTGCGGTCGAGACCCGGCGCTATCAGCAACAACATTTCAGGATGATCAACTGGTAACGGACCTCCGGTAACATACCATATACTTTGTGTTGGATGATAAAAGCTTCCTCCTCGGATAATGTTATAATAATAGCTTCCATTGTCATAAATATCAGCGGTCATCTGCCACACGTTTCCAACCAAATCCATCACACCGAACGGGCTGCCTCCTTTGGGGAATTTATTTACAGGAGTGAGAAAATTAAGGTTGTAATTGCACCTGGTTGAATCCATTTTATTACCCCAGGGATATTTACGCATATCACTTCCCTGGGCTGCATACTGCCATTCCTTTTCAGTGGGCAGTCTCTTCTCCGCCCATTTTGCATACGCTTTTGCATCATCCAGATTAATGTAGACGACTGGAAGAAAATCGGTCCCTACTGCGGGAATGCCATTCGACCAATGCTTAAGGTAATTTATTGTATCCTCAGGATTATAAGATGTTTGTAAAATAAAATTCAAATATTGCCGATTGGTCACCGGGTATTTGTCTATGAAAAAACGTTGCATCGAAATGGTTACGGTATCGCTAAAATGGGGCAAAGCAATAAACGGTTCGAGTGTATTCGCATCGCGTTTAGTATAGAAACGGAAATTTCCTGCAGGGATCTCAACCATGTCATTGGGAGCTTTTTTGACTTGTGGAGATTTTTCATTTTGACTGATCAGCGCAGGGTAACCCAGGCCAGGACTTATCACCACCTCATCCATTAATTCTGTCCCCGCAAAGAGCTGAAGAACGATTTTTTGAACAGGTTTTGGGAACAAACTCCTGTGATCCACTGATGTGCATGTTACCGGATATATGTATTGCTTTGATCTGTAGTCAGGGTTTTCAGCGGTTATTATGATCCTGTCTCCACCTGAACCTTTAAAATTCAAGATACTGCCGTTCGTTTGAACATCCAATAACCTTGAAAACACGGCAATACAGCCAACATTCCCTTCCCGGCGCGTATTCAGCCAGGAGGGATCAAATGCATCGATTTTAACAGGAACGAAGGCTTTACCCTGATTTATTACCGGATTTATCTCTTCGTGATTCCACAGATCAACGAAATGGTACTGCCTCATTATATCGGCAGCCGGATGTGAATCTGAAGCGCCGCCAAATTCGAAAAGTTTGCCGTTGCATCCTTTTGGATTAACACTATAAATTGTATATATCATTTTTCCAGCGGCTTCCCACCGGTTTACATATATTGAATCGACAATCGTTGAAATCAGCGGATAAAAATCTCTATTGCAGAAAACGGATCTATTTTCACGAAGGATTCGCGTTGTACGGCCCATGTATGAAAATTCATCTTCAATCCAATCAGGGCGGCCCGGGCGCATGGTATTGATTTCCACGCCATAACCATTGAAAAATGATATGGCCAATTCACGATGCAGGCGATCATCGGCAAGTTGCAGCACCCTGAAAATGGCAAAATCGGGTTTAATCAGCTTATTCAGGTTCAGCGGAGGCGGAAGCACCAAAGCATCATGAACTCTGCCACTTACGATACCCGGCATGTCCTTCGGAACTGCCATTCCCTCGCTGTACATAATGATCCCGGGTTTTACATTATCGGCTGCAGCCTGTAGTTCCCGGCTGGACGAACCTTTGGTGTCAAGAACAACCCCATCGGCATTGGTTGCCTGCAGAAGATCCTCCATTCCTTTTAACTGATCTTCCTTTCGGGTTCCTTCATCCCATGGATTGAACGAGATAAAATATTTTTTTCCTGCCTGATGGGTAAATGAGACCTGTTTCCTGAGTTCGTTCAATCCACCGGGTAAATCACGGTACATATCCCATTGGTTACGCTGGTCAAGACCCAGCCTGGGCCATGTGGGCCATAGGGTATAAATATCATAACCGCCTGTAAGCGAATCATATTCAAAAAGATTCTGATAAAAGGTGTATTCCTGCTTTTCATAATCGTAGTATTTTTTATCCCAGGCAAACTGCAGCAACATGATATAGCTGTTTTTCATCCAGGCAAGGTCACCGCGCCTGAACATGGCATTGTCAAATTCTGGCAGGTCGTACAACCACCGGTCCTGAAACATCAAGCGAAGCCCTGATTGCCAGTCTCCTTGATGGCAATCGGCATAGATGTAATATTCTGTCCATCCGCCGGGTTTCAAAGTCACCATCCAACGGTCGATTTCGGTTTTATCCTTATCACGCGTTCCCCTGCGCGCCAGGGCAGTCAATGATAAGCTGTCATTTACCCTGACATCAGTAAATCCGAGGTGCCAGGCATTGTCGGGCAGTACAACCCCGACAGGTCCAAATCCCGGACGATAAAGGCGGGATCTGCATAGATATTGGGGCCATTCTTTTGGGCCGGCTGCGGTGATATATACCTTTTCTTTACTTTCGCCAAGGGGCACAAGGTTTTCGATACTATGGTTGCCCATACCTGAGTTCGTGAAACGTATTGTGAATTTCGCTCCGGGCCGGAAATTTTTCTCCAAAAATGCCCAGCCACGGATGCTGTCGGCCAAGGTAAAAAAAATGGTATCGTTGATGAGCCTGGCATTATTGCAGGCGTTATAACTGATGTTATCGACAACAACAGAAAAAAGTGGTTGTGCCTTTGGAAGTACAGATTTTTTCTTATCTACGGAAATAAACCCTTTTACAGAGAAGGGATTAGACAAATCAAATAGAAGATCCTGAATATTTGCCTGGGAAAATCCATTTACTCCAAAATGGATCAGCAACCCGAAAAAGAGGGATATTTTATGCATGATTATAAATTTGAAGTGTTTGTTGGTCAAACTTTCAAATAGAAGAGGTCGCGCTGGGCAAAAGCGTGTTCATGTTCCAACAGCCATTTTTTGCGCTTAAGTCCTCCCCGATAACCAACAAGTTTCCCGTTTGCACTGATAACCCGGTGGCAAGGCACGATTATAGAAACAGGGTTATGGCTATTGGCTCCTCCCACCGCACGCAAGGCTTTTATATCACCAGTTTTACGGGCAAGTTCAAGGTAAGAAATAGTTGATCCGTATGGAATATTGAGAAGCTCCTTCCATACTTTAAGTTGAAAAGGAGAGCCGACAAGATCGAGTTTAATTTCAAAGCTTTGCCTTGAGCCATGGAAATACTCATAGAGTTGAACAATGCAAGGTTTCAAGCATGAGGGGATATGCTGGGGCTTTACCTTAAAATTAAGGAAGTACAATGACCTGATCCCATTTTCTGAACCTGTAACCTCAAGATAACCAATGGGAGTCTTAAGAAAGGCTCGATGCATCGGGTTCATATCAAGGGGTTTTGGCATTCCTGCTTCTCCATGCAAAAAGGAGCATGATTAACCCGAATATCAGCATGCCACATCCCGACCAAAGGTTGATGTTAATACCCAGGGAGCGGCTGTAAAGAGCGCTGTCACCACTTGTTATTAATCCAAAAATAGTTAGTAATAACCCGAGAATAAAAAACATCAGGCCAATCGGAAATTTTATATCTATGCCCATAATGGTTTGTAATTAATGATTGAGTGATTGAGTGAATAATTTTTTACCAGAACATTATTGTCAGGATTGTTCCGATTGCGAGCACAAGTATTGCCAGTGTTGTTGAACGCTGGTACCAGGGCACGTTGGTTTCAACATGTTTTGGAGTCAGTGAGTATACAAGTCCTTTCAGATCTTCGTCTGATTTCTTTTGTTTTGTGGCCAGTGATAATACAATGGTGACAACAGCGCTTGTAGTGAAGGCAAAGATGGCTGTCCAGAAATTCTGTGCCATTTCCACCGGATAGGTATGGAGGTTGCAAATCCATCCTCCTTTAACAAGGGTTGCAGCGCCCTCAGGCACAGTTAGTCCGTGGTGTAGCAGAGCGATAAAGAATCCTGCTAACAAGCCAGTAAAAGCTGCGTGTCCGGTAGTTCGTTTCCAAAACATACCAAGGAAGATTACGGCGAATAACGGGGCATTGATCATGGAAAAGATGGTTTGCAGGAAGTCCATAATATTCCCGAAAAGACTTGCCAGGTATGCTGCAGCAATACTAACGATGACTCCGAATATGGTAGCCATTCGCCCAACAAACAAGTAATGCTGATCATCGGCGGCTTTATCGCTGGTAACAGGGCGAATATAACTCTGATAAATGTCGTAGGTCCAAACAGTATTGAATGCCGAAACATTTCCAGCCATTCCCGACATAAATGAAGCAAGCAGAGCGGTAATTCCTAATCCCAGTACACCAGCCGGCAAGTATTGTTTCAACAGGGCGATGATAGTGTAATCATAGTTGTAATGGCCCGGTGAAATTTCAGGTAACGTAAAACCAGATCCTTGTTTATTAAGCAGAACCAGAGCAGCAATTCCCGGAACGATAATCAGAAATGGGATGAACATCTTCGGGAGGGCACCGATTAACGGCGTATTCCGGGCAGCTGTTGAAGATTTGGCCGACATGGCACGTTGTACGATGAGAAAATTGGTACACCAGTATCCGAATGAAAGAACAAATCCGAGACCAGCTGCGATACCATACCATTCAACTCCCAATGGATTGGCTTTGGCCGATCCTGTATATTTCCAGGTCGTGGTCCAGGTATCTGCAGCAAATCCTTTGGCAGTTACGATCGGCGCCAGTTGCTCTTTCATACCTGACCATCCTCCCAAATCCTGCATACTTAAAACAACAATTGGCAATAAACCGATTACGATTATAAAGAACTGTAAAACTTCGTTATAAATCGCAGAGGAAAGACCGCCCAGGTAGGTATATCCAAGAACTATAGCCGCCGATAAAACCAGGCTGAGGTGAAAATTCCAACCTAATACTTTTTCCATAAGGATAGCTAAGGCGTACATCGAGATTCCCGAAGCAAGAATTGTCATCACTGCAAAAAGGATCGCATTCAACCCACGGGTCTTCTCATCAAATCTCAACTTCAGGTACTCCGGAACCGACCGGGCTTTAGATCCATAATAAAACGGCATCATGAACAAAGCCAGAAATACCATTGCAGGGATGGCCCCTACCCAATAAAAGTGCGTGGTGAGCATTCCATATTTAGCTCCGGATCCGGTCATACCCATTACCTCAAGGGCTCCAAGGTTTGTGGAAATAAAAGCCAAACCGGCAACCCATGCAGGCATTGAGCGTCCGGCTTCGAGAAAGGCATTGGCATCTTTCATATATCGTTTCAAAGCCCATCCGATACCAAGTACAAATACAAAGTAAACGATCATGATGGTGTAATCAATCCAGCTAAGAGTAAAACCTGTGTCAATCATTTTTTAAGAATTATAAAGTAAATATTGCGTTTAAAATTAACAATTTATTAACAGCAGCTATCATTTTTTGACCTAACAAATTTAATGGTATATTTTTACGAAAAGGTATCTTTGCAAAAAAAATCAAAGAAAGGATAAAAATTATTGAAAACAGGTGCATTTATTATCTTTTTGACAATTGTACTGGTCATATACGGACTGGTTAACTCATATATTTTTATCAGAGGATTGCAGGCCATTCCGGTGGGTTCATCATGGAGACCATGGTATATTGCATGCTTTTGGTTACTGTCGTCAACATTTGTTCTGGCAAGAATTTTGGAGCGGGCTTTTCCATGTGATTTCACAGAAATCATAACCTGGATCGGTTCATTCTGGCTGGCTTTTATGATGTATTTAATCCTGATCGCGCTCTTCATTGATTTCGCAAGGGTTGTCAACCATTTTTTTAACATTTTTCCACGATCATTCTATGTCGATTACCAACAGACCAAACTAATCTTATTATTTACCGCCATAACGGTGGTTGCCATTGTTGTAGCAGGTGGATTCATTAATGCCCGTACCCCAAGGATCAGGAATTTGGAATTGCATGTAAGGAAGGTGGTTGCCGGTGAGAAATCATTGAACATTGTGATGGCTTCTGATATTCACATGGGAACTATTATTGCTAAGAGAAAGGCCAACAGACTTGTGGCCACAATCAACTCGCTGAAGCCAGATATTGTGCTTTTTGCGGGTGATATGGTTGATGAAAACCTTGCGCCGGTGATAAAGAACAATCTTGGAGCCAACCTTAACCAAATAGGTGCGAAGCTGGGTGTTTATGCAATCACAGGAAATCATGAATTCATTGGTGGAGCTGAACCAGCAGTGAAATACCTCAGAGAACATGGCGTTGAGGTGTTACGCGATTCGGCTATGCTTATTGATAAACGCTTTTATCTTGTCGGACGAGAGGATCGCGACAAAGCACGGTTTACGGGGAAAAAACGCAAGGAATTGTCTGAACTTATGCAGAATGTTGATCTTTCCTACCCGGTTATCCTGTTGGACCATCAACCCTTCGATCTGAAAAAAGCGAATTTGCAAGGAGTCGATTTACAACTTTCGGGACACACACATTACGGACAGCTATGGCCGTTCAATTATATTACCAATGTCGTTTATGAATTAAGTTACGGTTATATGCAGATCGGGCAAACTCATTTTTATGTGTCTTCAGGTTTTGGAACCTGGGGGCCGCCGGTAAGACTCGGTAACAGGCCTGAAATTGTTCAGATAAAACTTATTTTTGATTAGAGAAACCATGCTGAAACCATCACTGAGAATATATTCCATTGCTGCAATCTTTGTCATTCTATCCATCGTGATATTTATTGGTTTGTTTATCACATTTTCGGTAAAAATGAATAAGACTGTCACACCTTCACCCCAGCCAAAAATTGCATATAAAATCAAGCTTTACAAAATGGACATCGTACATGGTAAAGTCAATGATAATCAGAGTCTTTCTACTTTGTTGTCGCCATATATTTCCAATGCGATTATTGATAAGATTGCCAGGGAGACCCGTAATATTTTTGATGTTAGGAAAATCCGCACCGGTAATTCATATGCAAGAATTTTTACCAATGATTCAATCCGAAAAACGCTATATTTCATTTACGAGCTCAATCCGATTGATTTTGTTGTTTACGATTTCAGGGATACATTGAGAGTGTACCTTGATAAAAAAAAGGTAAGCAGGTTTGTCAGAACTGCAAGGGGAACGATCAAAAGTTCACTCTGGAACTGCTTTGTCGAGAACAATCTTGATGTCGGTCTTGGAATTGCGCTTTCGGATGTTTATGCTTGGACGGTTGATTTTTATGGATTGCAATCAGGGGATAATTTCAAAGTAATTTACGAGGAGGTATTTGTAGATGAAAAGATGATTGGAATTGACCGTATCCTGGCTTCAAAATTCCAGAGTAATGGCAAAGATTTTTATGCTTACCAATTTTCTCAGGGCGGGAAGGGCGCATATTTCGATGAGAACGGGCAAAGCCTGCAACGTTCATTTTTAAAAGCTCCGTTGAAATTTTCACGAATCAGCTCACGCTTTTCGCGTTCAAGAATGCACCCGATCCTTCGAATTAAACGTCCTCATTTCGGGATCGATTATTCAGCTCCGCGTGGCACGCCTGTGGTATCGCTGGGCAATGGCCGTGTAAATAAGGTCGGGTTTCACGGAGGATATGGCCGCTTCATCAGCATTCATCATAATTCTGTTTATACCACAACTTACGCACATCTGTCGGGTTATGCAAAAGGATTAAAATCAGGTAAAAATGTTCAGCAGGGAGAGGTGATTGGGTTTGTTGGCAGTAGCGGACTTTCCACCGGCCCTCATCTCGATTTTCGTATTTACCGAAATGGGAGTCCGACGGATCCTTTAAAACTGGAATCACCGCCGTCAAATCCTGTTGATTCGAAAGATCTGGAAAGCTTCAAACAGTTAGTAACGAAGATGAACCTGGAATTGAGTAAGTAGGTTATTTCAATTTTCGCGGGTAAAAGGGTGTTCTTGTTTCCACATTTTCCATATCAGGAATATCGGGAAGAGAAACCAGGGGGCATTGGCAATAGTGACGATTATGATTGCATTGGAGGCATGAGGCCCCCAGAACTCCTCACTCATAATGATAAAGACATTAGTAAAGAGTATTGATGAGTAAATGAATGTCGGAATACGGATCCAATCCTTGCCTTTGATAAATGCATAGATGGCAAAAGCATAATAAGGACCGAAAAAAACCACATCAAGCCAGATAGTTGCCTTCCACCAAGTAGGGCGGGCCCATTGCAATGGGTCAAAGTTGCTGCCCCACCAATGCACCATATCTACAAGAAAAGGCAGCGGCCATAACGGATATTGAAAATCATCAGGATTTTTAATCACTAATTGCTCTAAATCAACAATATATGTTATATAAAATAAATTCAAAAAAAAGAACGCAAGATAGATGTAATCGGTTTTTCGTTCTCTTAAAGGGATGGGTTGTCTCATAATTTGAAGATTTAGGGATTTGAAAATTTTAAAATTGGTTTATTCGTCAAAAATAGAAAGATTCTTTTTTTCCCGTGCGTTTTTGGCCAGTTGACGGGCGATGTTGAGGCGAAATCCAGGAAAGTTGGAGATAAAAGCGCCGATTTTCACACTGATATCTGAATACATAAGGGTTTTCGGCTTCAGGATCAATTGTATCAGTTGACGGGCAACATCCTCTGGTGTCTTTGGTTTTGTGAATAGCTTTGTCAGGAAATTTTGTCGCTCTGCCATCAGAAAATCCTGATCAACTTCACCCAGGCGTGAATCGGGGCGCGAATCGGTTCTGATATATCCCGGGAAATACTCACTGACGATGATCTCTGTCCCGGCCCATTCAGCCTGGATTGTGCGTGTCCATGCCGAGAATGCTGCTTTGGAACAAACGTATGGTGCATAAAACGGAATTCCCATCATAAAACCCGGAGATCCGATGTTGATGATATGCCCGCCACCCTGCTTGCGCATAAATTTGATAGCCTCTTGTGTTGCGGCAACAGGAGCGACAAGGTTTACCGAGAACGCCTGCAGCAAATCAGCCGGTTTCACGACAGCTGACTTTGCCACGATAATGCTGGCCGCGTTGTTTATAAGTACATCGATCCGGCCAAAATGGGAAATGACGTTACGAATCATCTCCCTGGCTGATGTTTCATCGACCAGGTCGACTGAAATGACCATTGGCTTGTGCATCATCGCAGCCAGAGCGTCCAATTTCTCTATCCTTCGGGCGGCAATAACGACATTTGCCCCGGCAGCATCAAGAGCCAGCGCTGTTGCAGCGCCAAGACCGGAAGAGGCTCCGGTGATCAGAATAACTTTTTGATTAATTGACAATGGACTGACGAATTACGAATGACTTGTGACGAAATAAAAATCGGCAATTTCAGAAAAAAAATCAAAAGTAAAAAGATTGTTGGATACATGGCATTGATTTGATAAGTTTGTAGTAAAATCAAATATTGATGATATGAGAAAGAACAAGTTTTTTTTTCTTGTGATAATCTGGTTGTTCATAAGCGCTTCATGCAATATTCAGGTTAATGACAGGGATACCGGTTATAATGATTCCATTACCATTAATAAAATAACAAATATTTTACCGTCGGAAAAAAATCCTGAAATCATGAAAGAATCCTTTGGGAAAGCAGATCAGAAGGAGGTTTTCCTATATTCCCTTTCCAACAGCAACGGCATAATTGTGAAGATCACAAATTACGGCGGCATTATCACATCCATACTCGTTCCTGATAAAACCGGCCGTTTGGGCGATATTGTTTTGGGTTATGATAGCCTGAGTCAATACATTGCCAACAGTCCATACTTTGGCGCTATTATTGGCCGGTACGCAAACCGTATCGCAAAAGGGTCGTTTGCTCTTAACGGGAAAAGTTACAAACTCGCCATTAACAATGGGAATAACAGTCTGCACGGCGGATTGAAAGGATTTGACAAGGTCGTGTGGGATGCAAAGGAGATAGCAGATTCAACAAAGACTCAGCTGGAACTGACTTACCTGAGCAAAGATGGCGAGGAGGGGTACCCGGGAAACCTGAAGATAAAGGTGACTTACTCCCTTGATGACTACAATATTCTAACAATGCTGATTGAAGCGGAAACCGATAAACCGACTCCTGTAAATTTATGCAATCACACCTATTTCAACCTGAGTGAAGCCGACACCAGCATTCTCGGACATATTCTTACACTTTACGCAGATCAGTTCACACAGGTCGATAGTGAACTGATTCCAACCGGGGCAATGCCTTTCGTCAGAGGAACTGCCATGGATTTCAACAACTCAGTCGCGGTTGGTGAGCGAATCGGCAAAGTGAAAGGCGGGTATGATCACAACTATATTTTAAAGAAAAAAGAAGGAGTTCTTTCAATGGCTGCACAAATATATGATCCGCGCACGGGGCGCCAGGTCGAAATATCAACCACTCAACCCGGCCTACAGTTTTATTCCGGTAATTTTCTTGATGGTACCATCAAAGGGAAAAGCGGGAAACAGTATAATAAATACTGGGGATTATGTCTTGAGGCCCAGCATTTTCCAGATTCGCCAAATCATTCTGACTTTCCAAATACTATTTTAAAACCAGGTGAAAAATTTTCTGAAACCACTGTTTATAGGTTCAGTGTCCTCAAGTAGGAGATAAAACTATTTACAGTTTTCGAATTTGGTTCAGTATTTATTAGGTACAAATGTTTGCTCCGACATGGGTGGACGCACATAGGCTTTATCCTTTTCGAGCGGTGGCAAAATAATCGTTTCCCGGGGAACGTCTTCATATGGTATAAGGCTCAGCAAATGGCTGATGCAGTTAAGGCGGGCACGGCGCTTATCATCAGCTTCAACAACGTACCATGGTGATTGTTTGGTATCAGTATAAGCGAACATCTCATCCTTTGCTTTTGAGTAGTCAATCCATTTTGTCCGCGATTCCACATCCATGGGGCTTATTTTCCAGCGACGGGTAGGGTCGTTGATCCGTTGAATAAACCTCTTTTCCTGTTCTTTATCACTTACCGAAAACCAGTACTTTAACAAGATGATCCCTGAGCGGGTCAGCATATTTTCAAAATTCGGACAGGAGCGCAGAAAGTCCCAGTATTCTTCATCGGTGCAAAAACCCATTACCCGTTCAACTCCTGCCCTGTTATACCAGCTACGGTCGAAAAGGACCATTTCGCCGGCTGCTGGCAGATGTGGAACATAGCGTTGAAAATACCACTGCGTTTTCTCCTTTTCGGTTGGGACACCCAGCGCTACAACCCGGCAAACGCGGGGGTTGAGACTTTCGGTGATCCGTTTGATTGAGCCCCCTTTCCCTGCAGCATCCCTCCCTTCGAAAAGAACCACCACCCTGAGCCCTTTATATTTGATCCATTCCTGGAGCCTGACCAGTTCGACCTGAAGCTTGGCTAACTCCTCTTCATAAATGTTGCCGGGTAGTTTTTCATGACCCTCATCTTCAGAATTGAAATGACTCGAAGCATCAGAAATACCAACAACCTCATCTGGCTTGGATTTCTTATCTTTTACTTTGTCGCCATCTTTTAGTTTATCCTTTTTATGTCCCATAACTGTATGATTACGAATTACGATTTTAAATTTACTATTCCTTATGCCTAAATTTCTACTTCTATTTTACTAAATTATGAAAAATATCACACAAACAAATTATTCCATCAAATGACTATATTATCTCCCTGACACCATCTGAAACTTCTGCCAGATAAAAATTTGCTTTGATGCCAGTTTTTGTATAATATTCCTTGCCAACCTGATCAATAAAAGTCTCAACGGCATTTTCACGCACGAGGCTTACCGTACATCCTCCGAAACCAGCGCCGGTCATCCGGGAGCCAACAACACCATTGATTTTCTGTGCTGCATCAACCATGGTATCCAATTCAAATCCGGTCACCTCATAGTTTTCACGCAACGACTCATGAGAAGCATTCATCAGGGCCCCAAACAGCATTATATCGCCTTTGATCAGGCTGGAAACGGCATTCAAAACACGTTGATTCTCGGAAATAACGTGACGTGCCCTTTTGCGGATCAGTTCATCCGGAATATCATCCTGCATTTTATAAAACTGCATGAAACTGATCTCCCCCAGTTTAGAAATATTCATTTTACGACTCATGTAAGTTACTGCAAGCTGACATTCGGTAACCCTTTCATTGTACTTCGAATCGGCCAGCCCACGTTGTTTGTTAGTATTCCCGATGATAAGTTTGAACCCATTCAGGATAAATGAAACCAACTTGTATTCCAGCGTCAGGCAGTTCAGAAAAATAGCATTATCCTTTTTACCCATCCCGACTGCAAACATATCCATAATCCCGCAATTAAGGCCAACAAATTCATTCTCGGCACGTTGCGACATTTTCACCAGGTTGATCATTTCCAGTTGTCGAGCATTCAACATCACAGCCAATGCATAGGCGGTGACCATTTCGATGGAGGCGGATGAAGATAAACCAGCGCTATTAGGAATATCACCCGAGTATAGCATGTCAAATCCGGCAACAGGAATATTCAATTGCCTGAACTGATCGAAAATCCCTAAGGGGTAATTCACCCATTGTCCGCTAATTTTTTTAGATAATTCTCCAATTGGAACTTCTGCTCTGAATTCCATATTTGTCGAAGCAAGCCTGACAATTGCATCGGCTGTATTGCGTATTAAAAGGTAGGTGCCATATTGTAAGGCGCATGGCAGAACAAAACCGCCATTATAATCTGTATGCTCCCCAATCAGGTTGACACGGCCAGGCGCAAAAAAACACCTCGGCATATTTTCGGGATTTCCGTAAAATCGAAAAAAATGGTCGTACAAGTTATTAAGGTCCATTACGGGAACGTTAGATTTGGTGACTAAATTAAAAATAAAATGGATGTAAAAATAAATTTATATGATGAAAACAAAGGAGAACAGAAGGGTATGCCGGAAAATGATAATTTTGTCAAATTATAAAATGATGCTGTGGTCCGCTATTTATCTGCATTACTCCTTAATTGTATTCTCCTGACTTTTGATTCCGTTTGTGCCCAGGATTTTAATAATGTTGAGCTTAAAGGTAACTGGAAATTCCGTATGATCGGAACCGACGACTGGATGCCTGCAAAGGTGCCAGGCGTGGTTCATCTTGATCTGATGAACAACAAAGTTATTTCTGATCCATTTTTGCGCGACAATGAATCGAAAGTGCAATGGATCGGAGATACCGGGTGGGAATACGTTAACGCGTTTGATAATTCAGAGAAAAATATGTCGTGGAGGCATATCGAGATGATTTTCATGGGCCTTGACACATATGCTAACGTATATCTCAATGATTCTCTGATACTTGTTGCCGATAACATGTTCCGCGAATGGGTTGTCGATATAAAGTCACTATTGCATGTTGGCACAAACACATTGCGGGTACAGTTTCCCGCTGTGAATCAGAAAATTAAATCAATATACGATCGGTTGCCGAATAAACTACCTGGAGATGAAAAGGTTGTATGCCGGAAAGCAGCCTATCATTTTGGATGGGATTGGGGGCCAAAGTTCGTTACCAGTGGAATCTGGAGGCCCGTTTATCTTCGTTACCGGAACGCTGTAAATGTTGCCGGAGTTCAGTTTATACAGAAAAATCTGACCGATTCCATTGCAGATTTATCGGCACAGTTTACAATAGATGCCGAACTGGACGATTCGGTCTCCATCAGGCTTTTTGATGATACTACTGAAATTGTCCGGCAAACCAGGCTGTTGAACCGGGGCACAAATGTGATCAGGAGCGATTTTTCTATCCTGAATCCTGCACGCTGGTGGCCAAACGGCATGGGCGATCCGACACTGTACAATTTTGGTTATGAAATATATGTGGGCAAACGACTTGTTGACAAAGGGCTTCAAAGGATCGGATTGCGAACCATTGAACTGGTTCAGGATATAGATCCAATCGGAAAATCCTTCTTTTTCAAGGTCAATAGTATTCCGGTATTCATAAGGGGCGCCAATTATATACCGCAGGATAACTTTTTGCCCCGTGTAAAAGATTCATCATACATAGCGCTGATCAGGGATGTGAAAGAGGCCAATATGAACATGCTTCGTGTGTGGGGCGGCGGTATTTACGAAAATGATATTTTCTATGATCTGTGTGATGAAAATGGCATAATGGTATGGCAGGATTTTATGTTCGCATGTGCCATGTATCCGGGAAATAAAGAATTTTTGGATAATGTAAGGGAGGAGGCAATTCAGAACATCGTCAGGCTGAGGCGCCATCCTTGTATAGCTTTATGGTGTGGCAATAACGAAATTGATGAAGGCTGGAAAAACTGGGGATGGCAGAAGTTGTATAATTACTCTTCGGAGGATTCTGCTTCGATATATAATAATTACCGGTTGATTTTCAGCACGATTCTTCCGAGCAACGTGAAAAGATTTGAC
Source organism: Bacteroidota bacterium (assembly GCA_037137455.1). Classification (GTDB taxonomy): domain Bacteria; phylum Bacteroidota; class Bacteroidia; order Bacteroidales; family FEN-979; genus CAIVAT01. Next base: position 104,071 of record JBAXKG010000001.1, read on the forward strand.
ACTTTGCGTTCATACATTCCAACATCGCCACTTCATGGATGGGGACGCCCTGAAAGTATGACCGAGGGCGATTCGCACTATTGGGGGATTTGGTGGGGCAAAGAGCCATTTACGGTTTATGAGAACAAAGTAGGCCGGTTCATGTCAGAATACGGATTTCAGGGCTTTCCTGACTTTGGGACAATTCAAAAATTCACTTCACCTAAAGACCGGTTCATCGGATCCAAAGTGATGAAGGCGCATCAGAAACATCCTGCAGGATATGAAACAATTGACGAATACCTGTTGCGCGATTATAAAAAACCGAAAGATTTTGAATCCTATTTATATGTATCCCGGCTTTTACAGGCCAAAGGGATAAAATTGGCGATTGAGGCTCACCGCCGGGCAAAACCATGGTGCATGGGTACATTATTCTGGCAATTGAACGATTGCTGGCCGGCAGTATCCTGGTCATCGCGCGATTATTATGGAAAGAAAAAAGCGCTTCACTTTGCCATCCCTGCATCTTTTAACAACCTGCTTGTTTCACCTGTTGTGGAAGATGGCCGCGTCAGGGTATATATTTCATCTGAAAAAAATGAACTGATAAAAGGGATCTTGTTTGTTAAACTAATTGATTTTAAAGGCAATATTTATGCAAACGAGGAATTTCCCATTGAAATTTCCGGAAACGTATCGCTGATTTATTTTGATACATTAAAAACAGCCTATTTAGGGAAATTGAATCCTGCAGAAGCTTTGTGCCTCGTGAACTTTAAAGATTCCAATGATAAGAATTACAAGAATTTACTTTATTTTGTTTCTCCCAAAGACCTGTCCCTGCCTGTGCCGATGATAAATAAACAGGTAATTGAAACACCAACCGGTTACAGAATAGAACTTTCTTGTGACAAACTTGCAAAGAACGTAATCATATCCTCAATTGTAAATGGTGAATTTTCGGATAATTATTTTGATCTGTTACCCGGTGAATCGGTGGATGTGAAGTTCACAACTTCAAAAAGATTTTCTAAGATGGCTGATATGATCGTTGTTAAAAGTCTCACGGATAGCTATTGATAATGACGAATGACCAATGACGAGTGACGAGTAAAAGGCGATCTGTTCCAGGATGTGGTATTCAATTTTAGGCATGATTACAAAATCAAAAACGAGATGAAACGGAAATGGATGTGTATTATGTTTTGCCTGGCCGCTACTGCAATAATTCAGGCCCAATCGCCAAAAACCATTTTTCTGACTGATTATGTCAACCCGTTCATTGGCACCGGTGGTCATGGGCACACATATCCCGGGGCGACCGTTCCATTCGGGATGGTGCAACTGAGCCCCGATACACGCCTCGAAGGCTGGGATGGTTGCTCTGCCTATCATGCAAGCGATTCGGTCATCTACGGATTCAGCCATACCCACCTCAGCGGAACAGGTTGCTCCGATTATGGCGACATTCTGGTTATGCCAGTTACCGGGACAGTTAACCTTGAAAATTATGGATATGCTTCGCCTTTCAATAAAACTGAAGAATTTGCCTCACCGGGATACTACCGTGTCCGGCTTTTAAAAGGCCAAATCGATGCTGAGCTCACTTCGACTGCGCGCGTAGGCATGCACCGCTATAATTTCACGGAAGCCGGACTTTCAAATATTGTGATTGACCTGAAACACCGCGACAAGGTTCTCGAATCGGGTTTGAAGGTCAGCGGCAATGACGAAGTGGAGGGATTTCGTATTTCACAGGCCTGGGCAGCACGGCAGATGGTCTATTTCGTTGCAAAGTTCTCCAAACCATTCGAATCGTATACTCTTTCAAATGGCGGGCAATTATCGAAAGAGCTGAATGAAGTGAATGGCGATAACATCAAAGCTTTTTTTACCTTCCCGACCAATGCTGGTGAACCGATCATAGTGAAGGTGGGCATATCAGGCGTCAGTATCGAAGGCGCCCGTAAAAACCTTGAAGCAGAGGTTCCCGGATGGGATTTTGACACAATCGTCAACAAGGCATCACTTGAATGGAATAGTGCGTTGGGGAAAATTAAAGCCGAAGAAGGTACTCACGAACAACAGGTAATATTTTACACGGCGCTTTATCATACCATGCTGCAACCAAATATTTACAACGATGTGGATGGCCAGTATCGTGGCCGCGATCTGAAGGTTCACAAGGCCGAAGGATTTGATTATTATACCGTTTTTTCATTATGGGATACCTACAGGGCCGCCAATCCACTCTACACAATCATCGAGCCTGAACGTGTCAACGATTTTATAAATACATTTCTTCGTCAATATGATGACGGAGGGATGCTGCCGGTGTGGGAGCTTTCGGGCAATGAAACGGGCTGCATGGTAGGCTACCACGCGGTTCCGGTCATCGCCGATGCCTGGCAGAAGGGAATCAGAGGATTTGACGGGAACAAGGCGCTCGAAGCGATGAAGCACAGCGCCGAACAGGACCATCTCGGGTTAAAATATTACAAAGCCAAAGGGTACATTCCTGCCGACCGGGAAGGAGAATCGGTGTCGAAAACTCTTGAATATGCCTATGATGATTGGTGCATTGCCACGATGGCCAAATCTCTTGACAAGCAAAATGATTATAAAACCTACCTCATACGCGCTCAGAATTACAAGAATTTATTCGACCGGGTTTCGGGTTTCATGCGTGCCAAATCGAATGAAACATGGTTCACACCTTTTGATCCTGCCGAAGTGAATTTCAATTATACTGAAGCCAACGCCTGGCAATATAGTTTCTATGTACCTCATGACATTGGAGGATTAATGATGCTCCTCGGCGGACGCGATAAATTTGCCATAAAACTGGATGAACTGTTTTCGGCCGATTCAAAGACCACCGGACGTGACCAACCGGACATCACCGGGCTCATCGGGCAATATGCACATGGTAACGAACCCAGCCATCACATGGCCTATCTTTATGATTATGCTGGAACCCCATGGAAAACGCAGGAACTGGTACACCGGATCTGCACCGATTTTTATAAAAACTCCCGGGACGGACTGATTGGCAATGAAGATTGCGGACAAATGTCGGCATGGTACGTGTTCAGCGCGATGGGTTTCTATCCTGTTACGCCGGGTTCTGATATCTATGCTTTTGGTTCGCCGATTTTTCCCAAAGTAACTATCAGCCTCGGGAATGGAAAAAACTTCACAATAAGGGCGATCAATGTAAACGAGCGTAATTTCTATATTCAATCGGCCAGTCTTAATGGAAAACCTCACACAAAATGTTATATCAGCCATGCCGATATTATTAAAGGAGGCGAACTCAGATTCAACATGGGACCACAACCTAACAAAGCCTGGGGGGTGGGTTACGGCGCCTTTCCTGATTCATATATTGCCGAATTTGCCATAACACCGGTTCCATCGGTTTTCAAGGGAAATCAAACTTTTATGGATTCCACAGTGGTTACCCTTACCTGTGCCCTGCCCGGAGTAAATATCCATTTCACCTTAGATGGTTCAGAACCCGACCTGAAATCAATGGTTTACCAGCGTCCGTTTATCCTGAGAAAATCAACGACACTAAAAGCATTTGCAATTGGGAAAGAGTCGCCGAAAAGCCTTACGATTGAAGCGCGGTTTAATAAAATCCAGATAAACCGGAAGATCACGCTGAATACCAAATATTCAGGTCAATATTCAGCCGGTGGAGACCACGCGCTGATCGATTTTCTCAATGGCAGCGACAACTTCAAAACGGGCTCATGGCAGGGATATGAAGGCGTAGACATTGATGCTGTGGTCGATCTTGGATCGGTTCAGCCTGTACGCAAACTCTCGCTCAGATGCTTGCAGGACCAGGGCGCCTGGATTTTTATGCCGACCGGGGTTTCATGGTGGATATCGGACGATGGCGCGAATTACACGAAATTATCAACTATTGCAAATGATGCCGATGAACATCAGGATGGAGTAATAACCAAAGAATTCTCGGTGAACCTTAAAAACCAGAAAGTCCGTTTTGTGAAAGTCGTTGCCAAAAACCGCGGAGTTTGTCCGGCATGGCATCCGGGCGCCGGCGGGAAGGCATGGGTGTTTGCAGATGAAATCACGGTAGAATAATGAAAACCTCCCTCCGCTCCGACCTGATCCTTCTCCTTGCTGCCATCATCTGGGGTTTTGCCTTTGTTGCCCAGCGGATCGGAATGGATTATGTAGGCCCGTTTACCTACAATGGCGTGCGGTTTGCCTTAGGTACGATTATCCTTCTCCCCTTCCTGTATATCCATGCAAATAAAACTGAACCGCTGATCAAGGTTTCTCATCCATCCGACCGCCGTAAAATCATTATCGGCAGTCTGATGACCGGGCTGTTTTTGTTTGGCGGCGTTGCCCTGCAACAATTGGGTTTACAGCAGACTACGGCCGGAAAAGCAGGTTTTATAACCGGTTTATATGTGGTATTCGTTCCCATTGTGGGATTGTTATTTGGCCAGCGGTCGCATCTCACGATGTGGATAGGAGCTGCCCTCTCGGTAGGTGGACTCTACCTGCTAAGCATGACAAGCTCTTTCAACATTGCCCCCGGCGATAAACTGGTGCTATATTGTGCTGTCATCTTCACATTTCATGTACTCTTCATTGCCTGGCTTTCTCCGCTTATGAACAGTTTCCTGCTGGCTGTGATCCAATTTACGATCTGCACGCTGCTTAATCTGATTATTGCTTTTGCAATTGAACCAGTGAACATCACCTCCATCATGCAAGCATGGCTTCCCATTGCTTATGGAGGTATTCTATCGGTTGGCGTGGCCTACACTCTCCAGGTCATTGCCCAGAAGACTGCCCATCCTGCCTATGCCTCGATCATTCTTAGTCTCGAAGCAGTCTTTGCTGTGCTGGGCGGCTGGATGATCCTGCATGAGCAATTGAACCAGCGGATGATTATGGGTTGCCTATTGATGTTAGCCGGGATGGTGGTGGTGCAGGTGAAGTGGAAATAATGCCGGAATTGTCTATTTTTGCCTGATATTGAAGAATACAGCCATTAAATCCAGTTTTGAATGATGCAAATTAAACCATTTTTTCTTACAATCCTGACAACTGTAGCCCTGAATGCCGGATTCCGGGCTATCGCGCAGGTTGAAATGACAGTCCCTGCTGTGCCAACTGCAGCAGGTGAAACCGGTGATTTCAACTCCTGGTTCATCCCGAAAACGCTCCGGATCGATTATCTCCTGACCGGAGATGCCAAATCTGAAACGGCATGTTTTGTTCAGATGAAGGAGGAACCTTTCTGGGGCGGGCCGCATAAAAATCTTACCGATCCCTTCGGATATGGCACCTACCGGTATTCTGCCTACGATTCTGCCACCAAAAAACTGATCTTTTCACGCGGTTTCAGTTCGCTTTTCCAGGAATGGAAAGGTACGGATGAGGCGAAAAAGATGAAGCGTGCCTACCCAATGACTGCAGTGATGCCTTTTCCGAAAGCAACCATTTTCTTTATCATTGAAAAAAGATCTTACGAAACCAACCAGTTTGAACTGCTCTTTGACCGGTTTATCAACCCAACCGATTATTTCATCAGCCGCGAAAGCATTCATACCTGTAAGTTTTTGAAAATCAAAGATTCGGGAGATCCCAAGGATCATGTTGATGTAGCATTTTTAGCCGAAGGGTACACCACCCTGGAGATGGATAAATTCATTGAAGATGCAAAACGGATCAGCAATTATTTTTTATCGGTTGAGCCTTATGCAAGCAATGCCGTCCGGTTTAATTTCTATGCAATCGAATCGCCTTCCGATGAATCGGGCGTGACCATCCCCGGAAAGGATATTTATGTGAATACCAACATCCACAGCAGTTTTTACACCTTCGACATGGATCGTTATCTTACCACTTCTGATACCAAATCGATGTACGACATTGCGGCCAACGTACCATATGATCTTATTTTCGTGTTGGTCAACAGCAAACGCTACGGCGGCGGCGGATTTTACAATCATTACGGGGAAAGTACGGTCGATCACCAGAATTCGAATATTGTGGCGATCCATGAATTTGGGCACGAGTTCGCCGGACTTGCCGATGAATACTATGCTTCGGAAATCACTTACTCCGATTATTACAATCTGAAATTCGAACCCTGGGAGCCCAATATCACAACGAACATCAATTTTTCATCCAAGTGGAAAGGGATGATTAAATCCGGAACCCCTGTTCCAACTCCGCGTGAGGAAAAATATAAAGGTGTGACCGGGATGTTTGAAGGAGGAGGATATCTTTCAAAGGGGATTTTCAGTCCGGTGATGGATTGCAGGATGAAGAGCAACGAAGCCCCAAGGTTCTGTGCGGCCTGTCAGGACGCCATCCGTAAAATGATTATGTTCTATTGTGAATAAAGGTCTCATTTTTGATATCCGCCGCTTCTCGGTACATGATGGTCCGGGAATCAGGACGACTGTTTTTTTCAAGGGTTGTCCGCTGAGTTGCTGGTGGTGCCACAACCCGGAAAGCCGCGACATCAGGCCTGAACAATCAACTAAACATCTCGCCCTTGACGGCCGGACTTTCGAACGCGAAGAGACCACAGGGAGGTGGATGTCTGTTGCGGAGGTAATGCAGGAGATATTACAGGACCGGATTTTTTACGACGAATCGGGTGGGGGGGTAACCTTTTCGGGTGGTGAGCCCATGCTGCAGGTAGATTTTCTTTTCAAATTGCTAAAAGCCTGCAGGAATGAGGGCATACACACAACGCTTGACACATCCGGATTTTCATCGATTGCTTCGATTGAAAAAATATCAGATTGGGTCGATCTGTTTCTTTATGACCTGAAGATCATCAATGAGGAAAAACATCAAAAATACACCGGTGTTTCAAACAAAATGATAATTGAAAATCTTAGATTTCTTTACATCTCAGGAAAAAATGTAATTCTCAGATTTCCGGTTGTGCCCGGAATAACCGACACGGCGGAAAATATCAACGACATGAAAGAAGTCACAACACATCTTCAAATTTTCAAATCTTCAAATCTTCAAATCAGCCTTCTCCCCTATCATTCCATGGCCCGTGAAAAATATCACCGTTTTTGTAAGTCAAATCTTCTGGAAGGCATTCCCGAACTTAAATCAGCGGATCTTTTACCGTTGAAAGCCGAGTTTGAATCGATCGGGCTTTTGGTGACGATCGGAGGCTGAAATCAATTTTCCGCACCTACGGAGCGGAATTTTCTGGCTGCAATTTATTTGGCTACCAAAATTGAGCTCCGATGGAGCTCCAATAATTAACCAACTTGTCCCCTCGCTGATAATATGTTTTACCTTTTACCTTTTACCTTGCAATATTCTTCATTTAACCGATGACAGCCTGATTGCATAACCCACCGAAATACCATAAGACATGCTTCTTCCAACAATAAAGGCATCTTCGAGCACATCACTCAATCCGAAAAGGTAGGATAATTTTAGAATTATATCGCCAGGGCCCATATTATAACTCAGACCGGCCTCAGTTGCCCAGGACAGATCCACCTCATTGAAGCGTGAAAATGGCATGAAAAACCTGTAGTACGGACCTGAGAAAAGTGCGCCCCCATTAGGTGTGCCAACGGCAAAATCGGCCTGTGGCCCGGTGGCAATCAGCAACCCGAACTTACTCTGTTTGAAATGGAAGTGGTATCCTAACAATAATGATAATCCGACATAATGCTGCCTGGCAGGAGTTGTCCAAATCCAACCGGCTGAATCAATGAATGTTACCTTTGCCAATCCTTTGTTGGAGTAATGAAAACCTGTTGAAAGGAAAAAATTCATTCCCAAACCAATATCAGTAGTGACAGCAGCCTGGAATGATCCTACGTTGGGGTTTAAGGTAACGGAATCGAGAAGGTAATCATTTCGCTGAATACGTGCATATTCTGCAACAGCGGTATGGGTACCAAGAAATCCCACCTGGATACCGATTGAATTCTGTGCCTGCAGAATAGAAAAAAAGAAGCTTATAAACAGGAGTAAAATCGTTCTCTTCATGATAAATTTGTATAGAAATTATTAAAAAACATTCAGGATTTGTATACAGGATGCAAAAATAGCTAAGTTTCTGAAATCATGAGGTCAATAATCGCTTTCTGAGATTAAAAAATCTATTACTGGCTTCAGCTATTTAATGTTTTCGATATATTTGCCGGATGACAACAGACAGGATAAAATTTTTACGTGAAAAGAGCCTTAATGCCCTGAACTGCATCTCGGCAGAACGTGCTTTGCTCGTAACTGAATTTTACGCATCCGGGATTGAGAGGGAGGTTTCAGTTCCGGTGATGCGTGCCATGACTTTAGACCACATTCTTTCTCATAAAAAACTTTGCTATAACGAGGGAGAACTTATCGTTGGGGAGCGAGGACCAGCGCCCAAATCCTGCCCTACTTTTCCTGAAATTTGTGTTCACTCATTGGAAGATCTCGATATTCTTAATAAAAGGAAGAAGGTCTCCTTTAAGGTTGATGCTGCCACCCGTAAGATATACAAAGAAAAAATCATTCCATTCTGGAGCGGTAAAAGCAACCGCGACAGGGTGATGCGTTCGGTAAAGCCGGAATGGTTGGATGCATACAGAGCAGGTGTTTTTACTGAATTCCAGGAACAACGCGGCCCGGGGCATACCGTGGCTGGTGATAAGATCTATCGAATAGGAATGATCGACCTAATTGATGAAATCAGGGAAACAAGATCAAGGATCGATTGGTTGAATGATCCGGGCAGCCTGGCGAAGGACGAGGAACTGAAAGCCATGGAAATTGCTGCAAACTCAGTGATTCGCTTTTCAAATCGATATTCCGGTTATCTGGAAGAATTGGCTGGTCAGATTTCAGAAACAAGTCACGCGTCACGCGCCGCGCGCCGCGAACTGGAAGAGTTAGCCCGCATTTGCCACCGGGTTCCTGCACATGCCCCTGAAACCTTCCATGAGGCTCTTCAATACTACTGGTTCGTGCATCTTTGTGTGATTACCGAGCTCAATCCCTGGGATTCGTTCAATCCGGGACGACTCGACCAGCACCTTTTCCCATTCTACCAGCGTGAGATCGAAGCAGGTACATTAACCAGGGAAAAAGCAGTTGAAATCCTTCAAAGCTTCTGGATAAAGTTCAACAACCATCCGGCGCCTCCGAAAGTTGGTGTCACAGCTCAGGAAAGTAATACCTACACCGATTTTTCGCTGATCAACCTTGGTGGCGTGAAGGCCGATGGTTCCAATGCCGTTAATGAAATGACCTTCATCCTTCTCGATGTGATCGAAGAGATGCGGCTGCTACAGCCCAGTTCGATGGTTCAGGTGAGTAAAAAAAATCCGGACAGACTAATACAGCGCACATTGCAGATCACAAAAACCGGTTTCGGACAGCCTTCCTATTTTAATACCGATGCGATCGTGCAGGAACTGGTAAGGCAGGGAAAAGATATCGTTGATGCTCGTAATGGAGGCGCCAGCGGCTGTGTAGAGTCTGGCGCATTCGGCACCGAGGCTTATATACTCAGCGGCTATTTCAATATTCCGAAAGTGCTTGAAATTACCCTTCACAACGGCTTTGATCCAGGAACCGGGAAGCAGATCGGACCAAAGACCGGAAAGGCTGAAAAATTCAAATCGTATGAAGAGGTGATGATAGCCTTTAACAGGCAACTTCGTCACTTCATCGATATCAAGATCAAGGGAAACAATATCATCGCGCAAATTTTTGCACAGTATCTTCCTGTTCCATTTCTTTCGCTGATTATCGATGATTGCATTGCCAACGGGCTTGACTACAACGCCGGTGGGGCAAGATACAACACCACCTACATCCAGGGTGTGGGGCTTGGAACCATCACCGATGCACTGACTTCAATCAAATATCACGTTTTTGAAAAGAAAACCATTTCCATGAAGGGGATGCTGAAGGCATTATCAGAAGATTTTAAGGATTTTGAAGAATTTCACGTTGACCTGGTCTATTCTACACCGAAATACGGCAACGATGAGGATTATGCCGATGATCGGGCCCGTGAAGTATTTGAATCATTTTACAATTGTGTTAATGGCCGTCCGAATGCAACCAGGGGCACTCACCGTATTAACATGCTGCCAACGACCTGCCATATTTATTTTGGCAGTGTTATCGGGGCGCTTCCCGATGGCAGGAAGGCAAAAAAACCACTTTCGGAAGGTATCTCCCCTGTGCAGGGCGCCGATCGCAAAGGACCTACCGCCGTATTGAAATCGGCTGCAAAGATTGATCATATCCGCACTGGTGGCACTCTTCTCAACCAGAAATTTTCTCCTGATTTTTTTACAGGTGATGAAAGCATCCTCAAGCTCACTGCACTTATCCGTTCTTACTTCAGGATGGATGGGCACCACATACAATTTAACGTTGTTTCGGCCAGTACCCTGCGCGATGCCCAGAAACATCCGGAAAGATACCGCGACCTTATAGTTCGTGTGGCAGGTTACAGCGATTATTTCAATGATTTGGGTGAAGAGCTGCAGAATGAGATCATTTTTCGTACTGAACAGGGATCATTTTAAACAAATTTCCATATGAAAAAAGCGCACCATTTATTTCTTTCCGGGTTGTTTTTCGTACCCATTTGTCTTTATGCACAATCTGAACTACCTGTTTTTGCCGGCAAGGTCAAATCCATAAACCTGTCAGAACATTCGCTGATTGTAAAAACAGATAATGCATTCGCTGAAATTTATACCTATTCCCCTACAGTGATTCGTGTTCGGATCAATCGTAAAGAGCCAAAGTATGATTTCTCCTATGCAGTTATTCAAAAACCATCATCTTATTTTCGCGGTATGCAGGAAAAAGGGGATTCGGTGCAACTTTTTACCGATTCATTACAATTGGTATTATACAAGAATCCTATGCGCATTGTGGTAAAATCGATCAGCGGCGAGATGATCTCAGAAGATTATGCCAGCCTGCCTGTATCATGGCTTGGAACTGAGGTGACCTGTTATAAAAAACTTTTTCCCGATGAAAAATTTCTCGGATTAGGAGAAAAGACCGGTAACCTAGACAAACGGGGAAACTCATTCGAAAACTGGAATTCAGATGTTCCGGCTTATGCCACCAACCACGATCCGCTGTACCAGAGTATTCCGTTCTTTATCGGCATTCATGGAAAGGTCGCTTATGGCATTTTCCTGGATAATTCTTATCGCACAAAATTCAACTTCGGCGCATCCACCGATGAACAGTTCAGCAGCTTTTCGGCCGCAGATGGTGAAATGGACTATTATATTTTCGGTGCATCTGATGTTGCGGGAATCATCAGCGATTACACATGGCTCACCGGCAGAATGCCTATGCCACCCTACTGGAGCCTCGGATACCACCAATGCCGGTGGAGTTATTTTCCTGAATCTCAGGTGATGAGCATCGCACAGCAATTCCGCGACAAACAAATTCCCTGCGATGCGATTTATCTCGACATCGATTACATGGATGCCTACAAGATCTTCACCTGGCACAAAGAACGGTTCCCGCAACCTAAAGCCATGATCGATAAACTGAACGGAATGGGTTTCCATGTTGTGACCATAATCGACCCCGGGATAAAGGTGGAAAAGGGATATTTCGCATATGAGGAGGGTGTTGCGAATAATTATTTCGCAAAATATCCCGACGGAAGCAATTATATCGGAAGCGTTTGGCCAGGGAGATGTCACTTTCCCGATTTCACGAAGGAATCGACAAGAAAATGGTGGGGAGCCTCATTCAGCAGTCTCGTAGATCCAGGGGTAGAAGGCTTCTGGAACGACATGAACGAACCCTCCGCGTGGGGACAAAGTATTCCGAACATCGTACAATTTGATTTCGAAGGACGGAAAGGTTCAATAACCCAGGCCCACAACATTTACGGTCTCGAGATGTCGCGTGCCACTTTTGAAGGAACCAGGGCGCTTCTGAAAGGTAAACGCCCTTTCGTGATTACACGTGCCGGTTTTGCCGGAATACAGCGCTACTCAATGGTTTGGACAGGCGATAATGAAGCCACCGACGACCACATGCTGCTATCTGCCCGCATGGTAACGGGATTGGGTTTGTCAGGGGTTTCATTTACCGGTCCGGATGTTGGGGGATTTATGGGGAATCCGTCCGAACAGCTCATAACACGTTGGATGTCACTCGGTGTTTACACTCCCTTTTTCCGGAACCATTCGGCCTGGGATACAAAAAGCAAGGAGCCATGGTCATTCGGACTCAATGTGGAATACATGCTGAAAGATATGATCAAACAGCGTTATCGCCTGCTGCCATACATCTACTCCGCAATGTACGAATCAACCCGGAGCGGAATGCCAGTGGCGCGCAGTCTGGCAATCAACTATACCTTCGATGAGAAGGTTTACTGGTGGAAATACCAAAATGAATATCTTTTCGGCGATAACCTGCTTATAGCTCCAGTATCGTGTAACCAGCAGGCAGCTAAGGTTTACCTGCCCGAAGGCGGCTGGTATCGCCTCAGCAGTGGCGAATTTTATAAAGGCAATGCGGAAGTCACGGTTGATGCACCATTGAATGATCTGCCTGTTTTTGTAAAAGCATCGGGAATTATTCCAATGCAGTCGGATATTCAATTCACCGCACAGAAACCATCACCGGTGTTGGATTTGCATATCTACAACGGGAATAAACCAAACAGTTTTACCTATTATGAAGATGACGGGTCGACATACCAGTTTGAGAATGGTCAATTCTACCGTAGAAAGATCACCTTTGATCCTGGAAAGAAAACAATTGACATTTCAAAAGCGGAAGGGAGTTTTGCCAGTAAATATACAAGTTTCAGACTGATTTTTCATTCGTTTGATAATCTAATGACCATCAAATCAAATGGAAATGATTATTCCCTTAAACTTAAATCCACCACTGAGCGCTTCGTGGAAATTCCGGTCAGCAGTGAAAATATGAATATCAGCTATCAGTAAGAGAAGCAATCGTTTTCTTATTTTTGTTGCAGGCCAATTTTGATATTTTCCCATGATAAAAAACATCCTCAAGGCGATAATGATTATTTTGATCGCCACCTCATGCAACGACAACCATTTTATTACCGACAAAGCCTACCGGAAAAAAGTAGAGGCACAGTTTGAATCACAAAAAGAGTTGGCCAAAAACCGGTCGGAGCAACTATTTGGGGTTTTTGAAAAAGACTTATCGACCCGTGAGAAGGAGGCGCTGAAATTTCTTTATGCTTACAGTTCATTGAGCGATCTGGCCGATTATAACGGAGATTTCTTTCTGCAGAATGTCCGTTCTTCATTTGCAGCCAGAGATACTTTCAGCTGGGGAAAAACTGTGCCCGAGAACCTTTTCCGTCATTTCGTGCTTCCCGTGAGGGTGAATAATGAAAACCTTGACTCATCAAGATGGGTTTTCTTTCTTGAACTGAAGGAGAGGATAAAGAAACTTCCGATGAAAGAGGCTGTACTTGAAGTCAACCACTGGTGCCACGAAAAGGTGACTTACCGCGCCTCGGATGGGCGTACCTCTTCGCCACTGGCATCGGTCAAAACCGCTTATGGCCGCTGTGGTGAAGAATCTACTTTTACGGTGGCCGCTTTACGGGCAGTGGGTATTCCGGCCCGGCAATGTTACACGCCGCGCTGGGCCCACAGCGATGATAACCATGCCTGGGTTGAAGTTTGGGTTGATGGCAAATGGCATTTCATTGGCGCCTGCGAACCCGATGCCGACCTCGACCTTGCCTGGTTCACCGCTCCGGCCAAACGGGCCATGTTGGTAAATACCACGGTTTTCGGCGATTATGAAGGGCCTGAAGAGGTATTGCAAAAAGATCGGCTCTTCACCAGGATCAATGTGCTTGGAAACTATGCCCCGGTGAAAACTGTTTTTGCGCGGATCGTTAATACCAACAATCAAAACCTGGAAAACGCCTCAGTCGAATTTCAGTTATACAATTATGCCGAATTCTACCCGCTCTATAAAACTGTAACAAGCCGTGATGGCCTCTGTTCATTTACCACCGGGCTTGGCGATCTTTTAGTGTGGGCTTCCAAAGATGGGAAATATGGTTTTCAAAAACTGGATGTCAGGAAAACCGATACCATCACCATTAAGCTTGACCGTGAACCCGGACAATTCTTCGAGCTCGAAATCGACCTGGTTCCACCCGCCGTTAATGCAATCAGCAGTTCAGTGAGTGATTCGGCCAAAAAGCGGAATAGCGACCGTTTGGCTTTCGAAGATAAACTCAGGAGCAGTTATGAGTCCACCTTTATCGACTCTTCAAAATCGACCAGGTTTGCCAAACTGGTAAAAATGGATCCGGATACACTTTGGGGATTTCTTCAGAAAAGTCGTGGAAACTGGCGTGATCTCACATCTTTCTTTACAGAATGTACACCTGCCGGAAGATCAATGGTTTTCAGGATTTTGGAAAATATTTCTGAAAAGGACCTTCGGGATATCGATACCGCAGTGCTCAGCGATCTTGTTATAAATGCCTTGAAATATCCCGCTCTTTCAATAACAAAAGATGAATTCGGGAAATATGTTCTTTCGCCACGAGTTGATAATGAATGGCTGCGACCTTACAGGGGCTTTTTTCAGTTGGCATTCGATACGGGACTTATATGCGCATCCAGGAAAGATCCGATGAAAGTTGCAGACTGGCTACGTAAAAATTTGATTATCAATAAAATGGCGAACTACAGCCGGGCGCCACTTACTCCGATAGGTGTTTACGAACTCAAAGTTGCTGATTTACATTCGGCCGATATCTGTTTTGTGTCTGTTTGCCGTAGTTTCGGAATCCCTGCCAGGTTGGATCCATCCACCAAAGTGCCGCAGTTTTTGAACTTCGGCAAATGGAATGATGTGTATCTCTTCGATAAAAAGGAGAATGCCGGCGCAAAAGGAATCCTGACTCTGACCAATTCGCCTGCAAACGGCAAGAAACCAGAATACACTACTCACTTTACCGTTGAGGAGTATAAAGATGGCTTTTTCCGTACACTCGATTATGAAGGCAGCCCTTTGGTTCAGGACTACCCCTGCACGATTGATGTTCCGGCCGGTCCCTGCATGATGGTGACCGGAAACCGCCTCACCGATGGAACTGTGTTATCGAAACTAAAGGTATTTGAAGTAAAAGCAGCTGCAAAAAGCAACCAATCTATCGACTTACGCCAAAACAAATTGCCTTTGCCGGAATATGGCAAGATCAACCTGGCGCTTTTCAGTTTTAAGATCACCAATGGCATTATCATCGCCTGGATCGATCCGGACAAAGAACCCACAAAGCATCTGCTGGCCGACCTCAGGCAAAAAAAGAGTGAATTCGGACAATGGAAGGGTAAGTTCATCATGGTCTTTTCATCGGAAGAACAAATGAATTCTTTTATTAAAACCGAGGCAGCCTTGCTTCCAAAAAACGTTAGCTATTTTGTTCAATCCACCTTTCCGGTCAGGCCGGCAGAAATCAATGCCGGTAAAGGAGGAACGAAAAACCTGCCGGTAGTGATCTTTATCAATAATAGAGGAATGATCAATTATCTGTCGGAAGGATACAAGATCGGAATCTGCGAAGAATTGGTCACTTTGTTTAAATAATCAAATTCACTGATAACTTTTCATCACATATGGTCAAAACTTGATTATTTTCGTAAATTGCAGATGAAAAACGCAACATTCCTTAAAGAAAAATAATAGGGAAGATCGAAAATCCAGCATCAAAAGAGTAGATAATATGTTAATATCCTTATCATGAAAAGCAGCTTTAAAAAACTAAAAAAACTGTTTGGTGTTTCTGTTTCGGAACCGTTGACTTCAACCGAAACTTCTCCAAATCCAATTCTTGACTCAAATTCAGAAACCATCAAATCTTCAGTTCTGAAACCCACCATCGAATGGGTAGAAATTCCGGCAGGCACTTTTATGATGGGAAGCTCCACTGGTGAAGCAGAGAGGAAAGCCAATGAAGTTCAACACGAGGTAACGTTGAGTTCATTTAAAATGAGCAAATACGAAATTACTTTTGAGCAGTACGATATTTTTTGCGAAGCCACCGGAAAAGAAAAACCGTTTGATGCAGGCTGGGGACGAAAAAATCGTCCGGTAATAAATGTCAGCTGGCATGATGCCAAAGCCTTTGCCGATTGGATGGGTTGCCGGTTACCCACAGAGGCAGAGTGGGAATATGCCTGCCGTGCCGGAACAACAACTCCATTCAATACAGGCGAAAACCTCACTACTTCGCAAGCTAATTATAATGGAAACTTCCCATACAACAATAATCCAAAAGGAGAATACAGGGAAAAAACAATTCAGGTGGGCAGCTTTGCTCCCAATGCCTGGAATTTATTCGATATGCATGGCAACATTTGGGAATGGTGCAACGACTGGTATGGCGATTATCCCACAACGGAGCAAACAAATCCAAAAGGCCCTGAATCAGGGTCGTTCCGGGTTTTTCGTGGTGGCGGCTGGCGCAACTACGCGCAGCTTTGCAGATCGGCCTTCCGTTTCAACTACTTTCCCGACTACCGCCACTTCAACATAGGCTTGCGATTGGTTTCTTAGTTCGAAAGAGATGCGGATTTTTTCAGTTGATTTTGCTGAAATATGATAAAAATATGGGATATTTAAGAACTATGAAAAACATTAAAAAATGAAATCTACCGGCAAACCGAAACTATTTACAACCACCCGCTTAAGGTACGATGTGAATCGCACGGAACTATTGATCGCCGTGTCAGCTATGGTATTTCCCGAACCAGTACAAGTGCTGAAATCACGACAGGAATTGCAATGAATCGAAGGCAAACTTTTACTGTTGGCTGCTTAGGTTTGTAATCTTAAACCACCATGGACCATCATAAAAAAAATATAAGGATCCTGTTGTTGCTGTTTGTAGGTGTACTCATGAGCGCACTCGACATTTCCATCGTCGGGCCTGCTATTCCTGCTATTGAAAAATCGATGCAGATCCACGGAGGCGACCTCAGCTGGATCTTTTCTATCTATGTGCTGTTTTACCTGTTCGGGATTCCCGTGATGACAAAATTGTCTGATATCCATGGCCGCCGGTTAATATACATTGCATCGGTTTCCATTTTTGGAATAGGATCAGGATTGGTTTCAATATCGCATGATATAACGCTTCTCCTTATCGGACGAGCTATCCAGGGATTCGGAGCAAGCGGTATTTTCCCCATCGCTACTGCTACCATCGGGGATGTGTTCCCTATTGAAAAGCGCGGAAGGGCCTTAGGAATCCTCGGTGCAGTATTCGGTATCTCATTTATTTTAGGGCCATTAATTGCAGGATCACTGCTGCTGTACTTTAATTGGAGTGCTCTCTTCCTTATCAACCTGCCAGTTGCCGCTATTCTGATCATTTTTGCATTCAGGCTGCTGCCCGGAAAGACCCCAGGGGAAAAACCGTTGATCGATTGGGCAGGAATCATAATGCTGGTAATTGTACTGTCATGTTTTACCCTGGGGTTGAACAATATTGATGTAGGGAATGTCGCGGCAAGCCTTGGATCATGGTCAGTGCTGCCTTTCCTTTTGACAGTGATGCTATTGACGCCGTTGCTGATAATTTATGAACGGACGCAAGAAAATTCCATTCTCAACATTAAACTATTTAAGTCCCCCCAGATCCGTTTGGTCGGGGTTATCTCCTTTGGACTTGGATTGTTCCAGTCAAGCGTTGTTTTCCTTCCGAAATTGGCCGTAGAACTCTTCAATGTTGAACCTTCAAAGGCCAGCTTTATGTTACTTCCTCTGGTGATATCAACAGCCATCATTCCTCCGGTAAGTGGCCGGCTTCTCGACAAGGTCGGTTCACGGGTAATCGTTTTCTCCGGACTTATCATCGCAGTTGTGGCTCTAATTCTTTTCAGCATGTTGTCGAAAGATATCACCCTCTTTTATATCGCTGAGGTTGGTCTCGGTTTCGGGCTGGCAATACGCGCATCTCTCAAATACATAGTGCTCAACGAAAGTGAAGTCAAAGACCGTGCGGCTACCCTGGGGATGCTGATTATTTTTATATCGGTGGGGCAACTTACCGGAGCCGCGCTGATAGGAGTAATTGCAGCCGGCTCGCCGAATGGACCATCCGGTTTCGGATACGCTTTTCTCGTCTTGACAGCTCTCACATCATTTCTGGTGTTGCTATCAATATTCTTAAAGAGAAGAAAGGATGAAATACCGGAAGTTAATGGTTGAATAAACTGTATATTTGTTTGAAAATCAAACATAATTTCGCATCCATGAATTTGAAAGTTTTAATCCTGATCTGTTTTCTTATTGCCAGCTGGTCAGGGTTGGCACAAACAACGCGGATTACAAATTTTGATGATCTGATGGCAAATCTCAATGCCGGGGAACAAATACGGGTGGTTATTCATTATGCCCTTTGTAAATGGTCTCCTGAGCAGGCAGAGCAATCTCCTGTTCCGGATGCAATAACAGGGATGGATATCGACACTTATGAATATTTTGCTCCGGGTGCAGTGCATAACAAATTTGCTTTTGTTGTATTTGCAAATTCGAAACTTATTATGAACCCTGTCGGAAAAGGGTTCGTTTACAATTACGGAAAAGTCAGAATTAATGCCGACAATACCGTGCAGGTTACGGCTAAATATATTCATCCAAAGAATTTCAATGTGAAAATGAATGAATCTTTCAGCTGTAAATTGAATGATGGAACAAATAATGAAGGAATTAACCTGTTTAAATAATCTGAATAATGGAAATAAATGATTTTTTAAGTAAGAAAATATTGGGGTTTAAATCTACTCTTCCGGCAATGATCCTTGCTGACCATTTTAGCATGCGACCAGATATGGCAAGGAATTATAGTGAACACCAGAAAGAAAAATTCCAGAAAGACGTTGCCTGGATCCTTTCATTCCTTGCCCAGTCGGTATGGGCAGGACAACCTGTTCTTTTTGAAGAGTTTGCATCGTGGCTTAAAACTTTCCTCACCTCTGTAAAGGTTCCAATGAAGGATGTTGCTGAAAGTCTTGAATTGATAAAAAAAAGGATTAACCAAGAATGTACTGCAGAGGAGAACGAACTAATTAACCCACTCCTTGACAAGGCAATCAGACTGATTTTGACTGAAGGTCAAAAATTATCTCTTCCGGCCTTGGATAACCATCTCACCACACTGGCACAGAATTACCTTGAAAGCCTGCTCACAGGAAACCGGAGTAATGCTTTATCAATAATTATGAACGAGGTAGCTGCCGGCATTCCCGTGAGGGATATGTACCTTCAGGTATTTCAACCGGTTCAATATGAAATTGGTCGTTTGTGGCAAACCAACCGGATAAGTGTGGCACAGGAGCATTACTGCACCGGAGCCACTCAATTGGTTATGTCGCAGCTTTACCCCTATTTGTTTACAGGCGAAAAGAAAGACCGTAAAATGGTAACCACATGCGTACCAGGTGAATTGCATGAAATGGGGGCTCGCATGGTAACCGATTTTTTTGAGATGCATGGATGGGACACATATTATCTTGGTGCAAATATGCCTATTGAAGGAGTAATAAACTTTCTTATTGATATAAAACCCCGGTTCCTGGCAATCTCGGCAACTATGACTTTTCATGTCAGCGCCGTTGAAGAGATGATTTCCCGAATCAGGTCTGCCACCGGCATCCCATCAGATTTAAAGATCATGGTAGGAGGTTATCCATTCAAAGTAGCCGAAGGGCTGTGGAAACGTGTTGGAGCAGATGGATATGCCCTTGACGCTTTGGAGGCAGTCGATTTGGCAGATAAATTATTAGCAGCCTGATCGTTATGGAAATATTAGAAAAGCGATTCTCCGTTTTGTGTGACCTGGAAGGCCGCGTTGTTCAGGTACTTGATGATGAGTACCAGGTGCTCTCCTCTTCGATATTAGGGAATATGATCTTTTCGAGCGTGGTTCCAAGTGATCTGGATAAAATCATCAATTTTTATCTCGAACTAAAGGAAAAAGGAACGGCAATTGGCTGGCAGATAAATGTTTCCACACCGAAAGGGGCGGAAACATTCTCTTTTTTTGGAGGAATCTTTGATAACCGTATTGGTATCGCAGCTGCCACCACAAAAAACGGAGCCCAGTTATTGTTTGCCGAACTTACAAGAATCAACAATGAACAAACCAATATTATCAGGGCTGCAGCAAAAGTGAACGCGAAACTCCAATACGATCACTTGGAGCCTGGTGTATCATATTACGAAGAGCTGAGTCGTTTGAACAACGAACTGGTTAACATTCAGCGCGAACTGTCAAAAAAGAACCGGGAACTTGATGAATTAAATAAACTTAAAAATCAGTTTCTTGGGATAGCCGCGCATGATCTTCGCAATCCGATTGGAGTTATACTTGGCTATTCGGAACTCATGCTCGATAAACATGGCCCTCCCAATCCTGAAGAGCAAACCGAACTGATTCAGCGAATTTACAAAACCGGTACATTTATGCTTGGCTTGGTAAATGACCTTTTGGACATTGCCAACATTGAATCGGGGCAGCTGGAGCTTAACTTATCCGAACAGGATATTGGTCAGGTTATCAGCGAAGTTATTCAGATGAATGAAATCTTTGCCCGGGCCAAGTCGATGGAAATTGTATTCGACAGACCATCGATACCGGTCATGGCCTTGATAGACCGTCCAAAAATCGAACAGGTAATTACAAATTTGTTGTCAAATGCTATTAAATACTCATTCCCCCAAACAAGGATTATCATCCGTTTGGAGATTGAAGGCCTATCAGCCAGAATATCGGTTCAGGATCAGGGCCAGGGAATCAGGGAAGAGGAGTTGAATAAGCTATTCAAGCAATTTCAAAAAACTTCCACACGGTCCACCGGCGGTGAGAAGAGTACCGGGTTGGGACTGTTAATTGTGAAAAAAATTGTGGAGGCGCACCAGGGTAATTTCGGTGTAAAAAGCAAATTTGGAGAAGGGTCTCTATTTTTCTTCACTATACCGGTTATATCCTGATATGCTGAAGTTGACCGGGAAATTTGCAACGCTTACTTCAGCCTTATAATCTTTGCAGTTTCAACACGGTCGCCTATCATCAAACGGATGATGTATATTCCGGCTTGTTGGTTTTCGATTGAAAAATCCATTGTCCGGGTGGCCTTTACCTCCTTATTAATTACGATTTCTCCCCGAAGCCCGGTGATGAAAATAGTCATTGGCTCCTGATCGACCTCAGGGTTCAATTCCAGGGTAAACCTGCCATTTGTGGGATTGGGATAGACTTTGAACAACCCTGCCTGCGACTGCACGTTTGGAATTTCTTCATTGTTGATATTTTCCGCCTTTATACCCGGGGCGGGAGCCCCGGTGCAAAAGCTGCCAAATGGCGTAATATAAGCCCAAAGCCATCCGTCCGAATCAACCCTGGTACCCGGGAGCAGCAAAATCTTCTGTCCGGCAATGAAGGTGGCGCCCCCGCCTGGTTGTATAAGAAACGTGGTACCGTTTCCGGCCACGCTGACTACCTGAACGGCATCATAGCATTTTATTTCGCCATCACCCAGAATTATATTGTTCACGTTGTTTCGTACCGGTATTACGTGAATTTCAAGGATGGGTGAAGCCTGACCTGTTCCGCAAAGATTGGAGCCTGAAACGCTTAAGTTTCCTGATAAGGCGGTTTCGGAAAATGTAACGGTAATACTGTTGCTATTTCCGCCTGCTGTGAGGGTTACCCCGGGAGGCAGGATCCAGTTATAAATAGAGGCATTAGAAATGGGATTCACCCAATAGGTAACACCTGCCTGGCCCTGAAACACGGCTTCGGGGCCGTTCACGTCACCAGCCGGGGCAGGCATCGGACTGGGGTTCAATGTTGTACTTATAAACACAGGCCGTTCGGTAACTCTGAAAGTAACTTTATTATTTTGAATTTCGAGGATCGACTGACATCCTTCAGTGATGCCCGATTGAGGGCGAATCAACCGCGCCGCCGAGGAGGTTCCTATATCAAGGGTGAAATTTTCGATGATTTTATTTGATGAACTGGTACACCAAACGGCGTAAACCGCTTTTTCAGCACATTTTGAAAAAAATTTGTAAACATTTACTGAATTATTCCCTGAAGCGATTTCGTTTTCAAAACAGAGTCCTTTCAGCTGATTTTTCATGGTAGAAACGTAAAACCATGATTTTTTGGGTTGATGACCGTTCCATATTTCATTTGTCAAGCCCGAACTGTTGTATTTGTTAGGATTGGCGGCATTCGCATCGCGGAGCATGAATACAAAAGCCTTATCTATTCCTGCTGCAATTGCCTCCAGATACGATCGCATTATCCACTGTCCCTGCACCTCGTAAATGTCATTAGTATCAATTTTAACCGCTGCCTGTTCGCTTTCAGGATTCGTATCATATCCAAATTCAGAGAGCCAGATTTCTTTGCCGGGTAAAAAGGCATCGCGGTAGTCCACTATCACTTTCAACTTTTGTTTAAGGTTGTTGTCCTCAGGACTAATTCCATGGCTACCATTCCCTGAATAGTGATGAAAATTCAGAACATCGGCAGGGAAACCTGTTGACCGGTTAAAGTCACACCATAATTTCATGCATCTCAGGTACTCCAGATTTAAGCTTGCAAGTCCACCCATCACCATTTTTATTGATGAATCAGCAGCTTTCATTCCCTTTCCGGTTCCCAATGAATTTTCATGGCCATCATAATCAGCGCTGCACATCGTTGAAAATTCATCGGGTGTAAAGTATCCCTTACGTGTGCACCACCATTTGTCAGGTTCATTCCAGTTTTCAAGATACCCGGCAAACCCGCTTCCGCTGATATTTGGCTGGTCGGGCCTGAGTTTCAATAAAGAGTGAGCTACCCCGGTCGAACCATACCTGGCTGCAAACTGAAACAAATAATCTGAATGCTCAATAAAGGATACAGGATCGAGGGGGTTTTCATTCTGACTAATCGGTTTATATTGCGTTTGAGAATCATCAAATCCATGGATGTAAGGAGCACATCCCTGAAGATCAGGACTAACAATCAAACTGTCATTTTTTAGATGCCGATAAAAATCATCAAAATTGAAACTCCAGCCAGGTCCGCTTGCCCAGCTTGGATTCCATGCATATTGATTGTGAGGAAAACCATGATAGGTCGTATCAAGATTTCCTTCATCCCAACCCCAGTCGTGATATTCGCGCACATTTCCGGCACAATTTAGTTTGTCAACCGGATCATCAATGAAACCATTTACACCCATGAAATGATCAAAAAAAGGTTTAGGATGCTGAACAGGCAAGGGAGGTGGATTAGCTGTTCCAATTGGCCAACCGTAGACAACAATCTCGGCTACCCTGGTGGAGGGGCTGGCATATGAAAACATCAGGAATCTTGTTGTGTCCTGCAATGGGACTTCACGCCATGTATTGTAAGTATTTAAAAGCAAACCGGCTTTTTTTTCCCATAATGAAGGGTCGCCTGTATAAATAAAAATACTGTCAATGTCAGAGGCATCAAACAACCACAATGACAATAGATTGTATGACTTTCCGAGGTCAACGACTATCATTGCAGGATAATATATATCAGCATTTATCCATCCGGGTGAAAATACGGTTAATGGTGTGCCTCCCTGGCCGGTTGAGGGATCATTAGCTAAATCCTGCTCATCCACGAGCAACCCTGGTTCACCTTTTGTTGAAAAGTTGTAGAGCATGCTGCTGGTCAGGTTTAATTTGGTTTGCCCGAAAATGTCAGCGGGGAAATAAATCAAAATGGCCAATAGTGAAATGATACAGAGGGTGGTGATTATTCTCTTAGACATTAATTTTTCATTGATGAATTATCTCCAACCACAAATTTAAGTATAAAATAGTAAATCAATCAACCCTTGGCAGGACCACGAAAATCAAGGATATTTATGTTCGATATTACACATCAGAATCTTTCTCCTAGTGAGTCGCATCAACATGTCTGGAGTTAAATATTATTGATATACAAATAATTCTATTTTTTGAAATTTTTTATCATGGAAAACAAGTATTCAAAGACCAAATTAGCATTTTTGGCATTGACACGGTTTATACCGGGTATATTACTTCTTTCATTTGTTCTTTTTATCTCAGCAGGATCCTTTGGATACTGGAATGCATGGTTTTTTATGGGAATACTTTCAATTCCATTGTTGATTATATTGATTTACTTAGTTACCTGTGATCCTGAGTTACTGGAAAAAAGACTCAACACCAGAGAAACAGAACAAACCCAAAAAAAGATGATCATCAAGACTTCCATAACTTTTTTATCTGTGTTAATTGTATCAGGCCTTGATTACCGGTTTCAGTGGACACCTGCTCCCATCTGGCTGGTATTTTCATCTGCAATTATTTATTTACTGGGTAATGCTATCTTTTTCATTGTCATGTTACAAAACAAATTTGCATCAAGGGTAATTGAAATTCAGGAAAAACAAAAAGTAATTGATACCGGACTTTATTCATACGTCAGGCATCCGATGTATACAGCTGTCATCATGATGTTTTTCTTTATGCCATTGATATTGGGTTCCTTAAGCGCATTTATTCTGATGCTTATTTTTCCTTATCAGATTAATATAAGAATAAAAAATGAAGAGAAAGTTCTTGAAAAAGGGTTGGAAGGGTATATTGCATATAAGAAACGCGTGAAGTATAAAGTAATTCCCTTTCTCTGGTAACCGACTACCCAAACGCTGGAGCAGTGCGCAACTCGGTGCCTTCAACGGCCGGTACTTCTACTTCTACAGTAGCAGCATAAGTTGGTGGGAAAACCACTCCAAGGAAAACGGGCTTACTATCCGATGCCTTAGTGTCGATTAATTCATTTGATTTATTTGTCTATTTAATTTTTACAAAATACTGCATAGCGGTATAAAACTTTTTTAGATTTGTAATTCATTGTAGCTTTTATCAAGGTAAATAAAGGATTCTGATTAATTGAAGATGTATTGCTTAATCTACCAATGGTGTGCTCCATTCGTTGCTTCGCACTCATGGCGCACAATAGTACTGAATGCCATACTTTTGGTGTTTTGGATGCACATTTCGTGCGCACAGAATACAGTCGATCCAGAGCAGCTTCAAAACGCGGATGATTATTTAATCGGTCAATTCAAGGTAAAGGATGTCATTTTTTTAGGAGAGATCCACCGCATCAGGGAAAATGTTGATTTTGCAGGTAAAATGATTCCTGTGCTTCATAAAAACGGAATTCATCTCTTGTTTTCTGAATTTGCAAGATTTAAAGACACAAAACGGATCGATTCACTGATTACTGCAAAGGTATTTGATAAAAACCTTGCCTTATGTATCATGTTTGATAACGCATGGGATTGGGGATATAAGGAATATGTTGACCTCTATTATTCTGCATGGAAAACAAACCAATCTCTGAAACCGAATGAAAAGCCCTTCAGAATTATCGGCATTGAACAATACGACAATGAAGGAACCGGCATCTATGACCAGGAACAGTTTTGGACATATCTCATTGACAGTATAGGGATAAAAAAAGGAGAAAAAGTTCTTGTATATTGTGGTATGCATCATGCTTTTACGAATTTTCACCAACCTTATCTGGTGAATGACACGTTGAAAGGATTCGTTAGTACAAGAGTTGGAAACTGGGTGTACAAAAAATATCCCACAAAAACAATCACTGTCCTGCTGCATGGCCCCTGGTATGGATCTAATTACAGTAAAACCGTTTTGCCCTGCAACGGAAAAATTGATTCCCTGGTTAATTCATTAATGAATCACACCAAAGGCATTGGATTTTCTACTGCAAACACACGATTTGATGATTATAGCCTGAATAATTCTTTATATGGACAGGGGTATATGAATGCAAAATTGAAAGACTTGTGCCAGGGCTACATTGTTGTCAAACCAATATGTGAGTTAAACCCGGTTACAGTGATTCCGGATTTTATCAATAAATCAAATATTGATGAAACGATAAAGCAAGCTGAATTTGGGAGTTTGACACCCAAGGCATTCAATGATTCCATTTCATCCTGGCTTTTTGAATATTCAACAAAAAGCTTAAATATGCTGAAAAAACAATTCTGTCGCTAATAAATAGGACTTTGTGCGGCACGTAGTACCCAGCATGAAGCCCTATTTATTAGGGGCAGATATTACGACTATTCAAAGTCGGCTTCGCCTGGCATAATCCCCTGAACCATTTGACAATGATTTTACTTGTGACCACAATACTTGTTTCAGCTCCCATCGACCACCGATAACTTGCAATGTACCTGAGTGTTTAATTGGGTTTGTTCATGTTTTGGTGACGGGATTAAGTTTCCGCAAAAGAAAGGCGTTGCAAATGTTGTTAAAACAGCAGAGGTAACCATTCTGCAATGACTTGGTCACCGCGCATATTTCCGCGCCAATTCCACAATATCCTTTGCCTCCAGCACCTTTTTATCGCATCCATATAATATGCTATTGATCATGGCCATCCCCAGCTCTTTTAACGTAATGAAGTACCCGGGAAAGAGCGGACGCGCCAACGGGTATATCCATGTGACGTATTTGTAATACGGAAGGGTGTTTTTTAATCCCTTGGTTGGAAGCATAAATGGTGGCCGGAAGTTATAAACCGCCTTGAATGGAATCTTCATCAGGTCGTTTTCCACCTTTCCTTTGACCCGGGCCCACATCATTTTACCCTTTTCCGTGGAGTCCGTTCCGGCGCCGGAAATGTAACAGAATGTCATTTGGGGATTCAGCCTGCTCAGGGTCCTTGCAAAGCCCATGGTGAGGACATATGTGATACGTGTGTATTCCGGCTCCTTGATGCTAACGGACGAAACCCCTGCACTGAAGAAACATACATTGCAGCCTGAAAATTGAGATTCGATTGGTCTTAAGTCAAAGAAATCAGCATGTATGATCTCCCTGAGTTTTGGGTGAGTAATGCCACAGGGTTTGCGATTGATTACGAGAACGGATTCTACATCCGGGTGTTGGAGACATTCGTGAAGAACGCCTTCGCCGACCATGCCGGTGGCACCAGTGATGATTGCTTTGATTTTGGGGGTCATAGGATATCGGGTTTGAATAATCAAAGGTAGGTTGAATAATTTTTCGAAACAAAACAACCCTTTTTGTTTTTGTGAAAAATATATTTTTACCAGTTATGGCAAATATCGTTTTTTTATTTCTACATTTAACCTACTCATTTTCAGATAAAAAGTGTTAGGGTGAATTGGGTTAAAATGTTTTGATGCAGGATTGAATATCAGAATGATGTCTGAGTGATACTTACGTATGGTTAGGTTGGCTTTTGAATAATATTTGTTTAATATTAACTTTAAACTGAAAATCATGAAAAATTCTACAATTATCATATTCTTAGTTCTTGCCATGCTGAAAACTCAGGCACAAGACTATCTGATTAGTTTTACAGGCGCTGGCGCTACTACTGAAGTCGGCACAGTAAAAGTCGATAACTTAACCAGCGGCGCTACGCTTACCCTGAACGGGGGAGATATTTTGCATTTAACCTCAACAGTGGGAATTAGTAATCCGGCAACTGATAACGGGACTATTCGAGTTTATCCAAACCCAATGACAGATCGGTCTACGTTAACATTTGTTGCACCTGATGGCGGCAATGCAGATATATGTATCGTTGATTTAGCCGGTAAAACATTGATTCAAACGAGCACAATACTTTCACCCGGAACTCACAGTTTCCATGTTTCAGGCATTAAACAGGGAATGTATTTTGTGAAAGTTACCGGCAAAAACTATTTCTATTCAACAAAACTGATAAGTCAAAGCAACCTGCAAAGTGAGGTAAGAGTTGAATATATTTCTACTATTAATAGTACCGCAAGTAACGCGTTGAAAAGCATATCAGCAACGATTGATATGCCATACGCCAATGGCGATCAATTGCTTTTCAAAGGTATTTCGGGAATATACAGCACGTTAGTCCCAGATGTTCCCGTCACCAGTAAAACAATAACTTTCAATTTTGCAGCATGCACCGATGCCGATGGCAACAATTATGCAACAGTTCAGATAGGCACACTAAAATCAGGCAAACAGACATGGATGGCAGAAAACCTGAATGTCGGGGTTCGGATTGATGCTGGCACCCTGGATCAAACCAATAACAACATTATTGAAAAGTACTGTTATAATAACGATGAAGCGAATTGTGCCATTTACGGAGGCCTATACCAGTGGAATGAGATGATGCAATATGTAACCACCCCGGAAGTAAAGGGAATATGCCCCACAGGCTGGCATATTCCAACGGATGGAGAATGGACAACGCTTACAACCTTTCTTGAGGGAGAAAGTGTAGTAGGCGGAAAGATGAAATCTATTGGTACAATACAGACTGGTACAGGCTTATGGAATACCCCCAATACCGGAGCAACCAACGAAAGCGGGTTTACAGCCGTTCCGGCAGGCTGCCGCTGCTACTATGGACCGTTCAACACCATTGGCTACAGCGGCACCTGGTGGAGTTCGTCTGAGGGCAGTACTAGCGATGCCTGGCTCCGGCACCTGAGCTACAATAGCAGCGGTGTAGGCAGAAACTACGATACCAAGACTCTCGGGTTTTCTGTGCGTTGCCTTCGGGATTTCTAAGCCTATTTGACTATTTTCCTATTTGAGATATTGAAAGAAAAACCATGTTTGCACCACCCCGCAACCGGTAATCGTTCAGTCATTTCAATGCTGCCGCTGCTTCGCAGCTCTTTCAGCCGTTCAATTAATAAACATATTATATATGCGTAAAAAAATTCACCAATTAAAGTTAAGGCCAAAATAAACTGACTTCGGTGTTTAGCCTTAATGGTTATGAGTCGTAAATAATCATATTAGAATCCAAACATTAAACCTGGAAGATTTATGAAAAAATTTTATATTCTCATGCTTGCAGTCTTTATAGTAAATGCTTCAAATGCACAAGATTGGAAATGGCTCTCACCAATCCCTCCTGGCTATGAGTTATTTTCTGTTCATTTTCCTGACGCAAATACAGGTTTCGCCGTGGGTGATTGCGGTACGATCGTTAAAACAACAAATGGAGGTACTAGCTGGACTCTTCAGAATCCTGGAACCAGTGAGAACCTTAATGCTGTTTATTTTTCGACCCCCGATTCCGGTTGCGCCGTTGGCTGGAACGGAACCATCCTGACAACTACAAACGGAGGCGCAAACTGGACAAAGCGTAACTCGGGAACCGGCAATCAATTTAGCTCCGTTTATTTTATGGATTCAAAAACTGGTTTTGTTGTCGGATGGTATGGAACAATGCTGAAAACCAATAATGGAGGTGCAGACTGGACAACTGTGGATCCGGGGACTACCATGGGATTGGAATCAATTTACTTTATCGATGCAAACACTGGTTATGCCGCAGGCCTTCATGGCACTATAATCAAGACGATGAATGGAGGAACAACCTGGATTACCCAGAACTCCTCTACTGACCGGGAATTGACTTCTGTTTGCTTTACAGATGCGAACACAGGTTATGCACTTGGACATTATGAGTATTTTAAAGGAGTATATGACACCATTGCGGCCGATACCAGCTATATCTTCAAAACCACCAATGGTGGAAACAGCTGGTCATTGCAAGCCAAAATAGGTCCCCAAAAATATTTTTTAAAGAGTATTTATTTTACAGCCCCGGATACAGGTTATGCAGTTGGTACAATGGGTGCCGTGCTTAAAACAACTGATGGAGGGAATACCTGGCTAAAGCAACAGACGGAGCCTCGCGGAAACCTGAATTCCGTTTATTTTTTACCAAAGGGCGGGTCAAATACAGGCTATACAGCCGGTTCTGACGGAGCGATGCTCAAAACCACTGACGGAGGATCAACCTGGAAAATACAGGTTTCGGGAACTTTAAAGTGGTTGTTTTCTGCAGATTTTGCTGATCCATATACCGGGTACGCAGTTGGGGAAGATGGTACTATAATAAAAACCACGGACGGAGGATTAACGTGGACAGTACAGGTCTCGGGAACGTTAATGTGGTTGTTTTCTGTAAATTTTACCGATACTGATACAGGATATGCAGTGGGCGATAGTGGCGCCATACTGAAAACCACAAATGGAGGATCGACCTGGGTAATGCATACTACAGGGGTTATCAATCAATTGAATGCTATTTATTTTATCTCCCAAAATACAACAAATACAGGATTTGTTGTTGGAAATAATGGCCTGATTCTTAAAACCATTAATGGTGGAACTGACTGGACAATCCAGAACCCTGGAACTTCAACCGGACTTAATTCGGTCTTTTTCACAGAGGCAAACACCGGATATACGGTTGGAAAATCGGGAATCATTTTAAAAACAACAGATGGAGGAACAACCTGGATCAGTCAAAATTCCGGGACTGATGTGGAATTAAAGTCCGTTTATTTTACGGATTCTGATATTGGCTATGCAGTAGGCAGTAAAGGGACAATACTAAAAACCAGTAATGGAGGCTCAAATTGGAATGCGTTGTCGAGCGGAACGCAGGTAACTTTAGGGTCGGTGTACTTTAGCAATGCCACAACAGGGTATGTGGGGGGCGGTGAATTAAATGCTGTCGGAGTTATTTTAAAAACGACAAATGAAGGTACAACGTGGACAAGTCTGGTTGCCGGGACAACCAATGCGTTGAATTCCGTATGCTTTACCAGCGTCAGCACGGGTTATGCCTTTGGGTATGGTGGTACGATCTTAAAGACCACAAATGGCGGAACGGGTTTTGCAGAATTTCCGGGCAATAGCGCCAAAATTTTAATATATCCAAATCCTTCTCGTGACATAATCACTATTGAGCTGTTGGAGATATCTCATTTTCAGAAAACATATATCTGTCTATATAACATAAAAGGACAATTGATCGCGCAACAACCAATTATGCAGAAAATAACAAATTTCAATATAAAGGGACTTACAAAGGGTTTTTATTTGCTGAGGATTGTCAATAATAATGAAACTCTATCAGCCAGGTTTGTGAAAGAATAGAATTTACAGCCATAATCGTGTAGGCTTCCCGGTCAGCATCAAGGTATTGAAGCGCAGAATCAAGATGAGGCCCAGAACAAAAGCCTGCCCAGTGAAGCTTTGAGTTCCCTTCTGGAAATGATCTTTTCGATGATTTCTGTATAAAAGAGATCCTCCGTATCGTATTTGTCAAATTCTTTTTTAACTCATTAAGGTAATTTATAACAATCCTGAACATATGGTTAAATGAAATAAAACGTCTGTAGCTGCATATCTTACAGAATTAACGAGCCAAAACTAATATAATCAGAGGTTGGTTTTAATGAATAATTGTAGGTTTATTCCCGAAGTGCAGGTTTAAATAAATGACGGAACGTGAAGTAACTTAGGGCGCACTCATTTCTTTACACAGCGCACACTGAATCCATAGCCCCTGCGTTTTCCATCAATAATAGCTCCGGGAGTCTCGTTAAACATTCCACAGTTAAAGCCGCTGTAATCATCCGAGGAGGTAGATGTCCAGAAGAGACCCATGGTTCCCATCATCTCGAACTTTCCGCTGTAAACCCTCAGCCCGCCCGGGAGTGCAGTAAAACCTGACTGGTTTGTTGCGCCGGCATTCGGAGCTAACCAATGGGCGGTACCAGCCTCCTTTAGCTTGCCGCCGGCCAAAGTATCGCCACCCAGAAAGGTGACCAAAGTTTGCCAGTCGGCTTCGGTGGCAACACGCCAGCCTTCAGGAGCCAACCCACGGCTGTCACTTGCGGCAAACCAGTTATACAAAAATCCATATGAATTTCCGGTATTTACATCGTTGTTGTAGTTGCATAATGCCCCTGTTGAATTGTTCGATAGTTTGTTCCATAATGAATCGACAGTCTCATTGGGGATAACCTCACCATTACGGTACCTGGTGGTTTTCAGGTTTTCGACCAGCCATATCTGGGGGCCAATTGTTACCTGATGGTAAATATTTCCATCAATATCCTTGACTGTATTGTCTGGTAGAGGTTCCGGATCGGTACTTTTTTTACATCCGTTCGTAATCATCAGAATAATACCCGTTATCAGTAACAGGTACATGAAAATGTTGTTTTGCTTTTCCATGGCATGTTTATTTACAGGTGAATGTTAATGATCCT
>JBAXKG010000002.1:0-126004 GCA_037137455.1 Bacteroidota bacterium
ATTATATGAATTGGGCTGATTGTGCTGTTTTATTCACATCTGCCTCTTCATTGTCGAATGAAGGGACCACCTTGGTAATTAAGGATCCACAACGGCAAGTGATTCATTCTGTTTCATTTAGCCCCGATTGGTTCCGGGGCTCGTTTAAAGAGGAGGGGGGGTGGTCGTTAGAGATGATTGATCCCTCCAACCCATGCGGTTGCAGTGAAAATTGGGCCGCGTCGAAGGATGCTTCGGGTGGAACTCCCGGCCGGGCAAATTCAGTTTATAAATCCAACCCCGATGATGAGGCGCCAATTGCAGCAAGAGCGATTATTTCTGATTCCTCCCTGCTGGAGGTTTATTTTACAGAGGCGATGGATAGCGCCTCTCTTCTTTCGGCAGAGGATTGGTTAACAGGCCCATTTGAAAACAACCTAAGCGGAATGACAAACCCTGCCAGGGTGGTACCGATATCACCGGATTTCAAAACAACGAAATTATTTTTCAATGAGGTTTTTAAAAGCGGGATCACATATTTCCTTCGTTTGTCGGGTAACCAGAAAGATTGCGCGGGAAACTTTTCTGATTCTTCCGGGACAATCAGGTTTGCCATCCCCGATACGGTTTCATGCAGAGATATCATTATAAACGAAATTTTATCAGATCCTTTAAGCGGAGGCTCAAGATTTGTTGAATTATACAACCGATCGGAGAAAATCATC
This sequence comes from Bacteroidota bacterium, assembly GCA_037137455.1. Lineage (GTDB taxonomy): Bacteria > Bacteroidota > Bacteroidia > Bacteroidales > FEN-979 > CAIVAT01. Next base: position 705 of record JBAXKG010000002.1, read on the forward strand.
GACCTTAGGTCATTAGTTTTATCTAACAGCGATACATTGGCCGGGCTTCTTCCAAATGCAACACCATTGATATCGAACGGTTACTTGTTATTTCCGGGTAATTATATTGTCATAACCCCAAGTCCTGACGATATTTGTGAAAAGTATCGTTCCCCTGCGCCTGAAGCCATTATCGGAATGACCGGCTTCCCGGTATTTGGAGATGACACGGGAACAGTAATCCTGGCAAGGAAGGACAATCTGATAATTATAGACAAGGTGCAATATGGGTCTGAAATGCATTATCCTTTATTAACCACCAGGGAAGGCGTTTCGCTGGAACGAACTAATCCGGAAATGTCATCAGATGATAAAAATAACTGGCATTCTGCGGCTGAAACGGTGGGATTTGCCACACCGGCATACCAAAACTCTCATTGGGTAAGGCCGGGCGAAACAGATGACGAAATTAATATTGAACCTGACATTTTTTCTCCGGATAATGATGGTCGGGATGATTTGCTGAACATCATCATTCGTGAAAATAATCCGGATTGTGGAGTGAACATCACGATTTATGATTCCCGGGGGCGGTTGATCAAACAATTGGCCAACAATGTTTTATCTGGAAATGAAGGCTTTTTTGTTTGGGATGGGATGACTGATAACAGGGGTAAGGCTCCGCTAGGGTTTTATATTTTGCTTATTGAATTCACGCGGCCGGACGGTACAGTCAGAATAATTAAAAGGACAACAGTTCTTGCAGGAAAATTATAGCAGGTACCGGCGGGCTTGCGAGATACTGTCCGTCAGGTCGTTTCAGCGAAAACATGCAAGAAAATCATTTTCTGTAAATTATGGAAAGCCACCTCAGAGCATTGCCGTGGCAATGCATGCAATACTGATCTTTACCCCTGGAATTACTTTCAATGCAAGGATGCATGATTCAAGGGTGGCGCCTGTTGTAACCACATCATCAACCAGAATAAGGTGTTTTCCAATCCATAGTTCAGGGTGACAGACTGAAAATATTTCATGAACATTCTGAAATCTTCTGAAACGTGATTTCCTGGTTTGTGTTTCGGTTGCTTTTATTCGTGTCAGCAGATGATTGTGTACAGAGATATTCATGGAACCGGACAATCCGATTGCAAACTGTTCGCTTTGGTTGTAACCCCGTTGCATTTGCTTTTTCTTGTGAAGTGGCACAGGGACAATAGCATCAGCTGTACTAAAACCGGGCACATACTTTAATTCCTGGCCATATTGTGCGCCCAGAAATATTCCGATCTCTTTTTTACTTTTATATTTCAGTTGATGTATCAAACGCTGAACCTTGTTTCCCCTGTTAAAATAGAGGAATGCGGCCCCGGTTTCTATGGGCGCTCTCCCCCAGAATAGGCTAGTGACGGGATTTTCATTGTCAAAATGAAAATTTGTCTTAGGAAGGTGGTATTCGCAACTGTGGCAGAGCACCTCTTCGTTTTTCCAGAGGCTGTTACCGCAAGCCTCGCAAATTCTAGGAAAAATAAGCGAAATAAAATCACCGAGATAGATCATCTTACTGTTTTTGCTTAATCATCGAAACATGAAAAAGGTAACATTTAGGGCTGGGTTATTTATAAACATTCACCCGAAATTGAAAAAAATCATGTAGGTTTGATCAAAATTTATCCTGTAAATGAAATCCCTGCCCTTGCTTGAGGTATATAATTTATCTGTTGGGTTTACTTCTGATCACCAGGATTTGACAGTTGTTGATAATGTTTCGTTCAACCTGAATGAATCAGAAACGCTGGCCGTTGTGGGGGAGTCGGGTTCCGGGAAGACAGTAACAGCATTGGCGGTTTTAGGGCTGATTCCTATTCCTCCTGGAAAAATTTCAAATGGAAAAATTATATTCAGGGATGGCGGGAATTCAGCAAGAGACCTCCTTCAACTTGATGAAGGTGAAATGCAAAAACTCAGGGGCAGTTCTATCGCAATGATTTTCCAGGAACCCATGACCTCTCTTAACCCGGTATTTACGTGTGGGGACCAGGTGATGGAAAGCCTTAGGATGCATCTTGGCTACTCAAAAAAGCAGGCTCGTGAAAAGGCATTGGATTTATTTAACGAGGTCAGGCTTCCTGGGCCATCTAAAATAGCAGGAGCTTATCCTCACCAGTTATCTGGTGGGCAGAAACAACGGGTTATGATTGCCATGGCGATCTCATGCAGTCCGTCTATCTTAATCGCTGACGAGCCAACCACGGCACTGGATGTAACTGTCCAGAAAACTATTCTTGAACTTATGAAAAGCATTCAGGAATCGAGGAAAATGAGTATCCTTTTTATCACCCACGATCTTGGACTTGTTTATGGTTTCGCCGATAGGGTGTTGGTGATGCATAAAGGGCAGGTAGTGGAGGGGGGAACAGTTACTGATATTTTCAGCAACCCTGGCAAGCCTTACACGCGCGGGTTGCTTGCCTGCAGACCTCCGTTAGATATACGACTGACACGGCTTCCTACTATTGAAAATTACATGAAGGAGGAATTTCCCGAAATCAAGCCAGTGATTACTCCCGGGCAACGAACGAGCGAACATAAGCGGCTCTACGCGCAGAAGCCCATTTTAGAGGTTAAGAACCTTGGTAAACGTTTTGGTTCCTTTACTGCACTTGAAAAAGCTGATTTTTTTGTGTACCCGGGCGAAACACTAGGAATTGTGGGGGAATCGGGATGCGGGAAAACCACTCTGGCCCGGGTTATGCTTGAACTTCTTCCCGCCTCCGAAGGTAAAATTATATACCAGGAACAGGATATAACCAGGCTGAACGCCGGCAAATTGAAAAAACTCCGGAAGGATCTGCAAATCATTTTTCAGGATCCATATTCATCACTTAATCCCAGGATGGCGATTGGCCCAGCTATTCTGGAGCCCATGAAGGTACATAAGTTACATCAGAATGATAAGACAAGAAAAGCCCGGGTGATGGAATTACTTCAAAAAGTCGGCTTGCAACCTGAGCACTACTTCCGTTTTGCACATGAATTTTCGGGTGGGCAACGACAGCGGATCTGCATTGCAAGGGCCCTCGCCGTTGAACCCCGGCTTATCATTTGTGATGAGTCGGTTTCGGCGCTAGATGTTTCTATCCAGGCGCAGGTTTTAAATTTGTTAAATGATTTGAAAAAGGATTTTGGCCTGACCTACATTTTTATCTCTCATGATCTTTCGGTGGTTAAATATATGTCGGACAGGATAATTGTAATGAAGAGCGGAAAAATTGAAGAGATGGGAGAGGCGGACAAGGTTTATTCAAATCCGCAATCGGAATATACCAAAGCCCTCCTGGAGGCTATGCCGGTGGGAGTGAGGTAAGGGTGAATGATGAATGTTGAATGGGAAGGGTTGAGTTCCGTTGGTGCGGAATTAAAATTTGGCAGGAAAAAAAAATAGTAAATATAGATTTTATGGGAAAGAAAAAGAGTTTAAGCGGCAGTGAAAAGAACACCTTTGTAAAATCGGTGCTGGATGTTTTTCTGAATAATCCTTACAGCAGTTTCAATTATAAACAGGTTGCCGCGAGGCTTGGGATCAAAGACCGTGCAAGCAAGGATCTGATCAGCCTGATCATCGGGCAGTTATTCAAGAACCAGGAACTTGCTGTCAGCAAGAGGGGAAAATATCAGATTAACCGTGAAAGTGCGAAGTATGAAAAAGAGATAAAAACCTCAATCACAGGCACAGTCGACATGAAACAAACCGGAAAGGCCTATGTGATCCCTGATGACAAATCGGGAGATGTTTTTATTGGAGCCACTAATACAAATCATGCTCTTCATGGGGACAAGGTAAAGGTTTTCATTTTCCCAAGGCGCAAAGGACATAAGCTGGAGGGGGAGATTGCTGAGATCATCAAACGGAATAAAAAGCAATTTGTCGGCACAATTGAAACCTCAAAGAATTTTGCATTTCTCAGGCCTGATAATGCCACGATGCCGGTCGATATTTTCATTCCCCTTTCTAAACTGAACGGAGCAAAAAACGGGCAGAAGGTTGTTGCCATAATCACCGAATGGCCTTCCCAGTCGGCCAATCCTTTCGGTGAGGTTAAGGAGGTTCTCGGGAAGCCAGGCGATAACAAAGTTGAAATGCAGTCGATATTGGCCGAAATTGATTTTCCATTGTTTTTTTCTTCCAAAGCGGAGAAAGAGGCGGCCTCATTTCCCGATGCAATACCCGAGGCTGAGATCAGCAAACGTAAGGATTTCCGATCGGTTTTTACTATTACCATCGACCCTGAGGATGCCAAGGATTTTGACGATGCCATTTCTTTGAAAATAATGGACAATGGACATTGGGAGATCGGTGTACATATTGCCGACGTATCATATTACGTGAAACCGGGTTCGGCCATTGACGAGGAGGCGATTGAACGGGGAACCTCGGTTTATATGGTTGGCCGTACTATACCGATGCTGCCCGAAAGGTTATCAAACGGGTTGTGCTCGTTGAAGCAGGGGGAAGACCGATTGTGTTTTTCGGCAGTGTTTGAAATGGATGAAAAGGCTAAAATTCATTCTGAATGGTTCGGCAAAACAGTGATCAATTCGAATCGCCGTTTCTCATACGAGGAAGTTCAGGCTATCATAGAATCTGGTACCGGGGAATTTGCAACCGAGATCGCTACCCTGAACAAAGTTGCCTTGAAACTGCGCGAAGAGCGCTTCCAGAAAGGTTCATTTAATTTTGAAACCCAGGAGGTGAGGTTTAAACTGGATGACCTGGGCCGGCCGCTGAGTATTTATCTCCGGGAGATGAAAGATTCCAATAAGTTAATTGAAGATTTCATGTTGCTGGCCAACCGTAAGGTGGCTGAATTTATCGGAAAGAAAAGAGAAACCCAAAATGTGAAGACATTTGTTTACCGGGTTCATGACACACCCAATCCGGAAAAGCTGGAAAATTTCACCCAGTTTGTTGAAAGGCTCGGCTACAAAATAAAAATCAGTTCAAAAAAATCGCTTGCCGACTCTTTTAACAAACTATTCAGCGATATCAAAGGCACCGGAACCGAGACGATGATTGAAACCATCGCCATTAGGACCATGTCAAAGGCATATTACTCTACGAACAATATAGGCCATTATGGGCTGGCGTTTCAGTTTTATTCACATTTTACTTCGCCTATACGCCGGTATCCCGACCTGATGGTACACCGGCTGCTATTTGATTATATGCATAATGCTCCTGCGGTTTCCAGGGAGTTATATGAGCCAATGTGTGAACATGCATCGGAGATGGAGCGCAGGGCTGTTGATGCCGAGCGGATGTCGGTAAAGTACAAGCAGGCTGAATACATGCTTGATAAGATAGGTCAGGAATTTGATGCTTTGATTTCAGGGGTGAGTAAATGGGGTATTTTCGCTGAAATTATAGGTACAAAATGTGAGGGGATGATCCGCCTGCGCGACCTTGAAGATGACTATTACTACCTTGACGAGGAGAATTATCAGATAATCGGGCAACGGCACGGCTATCGGTTTAAGCTTGGGGATAAACTGAAAATCAGGGTTAAGCGCATCGACCTTGCCCGCAAACAAATGGATTACGATTGGGTTGCCTGATTCAGGCCAGTTTTTTTCGATCAACCAGGTCAAAAAAAGACTTGTGATATGTTTCGCTGACGGGAATATATTGGTCACCGATCTTTATACGGTTACGTTCGATAGATTCGATTTTATCCAATGCAATAAAAAAGGATTTATGTACCCTGCAAAACTGGGGTTCATGCAAAACTTCCTCCAGTTTACGTGCATTCATGAGGGTCATGATCCTGCGCGTTTTTGTGACAATACGCCAGTAGTCGCCCATGCCCTCTACGTAAAGGACGTCGTTATTTTCAATGCGTTCCATCCGGGTTTCAGTTTTAACGAAGAAAAAGGATACTTCTGCAGGCTTTGCTTTGCCTGCTTCGGATTTTGAACTCCCTACATCAAGCTGCATCCTTTCAAAAACCTTATTAACCCCTTTGATGAACCGTTCAAAGGAGATCGGTTTCAGCATATAGTCAACAACGTCCAGTTCAAAACCCTGGATAGCGTAACGCTCGTAAGCGGTGGTGAAAATTACGAAAGGTCTTTGTTTAAGGGCATTTAACAGCTGGATTCCCGTTAGCTCCTCCATCTGGATATCCAAAAAAATCAAATCAACCTTATTGGACCGAATATATTCAATTGATTCGATGGCATTATCAAATGTTTTAAGGAGGTTCAAAAAAGCAACTTTCGAACAATAATCTCTAATGATGTCGAGAGCAAGGGGCTCATCATCGATTGCTATGCAATTAATTTTCATATCAAAAGGGTTAGTTGAACGTTAAATAAATCATCGTCGGAGTTGATCTCAAGATGATGTTTGCCCGGATAAAGAAGATTTAGCCTGCGGCTGATATTCTTTAAGCCGATTCCCCCCATCAGGTCTTTGGGCGCTGAAATATTTTTTCGCAAGTGGTTAATGACATTAAAATGAATTTCTTGTGGAGTGACAGATAAATTGATCCGGATGCCCGGGTTTGTTACGCGTTTGCTGCCGTGTTTAAAGGCATTTTCAACAAATGGGATAAGTAGCATAGGAGCAATGGTTCTCCCTTCGAAATTGCCTGATATATTGAATTCAACGAAATCAGAATGCCTTAGACGGAGTTTTTCAAGCTCGATAAGACTCTTAAGGTATTCGATTTCTTTTTCAAGCAATACCTTATCAGTCGTTGCATCATACAGCATATAGCGCATGATGGCCGACATTTTCATCACTGCTTCGGGGGCATCTTCCGATTTTTTATAAACAAGCGAATAGATATTGTTCAGGGTATTAAACAGAAAATGCGGATTTATCTGCGACCGGAGCAATGCAAGTTCACCTGATTTATTTTCTAACATTAACTCGGTTTTCAATTTCTGCGCATCAAACCAACCAATGGCAAGTTGAATCAGCAAAGCATAAATGCCATAGATGATCACCAGGCGCATGGAGTTAAACCACCAGCTTTTATCTATGGTTAAAACTTCTGACGGTTTAAGGTGATTGTATCCTATATATTTCCAGAAAAGATATTCAAGTCCGATGCGCAATGGAATGAGAATTACAAAGACGGCTAAAAGTAAAAGGATAGGAAAAAGTTTGTTTTTTCTGGTGAAAAACAATCCTAATACGAAATAAAAGCTATAAAACGTGATGAAACTGGTAAATGGATAAATAGTGATCTGCTCAAACGGGTCATAACCTTTTCCGGACCACATGGCAAATGTAAGCAGAATCTGGTTGAACATGTAAATCCAGAAGGCGATGTGAATCAGAATTTTGTACTTCTTTTTCATCTCATATTGTTGAAATTCAAACACAAAGTAACGACAGATGTAACTTAAATCCAAAAGAAATGTTCACAAATCGATCATGTAGGTCGTATGACCGGTAATATGTTCATTTCTACCGATAAAAAATCAGAGGCAAATAGGGTATTCACAGAAACAATGATTCATTTAATTTACCTTTGAAAGAGAAATAGTTTCAATTTTTGAAGATGAAAAATTTCAAAATCCGGCTATCAACAGTTGTATTTTCTCTCCGGATATTCGTTTTCATGGTCTTGTTTACCTGTGTTGTTACGGTTACCCAGGGCCAGTATCATTTTTACTATGGGAAAGTCCTTGAGGATCAAAAGAAAGCAGGCATTCCCAATGTTAATCTTTCAATTGCAGATTCTCGGGTTGGAACTGTAACCGATAAAAAGGGTGTATTTTCGTTTTTCCTCGACAGCATTCCTGCAACGCTGGTTGTAAGTTGTGTTGGATTTGAAACGAAGACGATCTTATTGGATGAAACATCATTTACGTTAACAATATATCTCAGGCGTGAAGTTAAAATGTTAAACGAGGTCGAAATTAAAGCTAACGTTCATGAGACATTTTTTAAAGACACTCATTGGGCGGTTCTTGATTATGAAATTGACAGTAATTTGGTTTACTTGTTGATTTTCAGGCAGAAAGTTTCCAAGGCCGAGCTCATTTGTAAAGATCTCCAGGGAGATACTGTGGCCACCTCTATGCCGTTTCATTTTAAACCCGAAAGCCTGTTCAGGGATTGTCTGGGTGTTTTGCATGTATTAGGCCATGATTCAGGGTTTCAGGTATTCCGCCTGGAGAGGCAACTGCACCTGATACATCCGATCAACCTGAAAAAATTTGATAATGTGCTGAAAAACTGTGTAGCAGCCACATCTGAAATATTATTTTTCCAAAAAAACACAAACATTAAACTTGGCATGGAATATTATGGAATAAACAGGAAGACATTTGTAAAACAGGTCATTGCCCAGGTTACAGATGAAAAAAAGATGAAAATGTTAAGGCGTAATCCCGAAGATGCCAGTTTTTTGATGAATAACGGCCATCCTGATTCAAGAGAGGAGTTTGTATCCTGGAATTATGTTCACAAGATACTGTATCGTCCGATTAAAACCGCCTTGTATAAAATCGGGAATTTTATTTGTATTTTTAATATACCTAAGCGTGAAGTGGAGTTTTATGATATGGAAGGCAATTATTCCTATAAACTTGCATTGAAGATTGATAATGTCAATGATGGACGGTGGACCGGTGATGTTTTAATAGATGAACGATCAGAAAAAGTGTATACAACTTTTGTTTCAAATGGGCAATATAGTCTTTTTGAAATATATTTGAATTCCGGGATCCTAAAAAAACGGCTAACACTTTTTCACTATTTTCCAGAAAAAATTCGTGTTTACAACGATTTTGTATATTATTTGTATGATGTCTCTTCGGATCCTGATAATAAAATGCTATTCCGTCATGGATTTTAAAAAAACAGTTACTTTTACCCTTAAAAAACAGCGATATGGAAAACACACAAAGCAATGAAATCATTAATCAAAGTCAGTTGCCCGAGCCGACAGTATCTGGCTCATACGGACATGGCTGGGTAATATTGAAAAAGTACTTCCCGGAACTTTTACTGGTTTTACTTGTTCAAGTACTACTGTCGGCCCCCATGGGGTTCACTGGTATATTCTTTAATGTGCAATATGTAGGTACTTTCACAACCGGCTTGTTTAATTTTATTTATGGAATGCTGGTACTGATGCCTATAAGTTATGGTTCGGCCTGGGTGTATCTTAAAGCGGTACGTGGTGAACCTTTTCGAGTACAGGATATGTTTTTTGCTTACCAATCGTTCGGGAACATCCTTTTGGCCAATGTCCTGGTTTTTTTAATTGTAGGGGCAGGTTTCATTATGTTATTCGTACCGGGTATTATTTTTGCCTGCAAACTTTCCTTTGTGCCTTATCTGGTGATGGACGAAAAGATGGAGGCCGTGGATGCTGTGAGGAAAAGCTGGAAAATGACAAAGGGGCATACGGGTACTATTTTCCTGATGGGGATCGTTGCTTTCATTGTGGGATTGTGCGGTTTGATATGTTTTGTTATTGGGATTATTCCTGCCGTTATTTGGATCAGCCTTGCCTTTGCAGGTATTTACATGGTGGTTTCCGGAAGGGCAAAAGAAGTAAAAAGCGTCTCCTGATGTAACAAAACAGTCCGGTTTGTATCCAAATAGATGCAAAAAAAGAGGCTGTTTCATTTTGACCGAAACAGCCTCTTTTTGTATGAAAAGATCTATTATTTTACCAGGGTCAATTCATTTATCAGGTTGGTGGCGCCTGCAAATTTATCGATGATAAACAAAACATAGCGGATATCGACGTTGATGGTGCGCTGCATATCGGGTTCAAACAGAATGTCGCCGCTCATGGCTTCCCAGTTGCCATCGAATGCAAGTCCAATGAGTTGCCCGTCGCCATTGATTACCGGGCTTCCTGAATTTCCGCCTGTGATATCGTTCGTGGTAAGAAAACAAACAACCATTTCGCCGTTTTCGCCATACTGGCCATAGTCTTTGGCCTGATAGAGTTCTTTCAATTTCTTTTCAACAATGAACTCATCATTTGCAGGATCTTCCTTTTGCATAACGCCCTTCAGGGTGGTTGCATAGTCGTAGAGAACGGCATCGGCCGGATAATAATCAAGCACGCTGCCATAGGTCATGCGCATCGTTGAGTTGGCATCGGGGTATTTCACCAGCTTTGGGTCCATTTCGCGGAGACCTGCAATAAACAACCTGTTTGCCACAGCAACATTTCCTCTTGCTGTTCCATAGGCAGCAGCGTTCTTGCCCCTGGCTTCCTGCATTGAACTGGAAAGTTTCCAGCCCAGGTCTTTTTTAAATATTTTCAGATTGGGTTTATCAATGAATTTGTTGGCATTTTCAGGAGTGGCAAACACAGAGGTTGCATATACGGCATCGGCGAAAGCCGTGAAATCATTGTTATAATCTTTTTCGATCGTTGTAAATATATCCGGCAGCTCGGCTTTGGAAACATCTGTTGAATACATCCGAAGCATTTCGGCAAGCGTCTTCTTTGAAATGGTTTGGTCGTATTCCTTAAATTGATCTTTAACAGCTTTTTTTAATCCATCCTGAGCCTCTTTTATCGCACCTTTGTTTTTCTTTTCAAGCGCTACTTTCAGTCCATCAAATTGAGATGCCATTTTCACCACATCAAGGCTCATCCCGGCAAGATTGGTATAGAAGTATGGAATAGCAATTTTTTTCATCCCGGCATAGTTTGTTTGCAGGTCGTCAAGTACCTTTCCATATTTTTTCTGTAAGAGAGGATCTTTGCTGTACCATGTAATGAAATCACTTTCAATTATTTTTTTCTTATCTTCCACTTTATTGCGGACAACCATTCGGGATTGACCGATGAAATTTTTCCATGTATTTGCAATGCCCGCATAGTCGGCAGCATAGGCAATTTTCACAGTTTTATCAACATCCATCCGCTCTTTCATTATCTCCAGTTCTTTTCCAAAAAGCTTGATCAGGGTCGGGTAGAATACACTGAGATTATATTCAATACCATAGGAAGTTATATAACGAGTTGTTGTTCCCGGGTATCCCCAGATCATGGTGAAATCATTCTTTTTAATGCCTTTAAGACTAATAGGCAGATGGTATGCTGGCTTAAGTGGGATATTCTTTTCTGAATATTTTGCGGGGTTTCCATCGGGATCGGTATAAATACGAAAGATGGTAAAATCTCCAGTATGGCGGGGCCACATCCAGTTATCGGTATCGCCGCCAAATTTTCCGATTGATGAGGGTGGAGCTCCAGCCAACCGAACGTCCTTGTATGTTTTAAAAACAAAAAGGTAATATTCGTTCCCGCCATAAAATGGTTTTACTGTTGCTTCAAACTTACCGCCTTCTTCTGCTCTTTTCTTAATCCTGTTCGATATTTCCTTTACCTTGCTGGCACGGTCGGTCTCTTTGAGCGTATCGGAAAGAAAAGGCATAATTGAATCGGTCATATTCTCAATACGTTGCAGAAATGATGCACACATGGCTTCATTTGACAACTCTTCGCTCATCGATTTTGCCCAGAAACCGTTAGTAAGATAATCATGCTCAGGGGTGCTGTGATTCTGTACGGAGCCATATCCACAATGATGATTGGTAAAAATTAACCCCTGTGCAGATACCAATTCTGCTGTACAAAAGAAACCACCCCCTCCGCCATTTGCAGATAACCCAACAATTGCATCTTTTAAACTGTTGTTGTTGATGCTATAGAGCTCATCGGCCGTAAGGTGAAGTCCCATTTTTTGCATGTCGACATAATTCAACCGCTCGAGCAATAATGGAAGCCACATTCCCTCATCAGGCGGATTTTCGGAGTAACTGAATGATCCGGTCGTCAAAAAAAGCATGATCGCGAGGATGGCAAGCTTCAATTTCAATGATATTGTTTTCATAAAAGTCAATTGTTAAAAATTTAGAATGATAACTATGATTTTTCTTTTGTTTGGGGCTGATTAAAAACGGATTGCAATGATAGTGACTATTTCATTAAACATGCGTTTTTTTTGATAAACCGGCTAAATTCTCGATGATCGCTTTAATTTGGCAGCTGAAAAGATGGCCTCCTCATGGTTAAAAGAATGGCTTTCATCATGTTTTTCCTTGAGGACATCAAAAAAAATTGACAATTCCGAAATCATTGCCCACATTTGCTAAAAATTCATTTCGATGAAACCCAGCGACCTTTTTCAAAAGAGAAACCGATACTTTTTAATTCAACATTTTCTTTTCTGGCTTATCAGTATAGTATTATTCACAGTTGTTCTTATTTACACCCGGGGTGATTTTAATTTTTATAGCATCACAGGCCGCAGAGCTGTCAGTATTCTGATAACGACCGCCTTTTTGGCAATCTCGGTATATATTAACTTACTTTGGCTTATCCCATCGTTTTTCAATAAAAGGAAATTTCTTCTGTTTTTTGTACTTGAACTGGCCAATATTCTTCTTTTCATATTATTAAATTATTATGTCACCTGTTTTTTTGAAGGAGGTTCGCATCCTAACTTTTTAGCAGAATTTATTGCAGAATTTATCCTGATTTTGTTATTCCTTATAGTTTCAACCTTGCTGAAATTCATGCGGGATTCAATTACTCTTCAGGATGTGGAGTTACGTATGAAAGAGGTTGAAAGGCAAAAAATCGAAGCCGAGCTCAGGGCGTTGAAGGCACAGGTCAACCCCCATTTCTTTTTCAATACCCTTAACAGCTTGTATTCCCTTAGTCTTGATAAGTCGGATAAAGCGCCTGAGTTGATTTTAAAACTGTCAGACCTTATGCGGTATGTCATATATGAATCAAAAGATGACCTGGTTCCGATAGGTAAGCAACTGGAATTTCTTCAAAGTTATGTTTATCTTGAAAGGCTTCGAACCGATGAGACTCTTCAGGTAAATTTTGAAGTCAAGGGCGCCAATTTTAATCATAAAGTAGCCCCGCTACTGTATATTGCATTTATTGAAAACGCGTTCAAACACGGATCGAGGGCCAAAAAGGATCATCCATTCATTCATATTGTTTTTAATCTGGAACACGAAGACAGGGTAGAGTTTACTATCGAAAATATGGTTGAGCGTTTCCCGGAGCAGAAATCTTCTGGCGGATTTGGATTAGCGAATGTTAAAAAGCTACTAGAATTACTATATCCAGACAAGCATGATTTAAAAATCACTGAATCGGCAAAATTATATCATGTGGGATTAACTATATTAGTTGCATGAAAATCCGATGTTTACTTGTAGATGACGAACCTTTGGCACAGCGTGTCATCGAGCGATATGCAGAGAATATTCCCTTTCTTGAAATTGTTGCAAAATGCAACAGTGCGATAGAAGCGATTGATGTGTTGCATAGTATGGAAACGGATCTGATTTTCCTCGATATCAACATGCCACGCTTAAGCGGCATCGATTTTCTTAAAACATTAAAAAATCCGCCATTGGTAATAATTACAACGGCCTATGCAGAATTTGCCATACAGGGATATGAACTTGATGTTGTTGATTATCTGATGAAACCATTTGCCTTTGACCGTTTTTATAAGGCTATCCAGAAGGCAGAAGAGCTTATCAAAAGCAGGGAATTGCAGTCTTACGAAATAAAAGAGGTTGAAAGAGCAGATGATTCGTTCATCTTTATTAAATCCAGTAAAAAAACCTATAAAGTCACCCTCGATAACATTCTTTATATCGAGGCGCTTGGAGACTATGTTAAGATTTTTACAACCGACAAAATGATTGTCAGCTATCAATCGCTTAAAAACATTGAAAGATTGTTACCAAACAGATTGTTCCCGCGAATACATAAATCCTTTATTATTGCCTTGTCGCGGGTTGACTTAATTGAGGGGAATCATTTAAAAATAAACGACCGGATGATACCAATCGGAACGAATTATAAAACAGATTTTGAGCGACTTATTAAGTCAATTTAACCGAATACAAAAAGGTATTAATTCAGGGTACCTGAAGCGACATGCCCCTGAAATATTCCAGAAGTGAGCCTGAGATAATGAAGGCCCCGAGGATAAAAAAAAGAAAGCCGACAATACGGTTCATCCAAAGTTTAACCTGAGGATTGCCGGCAATTTTAATCTTGTTGGCAAGCACCACCTTTAAAATATCAGTCATGAGGATCACTGACAGACTACCTGCAAAAAACAGCGCTACCGATTTTTGGTTTCCCCCGTACGTGGCATTTATTGCAAGCATAGAGGTAATCCAGAAGACCCATAGAAATGGATTGGCAAGGTTAAGGACAAATCCCTTAAAAAAGTAAGGAACGGGTCCCTTTTTCTTAACTTTAATTTCATTGATGGCTTCAACCTGCTCGGTTTGAGGAACCCTCTTGAAAAAAGTATATATTCCGAAAATCGTCATCACGACACCTCCTGTGATGCCAAGCACAAGGTGATATTTCGGGTCGGTAATAATCTGGGCTGCCCCGAAATATAATGCGACTACCAGTGCAAGGTCGCTTGTAAATATCCCGGCGGCAAGAAATATTCCGGTTTTAACTCCATGTTTAATGCTAGTTTGCAGCAAGGCAAACAAACCGGGGCCGAGTGAAATAGCAACAGTAAAGCCTAATATGAAGCCTTCAAATAATGGATGTAATACAGGACTCAATTATTCGGATGATTTTTATATAAATTTATATGTGCAATCCATTGTTCCAACTGACTGTTTTTGATAACCCTGGGAAATTTATTTGCACCCCCCTCTTTGCCCCGTACCTTCATCCAGTCGTAAAACACCTGCAAAGGTAATACTTCTACAGAAACGTTTTTAATGGCTTCAATTCGTTCGACCCTATAATCATCATTCAGAATTTTAAGATATTCGTCGAGTTTATTTGCTGCGAGAAAAGGATCGACATTGTCATCGGTACCAAGGTACCATTGATGGGCAAAAAGGTTACCATATCTGATGCCTGTGATAGTGAATTCGTTAATCTTCACATTGTACTCGTCCTGAAACATCCGGATAGCCCGATTGAGGTTGTCTTGAGAAATGTGTTCCCCGCATAGACTTATGAAATGTTTGGTACGCCCGGTCAGCATAATTTCGCTTCGTTCTTTGGAAATAAATTTTATAGTATCTCCGATAAGGTATCTCCATGCTCCAGCACAGGTTGATAACAAAAGAGCATATTCCCTTCCCTCCTCAACCTGACTTATGGTGATTGTTTCCGGATTTGCCCTCAGATCACCTTCGCTGTCAAAGTTGGTCTCATTGAAAGGAATAAATTCGTAATAAATGCCATTATCCAATACCATTTGCATGGTTTTATGGTTACCGGGCTGCTGAAAAGCGATATATCCTTCAGAAGCGAGATATGTTTCGTTGAATAGGATCGGGTGGTCAAGTAGTTTTTCAAAACTCCGGATATATGGTTCAAAGGAGACCCCGCTATGAACGTAAGCCGAAAGGTTGGGCCAGATATCATGAATGGTCCGGACTCCATAGAAATCGATGATTTTTTCAAGGATGATCTGGATCCATGCCGGCACGCCAACGATGATACCGATGTCCCAGGCTTTTGCATTACGCACGATGTCGTTCAGTTTGACCGACCATTCCTGTTCCCTGGAAATGCGCCTTCCCGGCTTGTAGAAATGTTGAAACCAAAACGGAATTGTGCTGGCAGTTATGCCCGACAGGTCGCCCTGGTAATAGGTGCCGTTGTATCGCAAATGGGTGCTGCCCCCAATCATTAAAATACCCTTCTCATAAAATTCATCGGGAAAGTCATATTTAGTGGCAGAAACCAATTGGCGGATGCTTGCCTTCTGGATAGCGTGCAACATGTCGGCAGTAACGGGGATGTGTTTGGAAGAGGCCTCAGAAGTGCCGGAAGTCAAAGCGAAATACTTCACCCTTCCCGGCCATGCAACAAAAGGTTCGCCATTAAGACTTCGGTACCACCAATTTTTAAACATGGAGCTGTAGTCGTGAACCGGAACCAAGTCGCTGAATTGCTTGTTGATATCATGACGCCCGATTATCCTGGCGAAATCATAATACTCTCCAAATGCAGTATTCTGGGCTTTAACCAGTAGTTTTTTCAGTACCTTTTCCTGTTCAGCCACCGGGTCGACACTGAGAATATCGATTGGAAACTGACGAAGTTCATAGGCTTTTCTGATCAGAGACCCTAGAAGTGGCATTTGGAATATGGAATTGAACAAATAAGAAGGTAAAATTATGAAAAAATGTGTACTTTCGATTTTTATCCTGGAGTTATGTCAAAACCGGTAAAAATTATTGTCTGGCTTTTGGGGATATTCATTGGACTTCCTGTTCTTTTGGCCGTTAGCTTCATTTGCTATCTGTCATTTACTGCTTTTTCGCCTGTATTGAAATCAAAGATGAAAATTGATGGAAATGGGAGCCCTTTCGACCAGTCGAAGAGGGAATTCACTTTTTTTACCTGGAATATTGGGTATGCCGGACTAGGAAGGGAGATGGATTTTTTTTATGATGGCGGTAAACTTTCCAGGCCTTCAAAGGCACAATTCAGAGAATACTTTCAGGGAATTCAAAAGGGTATTAAGGCGAGTGAAGGCACTGACTTTATTTTCCTTCAGGAGTTAGATGTATTCTCGAAAAGAGCCTGGTACCAGAATGAATACATGGGAGTATCTGCGTTGCTGACAAAATATTTTCACGTTTTTGCGCTCAATTATGATTGCAGGTTTGTTCCACTTCCATTATCAGATCCCATGGGAAGGGTGAAAGGTGGTCTCGCGACCTTTTCTTCGGTACAACCTGATGCCGCGACTGTTCAATACTATGAATCTAATTTTCCCTGGCCGACACAATTGGTAATGTTAAAACGATGTTATATGCTTTTTCGGTTCAGGCTCGATAACGGTAAAGAACTTATAATCGTGAATCTTCATAATTCAGCGTATGATTCGACAGGAGCTTTGCGTCAAAGGGAACTCTTTATTCTTGATTCGGTATTAACCAGCGAATACAGACAAGGTAATTATGTAATTGCAGGAGGCGATTGGAATAACAATCCTAATGGGTTCAATATTGAAGCGATTCATCAGGGCGATCGGGCTACCACAATTGATCCCCCGATTCCGGATAAATTTTTCAAAGATTGGTCTTTTGTTTATGACTCCCTGACCCCATCAAATCGCTTCACCGACATTCCCTATGAGAAAGGAGTGACACGCACGACCATTATTGATTTCTTCGTGGTTTCGCCCAATGTTGAGACCAAAAACATTCGTACGGTACCGATGGGGTTCAAATATTCTGATCATGAACCGGTGGTGATGGGAGTAAGGCTGAGATAAAATAATTTAGTGTTATGAAAGGTAAAATTTCTAAAATGAGTTCCCTGATGGAGCATTTGCTGCAAGAATTTCAAACGGCTTCGAAAACGACAGTCAAGCAGCGGATCTCTCATGGCAATGTGCGGGTTAACGGGAAAATGGTTACAAACCCGGCAATTATTCTTAAGGAGGGAGATGTTGTTGAATACATCAAACAATCGATTAAGATAAATAAGGTCAAATCTCCGTACCAGGTTCTTTTTGAGGACGATGCAATTTTGGTGGCGGTGAAGCCCGCCGGTTTGCTTACGATTGGCGACAGAGGGCTTGGGGGCACTTCGTTTTATCAGCAGATGCAGGCATATGTAAAAGAAAATTCGAAAGGGAAAGAGCGCCTTTTTGTGGTTCACCGACTCGACCGGGAGGTTTCGGGAATCCTGCTTTTTGCAAAAAGTGAATTACTCCAGGAGGAGATCAAGAAGCATTGGATGGACACAAAGAAACTTTACTATGCGCTGGTTGAAGGTCAACCAAAAGACGACAAAGGGACAATTCGCAGCTGGTTAGTTGAAGGACACGATCAACGGGTATATTCAGTAAATGTTCAGGAAGGCGCCAAACTCGGCATCACTCATTACCGGGTAATGGACCGTACGCCTGATTACGCGCTGCTTGAGGTTGAACTGGAAACCGGCCGTAAGAATCAGATCCGGGTGCATTTGTCGGAGATGGATTGCCCGGTCGTGGGCGACCGGCGTTATGGCGCCGATTCACGGTATGAACGCCGGATAAGGCTACATGCCTTCTATCTTTCAATCCGCCATCCCGTGACGGGGAAACTCATCGATTTTAAAAGCAAAATGCCAAAGGGATTCCTTGAGTTGAAACCTGGTGATGAGAAGTATAAATAGTTATCGGAAATTTCGTTGGCGCAGGGCTTCAAAAACTACAACTGCAGCGGAGGTTGACACATTCATCGAGTCGATCTTGCCTTTCATGGGAATTTTGATAAGGTAGTTGGCCCCTTCAAGCCAGGCAGGGCTCAATCCGGTTGCTTCGGATCCCATGATAATTGCTGCCGGCTTTACTAAATTGGCATCATGATAATAGTGAGTTGCGGTTAACGCGGTTCCGAACATTGTAATTCCCGCAGAACGTATCCAGCTCATCGCTTCTTCTGAATTAGTTGTAACAACAGGCATTGTAAAAACGCATCCGATACTGGATCGGATCGCATTAGGGTTATAGATGTCGGTTTGCGGATTGCATATGATTACCGCATCGAGATTGGCTGCGTCAGCGGTGCGAAGTAGCGCTCCGAGATTTCCGGGTTTTTCAACTGTTTCAAGAACAAGAAGGAGTGGACAGCTACTTAATTGAAGGTCGGCAAAAACAAGTCTTCTTGGTTCTGAAAGGGCAATTAACCCACCACTATCCTTGCGATAGGCCATTCGGTTAAAAACGGATAAAGAAACTTCGATGAATTCAACCTGGTTATTTTGCAGGGCAAGGGAGGCAAGCTCCTCTGCGGAAAACAATTCCGGGGAATAATAAAGATCAGTGATGTTGAACCCACCTGATACAGCAAGCCGAATTTCGCGCAGCCCTTCGATTACGATCCGGTTTTGTTCTTTTCGGGCGCGGGGCTTTTCACTGAGCAGAAGTACATTTTTGATCAGCGGGTTTTGAAGGCTTGAAATCATCTTTGTCATACCGGGAGGGTAAACTTTCATAAATGCCGCATCTAAATTAATTTATTTTTGCTTATTTGTTAAAGAGATAAAAATTATAGATATATTTGCGTATTCAAATACCTGAATAAGTTGTGTCAAAAATATTCGCCCTTTCAGAAGCCTCTTCCATTGCAATTCACAGTATGGTTTTGATTGCCCGTTCTGTAAAAGGAATAAATGCAGTAAAGATTGCCGAAATTACAGGATTTTCAAAGAACCATATTGCAAAAGTCTTGCAAAGGCTCGTAAAAAACGACATGCTTAAATCGGTACGAGGACCTTCAGGAGGATTTTCAATGAAAATGGACCCTGAAAAAATTAGTTTGCTTGATATTTATCAATCAATAGAGGGCCAGCTTGACATCGGGGAATGTCCATTATCATATGATTTATGCGGATTCGACCGCTGTCTTATGGGCAACGTGGTAAATAAACTCACTGCTGAATTTAAAAAGTTTCTTAAAGAGCAGACATTACAATCTTATTTGTAATTTTTTTATCTCAAAATGGGCAAATAGATACCTAAATACACCTATGATATATGAAACGAAAGATTATCAAGATTGATGAAGAAAAATGCAATGGTTGCGGAATATGTATCCCAAACTGTCATGAAGGCGCCATACAGCTCATCGATGGAAAAGCCAGGCTGATAAGCGATTTGTTTTGTGATGGACTTGGAGCTTGCATCGGTCATTGTCCGGAGGGGGCCATTGAAATCATCGAGCGAGAAGCAGAGCCCTATGATGAAAGAAAGGTGATGGAAGTCATGGTTCCGAAAGGAAGAAATACCATCCTGGCCCACCTGGAACATCTTCGGGATCATAACGAAACGAAATTTCTACAGCAAGCAATCGATTATTTAAAGGAAAATAACATTATGATGAGTCCCGAAAAATCAGAACATCATTCACATGATGAATGCGGATGTCCCGGCTCAATGGTCAGGGATTTCCGTGATGAAGAGGTCAAACAGGAAGCAGCCGCCATTTCGGCAGTGGTGGCGCCAGGCGCTGCATCAGAACTTCGCCAATGGCCGGTTCAGTTGCATTTGCTCAACCCCCAGGCATCCTATTTTAACAATGCTGATGTTTTATTAGCCGCCGACTGTGCAGCCTTTGCCATGGGTAATTTCCATTCGCGTTTTCTGAAAGGGAAATCTATTGCCATTGCCTGTCCGAAGCTGGACAGCAACAAAGAATCCTACATCCAGAAACTCTCCTCCATGATTGCCGACACGAAGATTAATTCACTCACCGTGGTGATGATGGAAGTGCCATGCTGCGGAGGACTTCTGCATATGGCTCAAACGGCCCGAAGCAATGCCGGCCGGAATATTCCTATCAAACAGGCTATTGTGAGCCTTAAAGGAGAAGTGATAGAAGAGGAATGGACGTAAAAAATTCAAAATTTATGGAAAAAAGTATTTTCGAACACTCAAAGGTGTTCCGGTTCCCCGAAAAGGTGGAATATTCATCAGAGGGAATCATTAGTAAACGTGTTATTGACCGACAGGTTGGAACTGTAACGCTGTTCTCCTTCGATGAGGGACAGCGCCTGAGTACCCATTCTGCTCCTTACGATGCCATGTTGCAGGTTATTGAAGGGAAGGCAGAGATAATTATTAATGAAGTTCAGTTTATTTTAACCGCCGGGGAAACCATTATCATGCCTGCAGGAATCCCTCACGCAGTAAATGCACTGGAAAAGTTTAAGATGGTGCTAACGATGATAAAGGGACAGACTTAAAAAGAAAATCTCACCGAACTGCCTCGGGGTCAGATCGAATTTGCCCCAAAACTCCCATATCCCATAACAGGATTTATAAAACCGGCTCTTCAGGGATGATGATCCAGGCTATGATATAGCCAAGTAAGCCAACCCCACCAACGAAAAAGGATACTGCCCATAAAACGCGGACAAGTACCGGGTCGATATTGAAATATTTTCCCAGGCCTCCGCAAACACCGCCAAGCACGCGGTCGATTTTCGAACGGAATAATCTTTTTGTTTCCATGAAATTTAATTTGAGGATTAGATAATGTTTTTCTGTTACAAATATGAGAAAAATTTATGAATTCTTGCCCAAATAAAAATGCCGGGCTTTTTCCGAAAAAGGCCCCGTTATGGAATGGATCGAAGAACCAGATGGCACTGTAAGTGGATAAAGGCTATTTTCCTGACTTTTTCTCGTCGGCAATTTTTTTCAATATCTCTTCCTGCAGAAGTTTTGGGAGAGGAGTATATTTGAAGAATTCCATTGAATAGTTGGCACGTCCACTGGAAATATTCCGCAACTGGGTGGCATAGCCAAACATCTCCATCAGGGGGACAAAGGCATTGACCTTTTGCGAACCCTTTCGGTAACGGCGCATCGCTTCAATTTTTCCGCGGCGGCGGTTCAGATTGCCGACCACATCACCAATATATTCATCAGGTGTGTTTACCTCCACTTTCATCATCGGTTCGAGCAATACAGGATCGGCTTTCATAAAACCTTGTTTAAAACCTATGGAAGCACAAGTCTGAAAGGCCATGTCGGAGCTATCCACCGGATGAAAACTGCCATCCAGCAGGACCACCTTCACATCGACAACCGGGTATCCGGCCATCACCCCGCGTTCGAGTGTTTTTATGATCCCTTTGTTGACCGATGGGATGTATTCAGCGGGGATGTTGCCGCCTTTGATTTTTTCAATGAATTCATAACCCTTTCCTTCGTTAGGCTCAAGTCGCATCAGCACATGGGCAAACTGGCCCTTGCCTCCGGTTTGCTTTGAGTGTTTGTAATTTGTTTCAATTTCGCTGGTGATAGTTTCACGGAATGCCACGGCAGGTTCGCCCACCTCGGCCTCGACTTTGAATTCATGTTTCAGCCTGTCTACAATGATCTCAAGATGCAATTCTCCCATACCGGCAATTACGGTCTCCTCGGTCTCGTCATCGAAACGGACATTGAAGGAGGGGTCTTCCATTGCAAGTTTATGTAGCGCTTCCCCCAGCTTTGACTGGTCGGCACGTTTCATAGGATTGATCTTAAGCTCGATCACACTTGGCGGAACGTGGATGGATTCGAGGAGTAAACGATGTTCGTCCTGGCACAGGGTATCGCCTGTTTTGGTTACCTTCATGCCGATCAGCGCAACAATATCGCCGGGGCCTGCCTCTGAAATTTCTTCGCGATCTTTGGCATGGATACGAAAAATGCGACCAACCCTTTCGTGCTTGCCCTTTGTTGCATTATACAATTGCATTCCGCTTCGGAGGGTTCCGGAGAAGATGCGGGTAAAGGTCTGTTGCCCCACAAATGGATCATGGATAAGTTTGAATGCCAGGGCCGAAAATGGCTCTTTGGGGGAAGGGTGACAAATGCGCAGCTTTTCAGGATCCTCAAGGTCGGTACCGGTCACGGCGCCAACGTCGATAGGAGAGGGAAGATAATCGATCACTGCATCCAACAGCATCTGTACCCCTTTGTTTTTATAGGCAGCGCCGCAGAAAACCGGTGTGATCAGCAGTTTGAGCGTGGATTCGCGCAAAGCCTTTTTCATTAATTCAGCAGAGACTTCTTTGTCTTCCATGAACGATTCCATGACCTCATCGTGGAATTCGGCCAGTTTTTCTACTGCCCAGGCTCGAGCTTCTTCTGTTTTCTGCTTATAATCTTCCGGGATTTCGGTTTCAATCTGTTCCATTTCGAGGAACATATATGCTTTGCGGGTAATGATATCGATGATTCCTTCAAAATGTTCTTCGGCTCCTATCGGGAGGTGAAAAGGGACCGCGTTGGCATCGAGGTATTTATTCATTTGAGCGACCACTGCCGGGAAATCGGCACCGGTACGGTCCATCTTGTTGATAAAGGCAAAGCGGGGCACCCGGTAGCGGTCGGCCTGGTTCCATACAGTTTCGCTCTGTGGTTCTACGCCGCCAACCGCACAGAATACGGCAACCATGCCATCGATAACGCGAAGGGAGCGCTCCACCTCAATTGTAAAGTCAACGTGTCCGGGGGTATCGATAAGGTTGATCTGATGGCCTTTCCAGGAACAGGTAATGGCGGCAGAAGCAATGGTAATCCCACGTTCTTGTTCCTGTTTCATGAAGTCCATGGTGGCCTGTCCATCGTGGACTTCTCCCATTTTGCGATTGGTTCCGGTAAAAAAAAGAATTCGTTCGGTAACAGTGGTTTTGCCGGCATCGATATGAGCTGCAATTCCGATATTTCTGAGTTTGTTCAATGGCATATCAGCTTATTTTTTTGGGGTGCAAAGGTACGCCAAATTTCTGATATACAGCTATGAAACAAATATCATTTTTTAAGTTGCAGCGCTTTGGTGAAATCTGCTATGGAACCAGGCAGGTCTCCGATTGCTTTTTTTGCAAATCCCCGATAATAATATGCATCTCCCAAATTGGGCTGCAGTTGGATTGTTTTTGTGAAATTTTCAATAGCACGGTCAAATTTTTCAATCTTAAGATAAATAATGCCACGGTTCCAATAGGCTTCAATCATTCGATCTTCATTAGAAACAGCTTTTCCAAAATCGCTTATTGCACGATTATATTTTTCCAGGTAGGCATTCACACATCCCCGGTTATTGTAAGCAGCCGCATGGTCATAAACTTTCGCCAAAAGAAGGTCGTACGATTTGATTGACTGGTTGTTGTCGCCCACAACCCGATATATATATCCCAAGTACAATAATAAGGTGCTATCATCTTTCTGATCCAGTTCCCGTGCCTTGAGCAAGTAACTGATGGCCGTTCCATAACGCATCATATTGTAAGAATAACTGCCATAATTTACAAAGGCATCGTAAAAAGTTTCATCCTTTGTAGCATAGTTAAACAGGGCCTCGATCAGAAGAGTGTCGGCCGAATGGTGAAGTGCATAGTTAGTTCCCATCAGGTAGGCGCCAAAGGTGTTTTCCTTGTCATAAGGGGCATTTTCCCAGAATTCCGGTTTTTTCAATTCCGCAATGGGCACCTTCATAGCTTTGCTATACATGATCAGGATGCTATCGGGAAGGTTAAGTTGCATATATGCAATCCCAAGATAAAGATTACATAGAGATCGGGAAACAGTAGTGTCGGCAAGTGCGCTCTTAAAATCAGTGATAGATTCACGGTAAGATCGGTGGCGGAGCAGGCTCATGCCCCTGTAAAAATGCACAAATCCCACCGTGCTGCCTTTGGGAAACAGATCATCCGTGCTACGGTCGGCGATCGAAGTATAATCGGTTCTGTAATCGAAGTGACAAATTTCGCGGAGTTCGAGCGTTTGGGCCCCTGCATTCATGTTTAATAAAAACGTGCTGAACAAAATGATCAGCAACCATTGCTTTCTTTTCATTTTTTTCGGATTGAAAAAGAAAACCCAAATATATACAATTTTATTAACCAGTAGTATATTTTTGATTAGCCATATGAATAACATTAAATGAATTAAATGTTTATTTTTACGATAGAATTAAGGAAAATGAATTTTCGGTTTAAAACAAGGGAAGTACTCGTTTTTATCTTTGTTTCGTTGGGTATTTATATGGCCTTTATCTTTGGATTTGCCTGGATATATTACATCACCGGAAGCATTGAAATGACACCCTATTCCAAAACCATCGGCGATATCCATGCAGATAAAATCAACTTTGAAAAAGCTGTCTATTTCAGCATAGTATCCTTTCACACCATTGGGTTTGGAGACATCCATCCGATATCACAGCTTGGGCGGCAAATAGTAATGATTCAATCTACTATTTCACTTTTCTTTACCTCAATTTTTTCAGGATTCCTGGTCTATTTTGTAATCAAGCGCCCCCAGGATGTCTTTACCACTGAAAAAGTATATATCCGCTTCCGGAAAGGTCAATATTTCTTGTCGCTGCGTCTTGGAAATAAAGGACGCGACATCATCGACCTCAAAAGTAAATTCGAAGCCTGGACTATTGAAAATAATTCGCGTATCAGGGCATTCAGGATTGAGGAGGATCTGCCCGACCTTGAAAAGATCCTTTACTACGATCTTCAACTTGACGATGCGAACAGCCGTAACCTTCGGGAGGCCATCAGGGATGCCCTTACCAACGGGACGTTGCTTCATATGAAGTTTTCGTTCATTGGCAACGATATCAAGACCGGCGAACAAGTCGCCTATGCCAAGTATTATGACTCACGCCACCTGCGATTTGGCAAGATGTTTCTCAATGTTTATTCATGGGATACCAATGGAAGAAGAAAAAATTTTCGTTGGGGTAACTTTGAACGTATCGAAACGATGGAACCGAAGATAGTGGAGGGTTTTTTTGATCAGAACCGCTTCACATAACCGTGGCAATAGGGGGTTGTTCCCTTATGGTTATAATAGTCTTGGTGATATTCTTCGGCCTTCCAGAAGGTTTTTGCAGGAATTAATTCCGTTACTACCTTTAATCCATTGTCTTTAAGTTGTTTGACCAGCTTTTCAATAATTTTTTTTTGTTCATCGTTACGGTAAAACACCGCCGAACGATATTGTTCCCCCCAATCAGGTCCCTGGTGGTTCCATTGGGTTGGGTCGTGGGTCTCAAAAAACATTTTAGCCACATTCTCATAAGAGGTCTGACCGGGGTCAAAGACCACTTCAATGGCTTCGTAATGGCCTGTTTTGCCTGCACAAACTTCTTTGTAGGTCGGATTTTCGGTATTCCCACCTGTGTAACCGACTTTTGTCGAGATTACCCCTTTGATTTTTTTCATATAATATTCAACGCCCCAGAAACAGCCTCCTGCAAAAATGGCGGTATCAGTCATTGTTTCTGAACCGGCATGAACAAAATCAAGGGAAATGGAATTAACGCAATGGCGGGTGTTTTTGTCTGAAAATCCCTCTCCGGTAAATAGATGTCCAAGGTGCGCCTCGCAGGCAGCACATATGATTTCAGTACGCGTACCATCGGAATCAGGTATCTGTTTAATGGCTCCGGCGATTTCATCGTCAAAGGCCGGCCATCCGCAATTCGCATCGAATTTATCGGTGGAGCGGTATAAGGAGGCGCCACATTGTTTACAAATATAGGTACCGGCCATATTGAATTTTTCATATTTACCGGTGAATGGCGCCTCGGTTCCTTTGTTAACGATCACACGCTCTTCATCCGGAGTTAACTGTTTAAATTTCATATTAGTTGAATTTTTTATTGTCGACTTTTCCCGCACCTGTGTGCACCCGGCACATGTGAGGAGAGAAAACGCCAGTATAAAGGTAATCTGTTTTACATACATCCATGCCATATTTAGTCTTAATAAAAACGAAAAACCACAAATATATTATGAAAGAGAAAAAAAAAGACTGCCCAGAAGGCAGCCTTTCATATAAAAGCAGATGATATTGAATAGTCCCGTTTAAAGAATAAATATTTTTTCCATTTTGGTAATAACCCCGGAGGTAAGCCTTACATAAGCATCTCCACGGCTTACCTGGCCATTGATGTCAAACGTGCTTTCCTTAAGACCTTCTCCATAAACAACTTCATTCAACAGGGTTTTTATCAATTTTCCCTGGCAAGAGAGCAGCTCGATTTTGACCTTCTGGCCGTTTTCAGTATCATATATTACATTGATGTATTTAAGTACCGGGTTCGGCATGATCCTCACTTTTACATTCTGTCGCTCTTTGACAGTTCCTTTGCATAGGTTTTCATATACGATGGGAATATCCTCGAACAGGACATCTTTGTAGATTTTTTTCTTAACTACCGGGACAACGACTTTTTTCGGAGCCACCTTTTGGATGATAACCACCTTTTTCTTTCTGCAGGGGCAATCATCATCAACTGCTTTAACGCTTGCAGAGAAAATGAACATCATGGCCAGAGATAAAAGGATGCGCGTTTTCATAGTTTCTTTTTTCGTTTTGTACGGGGCTCATGTCATATGGTTACATTTTTCAGTAAGGGAATAAGTATATGTGACATTTATTACTCCTTTTGTATTCATTCTGCGATATAAATGTGAGGATGGCTTCAACGGCAGCCCAAAATCAAAGCAATGGCCAGGGAGCCGTATAATTTTTAACTTTGCGGTCAATAAAAGATAGTTTTATGAAAAAGATTCTTGGCATGGGTAATGCCCTTGTAGATATAATGATACCGATTGAAAGCGACAACATTCTTGAACTACTCAGTTTACCCAAGGGGAGTATGCAGTTGGTTGACATGGAGCGCAGCAATGAAGTTCTTTCATCAATGAAAGATTATCAAAAGAGTATGTCGGCAGGAGGATCGGCAGCCAATACCATACACGGCCTGGCTATGTTGGGAGCAAAAACAGGATATATCGGGGTTGTTGGCGAGGATGAGTTAGGCGGTTTCTTTGTGCGAGACCTAATTGAGGCAGGGGTCGACCCTCATATGATCCATAGCCGTCAGGAAACAGGACGTGCCATTGCCCTGATAACCTCTGATTATGAACGTACTTTCGCTACCTTCCTTGGAGCTGCTATTGAACTTTCTGCCGAACATCTGAAGCCCCGGACGATGAATGCCGAATTACAAATGACAAATGACAAATCGAGCATCTTCAAGGGTTATTCTTATTTTCATATTGAGGGGTACCTGGTTCAGAACCATGGACTTATTCTCAGGGCAGTTGAGATGGCAAAGGAACATGGGCTGATTGTGTCCATCGACATGGCTAGTTACAATGTAGTTGAAGCCAACAAAGATTTCCTGCTATCAATCATCAACGATTATGTCGATATTGTGTTTGCCAATGAAGAGGAGGCAAAGGCGTTGACCGGATTGGAACCGGAAGAGGCATTGCATGAATTAAGCAAACTGGTCAAAATCGCAATTGTTAAAACTGGAAGCAGCGGATCGCTTGTGAAGTCAGGTCAAGAAAAATATAATATCGGGGTCATTAATGTAAAGCCTATTGATACTACGGGAGCTGGCGATCTTTACGCATCGGGTTTTCTTTATGGCTTGTCGACAGGCATGTCATTGAACCAATGTGGCGAGTTGGGCGCCATTCTTGCTGGCAATGTAATTGAATTCATGGGATCGAAAATGTCGGCCGAACGTTGGGACGATATTAAAAAGCAAATGAATCCCAAATCCTGAACCCAAAATTAATTGCTGTTAATACTGTATAATAGTTTGATTCTTAATTCGTCATTTGTAATTCGTCATTACTTCATGGGGCTTGGTTAATTGCATAAAAATTTCTAATTTTGTCGCCCTTTCACGAAAACAATAATTTTCAATTACTTACATAATTACATTTCTGCCATGAAGGTATACCAAACCAACGAAATCCGCAACATCGCTCTTATTGGAGGTGCAAAATCAGGAAAAACTACTTTAGCCGAAGCCATGCTGTTTGATGGGGGCATTATCAGCCGCAGGGGATCTGTGGAAGATAAGAACACAGTTTCCGACTATCGCCCCATTGAATTAGAACGCCAAAACTCTGTTTCCGCAACGATACTTTATACATTATATGACAATATAAAGATCAACATCATTGATGCCCCTGGTTTTGACGATTTTTGCGGCGAGGTAATTTCTGCACTTCGTGTAGTTGACACGGCGGTGATGTTAATCAATAGCCAGAATGGAGTAGAGGTTGGTACCGAGATCACATGGAGGTATGCCACCCGCGCCAATACACCGGTAATTTTCGTAATGAACCACCTTGACCAGGAGAACGCCAATTTTGATGAAACTCTTCGTCAGATGAAAGCTCAGTTCGGCAAAAATGTCACGCTGATACAATACCCCGTAAATGCTGGTTCAGGTTTCAATACCATTATCGACCTGTTGAAAATGAAGCAGTATAAATTCACTTCCGGCGGCGGGAAACCTGAAATTTCTGATATCCCCGATAGTGAAAAAGAAAAAGCTGAAGAGATGTACTCATCCCTTATGGAAGAGCTTGCCTCAAAGGATGAAGCCCTGATGGAAATATTCTTTGATAAAGGCAGTCTTACCGAAGAACAGATGCTGCAAGCGCTCAAGACGGGTTTGATCAACCGGGCTATTTTCCCAGTGTTATGCACCTGTGCTAAGCAGGATATGGGTGTTGCGCGGCTGCTTGAATTTATCTCTGGCAGCGTTCCCGCTCCAAATGAAATGCCCGGGATAAAAACCAAAGACGGCAAGGTTATGCAATGTAAATCAACTGATCCGACATCTGCATTCATTTTCAAAACTTCTATTGAACAACATCTTGGAGAGATTTCTTATTTCAAGGTTTATGCAGGGGAAATTACAGAGGCAATGGATATGGTCAATCCTGTTCGTCAGTCAAAAGAGCGCCTTTCCCAGCTTTTCGTGATCAACGGGAAGAACCGTGAGAAGGTTGAAAAAATGGTAGCCGGAGATATTGGCGCAACGATAAAGTTGAAAAATTCGTTTACAAACAACACCCTTAATTCGTTGAAGAAACCTGATGATGTGATTGAACCGATTACGTTTCCTGATCCTAAATTCAGAACTGCTGTAAAGGCCAAAAACGTTGCTGATGACGAAAAGATCAATAGCATTCTGAACGAACTTGCCAAAATGGACCCAACCCTGCTTATGGGATATTCGCGTGAGTTGAGGCAGATGATTTTACAGGGGCAAGGTGAACTGCATCTTAATTTAGCCAAATGGCATGTTGAGAACCTGGAGAAAATTCCCATCGAATTTTACGCACCACGCATTCCTTATCGCGAAACCATTACAAAATCAGCAAAATCCACCTATCGTCATAAAAAACAATCGGGAGGTTCGGGTCAGTTTGGGGAGGTGCACATGATGATCCAGCCTTATCGTGAAGGGATGAAAGAGCAAACCGAGTTTCCAATTCGCGGCCGTGATGTGATCGATCTGGAATGGGGGGGGAAGCTTCAGATGAACAACTGTATAGTGGGTGGCGCCATTGATGCCCGTTTCATGCCAGCCATTCTCAAGGGAGTAATGGAAAAAATGGAAGAAGGGCCACTGACGGGTTCATATGCCCGCGACATTGTTTTTAATGTATATGATGGCAAGATGCACCCGGTCGATTCTAACGAAATTTCATTTAAGTTAGCCGGCCGCAATGCATTTCGCGAAGCGTTTAAAAATGCAGGACCGAAAATTCTGGAGCCGATTTATGATGTGGAAGTTATTGTGCCCGAAGACAAAATGGGTGAAGTGATGACCGATCTACAGGGACGCCGCGCTGTAATTATGGGAATGGACAGCGAAGGAAATTACCAGAAAATAATTGCCAAAGTGCCATTAGCCGAACTGAACCGATATTCAACGGCGCTCAGCTCAATAACCAGTGGCCGTGCAACCTACAACATGAAATTTGCCGAGTACTCGCAGGTTCCGGGCGATATCCAGGATAAGTTGCTTAAGGCATACGAAGACCAAGAGAAAGACGAAGAATAACCTTGTCAAAAGACGGCACTCTTTCGACCAAACATGATGCTTACGCTGTTTTAAAGGTACGCGACTTCAGGTTATTTCTAACCTTCAGGTTTTTTACGACCATTGCGTTCCAGATGCAAGGACTTATTGTAGGCTGGCAGATGTATGAGCTTACGAAAGACCCTTTGGCGCTTGGACTGATCGGCTTGGCTGAAGCGCTGCCGAATATTGCAACAGCGCTATTTGCAGGCCATGCTGCTGACCGTTATAACCGGAAACGCATCATACTTTGGTTTACTTTGCTATTTCTTGTCGGTACCACCTTGCTTTTTTTGTTCTCCATTAAATCACTTGGAATTATTGTCGCATTCGGGGTATTTCCAATCTACCTTGTAGTGATGATTTCAGGAGTGTCAAGAGCATTTCTTTATCCTTCGATCATCGCCCTGATGTCGCAGCTGATTCCCAGGCATCTCTATACCAATGCATCAACCTGGAACAGCACCATGTGGCATATTGCCGCCATTACCGGCCCGGCACTGGGTGGATTGATCTATGGTTTTTTCGGCGTGAGAGTAGCCTATATGAGCGTGCTCCTCTTTTTAATGCTTGCGCTTTCCTTGCTTGGTTTTGTAAAGAATCGACCGGTGCCTCAATCTGTCATGGACGAGACATTGTTACAACGCCTGTCATCGGGTTTGAAATTTGTTTTTAAGAACCAGGTTCTGCTTGGGGCCATGTCGCTTGATATGTTTGCGGTACTTTTTGGCGGAGCAGTGGCGATGTTACCGATATTCGCTGCTGAAGTTCTGATGGTAGGGCCGCAGGGTCTTGGATTTTTGCGTGCTGCTCCCATGCTGGGCGCCGTGGCGATGTCGCTGGTTATGGCTCACCGGCCTCCGATGGTTCATGCGGGGCGATACCTGATGATTGGGGTGGCCGGATTCGGACTGAGTATCATCTGTTTTGCCCTGTCGCGAAATTTTTACCTCTCACTTGGATTGCTCATGTTAAGCGGTATGTTCGACAATATCAGCGTTATAATCCGGTCCACAGCTATGCAATTGCTTACCCCCGACGAAATGCGTGGCCGTGTAGCTTCGGTTAACGCCATTTTTATCGGTTCATCCAATGAAATAGGCTCATTCGAATCGGGTGTTGCAGCAAAACTGATGGGCCTTATCCCCTCGGTGATCTTCGGAGGTATCATGACTTTGAGCATCGTGGGATTTACTTCGAAATTTGCTCCAAAGCTCCGAAGACTAAATTTGAGGGCGATAGGGTAAAAAATTGACAGAGTTTTTTGGAAAAGGGCTATGTTTTTCTTACTATCTACAAGAAGAGCCGTATCAGTTTCCTGTAGTCTTCTTCCTGCATTTTCATATTTCCCCCATTTACTTTGCTGTGAACCATTGATTCAAAGATGGGTTGATATAGAACACCGGGAATGTTCATATCCGATAAACGGGTTGGGCATCCAAGCGATTTAAAGAAGGCTTCGATGCGATCAATGGATTCGTCCGCTGTAAGTTTTTCATCAAACAGAGCGGTTCCCAGTTTTGCAATGCGACTTTCGATCTGGTCTTTGAAGTGACGCATCCATGCCGGGAAAATAATTGTCAGGGAGGCGCCATGGGGTACATCATACAAAAGCGACAGGCAATGACCGGCACTGTGCACCCCCCAGTCACCAGTGGAACGGCCATACATTGTCATTCCGTTCAGCGCCATGGTGGCGGCAAACATGATCCTTTCACGGTATTCGTAATTCTGCAGGTCGCCAAGGAGCTTTGTCCCGTATTCCATGGCTTCCTTTATGATGGAGATGACAAATCGGTCGGTAAGGGTGGTCTCCCCGATGCCAAACCAGGCCTCAAAACAATGTGCGATCAGGTCGGCTATGCCATATGCAGTGTGATTTTTTGGAACAGTGAGGGTTAAAGCCGGATCCAGGAATGAATGCTTTGGGAAGGTCAGGGGTCCCCCAAATGCTGCTTTTAGTCTCTGGGCATGGTTTGAAACCACGGCAAAAGGGTTCATCTCCGAACCAGTTGCGGCCAGTGTTGGAATTGCAATGAAAGGGATAGCTGTTACAGGTTTTGCCTGCCCGCTGAAGAAATCCCATCCTCCGTGATTCACCGGTATAGTTATCGATATGATTTTTACAGAATCGATGACACTTCCACCTCCTACACCAAGTATAACGTCGACGTTGTATTGCCTTCCTATTGCTGCTGCTGCATCAACATCCTCGATTACCGGATTAGGTTTTATCCCGCCATATTCGCATACTTCAAAGCCTTGTGTTTTCAAGTCCCTCATGATCAGGTCATAGAGACCACTTTTTTTGACAGACCCTTTGCCATATACCAATAAAACCCGGTTTCCGTATTCTTTAAGTGTTGATCCCAATACGGTCAGAACATTTTTTCCAAAATGAAGTGTGGTTGGGTTATAAGCGGTGAAATTTTCCATGATGCATAAATTTTACGTTTATTGAATGTCCTATGCAAAAGTAATCAGATCAATTGAACCAAAATTGATGAATCCGAATTTCGACTTAAATACTACAATAAAATCGAGGGACAATCGTACCTTTGCGCCCATAAAAAACCGTCACTTCGGGTGAAAATTCCTGCATTTATTTTTTATTTTTGACCTAAGAAGTAACCTAAATACAATCTCCATCATGTACGGCAAATTCCAGCAGCATCTGCAAAAACAAATCGAGGGCATTCATCACGATGGGCTCTATAAAACCGAACGGATCATCACCACGCCGCAGGGGGTTGAAATACAAACCAATGGTAAGAAGGTACTCAATATGTGTGCTAACAATTACCTGGGTCTTTCCAATGATCCGCGGGTGATGGCAGGGGCAAACTACACCTTTTTCAGGTATGGATATGGTTTGTCGTCGGTTCGTTTCATTTGTGGAACACAACAGGTTCACAAGGACCTGGAGGCAAAACTCAGCGAATTCCTTGGCATGGAAGACACGATACTTTATTCATCGGCTTTTGATGCAAACGGCGGTGTATTTGAACCATTGTTTGGAGAGCAGGACGCTATTATTTCTGACGAACTTAACCATGCTTCAATAATTGATGGGGTGAGGCTTTGCAAGGCTCAGCGGTTCCGTTACAAGAACAACGATATGGACGACCTCGAAGAGGTGCTTCAGGACGCCAGTGAAGCGCGGTTCAAGCTCATCGTATCCGATGGGGTTTTTTCGATGGATGGAATTATCGCCAAGGTTGATAAAATTTGTGATCTTGCCGATAAATATAATGCCCTGGTGATGGTAGATGATTCACATGCTACCGGATTTGTGGGAAAAACTGGTCGGGGAACTATAGAATTCTGTAATGCCCAGGGACGGGTGGATATCATATCTACAACATTTGGAAAGGCCCTGGGTGGGGCTTCAGGCGGATGCGTCTCGGCAAAAAAGGAGATCATTGAAATTCTGCGCCAGCGGTCGAGGCCCTACCTGTTTTCCAATACCTTAACCCCTGCAATAACCGGCGCCACACTCGAAGTCTTAACAATGCTGTCGGAAACCACTGCCCTGAGGGATAAATTGTTTGAAAACACCAAGTTATTCAGAAAAGGGATGGAAGATTTCGGATTCCGCATTGTCCCCGGAATTCATCCTATCGTTCCCGTGCTGTTTGGTCATCTTCCCAATGATGCCAAAATCTCTCAAGAGTTTGCCAATGCCTTGCTCGAAGAGGGCGTTTACGTGATCGGCTTCTATTATCCGGTTGTACCAAAAGGCAAATCACGGATCAGGGTGCAGATCAGTGCCGCACATTCGATGGAACAGGTCGGTTTTGCCCTTGATAAATTCAGGAAGGTTGGGAGGAGGCTGGGAGCGATATGATTTACGGAATCGGAACAGACATCATTGAAATTGACCGCATCGAAAAGGTGATGAAGCGCGATATTGGTTTCAGGGATAAGATATTTACCGCCGGGGAAATTGCCTATTGCGAAACTAAAAGGCATAAATTCGAAAATTATGCTGCCCGTTTTTCTGCCAAAGAGGCCTTTTTAAAAGCCATTGGTACGGGATGGCGATTTGGCATCCGGTTTGGCGATATTGAGGTTTATCACGATGAACTCGGAAAACCATTTATTCGTGTTTCGGGTAAGGCAAAAGATTTAATTTCCGAGTTGTCAATTTCAAAAATACATGTATCTTTATCGCATCTAAAAGAGATGGCTACTGCCGTTGTAATACTCGAAAGTGAAACTGCCAATCCACATGTTTAACCACAATTCCACCCACTATTCACATTTTCTCAACCCTTGACCTATGTCAAACATTGGATCATACGACGAACGCGTAAAAAACTTTGATTGGAAAATTGCCGAGATTGAGCTGGATTACAAACCAGGTAATATTATCAATATTGGCTGGTATTGTTCCGACCGTATCTGCCAAATGGGCAAAGCAGAAAAACCGGCATTAATCTGGGAAGGATCAACGGGAAATGAAAAATGCTATACTTACAACGATCTTAGGCTGAACAGCAACACTTTCGGACAATTTCTCCGGGAATTGGGCATAAAACCTGAAGACCGGGTATGCCTTTTTATGGACAAGATCCCTGAACTTTATATCGGTTTCCTGGGTATCCTCAAGATGGGAGGGATCGCCCAACCCCTATTCTCAGCCTTTGGTGACGAGTCTCTTTTTGTCCGCCTCGACAATGCACAAACGACTGCGATCATCACCCAGAAAAAACATGCTCCCAAGGTGCGCAAGATCATGGATAAAATGCCCTATCTCAAGCACCTGATCATCGTGGATGCCGATCCTGCAAAAGCACTTTTTGATCGCGAAGTCGCATTTGACATGGAAAAGGCTGAAAAGATCGACCTGTTTGAAATCTATCCTACCTTTGCAGAATCGCCATCGGTACTGCATTATACCTCTGGAACTACCGGCCAGCCGAAGGGAGTAAAACATGTTCATTATTCCCTGATCTCACAATATCTCACCTCAAAATGGGTGCTTGATCTGCTCGATAGCGATATTTATTGGTGCACGGCCGACCCCGGATGGGTTACAGGCACTTCTTATGGAATTATAGGGGCCTTCAGCAATGGCGTTACTCAATGTGTGCTGGATGCAGGTTTTTCGGCCGAGAATTGGTACAGGTTTATTGAAAAGCACAAGATCAGCATGTGGTATTCGGCGCCTACTGCTATCCGCTCATTAATGAAGGCTGGAGATGAGGTGATTAAAAAATATGACCTTTCATCCCTCCGGCACCTTGCCTCTGTGGGTGAACCACTTAATAGCGAAGCAGTTATATGGTCGGAAAAAGTATTTGGGAAGCCATTTCTTGATACTTACTGGCAAACTGAAACCGGTTCCATCATGATTACGAATTTTCCCGGAATGAAGATCAAGCCTGGTTCAATGGGTAAACCCTTCCCCGGAATTACTGCGACCGTGATTGACTCCGAAACGTTTGAGCCATATAGCGAACCCGGAAAAATCGGGCTGATAGCCGTCAGACCCGGATGGCCTGCCATGATGCGTACATACTGGCGAAATGAGGAGTCCTTTAAGAAGAAATTCAGGAATGGATGGTACTTGCCTGGCGACCGCTCAAGCATTGACAACGAAGGCTATTTCTGGTTTGTAGGACGCGATGATGATGTTATCAACACCGGAGGACACCTGGTAAGCCCGTTTGAAGTGGAATCGGCGTTGCTTGAGCATCCTGCTGTAGCTGAATCGGCAGTAGTTGCCAAACCCGACTTTGTGAACATGGAGGTGGTTAAAGCGTTCGTTACGCTGAAACCCGGATTTGTTGGAAGTAAGGATCTCGACCTTGAAATTATGAATTTTGTTCGTAAGAAATTGTCGCCGCTGGCCATGCCACAGGAGATTGAATTCATCGACATCCTGCCAAAGACCCGTAGTGGGAAAATTATGCGCCGGATCCTGCATGCCAAGGAGTGGGGTGAGGAGATAGGGGATACGAGCACGCTGGAAAATGATTGATTTTTATTTGCGATTTACGAATATTAACACACTAATATAGGAGAAACAAACAATGGACGAGATGCAAGAAGTTATTAAAGCATATGTGGTCAAAGAATATGTGGAAGATGATACGGAACTGACCTGCGATTCCCCACTGATTTCGGGAGGGATTGTTGACAGCTTCTCAATGGTTTCGCTGAAACGGTTCCTGGAGAACAAATATAACATCTCCATTCCCGATGATAAGGCGACTCCGGAAGCTTTCGATTCAGTGAACAAGATATGTAATCTGGTCAGGGAATATATAAAATAGGGAGGTAAACATGGCATATTCCAACACAACCCGCGGGATGTACTCCGACATCCTGACCGGCCTCAAAGATGCAGGTCTGTTCAAACAGGAGCGCTTTATCCATTCAGCACAGGCTGCCGAAATTGAAGTAGAATTCCCAGCCGGCGCCCTGCTTAAAAAAGTCATTAATATCTGCGCCAACAACTACCTGGGCATGTCGAGTCATCCTGAAGTGGTAAAAGCCGCACATGAAGGTCTTGATTCGCATGGTTACGGGATGTCGTCCGTCCGCTTTATCTGCGGGACACAGGATATTCACCGCACCCTGGAACAGATGGTTACAAAGTTTCTCGGAACGGAGGATACCATTCTTTTTCCCTCCTGTATGGATGCTAATGCTGGCGTGTTCGAAGCCGTGCTCACCAAAGATGATGTTATGATCTCCGATCGCCTGGTTCATGCCTCCATCATTGATGGAATCCGTTTGTGCAGCGCCATGCACGACACCTTCAAACATTCCGACATGGAACATCTGGAGGAGAAGCTGCAGCTTCACAACGACAAACGCCTGAAACTCGTGATCACCGACGGGGTGTTCTCCATGGATGGCGACACAGCGAAACTGGATAAGATGGTTGAACTGTGTGAAAAATATGATGCCCTGCTGTTTGTAGATGAATCGCATTCCAGCGGGTTTATCGGGAAAACCGGTCGTGGCACCCATGAACACTGTGGCGTGATGGGTAAAATCGACATCATCACCACCACATTCGGCAAAGGACTTGGCGGCGCATCCGGCGGATGTGTATCCGGACGTAAGGAGTTGGTGGAAATGTGCCGTCAGAAGGCCCGTCCATACCTCTTCTCCAACACCATCGCTCCTCCGGTAGTAGCAGGGGTGATCAAAGTTCTGGAAATCCTTTCTGCTTCAACTGATAGGCGCGATAAGCTCGAAAACAATACCGCTTTCTGGCGCAAGGGTTTAATCGAAGCTGGTCTCATCATCAAGGCGGGCGATACGCCGATTGTCCCGGTAATGCTTTTCAATGCAAAACTGGCACAGGATGTTTCACGCGATCTGTATGATGAGGGAATCTATGCCATCGGATTTTTCTTCCCGGTTGTTCCCCAGGGTCAGGCCCGCATTCGCACCCAGATCTCGGCAGGACATGAGATCCACCATCTCGAAAAGGCCCTCGAAGCTTTCAGAAAGGTTGGAAAGAAATATGACATTCTCGGAAAAAGCAAACAGGAAATCATTGAGAGATATGGAATGTAAATTGGCGAATCCCGCGCCCCTCGGACTAATGGGCTTTGGGATGACCACGGTGTTACTGAACATTCACAACGCCGGGTTTTTCCCGGTCAGCGCAATGGTGCTGGCTATGGGGATTTTTTATGGCGGCATTGCGCAGGTTATCGCAGGCATTCTTGAATTCAAAAAGGGAAATACCTTTGGAATGACCGCTTTTACATCTTACGGTATGTTCTGGCTTACCCTGGTTGCTCTGTGGCTCCTCCCTGAGGTCAGCAGTGATAAAGGGATCAAAACAGAGGAGGCTTACATGGGCTGGTACCTCTTCATGTGGGGGGTGTTTACATTTTTCATGTGGATTGGTACTTTTGGTAAAAGTTTCTGCCTTCAGTTCATTTTCCTATCCCTCTGGATACTTTTCTTTTTGCTTGCCATTCGCGACTGGAGCGGCTCGGCACTGGTCGGGACGATTGCAGGATATGAAGGGATCATCTGCGGACTTTCAGCCATTTACCTGGCCATGGCAGAGGTGCTTGAAGAGGCAAGAGGGAAGAAGATACTGCCTTTTTAGGGTCCGTTCTCTCAGGATCGTTTGTTTTAAAGGGTCGTACCTTTACTACAGCTCCTTAATATTTTCAATCTTTAAAATATAGAAATTATGAAGATGTTTTCTTTGTTAGTTTTAATGGGGTTGTTCATCCTGACTGTCTCTGCACAGGAGGCTCCAAAGCCCTATAATGAGAACGCCGATGCCCGGACTGACCTGAAAAAGGCCATTGCCCAGGCCAAAATGGAAAACAAACATGTGCTGATCCAGTTCGGAGGCAACTGGTGCCCCTGGTGTATCCGGTTCCATCAGATGGCGTTTGGTGCGAAATCCATAGACTCCCTGTTAAAAGCCAATTATGTTTATATGCTTCTCAATGTTTCGCAAGACAAGAAAAAGCGTGATTATGCGCTGTTCAAGGAATTTGAGTATCCCAACCGGTTCGGGTATCCTGTGTTCGTTGTGCTTGATGGCAATGGGAAGCAACTGCATATACAAGATTCAGGGATCCTCGAACATTGTAGGGTCAAGGGTTACGACACGGCCAAGGTGGTCACCTTTTTGAAGATGTGGACTCCGAAGGCATTGGATCCGGCGACGTACCAGGTAAAATAGTCATAAAGATATTTTTGATTTGGTCCAGGGTATGATTGCAATCCTTAACCTGATCCCGGGATTTTATACCCAATTCTTTCTCTTGGCTCGTTTTCCTTGTGGATCATTTTTCTGATTGCCTCGAAAACGATTTGGAATTGCTTATCGTATTTTCCTTCAAGTTCATCGATCCTTTTAACCATATCCATATCGGATTCAATCATTTGGCGTAATTGGACAAATGCTCTCATAATAACAATATTAACTGATATTGCCCTCTTTGACCGTAAAACGCTTGAAAGCATAGCCACCCCATGTTCAGTAAAAGCCAATGGACGTAAAGGATAATGTCGGATGTTATCAGGGAACTTATCACAAATTGTGATAAGTTCAGTCCATTCAATTTTCGTTAACTGAAACATGAAATCCGCAGGGAACCGATCCAAATTTCTTTTTACCTGCTGCTTCAATGCACGTGTTTCAACCCCATACAATAAAGCAAGATCAAAATCGAGCATCACTTTCTTTTTACGAATAATGAAAATGCTTTGAACGAGTTCTTTCTGGGATAAAGTTAATTTGTTCTCCATATGACCTTTTCCTGGTTAATCACTCAAACAGGGAAAAAGTAAGATGTTACAAACTAAAAAATAGTTGAACTATCAGAAAAAATAATAAACCCCAAGTAGGATCCTGAGGTTGCCGATCTCTTTCGAATCGGAGACATATCCCTTTGATGTCGTTTTTCCGTAGGCGGCTACCGTGTATTCCAGCTCACCGGCGAGCCTGAGTTTATTGATGTTGTATACCAGCCGCGGCGATATGCGGTAGGCATAGTCAATATTGGCTCCCCGGGCATA
The DNA here is from genome assembly GCA_037137455.1 of Bacteroidota bacterium. Taxonomy (GTDB): domain Bacteria; phylum Bacteroidota; class Bacteroidia; order Bacteroidales; family FEN-979; genus CAIVAT01. Next base: position 40,639 of record JBAXKG010000002.1, read on the forward strand.
ATAGGGACCAATGGCCTCTTCGGCGCAACCAAGATTTTTTCCGAAGGCGGCAAACAACCCGGGTTGCAGTTTCGGTGAATTGGTATGAAATTCTGCCCAGGCTGCGAAGGACCGGACATTCACATAGTCGACAAAACCTTTTTCGGCATCGGTGACCGAATTGACAGCAAACCCGCCAAGCATCGTGTAGGCATTGTTATTTCCGCCATATTCGGCGCCTGCCTTGAGGGTGACCTGTTTCAACTTCAGCTTTGCATAAAGGTTCCCGGCAAGGCTGCCCGATTTTGTGTTGACTTTGTATGATGAGGTTGTCGCATCATGATGAATAACCAGGTTGTTGATCACGGTGTCATATGCCGGTGTCAGGGTAACCAAAGTCGATAACCGCGGGGTGAGCAGCTGGTAATTTATTCCCGCACCGATGATCAGTTCAGTTCCTTTTTCATCGTTTTTTGTCGCATACTGCACCTGGAGGTCGGACTCGGGCAGCACGGAGTTGCGCAGGTATTTAGCATTGGGACCATCTGGCCCATCGCTAACAAAGTCTACCTGAGAAAGGACTGTGAGTGCGATTTTGACCTTCCCAAAAGACTGTGTAAATTTGATTTGAGGGTTGCGGGAAAACACCACAAAAGGGGCGCCGGTGTTAAAGGAGACGGTTCCCGGTGAACATTCTGGAACAAACATGGGATGCCACCATTGACCCACCATCAGTTCCGTTTTGGGCCAGGATAATTTCACCCAGGCATGTCTTAACCTGAATGAGTTGATGGCAGGATTTACATTCCCGAAAAATTCCGCCTCGATGTAGCCTGAGGTTTTTGCACCCAATGCATCCGGTGCGGTTATGGATCCTGAAACCCGGGTTTGGATAGACAAGATATTGTAATTGGCCTTGGCATTGATATCATTTCCATCAGCATCAAGTTTTTCATTTTCGGGGAATAATAAAAAATGACCTTCACGGAGTCCGGTTGTCTGGCGTGTATCAAAAAAGAGGTCGGTTTTTACATACCCGTTAAATGTGATGCCGAAAAGAGGTTTTTTCACCTCTGCAGTTTGGGATAAAAGCATTGACGAGCAATGTAACAAAAGTGTCAATGGTAACATCAACTTTTTCATAACTGTTCAGATTTTCACAATGGTTGCAAAGAAACGACTTTCTGGTGAGTTAAGAATACCGGAACAAGCTGCTTTAACCAGAAAACATCACGCAATACCGATCAGTATGACAAAATAATCTAATTGTTTTTATTATTATTGATTGATGATTTACTTTTGGGCCTGATGAAGAGTTGGCCTCTGTTCTTTATTCTGCGATCGCCGGTAGGAATTCTACAGGCGTGGTTTCTATTTTGCTTTTTTACATCAGGATTGAAGGCGCAAACTTCCAATACCAGATTGGATTCAACCTTGCTTTTGCGGAAAAACATTGAAGCAATGCGTATTGCACACCCACCTAAAATTGATGGTATCCTGAATGAGCCTTTCTGGAAATCCCTTCCTGTTGCAGGACAATTTGTCGAATACACCCCGCGTAACGGAACCAATCCAACTTTCCCGACTGAAATCCGATTCGCCTATGATGACATGGCCCTCTATATCAGTGCCATCATGTTTGACCCATCCCCAGATAGTATCCGCAGGGAACTGGGGCGACGAGACGAAATTGAACAACTTGCCACCGATTATATTTCTTTTGACATCCTTCCATACAATGACCAGTTAAACATGTACGAATTCAAGCTTAGCCCGCAAAATATCCAGGGCGATTGCAAATATTCAGCAGTAGGGCAGGATTACAACTGGGATGCCGTTTGGGAAAGCGCCACCAGAGTCAATGATTCCGGTTGGGTCGCAGAGGTAAAAATACCATATTCTGCATTGCGCTTTCCGGAGGTGGAAAACCAGGTTTGGGGAATTAACATGTGGCGCAATCTTTACAGATATCAGGAATATTCAACCTGGAGTTTTGTCGACAATACAACCAATGAGATCTTCAGGTTTTATGGCACCGTTACAGGTATGAGAAACGTTGATGCCCCGTTGCGTTTGTCATTTTCTCCCTATGTCACAGGCTATATTGAAAAAGATCCCACAATTAAAAACTGGTCCTATTATGCACGTGGAGGTCTTGACCTGAAACTTGGCCTCAATGACAGTTATACCCTCGACATGATGCTGATCCCCGATTTTGGCCAGGTGCAATCGGATGATCAGATACTCAACCTTAGTCCATTTGAAGTGCGCTACGATGAGAAACGACAGTTTTTCAGCGAAGGCACTGAAATGTTCAATAAATGCGGAATCTTTTATACCCGGAGGGTGGGCAGCGCCCCCAGGAATTTTTATGCTACCAGCGACAGTGCCAGGAATAATGAAATTGTTTCCAAAAACCCTGAAGAAACCCGAATCATCAATGCAACCAAGGTTTCAGGAAGAAATGTTAAGGGCCTCGGCATTGGTTTGTTCAACGGGATGACAACTAATACCTGGGGGATTCTTGAGGATACCATCACCGGCAAAACACGCAGAATCATGACCCAGCCATTTACAAATTACAATGTGCTGGTGTTCGATCAGAACCTCAAAAACAATTCATATGTTACACTCATAAACACCAATTATTGGATTCCGGATAACAGTTTCAATGCCAACGTTACAGGAGCAGAGGTAAAGTTGTGCAACAAGAAGAACACCATTTCATTTCTGGGCCGGTTGAATGTGAGTCAGAAATATCAGCTGCACAATAAACCTGATTTTGGACATCAGTATTTTTTATCGATATCGAAACCCAGTGGCAAATTTCAGTACACTTTAAGCCGTGAAGAGACCGGCAATACGTATGATCCGAATGATATGGGATTCCTGCTGTATAACAATGAGGCATATAACCATTTGGAATTATCTTACAGTATTTATGAGCCGGTAGGAAAAATACTATCATCCTTCAACTCATTTACCACGGACTATGCAACCGTGTATAAACCAAACCTATTCAAAACACTTCAATTCCAGATTACGAACAGCACAAAGTTTGTCAATCAGTGGGTGAATACCACGGCCATTTATATACAACCTTTGGGATTTAATGATTACTATGAACCCAGGATCTGGGGATGGGTTTACAAGACACCCTTGAACTATGGGCTATACTGGCAGGTAGGGACCGACATCCGCAAGATGTTCCGGTACCAGCAAACACTGCAAATCGGGAACTCCCCGGAGAATAAAAATTTTTCTGTTTCTCTCGGCATAGCGCCAAGGCTTCGGATCAATGACAGGCTTTCTATCACGCTCAGTATCAATTATGAAAAGGATTTGAACAACAATGGCTGGGTGAATACAATGTATGATTCAACCGGCAATCCGACCATTTATTTTGGCCGCCGTGACATCCAAACCTTTAATAACATCCTCAGTGCCAGGTATATATTTAATAACAAAGCATCTTTAACGTTTCGCGCCCGACACTATTGGTCTCAGGCAGATTATCTTCAGTACTATACCCTCAATACAGATGGGCACCTTGATAACACCTCCTACAGTGAAAATGCAAATATAAATTTCAATGCTTTTACAGTTGATCTGCAGTTTATTTGGTATTTTGCGCCTGGAAGCGAGCTAAGTTTTGTATGGAAGAACCTTATTTTGACGCAGGGAGACCAAATCAGCTATAATTATTTTGATAATTTTAGCAAAACAATCAGCGCGCAACAGACAAACAGTTTTTCAATCAGGGTACTCTATTACCTCGATTATCTCATTTTGAAAAAAGCCTTTTCAAAGAAGACCAAAAGCATCCCACAAGCCATTTAATCCTGGAATTTTCAAGTAACTTTGCGCTTTTGCAAATTCTGAATTTCGCTATTTCGCTACCTCGCTATTTAATATGAATATCCACAAGCTCAACAACATCTTCAATCCCCAGCGGATTGTACTAATCGGGGTCACGACAAACCCAAACAGCGTAAGTGGAAAAGTGTTGATCAACCTTGTGAGTGGTGGATTTCGCGGTGTTGTTTATCCGGTAAACCCAGATAATGAGGCTATCATGGGAATTCCCTGCTATTCAAGCATAAGGGTCCTTCCTAAAATCCCTGATCTGGCTATTATATGTACGCCGGCCGAAAAAGTTTTAGCCGTTATTCAAGCGTGCGGTGAATTTGGTATTCGTGGAATCATCATCATGTCGGCCGGATTCAAGGAGGTTGGGGAAGAGGGAAAAAGAATGGAAGATGAGATCAGGAGCGAAATCAGAAAATATGAAGGGATGAGGGCCATTGGACCGAATTGCCTCGGAATAATAATTCCGGCACTCAAGCTCAATGCATCCTTTGCGGCTGATATGCCCAGGCCGGGTAATATTGCTTTCATATCCCAATCGGGGGCTTTGTGTACTTCGGTACTTGATTGGGCAATTGAAGGAAAAATCGGATTTTCACAATTTGTCTCTATCGGAAACAGCATCGATGTGGAATTTGGTGATCTGATCGACTATTTTGGTGAAGATGAAAACACGCACTGCATCATCCTTTATATTGAATCGATTCAGAACCCACGTAAATTCATGACTGCAGCCAGGGCGTTTGCGCGTAAAAAACCCATCATTGTTTACAAAGCCGGAAGATTTCCTGAATCAGCACAGGTGGCAGCGTCCCATACCGGAGCAATGGCCTCAGAAGATGCTGTTTATGATGCTGCTTTTCAACGCACCGGGCTGGCCAGGGTATATGAAATCGGCGATATTTTTAGTGTTGCGGAACTGATCGGACGCAATAAATTTCCGCAGGGCCCGCGGCTGGGAATCGTAACAAATGCAGGCGGCCCCGGGGTGATGGCAACTGATGCCCTGATCGCTGCCAACGGCGTTCTTGCAGAGTTATCGGAAGAGACGATGAAGTTGCTGAACGAAAATCTCCCGGCTTACTGGTCTCATGGCAACCCGGTAGATGTGCTGGGAGATGCGCGTGCCAAGCGGATTGCCAAAGCCACGCAAATCATGCTGGCCGACAATGGTGTAGATGCTGTGCTGGTCATTCTGACCCCACAGGCAATGACCAATCCCAATGCTACTGCAAAAGAGATCAGCGCACTCGTTGTCAGCTCCAGGAAACCAATTTTGGCGGCATGGCTTGGTGGAAAAAGCATGCACGAAGCCGATGATATCCTGGTTGAAAATGGAATCCCTTCCTATAAAACACCTGAACAGGCCATTCGGGCATTCATGACGATGGTAGCATACAACCGCAATCTGGCAACACTTTACGAAACGCCCAAGGATATTCCTGTTGAATTCGCCCTCGACCGGCAGTTATTACGTAATTCGTTCAAAGAGATGATCATTGGTCAGCCAGCTATTCTTGCTGAAAACATCTCCAAGACCATCCTCGAGGACTTTGGTATTTCTACTACCAAACCTTTTCTGGCCTCCACTGCAGAGAAGGCAATTATAATTGCGGAACGCATCGGTTATCCCGTGGTTCTTAAAATTCAATCACCGGATATCACGCACAAATCAGATGTTGGAGGAGTTCAATTAAATCTTGGAACCGATAAACTGGTCAGAGCTGCTTTTGAACGGATCATGGAGTCGGCTGAGATAAAATGCCCTGAAGCCAGTATTGAAGGGGTGACTGTTCAAAAAATGGCTTCACACAAAGATTCGGTGGAGATGATTCTTGGCATTAAAAAAGACAAAGTATTCGGTACAGTTCTGATGGTAGGCATGGGGGGCATTACGGCTGAGTTATTTGGCGACAAGGCACTTGGATTTCCACCTTTAAACGAATGCCTAGCGCGCCATATGATCGAATCGCTCAAAATATACCCTTTGTTAAAGGGTTATCGCGGGTCGCCGCCAAAGAATATTGATAAACTGATTCAGGTATTGATTCGCTTGTCATACCTGGCTGCAGATTATCCTGAAATTGCCGAACTCGATATCAACCCGTTATTGGTGACCCCCGAGGATGTTATTGCCCTGGATGCACGTATTGTTGTGGACTCACAGTCTGCATGGAGGGAGGATGACCCCTATTTTCATCTCGCCTTGCATCCCTATCCCGAAAAGTATGTAAAATCGACTGTGCTGCAGGATGGGACTGAGGTGTTATTGCGGCCGATCAAGCCTGAAGATGAACCTTTATGGCTTGAAATGCTTGGCTCCTGCTCCAAGGAATCACTATATAGCCGGTTCAGGTATTTTTTTCATTGGAAAACGCATGAAGTGGCTACGCGGTATTGCTACATCGATTATGACCGTGAAATAGCAATTGTGGCTGAAATTATTGAAGATGGACACAAAAAATTGATCGGAGTGGGGCGCTTGGTTGCAGATCCGGATCATGAAACAGTTGAATATGCAATATTAATTGCAGATGCATGGCAGCAAAAAGATCTTGGAAATATCATCACTGATTTTTGTCTCGAGGTAGCTGAAAAGGGGAACCTTAAGAAAATTGTGGCCCAAACTACTACCGACAACAAGCCGATGATTTCGGTTTTTCAAAAGCGCGGCTTTGAAGTAAAGATAAATAACCACGATTCAACAGTTGATGTCATGAAAGTCTTGCCAAAGTTGAAATTGTAGTTTACAATTCGTATTTTTGTTTCAAATTATCCAAATAATTAATAATTAGTATTTTAGATTCTACAGCCATGAATTTCGAATTTACCGAAGAACAGATTATGATTCAACAATCGGCACGGGATTATGCCCAGCGCGAATTGATAAAAGACGTTTTGGAACGCGATGCCAAAGCCGAATTCCCGACCCGACACGTTAAGGCTCTGGCCGAACTGGGTTTCCTTGGGATGCTTGTCGATACAAAATATGATGGAGGGGGGATGGATACCATTTCGTATGTTTTAGCAATGGAGGAATTGTCAAAAATTGATAGTTCTGTATCTGTCATCATGTCGGTGAATAATTCATTGGTTTGTTACGGAATTGAAGCCTTCGGGTCTGAAGAACAGAAGGAGAAGTGGCTCAAACCGCTTGCACGCGGCGAAAAGATAGGCGCTTTCCTGCTTTCGGAGCCCGAAGCCGGTTCGGATGCCACCTCTCAAAGAACTACTGCCATCGACAAAGGAGACCACTACCTTGTGAATGGGGTAAAAAACTGGATCACAAGTGGAAATTCAGCATCTACATATGTTTTAATTGCCCAAACCCATCCCGAAAAAGGGCATAAGGGGATCAATGCCTTTGTGGTTGATCGCCATTCGCTTGGCATTACTCTTGGCCCCCATGAAGACAAGATGGGCATGCGCAGTAGCGACACCCATTCAGTAATGTTTTCCGATGTGATTGTTCCAAAGGAAAATCGACTGGGTGAAGATGGATTTGGATTTAAATTTGCCATGAAGACACTTGAGGGCGGACGCATAGGAATTGCTGCGCAGGCATTAGGAATTGCCCAGGGAGCGTTTGAGCGGGCGCTGCAATATTCGAAGGAAAGAAAAACATTCGGCACAGAAATTATCAACCACCAGGCCATCGGGTTTAAGCTGGCCGAGATGCATACACGGATTGAGGCGGCTCGCTATTTCTGCCTGAAGTCGGCCTGGCTTAAAGACCAGGGAAAACCATATGGAACCGCTAGTGCGATGGCAAAGTACTATGCTGCCGAAACTGCAATGTATGTCACCACCGAAGCTGTTCAGATCCATGGAGGATATGGATACGTGAAGGAATATCATGTAGAACGTCTGATGCGTGAAGCCAAACTTACTCAGATTTACGAAGGGACGAGTGAAATTCAGCAAATGATCATTTCCAGGGCAATCATGAATGATTAAGGTAATTATGGGAAGCCCTGAAGTATATAGACCGAAGCATCATATTCGCATCGTTACTGCTACATCTTTGTTTGATGGACACGATGCGGCAATCAATATCATGCGCCGTATTCTCCAGGCCAGTGGGGCTGAGGTCATCCATCTCGGGCACAATCGTTCGGTACAGGAAGTAGTCGATTGCGCCATCCAGGAAGATGTTCAGGCCATTGCCATCACCTCTTACCAGGGCGGCCACATGGAGTATTTTAAATACATGTTCGAACTGCTTCAGGAAAAGAGTTGTGGACATATAAAAATATTTGGCGGTGGTGGTGGTGTGATTTTGCCACATGAGATCAACGCATTGCATGCATATGGCATTACACGCATTTATTCGCCAGACGATGGCCGTGAAATGACCCTTCAGGGAATGATCAATGACCTGTTGATGAAGTGTGATTTTCCGGTTGGAGATCAGCCAACATTCGATCTGGAAAAGATCCGGAACAAGGATTTTAAGGAAATAGCCTGTCTTATTTCCGCTGCTGAAAACTACCCTGAAAAGGGTCGGCTTTTTTTTGATAAAATCGGGAAAGAGGCATCCAAAAAAAATATTCCTGTTCTGGGTATCACGGGAACCGGTGGCTCAGGAAAATCATCCCTTGTCGATGAAATCGTTCGCAGGTTTCTTGCCGATTTACATGATAAAACCCTGGCCATCATTTCAATTGATCCATCAAAACGTAAAACCGGCGGGGCCCTGTTGGGCGACCGCATAAGGATGAATGCCATCTTCAACCCGCGCGTGTACATGCGCTCGCTTGCCACGCGGCAATCGAACCTGGCCCTTTCGAAATATGTTAAAGATGCCATCAATGTGGCAAAGGTGGCGGGATTTGACATGGTAATTGTTGAAACTTCGGGCATCGGGCAATCCGACACTGAGATTGTCGATCACAGCGATGTGACCCTATATGTTATGACCCCTGAATATGGCGCGGCCAGTCAGCTTGAAAAGATTGACATGCTCGATTTTGCAGATCTTGTTGCAATTAATAAATTCGATAAACGCGGAGCGCTGGATGCATTGCGCGATGTGAAGAAACAATACCAGCGTAACCATAAATTTTTCGATAAACCGGAGGAGACGATGCCTGTTTATGGGACAATAGCATCACAGTTTAACGACCCCGGGGTGAATGAGCTTTATCTGGCGCTGATTCACACTATCAGCGCTAAAACCAGCATCTCAATGCCCAGCCAATTTCAAAAAGGCGCTGAAATGACGGAAAAGATATTAATCATACCTCCATCGCGAACCCGGTATCTGGCTGAAATTGCAGAGACAGTGCGGAATTACAACCATTGGACGATCGAACAAACCAGAGTTGCTCAACAGCTTTTTGGCATTGCACAAACTATTGAAACCTTACGAACCAGACCGCCCGACCCTGAAAGGGATGCAGATATTGACAGGATCCAGGCCTGTAATAGCACCGGGATGCTACTTGAATTGGATTTGTTATATGAAAAAACCTTGAAACAACTTGAACCGGCGAACCACGACATCCTGAAAAGCTGGAATGACAAGGTTAAATCATACAAAGATGAGTTCTATATTTATAAGGTTCGGAACAAAGAAATTAAGGTAGAGACCCACACCGAATCACTTTCCCGACTATTGATTCCGAAGATTTCGATGCCACGCTATGAAGCCTGGGGAGATATTTTAAAATGGAACCTCCGGGAAAACGTGCCGGGAGAATTCCCATATGCAGCCGGGGTTTTTCCTTTCAAGCGCGAAAGTGAAGACCCAACACGGATGTTTGCTGGTGAAGGCGGCCCTGAACGCACGAATAAGCGCTTCCATTATGTTTCTTTTGGCATGCCCTTCGTCAGACTTTCAACAGCGTATGATTCAGTTACCTTATATGGATTTGACCCGGACGTTCGTCCTGATATTTATGGCAAGATCGGCAATGCCGGCGTTTCTGTAGCTTGCCTCGATGATGCAAAAAAGCTCTATTCGGGGTTCGACCTTGTCAGTCCGAACACCTCTGTGTCGATGACGATCAACGGTCCGGCGCCAACAATGGTGGGCTACTTCATGAATGCTGCTATCGACCAGCAATGCGAAAAACACATCCGCCATCAAGGCATGGAGGAGGAGGTAAATAAAAAGATTGACGCCATATATAAAAAAGCAGGAACACATCGGCCGCGTTACAAAGGAGATCTGCCTAATGGCCATAATGGACTAGGGTTGATGTTGCTGGGGGTCACAGGAGATCAGGTTTTAGCCCCTGAGGTGTATGAAAAGATAAAAAAAGAGACACTGAGCCAGGTTCGCGGAACGGTACAGGCCGATATCCTTAAAGAGGACCAGGCGCAGAATACCTGTATCTTTTCCATCGACTTTGCTTTAAAGATGATGGGCGATATCCAGCAGTATTTCAACGACAACCATGTGCGGAACTTCTATTCCGTCTCCATCTCAGGGTACCATATTGCAGAGGCAGGCGCTAACCCCATTTCGCAGCTTGCATTTACACTGGCCAACGGATTTACTTATGTGGAATACTATGTTTCACGTGGCATGGATGTCAATAAATTTGCACCAAACTTGTCGTTCTTCTTTTCAAATGGGGTCGATGCGGAATACTCGGTAATCGGACGTGTTGCCAGGCTCATTTGGGCTAAGGCGATGAAATTCAAGTATAAGGCCGATGCCCGGTCGCAAATGTTGAAATACCATATCCAAACATCAGGCCGCTCGCTGCATGCACAGGAGATCGATTTCAACGACATCCGCACTACCTTGCAGGCGCTCTATGCCATTTATGACAACTGCAACTCGCTGCACACTAACGCGTACGATGAAGCTATTACTACGCCCACTGAGGATTCGGTGCGCCGCGCAATGGCCATCCAGATGATAATCAACAATGAACTGGGATTGGCAAAGAACCAGAATCCTTTGCAGGGCGCATTTATCATCGAAGAACTCACAGATCTGGTGGAAGAAGCAGTAATGGTTGAATTTGAACGGATTTCAGAACGCGGCGGTGTGTTGGGAGCCATGGAAACAATGTACCAGCGCAGCCGTATCCAGGAGGAAAGCTTATATTATGAAACACTTAAACATACGGGGAAACTTCCGATCATCGGAGTAAATACTTTTCTTTCAAGCAAGGGTTCTCCTACCATCTTACCCGGCGAAATCATCCGCGCCACCGAAGAGGAAAAACAGTATCAGATAGACATGCTGGATAACCTGCATAAAACACACCTCGAAAAATCGAAGGTGATGATCCAAAATCTGAAGAGGGCGGCAATAAAAAATAATAATATCTTTGAAAGCCTGATGGAGGCAGCAAGGTACTGTTCCATCGGACAAATTACCGATGCGTTGTTCGAAGTTGGAGGACAGTATCGCCGTAACATGTAAACTTAAAAACCAGACATATGACACTGTTCAATATTTTGGTTGTTAATCCAAAAGATTATCTCACGCAAATAGCTGTTTACCAAAATCATAAACTTCTTTATATGATCAGCCGGAAACATTCGGCAGAAGAACTTTCTCAATTTAAAACAATATACGACCAGGTACAGTTTCGCAAAGAAAGTGTAATACGTGAGTTAAAACATAATGATTTCAGCCTGGAGGAGCTAAAAATTGTGATTTCCCGCGGGGGATTGATCAAACCTGTAAAGTCGGGTGTTTTTGAGGTGAATGAACTTTTAAAGAAAGATTTGTTGTATAGCCCGGTGGGGGATGATATTATCAACATTGCCGGATTGCTTGCCGATGCAATTACCTCCGAAGTTCCCGGCGCCAGGGCTATGATTGCCGACCCTACGGTAGTGGATGAATTTCATGATCTGGCAAGGATTACAGGCTGTCCGGAAATCCATCGCAAATCCATTTTCCACGCACTCAATCAGAAGGCAGTTGCCAAAATGCATTCAGAAACGCACAAGAAAAAATATGAGGAGCTCAACCTCATCGTGGCGCATATTGGAAACGGAACCACTGTCGGGGCGCATTGCCATGGCCGTGTGATCGATGTAAACCAGGGATTTGAAGGTGACGGGCCTTTTTCGATGGTCCGAAGTGGTTCATTGCCCATGGGCGATGTGGTTAAGATGTGTTACAGCGGGACCAAAACCCTCGATGAAATGTTATGTCTGCTAACCCATTGTGCAGGCGTTAACGCTTATCTGGGAACCAGAGATATCAATGAAATAGAAAACCGCATCAACAATGGCGATACACATGCCAAACTGATCATGGAGGCTATGGCTTACCAGGTTTCGAAATGCATCGGCGAAATGTTTGCTGTACTAAAAGGCGAGGTCGATGCCATACTAATTACCGGCGACATTGCCCACAGTCATTTTGTTGTACATAACATTATTGACCATGTTGAAAAATTTGCTCCGATATTCCTTTATCCCGGCGACAACGAACTCCAGGCCATGGCTGGAAATGCACTTCGCGTACTGAAGGGGGAAATGAAAGTTCAGGAATATATATAAATAGCGAAATTTTCACTATTTCGCCAACTCACTGCTTTTTTCAAGAAACAGACATGAAACTATTTCCCATAAACACCGGCAACCTAAAACTTGATGGTGGAGCCATGTTCGGCGTAGTACCGAAGGTGATCTGGAGCAAGTCGTATCCCTGTGATGAAAACAACCTTTGCAACTGGTCGATGCGCTGTTTGCTTATCGTGGATGGCGACCGGAAAATATTGATTGATTGCGGGATCGGAGATAAACAATCTGAAAAATTCTTTTCAAATTATTGGCTGAACGGGGATGACACATTGGAAAAATCACTGGAAACAAATGGGTTTACCTTTGATGACATCACCGATGTGATTTTGACCCATCTGCATTTTGACCATGCGGGAGGAGCAGTCAGATGGAATGCCGCTAAGACCGGGTACGAGGTTACCTTTAAAAACGCGACCTATCATACCAGCCGGCGGCAATGGGAATGGGCGACCAGTCCCAACAACCGTGAAAAAGCTTCCTTCCTGAAGGAGAACATCCTGCCTATCAAAGAAAAGGGACGGCTGGAGCTGATCGATGGCGAAACCGAACTTTTTCACAATGTTTCGGTCCGCATTTTCAACGGACACACAGATGGACAGGTGATCCCGTTTATCAGGTATAAGGATAAAACCATTGTTTATATGGCCGACCTGCTGCCTTCTGCTGCGCATATTCCCCTGCCCTGGGTAATGAGTTACGACACCCGCCCGCTGATCACTATGAATGAAAAAGAGGCATTTATGTCCGAAGCTGCCCAGAACGGATTTGTACTGTTTTTCGAGCACGATCTTTATCGAGAATGCTGCACGGTAGAAGCCACCGACAAGGGAATCAGACTTAAAGAGAGCTTTTCGCTTGATTCAGTATGAATTTGATACAAGCCAGATCTAGATAAGGAAAAACGTTAAAGAAGCCAGCATTTATCTATGGTAACTTACATAATCCGCCTGAGATTTCTGCAACTTTACCGTGAATCCGGAGATGTAGGGATTTTCAGGATTCTTCTGATAGTTGTTTTCATTTTGCCACTGATTATCCTCTTCCTGGTTCAGCGTATTGCCGTTCATCCCTGGCCCCTCGCAGTACCGGCAGCAGCACTTTATGTACTATGGCTCGTCCACACCCGACGCAAAGACTACAATTTCCTGCTTGCAATTATGCCACATCCGAAAAATGTTTTTATTGCTGAATATTTTCTTTTCACACTTCCTGTCACTGCACTCCTCCTTGCTACAGCATTATATTTTCATGCTTTGATTTTCTGCGCCTTTATTTTCCTTATTTCCATTACAGCGCCGTTTCAGGCAAGGAAAATCTACCGTACACTTAAACTTCGAATAATACCATCGGGGATGTTTGAATGGCAGGGCGGAATCCGGAAAAACCTTGTTGCCATAGTCATTTTTTACATCTTCGGGCTGTTCGGGTTTTACCATATCGGTTTTTCTGCCCTATCCTTGCTTTTGCTTACTATGGTTTTTGTCACTTTTTATTCGGAATATGAACCCCGAAATATACTGATGTCCGAAGGTTTCAGAGCAAAGAGATTCATCGCGAAAAAGTTGACAAAGCATACCACCTGTTTTGCCATTCTCATGTTGCCTTTGCTCTTTATTGCGCTCATTCATAAAGATTTCCGCATTTTTTCGGCAGGTTATTTTCTGGCAGCTTTGAACATTCTTATCTTCTCCATTTTGCTTAAATACTATCAATACCGCCCTTTGGCATACTCAGGCGCTCACCAGATGCTGACCACAATGGCATGTTTTATTTCGGTTATCCTTCCCGTGGCCTTGCTATTTGTATTATTCAATGTTTTCCTTGCTGTTGGCGCCAGCAGAAATCTTAATATATATCTGGATGATCGCAATTGAAAGTCTTAATGTTTCCTACGGCGATAACATTGTTCTTGATGGCCTATCGGTGTTGCTGCCGTTACATTCTATTCACGGACTGGTGGGCATGAACGGGGCTGGAAAAACCACACTGCTTAATACTATGGCTGGGTTCATAAAGCCTGAGGCAGGCGCCATTTATATACAGGGCCTTCCTCTCAAAAGGGCCGATCTTGCCTTCCTGGAGACTGAGAATTTCTTTTACAGCCATATTACCGGCCGCGAATATCTCGGATTGTTCAGTACACCGACTAGGGCAACTGATCCCGATGAGTGGAACCGGATATTCAATCTTCCTCTTGATCATCTGATCGAAGGCTATTCAAGTGGAATGAAGCGTAAGCTTGCCCTGGCAGCGGTATTGCGGCAGGATAAACAAGTTATCATTCTTGATGAACCGTTTAACGGACTTGATCTTGAATCATCCCGTTTACTCAGCATGATAATAGCCAGGCTAAAGGAAAATGGAAGGACGGTACTAATCACTTCGCATATCCTGGGATCGCTTACTGGAATCTGTGATCAGATTCATCTGCTCCGGAACGGAAAGATCCTGTTTTCGAGAGATAAGGAGAACTTCACAAATCTTGAACAGGATATTTTCAAAGAGGTAGATCCTGGTTTTTTAGACCTGGTTAACAGCATCGTGTGAATTTTTACCACCTAATATTCCTTATCTTGCCAGCTTTCTACCCACCTCAGTCAGCATCACCTCAGTCATCCTTGCTAAATCGTACTCGTAATGCAGACCCCAATCTTTCTTTGCTACAGAGTCATCGATTGAGGACGGCCATGAATCGGCAATGGCCTGACGAAAGTCGGGTTTGTAGGTAATCTCGAATCCGGGGATGTGTTTCCTGATCTCATCAGCCAGGATTTGCGGCGTAAAGCAGATCCCGGCCACATTGTAACCCGAACGTAACGAAAGGTTTGATGAATCGGATTCCATAAGGGCGATGGTGGCCTTGATGGCATCGGGCATAAACATCATAGGAAGTGCTGATTCAGCCCCCAGAAAGCACTCGTATTTTTTATATTTAATCGCTTCGTAGAAGATTTCCACCGCATAATCAGTGGTGCCTCCGCCAGCTTCAGTTTTGTAACTTATCAGTCCGGGATATCTCAGGCTCCTGGTATCCAGTCCATATTTGTTAAAGTAATATTCAATCCATCGTTCTCCGGCCAATTTGCTAATTCCGTATACCGTATTAGGCTCCATGATAGTGTATTGCGGGGTATTCAGGCGGGGAGTGGATGGGCCAAATACCGCAATGGAAGAGGGCCAGAAAATTTTTGGAATTTTTAGTTCGCGAGCCAGCTCCAGGACATTCATTAAACTGCGCATATTGATGTCCCAGGAAGCCAGCGGCCTCTTTTCGGCATTGCCTGAAAGGATGGCTGCCAGGTGATAAATTTGGGTAATTTTTTCATGTTCCAGGATCAGCTGAAGTTTTGGAGCATCAAGTACATCGAGGATTTCAAACGGGCCGGTACCGAAAATCTCAGGCGGGGCAGGTCGGATATCGGTAGCAATTACATTGGATTCGCCATAAATTTTTCGTAGTTCGAGTGTGAGCTCCGAGCCAATCTGCCCGGAACATCCGATTACCAATATCTTTTCCTTCATAGAAGCTTTTTTATGGAATTTCCGCAAAAATAGAAAGATTTGTTGTGAAAAAAATATCAGATCGAAATTTTAGCTAATTGCCATTTCTCATTTACTTTTTTTCAGGCTTAAAATTCCTACATTTGCAAGAGAATTTCCTATTCAATGGAAAACCAGCTTCTTATTCACAATACCATTACGCGTCGGAAAGAACGGTTTGAGCCGATCAACCCCCCATTTGCCGGCATGTATGTTTGCGGCCCTACCGTTTATGGCGATCCACACCTTGGCCATGCACGACCAGCCATCACCTTCGACATGATTTTTCGCTACCTGCAACATCTTGGCTACAAAGTCAGATATGTCAGAAATATTACCGATGTCGGGCATCTCGTTGCCGACCTTGATGACGGGGATGATAAAATTGCCAAAAAAGCCCGGGTCGAGCAACTTGAACCCATGGAGATCGCACAGTATTATGCCGACCGGTATTTTGTTTACATGGACGCATTGAATGTAAAGCGGCCATCGATCGAACCACGCGCTTCGGGGCACATTATAGAACAGATCCTGATGGTGCAGCAGATCCTCGATGCCGGGTTTGGCTATGAAGTGAATGGATCGGTGTACTTCGATGTGGAAAAATACAGCACTAAATACGAATATGGTAAGCTGTCGGGACGTGTACTTGATGACCTGATATCAAACACTCGTGCACTGGAGGGAACTGAAGAAAAACGCCACTCCTCCGACTTTGCCCTCTGGAAAAAGGCACAGCCAGAACACATTATGCGTTGGCCTTCGCCCTGGAGCGATGGCTTCCCTGGCTGGCACATCGAATGCTCGGCCATGAGCACCAAGTATCTGGGCAAATATTTTGACATACACGGAGGAGGCATGGATCTCCTTTTCCCTCACCACGAATCGGAAATTGCACAGTGCCAGGCCGCCATTGGCCACGAATCGGTAAAATACTGGCTACACAACAATATGATCACCATAAATGGTCAGAAGATGGGAAAATCGCTCGGGAATTTCATCACCCTCGATGAGTTTTTCACCGGAACCCATCCATCCTTACAACAGGCCTATGGTCCAATGACCATCAGATTTTTCATACTTCAGGCCCATTATCGTAGTACCCTTGATTTCTCGAATGAAGCCCTGCAGGCCGCAGACAAAGGGTTGAAAAAACTGATGGCTGCCTCAGAAACATTGAATAAGCTTATCCAAAATGAAGTTCAGTCACCAGTAAGCGAAACCGGACAAGAAGCCCTGACCGGTTCTCCAATCTTTGATCTCTCAAACAGCATTTATGCCGCTATGAACGATGACTTTAATAGTCCGATGGTTATTGCCAATCTGTTTGAAGGCGTGCGTATTATCAATTCAGTGGCGGATAAAAAAGAGACGATTTCCGTCAATGACCTGAAGCTCTTGAAAAATATTTTCAACACTTTTTTGTTCGACATCCTTGGATTGAGGTATGAAAAATCAAACGACCAGCGTGAATTGCTCGATGGTTTGATGCATCTTGTGATCGCCATCAGACAGAATTCGCGTGAAACTAAGGATTGGGGAACATCTGATCAGATAAGAGATGCCCTGCAGAAGCTAAATATCATTGTGAAAGATGAGAAAGAAGGATCTACGTGGAACATTGAATAGGCGCAATTTTGAATTTTGAATTTGTCTCAATAAAACCAAAAACATGAAACCTTTTTATGCAGTTGCATTGTCCCTGCTTTTGCTGGCAGGCTGTACCTCCAAACAGGAAAAAATGAAGAAAGACTTAACCGATTTTATCCGTAAACACGATTCCGTCCTGATTCCTCTTTACAAACAAACAACAATTGCCTCCTGGGAGGCTGCTGTTTCAGGTAAGCCGGAAGATTTCAAAAAAGCAGAGGAGCTAAACCTGAAAATGATGGCGCTTTATTCGGATAAGGAAAAATTGAAAAAACTCGAAGAAATCAAAGTCTCGGGAATGATCACCGACAGCTTGCTGAACCGCCAACTTGATGTGTTGTACCGCTCATTTCTAATGGCCAAAGCCGATACCGGCAAGCTGAATGCTATGGTGCGAATGGGAACTGTGATTGAGCAGAAATATGGCAATTTCCGTACGGAGGTGAGGGGTAAAAAAATGTCAGATAATGATGTGGAAGAGGTTTTGAGCAGTTCAAAGGATGTGAAATTCCAGAAAGAGGTTTGGGAAGCACAGAAGAAAATAGGGACTATTGTTTCCGATGATTTAAAGAAGCTGGTAAAAATTCGAAATGAGGTGGCCAAGGGACTTGGATTCAAAAACTACCACGATATGAGCCTTACTCTCAGCGACCAGGATCCACGTGAGGTAAGCGAACTTTTTGATGAACTCGATAGCCTCACTCAGAAGGCTTTCGCGAAGTTAAAAGGTGATATTGATACCTATTTCGTAAAATATTACAACCTGAAAAGCAAGGATGAACTTATGCCCTGGAATTACCAAAACCGTTTTTTTCAGGAGGCCCCGAAAATTTATGATGTGGATCTGGATAAATATTACAAGGACAAGAGCCTTGAAACCCTTACATCTGAATTTTATGCAGGCCTTGGTCTTCCCATCGATGATATCCTTAAAAACAGCGACCTGTACGAAAAACCCGGAAAGAATCAGCATGCTTTTTGCACGGATATTGATAACGCAGGCGATGTGCGGGTGCTTTGCAATGTTAAGCCGAATCAATACTGGATGAATACCATGCTTCATGAATACGGACATGCTGTTTATGATAAAAATATCGACAGAACTCTGCCATTTATTCTTCGTGATCCCTCACATACCTTCACTACTGAGGCCATTGCGATGATCTTTGGTCGTTTTTCCTCAAATCCACAATGGCTGAAAGATATGGCTGGAATAAGTGAAGAAGAAAAAATGAAGATCGCCGAAATCTGTTTCAAGACCCTACGTCTCGAACAGCTGGTATTCAGCCGCTGGGCCCAGGTCATGTACCGGTTTGAAAAGGAGATGTACAAGAATCCTGATCAAGATTTAAACAATCTATGGTGGGACCTTGTCGAAAAGTACCAGATGATGAAACGCCCCAAAGGACGTAATGAACCCGACTGGGCTACTAAAATCCATATTGCCACCTATCCTTGTTACTATCACAATTATCTCCTCGGAGAGCTTCTTGCTTCGCAACTTTACTATTACATTGTTGAAAATGTAATCAAATCAGAGGATTACAAATTCCAGAGTTTTGTGGGTAACCCAGAAATTGGAGCCTATCTGAAAGAAAAGGTATTTATGCCTGGCAGCCGCTGGTATTGGAACGAAATGATCGAAAAGGCCACAGGCGAAAAGCTTACTGCGAAATACTATGCAAAGCAGTTTGTTAATTAGGGCTGTTGACCCCGTCGGCAGTTATTAATCGCACGGCAAATTTTCGTGCTTGTTCCAATTCGTCACTATTGGGATGCCCGATTGTTAACCGGCGCATTTCTGCAAATTTCATGAGCATCGGTATCCCGCTTGCCAGTAGTTCATTCGCGATTTTTTGCGAGAGTTCTCCCATACAGTGATAAATATCCATGAGATTCGTATCTGAACAAACGGACCTGCAATTGTCGAGCTCTTTTATCAACAACTCCTGTTGGGCTTGGTCATCGCTATTAGAAGGCGTGGCATGTGTTAAAAACAAAGCAATCGTTTTTCCCGGGGCATGAGCGGCAATGAATTTTTTTGCAGCATAAGGGGGGCCAAACTGCATAACAGGGAAGCCAATAAAGGTTAAATCAAAACCATCAAGAGTGTCGACTTCATCAAATGCTTTTATCTCTTTTTTACATAAAAGGCTGTCGAAAATGGCCTCAGCTATCTTACGCGTATTACCGGTTTGAGTCCAAAAAGTCACCAGTACCTTCATTGTATGACAAACTTGGTGGTTTCCGTTATGTCTTGTTTTAGCATTTATAATTTTGCCGTATAACTATACCTAAGACCTGGTATTTTTACCATTTAAACATTTAGCCACAGCTCCAAAAAATATCTGCCCCAGGATCTGATTTCGAAACGGAAACGCTAAACAACCTTAACCAGGAAATAGTTTTTCCTTCCCTTCTGGACCAGGATGTATGTGCCATTTATCAATATTTCCAAACTCACCGCGAAGGATTCGTCTACCTTTGTCTTATTAACCTGCACCCCTCCCTCCTTAAGCATCCTGCGTGCCTCACCCTTGGAAGGAAAAATATTAGTTTTTTCAGTCAGGAAATCAACAATATTCACTGATTTTGCCAGATCGTCTTTTGCTAATTCACTTTGTGGAACTCCTTCGAATACCGATAACAGTGTATCTTCGGATAGTCTCATAAGGGTTTCCGTGGTTCCTTTGCCAAAAAGGATCTCTGATGCTTCCATGGCGGCTTGTAAATCTTCCCTGGAGTGAACACGAATCGTGATATCTTCAGCAAGGGTCTTCTGCAACAACCTTAGGTGGGGTGCTTCATCATGTTGCTTTTGAAGGATGTCGATCTCATCTTTTGAAAGAAGGGTGAATTTTCTGATGTATTCCGAAGCATCTGAATCACTGGAATTAAGCCAAAACTGGTAAAATTTATAAGGAGATGTTTTTTTCGGGTCGAGCCATACATTGCCTGATTCGGTTTTTCCGAATTTTCCGCCATCAGCCTTGGTAATGAGCGGACAGGTGAGTGCAAATGCTTCGCCTCCGAGTTTCCGACGGATCAGCTCAGTGCCTGTCACTATGTTTCCCCATTGATCGGAACCGCCCATTTGGAGCCTGACATTTTTGTGCTCGAACAGCCAGCAATAATCAAAACCCTGGACAAGTTGGTAAGTGAACTCGGTAAATGAAATTCCAACGCCCGACTCCATTCGTTTTTTTACCGAATCTTTTGCAACCATATAATTTACCGTGATGTGCTTTCCAACTTCACGAAGGAAGTTAAGAAACGAAAACTCCTTCATCCAGTCATAGTTATTCACCATTTCGGCAGAATTCGCCCCACAATTGAAATTCAGGAATTTTTCGAGCTGTTTTTGAATGCAGTCTTGATTGTATCGCAGCGCTGTTTCGTCAAGAAGATTGCGTTCCTCTGATTTTCCTGAAGGATCTCCGATCATTCCGGTAGCGCCTCCAACAAGTGCAAAAGGCTTATGGCCTGCACGTTGCAGGTGTAACAACAACATGATCGAAGCCAGGTTCCCGATATGTAATGAATCGCTTGTGGGATCGTATCCAATGTAGGCCGATGTCACCTCTTTCAGTAATTGTTCCTTTGTTCCCGGCGACATATCGTGGATCATCCCACGCCAGCGAAGTTCTTCTATAAAATTCATTTGTTATTATGTTTTACAACCTATTGGCCAAATTAAATCTCTATTCATAATTACGGGTTTGCACAAACCAGTCAATATGAAGATCAAAAATAGCAGCAATTTTTTACAAAAGTATTAAAATCCAAATTATGAGTAAGACCGGAAGCGTTTTCACTGCCATAACACCAGGGCAGTCTGGTTCGGCAATCAAAATTATCGGTTTCTGAAGGACAAAATAAAATAAATAATCACGGGCAAGAAAATTCCGGCAAGTACCATCGGTAAAAACCATATGGTAAGCCCCTGCCCGTTGTATAGTGCGACCCGAACAGTTGCCATTGAAATATAAAAAAACAACCAGATGATGGCTGCTTTCAGATAGCGGATCAGTCTGATTGCCAGGGTGTACTGCTTCATGGCATTAGCAGGGGTTATCTTAACTGCGTAATTGAACCGATTCGGGATCAGCGAGATAAACGTGAGCAGAAAATAGATAAAAAAAGCAATCACCGGAAGAGCCCAAAAGGTAGATTTATCATCCCAACCGTCAGGTTTTCCGGATCCATCAAAATGGGAAGGAATGGTTTCGGGGAGCCTTTGAAAATGATAAATCACAAATCCAAGGAAGATCATCAGTCCCAGTATTGCCGAAGCTTCGATCAGCCAGTCGATGGGTTCCATTTCGGGCCTGACCATTGGCCTGTCGGGTTCCGGTTTTCTTCTGCTTCCCAGCAATATCATTTGTTTTGAAAAATTAATTTATCTGAATTCTTTTTTAAAAGGAATTTCATTCTTCCTGTACTTTATGTTTCTTTGGCGTCCGGTGATGTTCTTTGAGCTTTGAATCAATGATCCACTCAATCTGTCCATTCACAGAACGGAACTCATCAGCCGCCCATTTCTCAAGCGCTTCATAAATTTCCGGATTTACCCGGAGCATAAATACCTTCTTATTAGCCATACATCGTTTACTGGTGTAAAGTTCCAGTATTCACCACAGGGGTTGTATCCTTATCGGAACAAAGTACTACCATCAGGTTACTGATCATAGTGGCCTTCTTGTCATCATCCAGATCGATGATGTGTTTTTTGCTTAACTGGTCAAGCGCCAGTTCAACCATGCTCACCGCACCTTCCACGATCTTTGTGCGAGCAGCCACTACAGCAGTAGCCTGCTGACGGCGCAACATGGCACCTGCAATCTCCGAGGCATAGGCAAGGTAACTGATCCTTGCTTCCTGTACTTCGATTCCGGCCATGGCAAGCCGCTCCGAAAGTTCCCGTTCAAGGGCAAGATGAACCTCTTCACCGCCGGCGCGCAGAGTGACCTCCTTTTGTTCATCGTCGAAATTATCGTAGGCATAATGTCCAGCCAGTTTTCGGGTCGCCGACTCACTCTGAATATCAACGAAATGGGCAAAATCATCCACATCAAATGCGGCCTTGAAAGTATCACGAACTCGCCAAACCAGCACACACCCTATCATGATGGGGTTTCCGAGTTTATCGTTGACCTTGATCGGCTCGCGGTTCAGGTTGCGTGCGCGCAGCGATATTTTCTTTTTTACATAAAAGGGGTTGACCCAGAAGAAACCATTATTTTTAATGGTTCCCTTGTACTCCCCGAACAGGACCAGAACCGCTGATTCATTTGGATTCACTACCATCAACCCGATCAGGGTGAAAATGGCCAATACAAAAAACAGCAAGGAGATAACGATTCCCGGAACAGATTGATTGAAGAACAGAAGTCCGCAGACCCCCAGGCCTGTAAACAGAAGAAAAACCAGGATACAGAAGTATCCCGATGAGGTTGAAGTGACTTTTTCCTTTTCCATTGCTAATTAAATTAGTAATATCAATATGATATTAAAATGATTTTGCAATAATACTACATTTTTAATCTGATGTCAAGTTTTTTCGAAAATATATTTTATTCCAAAATATATTTTCCCGTTTTGTCGTCTTTTGTTTTTACTAAACTTAAATCAAAAAGACTGAGGTGCAAAAATTGCTTACATCCCAAGCTGGTTCAATATGAATTCAAAATCGACCATGAGGTTGTCAATCCGTTGTTTGGTAGCCTGGCCAGAACCATGCCCGACGTTATAATCAATATACAATAAAACAGGATTGATCTGACCTGGATTATTTTGCAGGGCAGCGGTGAATTTCTTGGCATGCAGCGGATCCACACGGCTGTCGTTAGCTCCTGTCCTTACCAGCATTGCTGGCAAATTAATCCCTTGTCTGATATGATGGTAGGGAGAATAGCTTAACAGATTCCTGAAATCGGCTTCATTTTCTGATGAACCATATTCGGGGATCCAGTAACGGGCGATCAGAAATTTATGAAAACGGACCATGTCAAGCAATGGAACGGCGCAAAGGACTGCTTTGTAAAGATCTGGACGCTGAGTAGCAATAGCGCCCATTAGCAAACCCCCATTGCTACCACCTTTCGCAACAATGCGGCTGGTATTGGTATATTTTTCCCTGACAAGCCATTCGGCACAGGCGTTGAAATCATCGAAACAATTCTGTTTATTTAGCAACATTCCCTCTTCATGCCATTTTTCGCCATATTCATCGCCTCCGCGGATACCGGGTTCAACAACAACACCGCCACGATTAATAAATGGCGCATAATAACCGTAGTAGTCGGGAGTGATACCGCTTCTGAAACCTCCATATGCGGTCAAAAGGACAGGGTTGTTGCCATCAAGTTTCATATCTTTCCGGTGTACCACGAGGCAAGGCACCCTGGTGCTGTCTTTAGTATAGTAAAATTGAATTTCACCAGTGATATTGCTCATGTCGACAGGTATTTTCCTTTCGTAATACAACCGCCATTTAAAATTGGAAGGAGCGGCGACATACATTTTTCCGGGCGAGGTAAAGGTGCTCATAAATATATAAACGGAGTCCTCTTCCCGGTCGAAACTCACATAATCAACATTCCCGATTTCGGGCAATTCAATTGTTTTAATCACCTTCCCTTTGGCATCATGGAGTGTTAGCCGGCTCTGAATGTCTTTTTTGTCCTGTACGATTAATCTTCCATCTTTCAATACCTCCACGTTCTGGATCACTGAAGCTCCTTGCGGAATAAGTACCTGCCAGTCTTTGTATGAGGGTTTATCCTTGCTGGCAACCATAAAGCGATAATTTGGGGCATTGTCATTCGTCAGAATATATAGCTTGTCGCCAATAGCCCAGGGGTATGCCTGGAACTCTTTGCTTTCGTAGACGAGCTGTCCTTCTTCGCTCGTACCGGTCTTTCTCATTTTACATAAATTCGAATTAAAATTTCCCTCCCCCAAAAAGGTCACATCGCTGTAACGATTGTCATATATATAATAGGAGTCTTTGGCATCTTTGGTGGTTCCGATGAATTGCGCCTTTTCAGAAGGGTCGCCAACCTTCCACAAGTAGCTCCTAAGAGGTGTCTGGTTGTCAACATCCACCTGGCTACGTATAGTAAAATATGCATGTTGCTGATCTTTTGTCCATTGGTACCCAAAAATATTTTCGAGAGGAGGATAAAGGATCTTCCCGGTTCGCGTTTCGATTATATAGGTTGTGGATATCTCTGCCCCGCTTTTCTGGACGCTTACAGCGGCGCGTTCCCCATCGTAGGTGTATTGAACAGCAGTAGTCGATGTTTTCCCTGATGTATCGAGTTTCACAGGGTCCCAGATCTGCACTTTTTTCCCGTCAAGGATTGTATAAACTGATAATTGTTTGTCCCCTTTCTTCTTAATAGTCTGGAATATTCGTTTCCCCTCTTTGCTCAGCGGGCCCTCATAATCCAAATCGATGTAGGCGGCGATATCTTCGCGAAGCCCCGGATGACTTTTCTGTGTGGCATTCATATATTGCACGCTGTAATCATGCTGCGCTTTTGTCCAGGCAACAACAGTTGGATCGGTTTTGTCTTCAAGCCAGCGGTAATTATCAGTAAGCAGGAATCCATGCAAGGTATCAACAACCGTTTTTTTTGTTGTTGTGGGCGGGTTAAACGCAACCTGGGCCTGACTAAATAACGGCAGCCACATTAAAAAATGAATCAAGATGTTTTTCATGAGAATTGTGATTTTTTGTGTTATCAAATATATCATATCCTTTTCAGCCCGGACGAAAAAATTCGGTAAGGATATGAAAGTTCTTGATCAAAGAGCTGATTCCAAGGGTTAATGGCTAAGGTGTCACCCTTCACGCTTCATGTGTCACATGCCAGGGGAACATCCTTCGCTATTGATTTTCCAGGCTAAAACTTGATTGCTCTGAGCACTTGCTGACCCGAATTGCTGGTAATCCGCACAAAATAGACACCGGTTGGCATACCAGAAAAATCATTCAGGTCAATAGCCGATGAGCTGCCCATATTGAGATTGCGCGTACAGAGCAACTGACCGGAGATGGAAAGAATTTCAAGTTTAACCTGTTCAGAGGTTTTCAGGTTACTTTTTATCCAGGGAGAACCAGAAAATGGCACCGGAAAAAGTGTATATGGTTGTTGGGTTTCGATTGAAGTTGAAGGGGCAGATAGAAGTAATCTGGCATTCATCATGTTGGGAATCCCATATCCGTATTGCTGATTGGGAGATGTGGCTTTAGAAGCAGTATTCCTTACCGCATTTCGAAGCTGCTGTGCCGATAATGATTGGGCTGATTGCCATAGGCAAGCCATTGCGCCTGCCATGATAGGAGATGAAAAAGAGGTACCGCTACCTTGCGACACATTGCCTGATCCATTAATTACGGTCGTTCCTTGTCCCTGGGCAGTAACATCAGGCTTAAGCCTTCCGTCGGA
The DNA here is from genome assembly GCA_037137455.1 of Bacteroidota bacterium. Lineage (GTDB taxonomy): Bacteria > Bacteroidota > Bacteroidia > Bacteroidales > FEN-979 > CAIVAT01. The sequence continues at coordinate 66,633 of JBAXKG010000002.1, forward strand.
GGTTGGACCAGTTGAACTGAAAGAGGCATAACCCCCTGTAGCATTAACTGCTCCAATTGAAAAAACGCTATCGCCATCGGCCGGAGCCCCAATATATTGCCATGATGATCCTCCATCATTTCCTGCACTATTGACCACCATCATACCGCGACTTGCAGCCAAGTCGGCAGCCCTGGTTACAGGGGTAGTATTGCCATTCATATCATTATATGTATGATTATAGACCGGGTTGTCGAATGTAGTATATCCAAGCGATGAATTGATGACATCAGCACCCACGCTATCGGCAAATTCAGCGCCACCGGCCCAATTGTACTCTTCAATCAGGGCTTCATATTCACCAACTTCGGTACGGATGAGCCAGAAAGAGGCATGAGGGGCAGTTCCGACCATTTGTCCGGGGAGATTGGCTCCAATCGTAGAAAGCACACTGGTGCCGTGCGTGTGCATATCATCCCCAAAAACATTGTTTCCAGGGATATTGAAATCGCGGGAGCCGAGTATCCGATTTGTAAGCCACAAGCTGTCAAAGGCATGAATCTGATCGACATGATAAAATCCGGCATCAAGTATGGCGATCATGATGCCCTGGCCGGTAAAACCCAGATTGTGAAGGCCATCTACTGAAATCATATGAGCCTGATTGTATGCCTGACCATAGTTGAAAGCGCCGATCGATTTATTTGCAACAAATGAGACTGGTTGGGTTAAGGTATATGGAGGGATCTCCTCGATCTGATTTACACCTGATCCGGCAGGTACCCGAACAGGCTTTTTGGGCACGACCAGGTCGATGTGGTCAACAAACGGAAGTGCCGCGATGGCTGCCAGTACCGTTGAACTGCTTGTTTTCACAACTACGGCATTGAACCATTTCAGGGTATAAACAACCGGGGCACCTGTTGCCGCGATTTGTGTGACATAAATCGGGGTCACAGGAAGATCTCTCATGTCGAGTGATATATTTGACTTTGTGCGGCGGTCGATTGAACGCTGGGTGAGAAAGGCAATAGGATTCGAAAGGGAATAGGGATTGTTGTCTTTATTCTTCAAAAAAACAACGTGTTTTTCCTCCTGGGCAAACAGGCCGGATGTAACCAATAACATGAAAGTTATAGCGAATAATTGTTTCATAATCAATAATGTTTAAAGTTAAAATTCTTTCTGCAAGGAATCTCAAGAGAAAAAAGAGCAGACAATTTTTGCAAAGTTAAGGTTTATTTTACAATGCAGATTATGTTTTGTCCTGATATGAATATGGTTTTATTCGTCAAATTCTTTTCCTTTCTGTGGAAGGGGGTCGACAAATATAGATAACCTAAGGCTTTGGTCCCATGATGAAAATCAGTTCGCCTCCCGCAACCAGGTCGGCATGGTCAATGAACGGTTTATCAAAGGGTTTCCCGTTGAGGGTCATCGATTGTATATAAATGTTGTGATCATTTAAGCCCCTTGCTTTGATAAGGAAAGATTTTCCATCGGATAATGAAATGGATGCTGAAGATACGCATGGGCTGCCAATAGCATATTGCGTAGTTCCCGGACAAACCGGATAGAACCCAAGCACGCTGAAGATATACCAGGCGCTCATTTGTCCGCAGTCATCATTACCGCATAAGCCATCGGGTTTATTCCGGTACATATTATTCACAATCATGTGGATTCTTTCCTGCGTTTTCCATGGCTTTGAAGTCCAGTTATAAAGGTAGGCCACATGATGGCTGGGTTCGTTGCCATGCACATAATTCCCGATCAGCCCGGCTCGCGTAACATCTTCTGTTTCACTGAAATATTTATCATCGAGATACATTGTAAACAATGAATCAAGCCGTCGGATAAAGGGCTTTTCACCACCCAACATAGCAATATAATAGGGCACATCATGTGGCACATAGAGAGAATAGTTCCAGGAGTTTCCCTCTATAAAGCCTTGACCGATCGTACTCAACGGATCGAATGGTGTTTTCCAGGTGCCATCCGATTTTTTCGCACGGATAAAGCCAGTGGAAGGATCAAACAGGTTACGGTAATTCAGTGAGCGGTCGGTGAATCGCTGCAATTGATCTTCTGCAAATTGTTTATCCTGGTCAGAAGGCTCCTTAGCATTAATGATCGCCCGGGCAAATTGTGCAATGGTGTAATCGTCATAAGCATATTCAAGCGTGATCGAAGCCGAATTATTCAGTTTGTCATCCGGTACGTAACCATAATAAATATAATCACTTATGCCATCGTAAAATTTATTGGTAGCTGTGGTAACACATGCCCTGAATGCTTTACTGGCATCAAATCCGCGGATTCCCTTCACATAAGCATCGGAAATCACAGGCACGCTGTGGTATCCTATCATGCACCAGTTTTCATTACCATGATGCGACCATACCGGAAGCATATGTTCGGGACTCTGGTCGAAATGTGCCAGCATGGAAATGACCATGTCGGAAGTACGTTTTGGATAAAGAAGGGTCAGAAGGGGATGTTCTGCACGGTAGGTATCCCAGAGAGAGAATATAGTGTAATTGGTAAAACCCGCTGCTTTATGGATGTTCTGATCTATACCACGGTAAAGAGAGTCGACATCGTTGTAAACCACCGGCGATAGAAGTGAGTGATACATGGCTGTGTAGAAATTGATCTTCCGGTCGTCCGATCCCTCAATCATGATACGGTTGAGTTCATTTTCCCAAGCCTTCACGGCCTCTATCCGGGTCTTTTCAAAATTCCAGTGTGGGATTTCTGCGGCCAGATTTTTCAGGGCGCCATCCATGCTTACTCCAGAAAGTCCGATTTTCACCTTGATCTTTTCACCTGCTGTTGTGCTAAAGTCAAAGTGGGCCCTGATCTTCTTTCCGGCCATCTCAGGAAAGTTTTCCTGCTGGTTGAATTTCCGCCAGAAACCTTTGTACACGGGTTGTTCGTCGTTTCGGAACCCGTAACTTTTAAAGGGCTTTGAAAAACTCAGGGCGAAATAAATGTAACGCGTGCGCGCCCAGCCGCGGGTAATACGGTAGCCGGTTATGAGCGTATCGTTATGAACCCTGACATAGGCCCATAATACTTTTCCGTCATAATTGTAAATGCCATGGAGCATATCCAGGATGATGTGGGCACTATCGCTTTGCGGGAAAGTATATTGATGGAAACCACATCGGGCAGTGGCCGATAATTCAGCCTCCACATCCGGGTCATCGAGATGAACTTTGTAATATCCGGGCGATGCCTTTTCAGTCTCTTTGCGGAACCGTGATCGGTAGCCGGTTTCCGGCTGATCAGCCGTGCCCGGGTTTAGCCGAAGTTTCCCGACTGTAGGCATGATGAGGAAATCGCCAAGGTCGGAATGTCCGGTTCCATTAAAATGGGTGTGACTAAATCCCACAATGGTTTTATCGAGGTACTGGTAACCGGCGCAGTAGCGATATACACCAGGGTTGTATTTGCCATCATTTTCATATGGAATAGTATCAGTATCCGGGCTAAGCTGTACGAAACCAAAGGGAACACAGGCGCCCGGGAAGGTGTGGCCCATCTCCTGGGTACCGATAAACGGATTTACATATCCGGTAAGCGGTTGAGGCTTGATTGCTCCCTGGGCTATTATCTGACCCGGGAGGAACAGGCAAACCAGCGGAATTATGAACATTTTCATGACTGAAATATTTGAGACCACCATGTCAGGGTGGTGCTCAATCACATATAGAAAAGGAGGAACAGTGCCGGAATAATGATCCCGATTGCAGTTAGCCAGGCACCGCGTCCGACAATGCCATTTTTGCCGCGCAAAACAAACAGCCCGGTGATAGAAAGCACAATTAGTCCCACTGCATAAAGATCAGAAAACCATGTATATAGCTTTTTAAGGTTGTTGTAGTGCAACAAGTTCATTTCTTTGATCACATATCGTGTAGTTTTTCTCTCCATTTCTGCTTCCCCGGTATTCAGATCAACGTAAACAAATCCGTTGGAAAGAAAAATCTGCACATAACCTTCACCTGTGATATGACTTTTATAATGATCTTTTTGATTTACCTGGTCAAGCACCGAATAGACGTAAGTTTGATCAACCTTTCCATCCTTTGGAAGTGGCACTTTGAGGTCGGTGTAGGACTTTCCGTAGTCGGGATGCTTGAAATCGCCGGATTTGAAGTGGTTTAGTACAATGCCGGAGATGGCATAAATCAGGGTCATGCCAACACATAAATAACCAATATCGCGGTGAAGGACATTGTTCCACCGGCGGAGTTTCGTAACCTTCATCACTATTTAAGTTCTGTGAATTTGGCGACTTCGATGGAAAAAGTTGATAAATGATCTTTACCACTGTTCTTCAAATCGGCTCTCAATGCGCTGATCTGCGCAAGTTTATCTCCTGCATCCTGATCTTCATGTCCTTTGGCGCCAGTATGTATGCCAACATCATGATTAGCTTCGGGTTTTTTAATTTCAGCCTCCCATTCGTTGAGGTATTTGGCATCGATACGTTCTTCTTTCAAAGTACCGAGAATACGCACACGGCCTCCAACAAGGGCTTCGTCAAATTTAACAATATCGGGGCCTACAGTAACTTCAACCCTGATACTATCGGTACCGTCAACCAGGAACATCCTTTTCCCGCCATGTTTGCACACATGAATGACTGTTCCTTCAATGATTACCGGTTTATCTATACAACTATCAGCTTGTTTTTCGAATGTAAGCACAAGCAAGCGGGTTGTGTCATTTTTGGTTGTTGCAGCAGTTTCTTTGTTTCCCTGGTTGCAGGCAGCGATCGTGAATAGTATCACGACCATGAGTGGCAAAAGTTTCGTTGTCATGGGATTGGGTTTTGTTTCTGGTGCAAAGATCAAAAAATTTCTGCAGCATTCAAAATATAAATACGTATCTTTGCACCGGCTTTTGAGTATTCAAAGATCCACAAGGCAAGCCATTAAGTCGTTATCACCTCCTCGAAGTTGTATCGCCGCCGGTTCCTTCTCGTGATTGAAGCTTAAAATTACCAATCAATTAGTATTCATTCACAAAAAAAGTACATGAAAAACATTTTTGTATCAAATTTGAGTTTCAGGATCAACGATGAAGATCTGAAACAGGCGTTTGCCGACTATGGAGCCGTTAATTCAGCTAAAGTTATTAAAGACAATTTTTCAGGAAGATCACGCGGTTTTGGTTTCGTGGAAATGTCAAATGATGAAGAGGCTGATAAAGCCATTGAAGAATTAAACAATGCCGAATTCGACGGCAAAGTTATGACTGTTTCGGTTGCTCGTCCAAAAACTGACCGCAAGCCGGGCGGTTTCAGCGATTCACGCGGCGGCGGTGGCGGACATGGTGACTCACGCGGCGGCGGCGGTTATGGTGATAAATCGCGTGGCGGATTCAAAAAAAGATATTAACCGAATTTGTTTTCGCCCCCAGTGGTAAAAGCCAGCATTACAAAGCCTGTGAGAGGCAAATGTTGTTGGGTAAGCTTAATAAATATGGAACTACTTACAAATACCCTCTGGACCGAATATGAGCTGATCGATACCGGCAACCGGGAAAAGCTGGAGCGGTTCGGAAATTATATTCTGATCCGTCCGGAACCCCAGGCTGTGTGGCAAAAATTTATGCCTGAAAGCGAGTGGGAAAAAATTTCTCATGCCCGCTATGTGCGCGTAAAAGGCAAAAGAACAGCCGGCGATGATAATGAACGGGGCTCATGGATCAGGAAACCGAAGATGCCAGATCAATGGACAATTGTATACAAATACAAGCAGATGAATCTGAATTTTCGGCTCGGTCTTACTGCATTTGGTCATATCGGCGTTTTCCCGGAGCAAGCCATCAACTGGAATTACATCTATGACTTAATAACCCAAAAATCAAAAATCAGAGATCAAAACCAAAACTCAGAACTCAATACTGTAGAAACATTCCTTGATCCATTGAACGTTACGCGTCACGTGCCACATGATGAAGGCCACGTGTCGCGTGTTCTCAACCTTTTCGCCTATACCGGTGGCGCCTCACTTGCTGCAAAATCAGCCGGGGCAGACGTGGTGCATGTTGATTCGGTAAAGCCAGTTATCACCTGGGCAAAAGAGATGATGGAGGCCAGCGGACTTGACAATATTCGTTGGGTTGTTGAGGATGCAATGAATTTCGTTCGACGTGAAGTCAAGCGGGGCAATCAATATGATGGCATCATCCTTGATCCGCCGGCATATGGAAGAGGCCCTGACGGGGAGAAATGGATTCTTGAAGATTCAATTGACGAAATTATCGCCATTTCCAAACAATTGCTCAATCCCGAACATGGATTCTTCGTGTTGAGCTTATATTCCATGGGATTTTCGTCCCTGATTCCCGAGAATCTTGTCAAAACCCGCTTCGGGGATATACCCGGGATGCAGTCGGGGGAGTTCTATTTCGAGGATAAGGGGAAAAGGAGACTTCCGCTGGGGACTTTCCTGAGGTTTGAAAAATGATTTTCCAGATATTTTAATTTCACCATTTAATCAGATAAAAAAAGTTCACTCGCAACCCGGTCGGCAAACAGTTTTCCTTCATCGGTTAGGAAATAAACCCCTGAATCCTCCCTTAGCAAATCCTTCTCGATCAAAGGTAAAACACTCTTTTTGAACAAATTGTAAATTGTAAATCCAAAATCCAAAATCGTTTTTTCATCGCATCCCCATATTGTCCGAATGGAAGTCATAACATATTCATTGTATTTCTGGCTTGTAGTCAATAATTCTTCTTCGTAATTACATTCCCCCGTTTCAATATTTTCGAGGTATTTGGTAAGATTAGAAATATTCCACCGCCTTGAATTGCCATTATAGCTGTGTGCTGATGGGCCGAGCCCCAGGTATGGAACTCCGTTCCAGTAATTGGTATTGTGTATCGCATGCCGACCTGGCTTGCAGAAGTTTGAGATTTCGTATTGAAGATAGCCGCTTTCCTTCGTTTTTTTTATCAACATTCTGTATTGATCCACTTGCAATTCTTCGTTTACCGGTGCTGATTTTTGTTTGCCGATCATCCATGCCAGCGGAGTTCCTTGCTCTATGGTAAGCGCATAGGCTGAAATATGAGGGACACCGAGTGAAAAAGCCGTTTCAAGAGTTTTCTGCCATTCGACAGGGGTTGAAAACGGAATACCATAAATAAGGTCAATGCTGATGTTTTGGTATCCTGACATTTGAAGCAATTTCACTGCCTGCACCGCTTGTCCGGCTGAATGTGACCGGTTCAGATATGTCAGCTCCTTATCGGAAAACGACTGCACGCCCAGGCTGAACCTGTTGAACCAGGTATGTTTTAGCACCGCTACATAATCCTCAGTCACGTCTTCAGGGTTTAACTCAAGAGTAATCTCTTGATTTATCCCCGACCCCTCTCCCCTGGAAGAGGTGTCGGGGATAACCATCTCAATAATTTCCTGCAACTCCCCCGGCCGGTAAAGTGACGGAGTTCCGCCCCCAAAATAGACTGTATTTACTGGTTCATCATACAGGTAATCGCGGTTTTGCACAATCTCTTTTTTCAAAGCATGCAAAAATGGTTCTTTCCACTTCTGTGAAGCCAGTGAAAAGAAGTTACAATAGTGGCATTTGCGCCGGCAAAACGGAATATGGAGGTAGATTCCGGCCAAGAGGCTATTTTTTCAGGATGATACGGAAAGTGGTGCCCTTATTCAGGGTAGAGGACTTAACAAAAATTTTTCCGGCGTGATAATTCTCCACGATCCGCTTGGTGAGAGTCAGTCCCAGTCCCCATCCCCGTGCCTTACTGGTATACCCTGGCCTGAAAATGGTTTTAAAGCGCGATTTGGGAATTCCCTTGCCGTTATCGCCAATGTCGATGTGAATGTGGTCAATATCCTCTGTAATTTCAATGTTGACATTGCCATTCCCCGCCATGGCATCCACTGCGTTTTTACACAAGTTTTCAATGACCCACTCAAAAAGGTGAAGATTCAGCGGGATAATAATTTCATGGTCCAGGCCCGGCTTTATATCGAAAATAACTTTTGCAGAGATCCTGGAACGGATATAACTGACCGTATCATGAACCATGGCAACTATGTTCGTCTTTTCGAGCCTGGTTGCCGATCCGATTTTTGAAAAACGGTCGGTAATGGTCTCAAGCCTTTGAACATCCTTTTCAATTTCGCGGATTGTTTCTTCATCAAGACCCTTTAATTTTAAAAGTTCCATCCAGGCTACCATTGATGACAATGGCGTACCGAGCTGATGGGCAGTCTCCTTGGCCATGCCAACCCAAACCTGGTTCTGTTCCGACTTGCGAGCATAACTAAAAAGCAAGTACGCAATCAGCAGAAAAACAAAAATGACCCCAAATTGCACGATCGGGTAATATTTTAATTGCATAAGGAGAGGTGAATCCTGGTAAAATATGTAATGAATTCCGGTATCGGCAAGATCAATTTTAATAGGTGTATTTTGCGAAGCCATACTTTCAAGGGTTTTCTGAACCCACAACGTATCCAGCATTTTATTTTCCGGAATATTCCCATGGGCGAAGGGAATCTTACCTGTACTATCTGTAATTATCACAGGAACGGATGCCGAATTGAGTACAACCTCCGAAAAAAATGAACGGATAAGGTCGTCAAGCACCGATTTCAGTTTGGCAAAGATGTTGGAATCTTTGTAATAAAGATAGATTTTTGTGTTATAAAGATAATTTACAGCTATTGGCGGGTAAACTGAAAATTCCTTCAGAAGGCTTCCCTCAAGATTTTTTTCAGAGTCGCTCAGGTTTGTGTTACGGGAAGTCATGATTTTGCCTGATTCATCAGTAACTATCACCGGAATCGTTGTATTTTCACCGATAATGCTTAGAAAGAAATTCAAGTCCTCGTTTCCTGTAGCCGTAAGAATGCGGCGCTGGGCTTCAGCTACAATTGAAACCCTTTTCCGTTCTTCGGTTTTGAGTTGTTCAAACAGATTGTTGGTATAATTCACCAGGTCGGCTTTCTGATGAATTGCATCGGCCCATATTTGTACATTTTTCCGCTCATCCTTCCTTATCTCAGTAACCAGAATGTTGGTGTAATAGAGCGATGCAGCTACAATAATTAAGGCAGTTGCGAAAAGGATCAGTTTCCAACGCCTTTTTTTGAGGTATATATCCACAAGTTCAAATTTTTATGTAAATGCAGGAAAATTCAATGCAATATCCCGTGAGGAGATTTATGAATTAACGGTAAACCATGAAATATATTTTCATCTGGTTATCAAAGGTATGTGATTTTTTATCAGGTTAATCATTGAATTCACAGAGAAATCATGAATGATGATCGAAAATTCACATATGCTGATGGAATATTTTTTATTATTGTATCAAAATAAATCCTCTATGAGAACAAAAACATTATGGTGCCTCCTGATGGGAGGGTTAATCACATCTGCCTTGCTGATGGGCGGATGCAAATCTAAAAAGCCAATACAGGTTAGGCAAATTCCTCTTGAAGAGTTCTTTAAAAATCCTGAAAAGGCCCGTTATCAGATTTCCCCCGATGGGAAGTACTTTTCATTCATGGCTCCCGTTGAAAAACGTATGAATATTTTTGTTCAGGAGATCGGGACTGAAAAGGCTATTCAATTGACTTCTGAGAAGGACAGGGATATTGCCGGCTATTTCTGGAAAAATCCGACCCGCTTGGTATACCTGAAAGATACCGGTGGCGATGAGAACTTTAAACTGTATGGCGTGAACATCGATGGATCAAACCTGAAGTGTTTCACCGATTTCCCGAAAGTCAGGACAGAGATAATCGATGACCTTTACGACTTTCCGGATGAGTTAATAATTGGGCTGAACAAACGCAACCCCGAAGTATTTGATCCCTACCGACTGAATATTGTGACGGGAAAAATGACACAACTAGCAGAAAATCCTGGAAATATCCAGGGATGGCTCCTTGACCATGCCGGGAAATTGCGTGCAGCCATTGCCATCGTTGATGGGGTGAATACCCAGGTGCTATACAGGGACAAGGAAGCGGATAAGTTTAAACCGGTGCTTACCACCAATTTCAAGGAGACCCTTTCGCCACTGTTTTTCACATTCGACAACAAAAATGTGTTTGCATCATCGAACCTTGGCCGCGATAAAAGCGCTATCGTGATCTTTGATATTGCCAATGGCAAGGAAATTCAAACACTTTATGAAAACGACAAGTATGATGTAGCTGATGTGACATGGTCGCGTGCTAAGAAAGCGTTGATCTGTGCCAACTACGAATCGTGGAAGCAAGAGCGTTACTTTTTTGATGAAGAGGGCAAGCAGATTTTTGATAAAATTCAGAAGCAACTGGGAAATTACTCCTTCAACATTACTTCCATGACCAAAGCGGAAGATAAATTCATGATCCGTGCTTACAGTGACCGTTCAATGGGAGGATACTACGTTTATGACCGCGCCAAAGACAGTCTTCAGAAAATTGCCGACATCACTCCGTGGTTAAAGGAAGATGAATTGGCCGAAATGGTTCCTGTTGAATACACAGCGCGGGACAGTGTAAAAATCCAGGGTTACCTGACACTTCCTGTTGGATATACAATGGAAACCGCAAAGGATTTGCCTGTTGTGGTGAACCCCCATGGCGGACCATGGGCTCGAGATGGATGGTATTTTAATCCCGAGATCCAGTTCCTTGCCAACAGGGGTTACGCGATCCTGCAGATGAACTTCAGGGGATCGACCGGTTATGGCAAAGAGTTTTGGGAAAAATCATTCAAACAATGGGGAAAGACCATGCAGGATGATATTACGGATGGCACCAAATGGCTGATTGACAATGGCATAGCCGACGCAAAGAAAATTGCGATCTACGGAGGCAGCTATGGCGGATATGCTACCCTTCAGGGGTTGGTACGCGAACCAGACCTGTATGCTGCCGGGGTTGATTATGTGGGTGTTTCAAACCTCTTCACCTTCATGAAGACCGTTCCGCCTTACTGGAAGCCAATGCTCGACATGTTTTATGAAATGGTTGGAAATCCTAAAGGCGACAGCGCCCAGTTTGTGGCTACCTCTCCAGCCTTGAATGCAGACAAAATCAAAACACCGCTTTTTGTAGCCCAGGGCAAAAACGACCCCCGAGTGAACATAGCGGAATCAGATCAGATCGTAGAGGCTTTGAAGAAGCGTAATATCGTTGTAGAATATATGGTTAAAGATAACGAAGGCCATGGATTTCGCAATGAAGAAAACAGATTTGATTTTTACAGGGCCATGGAGGCATTTCTGGCGAAACATCTGAAATAACTATAAACTGCTAAATAAAAAACCCCGGCTTCACGGGGTTTTTTATTTATACGTATTTCTCGCCTTTTTCCAACATTACATCATTGACAAACTGCCGGATTTGTTGTTCATCCGTTTTCCGGCAAATCAACAATACGTTTTCAGATTCAACTACAATATAATCGTTAAGCCCCTCCAGAACGACCACCTTTTCTTTGGGCATGTTCACTATGCAATTGAAAGAATCATACAAAATCACGTTTTTGCCCACAACAGTATTTCCATTTTTATCCTTCGGTCTGTTTTCATAGAGCGAGCCCCAGGTTCCAAGGTCGGACCAGCCAAAATCGGCAGCCAGAACATATACGTTGCTGGCAGCTTCCATAACGCCATAGTCAAGGGAAATACTTTTACAGATTGTATAAGTATTGGCAATAAACGTTTTTTCTTCTTTGGTGCCATATTTTCCGATCCCCCTTTTAAAAAGCGCATCCACATCGGGAAGGTATATTTCAAACGCCTTCATAATGCTCTTCAGGGACCAGATGAATATTCCTGAATTCCAAAGGAAATCCCCACATTTGAGGAAGGTTTCGGCAAGTTCAAGGTTGGGTTTCTCGGTAAAAGTTTTCACCTTTTTAATGTGCATTTCCTTGGGATATACATGCTCCTTTGAATCAACATATTGGATATAGCCATAGCCGGTGTCGGGCCTGCTGGGGCGGATCCCAAGTGTGAGAAGCCAGTCATTTGCAGCTGCCGCTTCAAGTGAAGATTCAATATTCTTAAGGAAAACATCTTCATTAAGAATAACGTGATCGGATGGTGCAACTACTATTCGGGCATCAGGATCTCTTTGAAGAATGCAATAATTGGCATATGCAACACATGGGGCAGTGTTACGGCGAGAAGGCTCCAGCAAGATCTGCTGGCTGGTCAGATCGGGAATTTGTGCTTGAACCAACGACTTGTATATCTCATTTGTGACAATGTAGATATTTTCCCTGGGACAGATTCGCTTAAAACGATTATATGTTTGCTGAATCAGCGTTTCCCCTGTTCCCAGGATGTCGATGAATTGTTTTGGATGGGTTGTCCGGCTCATGGGCCAGAACCTTGCGCCGATACCGCCAGCCATGATCACGCAATAATTGTGTTTTGACTTTGCCATGCGAGAAGGGATTATTTTAATACAAACATAAGGAAAAAGAATTACGAATTGGAATTTATTAAATCGTAAAACCCACAGTCATTACCGGCGCCCCAGCGCTTACCAGATAAATGCGGTTTGTGGTCATGCAGATGCAGCGATAACGGGTTCTCACCCTCTCTTTTTTGCAGAAGGTTCTTCGTCCGTGTAATGTGAAAATGGCATCAGGGGGAAGTTCTTCCAGCCGCGCGGTGAAATCGGGAGGATCGTAGTTTTTCAGGACTTTTGATAAGCAATGATCAACAGAGGAGGATGCCTTTGGATTTTCAAGATATTGGATCAGCACAGGAAGAATTTCGAGAGGAAAAACTTCGTTGTTCAGATATGGTTGCATTAAAAGGCGAAACTTTTCCTTCCACTCTTTTCCATGGGGCAATGGTCGTGACTTCCGGCGCAAAGTGAATTTTTTTAATAACCGGATATGATCCAGACTAATATGTTGGTGAGCCAGTTCATGTAACAGCGTGATCAAAAAGGCATATGGATTCAGGCTGCCATTAATCGTTATACGCGCGGGCGCCTCTTTGTGAGGAGCCCTAAAATCGCCTGTTTTAGAAGTGCGGCAGCGGACAATTTTTATGTTGATTGGGTTTTCATGCAGCTGTAATACTACATCCTCCATTGCAGCTTCCGGAAGATGCCGACCAAGCAAGATCCTGATCTTTTCTTCAAAAAGAGCAGGGACCGGTTTGGTGATGGTTGGTTTTGAATTAAATAGGGAGAGCTGCACGATGTTTACTTTACATGTTAATTAAAACATTGGACAATCACATCCCTTTGAATGATAGTTTCGATGAGAAGGATATCTCTTTGAACTGCACCCCCCGGCCAACAATATTAACATGACCAGAACACCAAGCAAAATCAAACGTAATCGTGATAGTTTCATTGTTAAAAATCCCCCGATAAAAGTACATAAAAATTCAAACAGGTTAAAGTTTACACATCAGCCACCTTCAACCTTCGTCATTCAATAATTCCATCGTAATAAACGAGTATTCAACGAAATTTGGTATTTTAGCAAAAACATTTTATGCTGAAGGTATTCACCACCATCGGAAATTATGTGCTTTTGATGCAAAAGGTTTTCAGCCGACCGCAAAAACGCAGGATCTTCTGGAATCAACTGATGACCGAAATCAACAGCCTGGGCCTTGAATCGTTGGGCATCGTGGCCTTTATTTCTGCTTTTATGGGGGCTGTTGTTGCAATCCAAACGGCTTATAATATTACCAGTCCGCTTATCCCCATGTCGATGGTTGGATTCACAGTACGCCAGAGTGTAATTTTGGAGTTTTCACCTACCGTTATCAGCCTGATCCTTGCCGGCAAAGTCGGTTCAAGGATTGCCTCAGAGATTGGTACCATGAGGGTAACCGAGCAGATTGATGCTCTGGAAATCATGGGAGTAAATTCGGCAAACTATCTTATTTTTCCCAAAATCGTGGCATCCATGTTGATCAATCCTGTACTTATCGTTTTCAGTATGTGGATGGGTATCCTTGGGGGCTGGGTTGCGATGATAGCTTCCAACCTGGTTTCAACAAATGATTTTGTTCAAGGTATCCGTATCGATTTTCTGGGGTATACAATATTTTACGCACTCACAAAAACCATTTTCTTTGCATTCATTATCTCCTCTGTATCTGGCTTTTACGGTTATGAAACACGCGGAGGCGCCCTGGAAGTCGGTCAGGCAAGTACTAAAGCAGTTGTGTTCAGCAGTGTGATAATTATTCTTTTCAACCTGGTTTTAACCCAATTACTGCTTACATGATCGAAGCCCTCAATATTAACAAGACCTTTGGTGAGCATCATGTACTTAAAGATGTTACCTGCTCATTCGAGAAGGGGAAAACCAACCTCATCATCGGTGAGAGCGGATCTGGAAAGACAGTCCTTATGAAATGCCTCGTGGGACTGTTTGAAGTTGACACCGGTATGGTTTCCTATGACAACCGCAATTTCACCAACATGAATTTTGAGCAGAGAAAAACACTGCGGAAGGAAATCGGTATGCTGTTTCAGGGTGCCGCCCTGTTTGATTCGATGGATGTGGAGGGAAACGTAATGTTTCCTCTTAATATGTTCACTACTCAATCCCTCGATGAAAAAAAAGAAAGAGTTAATTTCGTGCTGAAGCGGGTCAACCTCGATAATGTAAACAAGCTGATGCCCTCAGAACTCAGCGGGGGCATGCGCAAACGGGTAGCCATTGCCAGGGCAATTGCCATGAAGCCATTATATCTTTTCTGTGATGAACCTAATTCCGGTCTCGATCCTCAGACTTCCGGGGTGATAGATCATCTCATACAGGAAATTACCCAGGAATATAATATTACCACCATCGTGAACACACATGATATGAATTCGGTTCTTAGTATTGGAGCCAGCGTGGCCTTTATTTACAGAGGCGAACTGTGGTGGAAGGGCGACAAAGAGACTATTTTGCATACCAAAAATCCCGAATTGAATGAATTTGTTTTTGGCACTGAACTCACATCCAGATTAAAGCAGTAATTCGTATATCATGAATTTTATCGATTATATTATCATCATCCTTGCTGCGCTCTTCGTGATCAATGGATACCGCAAAGGAATGATCATCAGCCTGGCAACTTTGGTTGCGCTGTTCCTTGGAATTTATGCAGCTGTCTATTTTTCAAATTTCCTGGATGCTACACTAATGGAACACTTGCGTCCATCGCGGAAATGGTTACCTATCCTCTCTTTTTCAATCACCTTTATTCTTGTTGTGATTTCAGTCATGGTTGTAGCTAAACTAATGGAAAAACTGATTGATGTGGTTGGCCTGGGGTTTTTCAACCACCTTGGCGGAGCGGTTCTCGGACTGGTAAAAGGGGTAATCCTGATTAGCATCCTTTTGTTTATAGTCATCAATGTGGATCCGAAGGGGAAATGGATCACCCATGAGGATAAAAAAGGATCCTTTTTTTTTAATCGTGTTTCGGAAGTCTTTCCAAAACTAATGAAGACGTTCGGGGGAGAGATAAAGTTCCCGAACTGGTAAGTTGATAAAAATCCATAAAATAAATCCGGTGCGTTTTAAAGGAGAACTTATTGTAAGAGAAGAGGCGTGTAAAATATGTCATGAAAAAACTGGCAGGCAAATCGGGGTTGTTGATTACTGGGATATTAAAACATGCATTATTGTAGTATGTGAAAAATGTAATCACATACAGCTGGATCCAATGTTAACCGAAGAAGAAACCGCCAAAGGATGTTCTGCGTATTATCACGAGGAGTCAAAAAGAACAAGTAAAAATGAACAAATCAAAAACTGTGAAAGAAACTTTCGAAGAGGGGTCGTTTTTGGGTATAAGTTAAAAATCCGTAAGCTATCCCCCCGATATGTTTTGGAATTGGGCCCGGGTTCAGGTTATTTCGCGGCAGGGCTTCAGTTTGTTTTTCCCGGTGTTGAAATCACGGTAATGGATATAAACCGTGAAGTTCTCAACTTCAACCAGGAACATCATAATTTTAAAATAATTCGGGAAATCCCTGATAATTTTGCAGAAAAGTATAAAAACAAATTTGATATTATCATCGCTCGTGATATCATAGAGCATGTTACCGATATCTCAAAGGTATTGGAAAATGTGAATGAATATTTGCGACCAAACGGATTATTCCATTTTATTACCCCAAACGGAGGTGAAGATATCTGGAAACATTATTTAACCTCAAGATTGGATGGCGGCCCCTCTGAGCTGCTGATAAATCATGTGAATTATTTTAATGGAAAAGGATTGAAGAATTTATTGATTCAAAAAGGATTCAGAACGGTTGATTATTATACCTATGGGGTAAAGACTACGTTTCGGGGTTACGGATGGAAAGAAAATCGGAAATTGATGAGTCCGGTATCAAAAAAAACGAAAGCAGATCATAATATTGAGGAGGGGCAGAATGAATTCAAGCAGATAGATTTCAGAAAGACAGAAATTCTTAATAAATGGTACATTCAATCGAATGCAAAATGGCTAACATATTTTTATAGTTTATATCACCATTATTCAATTCTTAGAATTTCTCCTGAGCGCAATATCGGACACGAGATTTATGGTTTATTTAAAAAACAATTTAATCCTGACCAAACCGGATGAAAACTTTGTGGCAGGATTAAAATTTCAAGGTGGAGGTTAATTAGCGAAAAATGCAATCAACAACAATGCCAAGGCTTCTGATCGATCTTTATAAAACAAGGAATTTGAATTCAGGAATCGGACAATTTTCAATCAATTTTGCGGAAGCCATTTCAAAAAAGACCGACCCCGGATATATCATTGATTTTTTATGCCCGCGAAATTTTCCAAAAGGAAATTGGGAGCAGATCAATTTACAGAAGGTCAATTTCCAGAAGAGGTACTTCCCATGGTTTAACAATGCCTATGACATCTGGCATTCGCTGTACCAGTTTCCATCGCATATCCCGAGCCGGCGTTCAAAGTGGATCCTCACAATACACGATCTGAATTTTATAATAGAGAAAGACAAATGGAAATCTGATCGGTATCTTAAGAAATTGCAGTATAACGTTGATCGCGCTGCCGCGATATCTGTGATCTCCGATTTTACACGGACCCGGGTTCTTGAACATCTGGATTTGAAGGGGAAACCACTATTCCGGATTTATAACGGGATCAGTGTGAAGGCATTTCCCGGAGCGGAGCGACCCCGTTTTCTATCCAACGACAGGTTCTTCTTCACGATTGGCATTGTCACGGCAAAAAAAAATTTTCATGTCCTGATTCCATTGTTGCAAAAATTTCCCGGATATGACCTTGTAATTGCAGGGGAGAATGATTCGGCTTATGCTAAAGGAATCCTTGACCAGATAAACGTTCTGAAACTGACGGGAAGAGTGCATTTGCCCGGAAAAATTTCGGAACAGGACAGATATTGGTTGTATTCCCATTGCCGTGCTTTTTTATTTCCATCGCTGGCCGAGGGATTCGGAATGCCGGTTGTTGAGGCCATGCTCCTTGGAAAACCGGTATTCACAAGTACCTTCGCCTCTTTACCGGAAATTGGTGACAAATATGCATTTTACTGGCAGAATTTTGACCCTGATCACATGGCAGAAGTGATGAATAAAGGGCTGGAAACCTGCGATCGTCAAAAAGAAGGATTTTCAGAGGCCATGACTGGGTACGCACAGAAATTTAACTGGCGTAAATGCATTGATAGTTACCTTTCGATGTATAAGGAAGTATTTGGATAGAAAATATATCAAGTATTCCTGGTGAAGGTTGCCTCATTACCCCGTGATGGCTTTTATGCCCGGGAGCTCTTTACCTTCGATATATTCAAGCATGGCGCCGCCGCCCGTAGAAACATAGCTTACCTTGTCGGCGAGGTTATATTTGTTGATTGCAGCAACAGAATCACCACCACCCACTAGCGTAAAAGCGCCATTCTCCGTAGCTTTAACGAGTTCCATAGCAACAAACTTGGTCCCCTCTTCATAATTGTTCATCTCAAACACACCCATGGGGCCATTCCAAAGTATGGTCCCCGATTGCTCTATCACATATTTGAATTTTGCGCATGCCGAAGGACCAATGTCAAGACCCATCCATGGAACCTGGATATCATAGGCGCTGCTGGTTTTTTTATTCGCATCGTTTGAAAAGGCATCGGCCAGAATGGCATCCGGAGGAATATATAAATTAACTCCCATGGACTTGGCTTTTTCAACGATGTTTTTGGCAAGTTCCAAGTATTCGTCTTCAACCATTGAGGCGCCGATTTCCCCACCCAGCGCTTTGATGAAGGTGAACATCATACCTCCGCCGATAATCAGGTTGTCGACCTTGTCCATCAGGTGATTGATGATCTCTATTTTAGTCGAAACCTTGGCCCCGCCCAAAATCGCGGTAAATGGACGTTTGCCGTCTTTGAGACATTTGTCAATAGCAACGATCTCATTAGCCATAACATAACCGAACATTTTGGTATTAGGGAAAAAATCAGCAATGATAGCAGTAGATGCATGGGCACGGTGTGCAGTTCCGAATGCATCGTTTACATAAACATCGCCGAGAACAGCCAGTTTCCGGGCAAACTCTTCATCGCCCTTTTCCTCTTGTTTGTAAAAACGGAGGTTTTCCAGAAGCAATACATCTCCCGGTTTCAGTGATGCTGAAAGTTCCCTGGCTGATTCCCCGATGCAGTCATCGGCAAACTTTACCGGTAGGCCAAGCTTTTGTGAAAGATAAGGCAGAATGTGCTTCAATGAAAACTTCTCCTCCGGACCTCCTTTGGGGCGACCCAGGTGCGACATCAGGATCACCGATCCCCCATCGTTCAGAATTTTGTTGATGGTTGGAATAGTTGCATCAATGCGGGTTGCATCGGTAATTTGATATTGGCTATCAATGGGCACATTGAAATCAACCCGGATTAGCGCTTTTTTATTTTTAAAATTATAATTGTCAATAGTTTGCATGGTTTTGTTCATTTAAAGTATGAACGCAAAAATAAAATATTTACACATGACAACGCATATATTTTTAATTTTACCTTGATTTTTAATGATTAAAGAATGCAGGATCTAAGTATTACCCTTATTCAAACGAATCTATTCTGGGAGGATAGGCGAAAAAACCTTGAACATTTTGACTGGTTGCTTGGACATATCGAAGAGTACACTGACTTGGTTCTTCTTCCTGAAACCTTTAATACCGGCTTTTCGATCAATCCTTCAGCTTGTGCTGAATCTATGGACGGCCCATCCATGCAATTCCTACGAAAAAAGGCAAAAGAAAGAAATGTCGTTATTATGTCAACTTTATTGATATGTGAAGGAGACGGTTGTTTTAACAGGATGGTGTGCATGTATCCCAACGGACATTTTGAAACCTATGATAAGCGGCACTTGTTTCGTTTAAGTGAGGAGTACAAGATTTTCAAGGGCGGAAATAAAAAGGTAATCATCGAAGTGAAGGGATGGAAAATTTCACCGATCATTTGTTATGACCTCCGGTTTCCGGTATGGAGCAAGAATACCTGGTCAGGAGGTGAATATGCCTATGATATTTTGGTGTGCCTGGCTAATTGGCCGGCATGCCGCGCCCATGTTTGGAAAAGCTTGCTGGTGGCGAGAGCCATTGAAAATCAGGTCTTCGTGGCAGGAGTAAATCGTATCGGTGATGATGGACACAGCATTGGACATTCAGGTGACACTATGGCTATTGATGCCAAAGGGAATATAATAGCGGCCGCCGCCGAAGATAAAGAACAGTTGCTGACAGTTAAATTATCAGCGCAAGATTTGAGACTTTTCCGTGAATCGTTTACCCTCGGAATGGATTGGGACCACTTTTCAATCAATTATAACAAATAGCAAATGCCCAAACTTTCGGTTGTCATTATTGCGAGAAATGAAGAGCATAATATTCTTCGTTGCCTGGAATCAGTGAAACCGATTGCCGATGAAATAGTGGTGGTCGATTCAATGTCGACCGACCAAACAGCAAGTATTTGCAAAGAGTTTGGCTGTAAAGTTTATCAACGCGAATTCGATGGTTACGGAATGCAAAAACAATTTGCCGTTGACAAGGCATCAAATGACTGGGTTTTCTCAATTGACGCGGATGAGGTTGTTTCAGATGAATTAAAAACCGAACTGATAGAGATGTTCGAAACTCCTTGTAATAAGGCGCCTGGTTTACAGGGTGACAACCTCACTCAGTCATTTAATAACTCAGTCACTCCATCATCCAATCACTCAATGTCAATTTTTGCCGGATACAATATTCCCTTCAGCCTGCACTTTATGGGGCGGCTTCTCAGGCATGGCGGGGTGGGGAATGAGTTTCACTTACGTCTTTTTAACCGGACTAAAGGGGGCTTTACACAAGTACCCGTGCATGAGGGGATTGAGGTGAATGGTTCTTCCGGCACACTTCAGGGCCGCATAATCCACTTTTCTTATCGGAATATAAGCCATCACCTGGAAAAAATAAACACCTATACTTCTCAGGCATCAGAAGGGTATCAAAAGAGAGGACAATCCTTTCCCAAAATCTGGGTCGCTCTGAAATTTCCCATCACTTTTATTTCGGTTTACATTATCAAACTTGGCTTTCTCGATGGTTATCCGGGGTTTATGTGGTCATTCCTTGCTGCGGTTTACTCTACCCTGAAAGTTGCAAAAACCATTGAACTAACCCGGAAATCATGATGAGGATTGAATTTTTTGTTGTTATTGCATTTCTGCTTGTTGTATGTTTTATGACCATACAGTACAGTTTTCTGGTCCCACCTAAAAAAGGACTGCCGGTGCTGATGTATCATAAAATCATTGAAAAAGGAGCCGATGGCCTTACTGTAACTGCCGATCAGCTCGATCTTCAGCTGATGTACCTTAAAGAAAAGGGCTATCAAACGCTCAGTTTCAAAACCCTGAAAAACCTGTTAAAGGAGGGGGCCCCGCTTCCAAAAAAAGCTATAATCCTGACGTTTGATGATGCGTTTATAAATTTTCGTGAAAAAGCGCTTCCTTTGCTGAAAAAGTATCATTTCACCGCCACGGTATTTGTCCCGGTGGCATTCATCGGAAAAACTAACATCTGGGATAAGGGAAATGATGGCATCATGACAGCTGATGACTTAAAACACCTTACTCTGAATGAAGATATTGAAATCGGATTACACTCATTCTTACACAGGAGTTATGTAGGCCTTGACATTTCCGACATGGAGGAAGATCTGAACAATTGCAAGCAAACTCTTGAATTTTATGGGATATCCTTCACGAGGGTCCTTGCTTATCCTTATGGGGGTTACCCTAAGAAGAATCCCGAATTGAAAGGCCAGATGATTTCTCTTTTTCAGAAGTTCGGGCTCGATTTTGCCGTACGCATCGGAAATAGGATTAACACTTGGCCTGTTCGTCATCCATTTGAGATCAAACGCATCGACATCAAAGGAACCGACAATTTTTTCGTCTTCAAAACTAAGTTAAAAAAAGGCCGTGCCAAACTATTTGCATAAAACAAATATGCCCATCACCTGGAAACAAGTTATACGCTACTGGTATATTTTCTCCCTTGGCGTTACAATAGCGTCACTTCCATTTTCCAAATTTGGAATAAGTTTCGGGCAATTTATGATTGCAGGTGGTTGGATCGTAGAACGGTTCAATACAAAAAAGTTATTATTTCATTTGGCCGGACATTCTTCCTGGCAGGTCATCTTAAGAATATTCCCGTTTTCGCTCTATCTGCTATTTGAAGGTATTCTAAACGGATTTAAACAATTTTCAAGGAACAAACCTGCCTTGCTTTTCAGCTCAATAATTTTGATACACCTGCTCGGACTTTTTTTCACTACCGACCTTAATTATGCAACAAAGGATTTGCGGACCAAACTTCCCTTCTTGTTATTACCAATGTTTCTTTCTACATCTGAAGCTTTTGATAAGAAAGAATTTTACAGGTTCATGTTGTTTTTTGTACTGGCGGTTCTTGTTCGATCGGTTTTCAATACATGGATGATCCAGACACACAATTTTATCGACATCCGTGATGTGTCGCGCAATGTTTCACACATTATCTTCAGCCTGTTACTAACCTTAAGTATTTTTGCCCTTTTATACTTTTCTCTGAAAAAAAATATTTTTCCTCCCCGGATAAGGCTTTTATGTTTTCTTGTGATGCTATGGTTTTTTGCCTACCTTATCCTTTCGCAGTCATTCACCGGTTTTTCGATAACCCTGATAACCATTCTGATTTTAATTCCGTTGCTCATAATCAGAGTAGGAAGTTGGTGGTTAAAGGCAGGATTGTTATTGGGTATTCTAGTGGTAATAGCCGGTATCTTTTTCACAATAAAATCGATCATAAATGATTATTACCGTGTAATTCCAGTGGATATTACAAAACTTGAAAGGATCTCTTCACGCGGGAACCCATACATTCATAATATCAACGAGCGCCAGACCGAAAACGGAAATTACCTGTGGATTTACATCCAGTGGGATGAAATGCGCAGTTCATGGAATAAGCGCAGCAACATCCCTTTCGACAGCCTGAATTTGAAAAATGACCCGGTGGCAATCACCCTTATCAGGTATCTTACATCTAAAGGTTGGCGGAAAGATGCTGATGCCGTTGAAAAACTGAGTAATCAGGAGGTCATTGCCATTGAGAAGGGAATTGCAAACTGGGTATTTCTGAAGAAATTTAGCTTTCGGGGCCGGATTTATGAATTCCTGTGGGGGTTTGAAAATTACAGGGAAACCGGGAACCCTACCGGATCATCGCTGATGCAACGACTGGAATTCTGGAAAGCCTCCATTGGAATCATTAAGGATAATTGGATTACAGGGGTGGGTACGGGCGACATGAATCTTGTTTTCAAGGCTCAATATGAAAAGATGCATTCAAAATTGTCACCCGATCAGCGATGGCGTTCGCATAATCAGTTTCTATCAATATTTATCGGATTTGGGATTCTTGGATTGTTATGGTTTGTTGTGGCGATTTTTTATCCGCCATTTATGTTGCGATGGCAGGATGATTTTTTCACAGTTGTTTTTTTGATCATAGCCATTTTTTCGATGCTCACTGAAGATACTATCGAATCACAAACCGGCGTAACCTTTTTTGTCGTCTTCTACTCTTTTTTCCTCTTTGCCCGTAAGAACAAAGATCCATTATTTTCTAAAACAATTTCTCATGGCTGATATGCAAAAACCCACCACGGATAAATGGTTGATGATCGTAAACCCCAATGCAGGGGTTAAAAAGGGAACCAAAGACTGGCCCGGAATTCAAAATTTGCTCAGGAAGGAGCAGGTTGATTTTGAATCCCAGACCACCACCTCACGGGGACATGCGATTGAGATTACGAAAGAATTTATCTCTTACGGATACAGAAATATTTGTGTTGTTGGAGGCGATGGCACGCTGAACGAGGTGCTGAATGGGATCATGAATCAACAGACTGTCCCAACTGCTGATATTACCCTGGGAATGATCCCTGTCGGAACCGGAAACGACTGGTGCAGGATGTTCAATGTGCCGTTTGATTATCTGAAGGCAATTCATGTCCTTAAACGGAAGAAAACATTTCTACAGGATTCCGGGAAGGTGACCTATTATCATAAGGAGGATAAGGTCGTGCGATATTTTATGAATGTTGCAGGGATGGGTTATGATGCATTGGTCAATAAGAAAACAAACCTCTTGAAGGAAAAAGGGAAAGGCGGGCCGCTTATCTACCTTTATTTTGTCTTTGCAAGTCTTTTTCAGTTTAAATTTATTGACGCGGTGATCGAGGTGGATGGAAAGATGGTGTTTAAGGGTGAAATATTTTCGATGAATGTCGGAATATGCAAGTACAATGGAGGCGGGATGATGCAGGTTCCTTTTGCCATACCGGATGATGGGTTGTTAGATTTGACCCTTATCAAAAAAACCGGGAAATGGATGGTAGTCAGGTATGCACATAAACTGTTTGATGGAACCCTGGTTGACCTTCCGATTGTCGCCACATTCAAGGGCGAAAACATCAGAATACGTTCTACCGGCAAGTTATTTCTTGAAACTGACGGGGAATCGCTGGGTCATACGCCATTTACCTTTGAGATTCTGCCAAGGTGCATCAAAATCGTGACCGGAAAGTAATCTCAGTTATGTAAATTCGCTCCGTCAGGGTATTAGGTTTGATCTACCCAATCACCGCTATCTTTGATGAGGTCAATCAGCGCGTCCACTGCTTGGGATTCGTCGATGTTCTTTTGAACGAGATGCTGCTTCTTATAAAGATGTATTTTCCCTTTTCCGGCGCCAACATAACCGTAGTGGGCATCAGCCATTTCGCCAGGGCCATTGACAATACATCCCATGACGGCAATTTTCAGTCCAGGCAGATGCGATGTTTTGGTCTGGATTTTTTCAAGAGCCGATTGAATGTCAAATTGCGTTCTGCCACATGAAGGACAAGCGATAAAATCAGTTTTGGTTATCCTTGCGCATGCTGCCTGCAGGATGTTAAATGCCACTGGAATTTCGAACTCAGGATCTTCGGTGAGGGAAACCCTGATGGTGTCGCCGATGCCATCGGCAAGTAAACTTCCAATGCCAATTGCCGACTTAATTCGACCATCTTCTCCGGCGCCCGCCTCTGTAACCCCCAGATGTATCGGGTAGTTCATTCCTCTCTCCTTCATAAGCACGACCAACAACCTGTTTGAAGCAATCATCACCTTGGTGTTGCTGGCTTTCATCGATAAAACCAGGTTATGAAAAGAGAGGCTTTCACAAATCCGGGCAAATTCCAATGCCGATTGAACCATCCCCATTGGCGTATCGCCGTATTGGTTCATAATCCGTTCTGAGAGAGACCCATGGTTAACTCCGATACGAATAGCTGTTCCATGATCTTTACAGATCTTTATTAGCGGAGTGAGTCGGTCGGCAATTTGTTCCAACGCATAATCCGCTTTGGGTGACGTATCATTTGTCAAATAGTTCCCGGGATTTATCCTTACTTTTTCAACTATTCCTGCGGCGATCTCAGCGATTTTAGGATTAAAATGAACATCGGCGATCAGGGGAGTTTTAAAACCCCGGTTGTGAAGTTCCTTTTTAATTTCTTTCAGATTTTCAGTCTCTTTTATGCCAGGCGCAGCGATTCGGACATATTCACATCCTGCATCGATCATCCTGATGGCCTGTTCAACTGTTGCTTTTGTGTCGAGGCTATTTGTGCTGGTCATTGATTGAACCCGCACGGGATAATCGCCTCCCAGCGGCACATTGCCGACATGAACCACATTTGTTTTAAACCGTTGATATAATTGATTGTACTCGCTCATGTTCTCATTCCTGATATATTATTCCGCACCTACGGAGCGGAAATGTCCGTTTGTCTTTTTCTGGCTACCAATATAGAGCTCTTATGGAGCTCAGAAATTTCAATAATCCATTCACCCCTCACCTCTAACTCCTTACACTTCATTAGTCATACTCGCCACTCACTCCTGACCACTCACCATCTAAGTCAATCCCTTCACCCTTGGCTTCCCTGCCACAAAATCTTTCAGGTAGAACGGTTCAAAGTATGCCAGGTTTTCAAACTGACTCTGGCTGTATTTCTTCTCAGCAATACCGATCATGAATTGTGCAGATGTCCGGAACCCCATAAGAAATTGTGCATTCGTATGATCTCTCAGGAAAGGCTGGCATTTATCTGCTCCTGGCCCAGCGAAAACAACCCGGTTATCCGAAAGGAACCCCTGAAATGAATAATCATCAATGATTTCAGCCTTCACCTCCCGGACCGACTTTCCTTCCTTATCATACAATTCAGAAAAAACCTCCATCCGACGGGCATCGATCAGGGGACAGAACAGAATTTTCAAATTTTGATTTCCGATTTTCGATTTTTGGTGTTGCAGGGTATCTGCTGATTTGCCATTTTTCATTTGTAATTTGTCATTCATTCCCGCCGCCATAGCTTGAAGCGTTGGAACCGAAATCAAGGGTTTATCAAGGGCATAACACAGCCCTTTTGAAGTAGCCACGCCAATGCGCAGCCCGGTATATGAGCCAGGGCCCATGCTTACTGCAATAGCATCAAGATCATCCATTTTAAACCCCGAAGATTTTACGATTTCATCTATGAATAAAGTAAGCATGGCGGAATGGACATTGCGAACCGAAGATTCCTTGATTTCCAGAAGTTTTTCATCTCGGGCCAACGCTACAGAACAGATCTCTGTGGCGGTTTCAATGCATAGGATAATAGCCATGCACTATTTGTTTTGCTCCTTGGTAAACAGCTCTTTTTTATCAACTTTCTTAACCTTATCTCCATTATTCAGGAGTTTCGATACGGCACTGTATGGAGCCGTGATAACCTCATCACCTGCTTTTAATCCGCTTAATATCTGGATGTAAGTATTATCCTGGATGCCTGTTTTTACATCAACTTTTTTTGCAGTCCCGTCTGCCAGTAAAAAGACACATTCCAGAATTTTTTCATTTTTCTTTGCAGTACCTACCACTTCAACCTCATGGTCGCCATCCTCTTTTTTGGTCTTGCTGTTTTCATTGATCTTGTCGAGGCTGTCCTTGGCAATTCTTGTGGTGACAGCCTGGATGGGAAGCGTCATTGCGTTTTCGACACTCTCGGTCTGAATTTCAACCGTACATGACATTCCGGGGCGGAATGGAGAAAAATCAATAGGTTTCCCCTCAAGAAGATCTTTATAGGAATCTTTAATTATATGAATTTTAACATTGAAATTGGTCACCTGATCAACACTTACACCCGTGCTATTAGCCGATGTGGCAATTTCGGTCACCACTCCCTTGAATTTTCTGTTAAGGTAAGCATCCACTTCGATCAAGGCCGTATCGCCCATACTTACTCTGACAATATCATTTTCATTGACCTGTACCTGGGCCTCCATCTCGTTGAGGTTGGCAATGCGCATGATTTCAGTCCCGCTTGAGAATTGCGAGGCCCCGGTAACCCTTTCCCCTTTCAGTACACCAAGTTTGGATACTGTACCGTCATTGGGTGCAAAAATAGCTGTCCGGTTAAGGTCTTCCTTCGATCTCTTCAGGGCAGCTTCTGAGTTCTTAACCATGAATTCGGAAGCTTTGATGTCCTCTTCTCCTGCAGTTACCTGGGCTTGTGAAACCTGGAATGCCGATTTGGACTGATCATATTCGGCTTTTGAAATCACATTCTGCTGGTAGAGTTTTTCCTGGCGGTCAAAGGTGAGCCTGGCATTTTCAAACTGAGCTTTGACTTGTGCAAGCCTTGCTTTGGAATTTGCCAGGTTGGCTTTCTGGGTGTTTACAGAAGCTTCACTTTGATCAAACTGGGAAATGTAAATCTCAGGATCTATTTTGGCCAGAAGATCCCCTTTTTTGACCTGGTTTCCCTCTTTTACATACAATTCCACAACCTCCCCGGAAATATAGGGACTGATCTTGATATCCTTTTCGGGCTGAATCTTGCCGTTCGATGAAACAGTTTGGATTATGGTCCGTTTCATTACCTTTTCAGTGGCAACTTTTATTCCCTCGTTTCCTTTGCCTTTAAGGATGGCGGCAATTACAATGAATGCTACTACTGCGACAACAGCAATAATGATCCACATTTTTTTCTTAGAAATCTTTTTTGACATGGACAAAAATATTATGTGTTATTCACGATCGATCCTGATGGGGTTTCCCATGTAGAAGTCGAGAATGGTTGTTTTAAAAATAAAATCATACTTGGCCTGGAGAAGATCAGACTCGGCTTTGGTGAGATCTTTTTTGCTGGTGTTGTAATCGAAAGAGGTCATCACACCTACATCAAATTTCTGCTGGGCATATTTAAAGGCCTCCGATTGTGCATTGACCTTTTCCTGGGAAGCATTGAATTTTTGAAGGGAAGATGTTGCATCGGCAAAAGATTGCTCGATCAGTTTCCTTAAATCCCTTGTGGTGATGCCAAGGTCGAGTTCGGCCTGCGATTTTTGGAGTTTTGCCTGGTTGATGGCTGTGCGGCCTTGCCATCCGTTGAAAATTGGGATATTCAGGTAAAAGCCAACCGACTGGTTGCTGTTATCTTTGAGTTGCTCCTCGAATGGTTTTACCTGATAGGATCTGGAGATTTCAGGCATCAGCACAAGGTCCTTCGATTGTTGGGTAATGCCGATGGGGAACCAAACAGTATCAGCCGGGACACTTTGATCTACCTGCATGGCAGCACCTGAATACCCTGTTCCCCAGGAACCACTCAGCGAAAGTGTAGGCTGAATATAGCCCCTGGCAATTGCGAGTCTTTTTTGCGCACTTTCAACCCGAAGTTCAGCGCTCTTGATTTCAGGCCGGGTTTTCACGGCATGTTCAAAAATAATGTCAGCAGAAATTTTTTCTTTCGGGGCCTGCACGGGTTTCAGCTGTGGTTCCTCGATGCGGAAATCGCGTGTCACCGGAAGATCGATAAGCTGCTGGAGGGAAAGATTTGAAATATAAAGCCGGTTTTCAGCATCCACCACTGTTAGTTGTTCCGTGGCTTTTTGCGCCTGGATATTCAGCAGGTCGCCCTTTGCCGAAGAGCCGGCATCGACCTTTTTCTGAATTCGTTCAACCTCGGCTGTGGTTACCCTGAGTTGCCCTTTGGCCACGTCGAGCAATTCAAGGTTGAATAAAATATCGAGGTAAAACCCTGCCACAGCAAGGGAAATACTGTTTTTGATCACATCCAGATCATACCGGCTGGCCAGAAGGTTAATTTTATTTTCCTTTAACGTATTTAGTTTTTGAAGTCCGCCAAACAGGGTGAGGTTACTGGCAATATAAAAGTTATTTGAGCGGACGGTATTCGTGGCAAATGTATTGGTGTACTGGTCAATCGTTTGTCCGAAATTCCATACATTAGTGCCGTTGGCATTGAGATTTGGCAGCATGCCCAGGCCGCTCTGAAGCAACGCATCCTTATTCGACTGAACAGTAAGAAGCTGCTTGTTGATGTCGAGATTATTCTCAAGCGCGTAATTGATACAATCTTCCAGTGTCCAAATTTTTTGAGAAAGACCAGGATGGGAAAATCCTAAAAAGGCAATAATTATCAAGGCCGGGGGCCAAAACAGAAATCGATGCACTTGCATTTTTCAGTGGTTTAAAAAGAGATCAAAATTAGTGATTTTAATATTCTCAAGGCCATTATGACGAACAATTTGTTATTTGGTTACAAACAGTGGTTTTCCAGATTCAATATTATTTTCTATTTTTGCATCTCATAGTATATTCGTTAATGGTTTCATGACAACAAGCAGGTCACAAATTCCTTTTTTTCTTTTTTTGGCAATAAGTCTCATTATTGGTTTTCTGTTTTCTGGCAGAATTGAAGCATCTGTTCAGGATCAAACCATGCTTGTTCCGGCAAACGATAGTGTTTTTGATAACGCTGGCCAGCCTGAAAGCAAAAAAGAGGAGGGCAGGTTCAATGCCGGCGAAATGATCATGGAACATGTAATTGACAACCATGAATGGCATATTGCCGAAATTGGAAGCCTTAAACTTACCATCCCTCTTCCGATTATTCTCATCTGTGAAGGCAGACTATTCACATTTTGCTCAAGCAGGTTCCATAATGAAACACATAGTTACATGGGCTTCAGGCTCGAACAGGAGGGGCCTCATAAAGGAAAAATTGTACGGATAGGGAACCATAGCGAATCATCGGCTGAACCACGCGTCTATGATTTTTCAATCACTAAGGTCGTTCTTGCCATTTTTATGAGCTCATTGTTAATGATATTGGTGTTCCTCTCCGTTGCCAGGGCTTATACCCGTAACAGGGATAAAGCGCCAAGCGGGTTGCAATCGCTGATGGAACCGTTGATAATTTTTATCCGGGATGATATAGCGAAAAGTTCCATCGGTGAAAAAAAATATGAAAAGTTCATGCCCTTCCTGTTGACCGTTTTCTTTTTTATTTTCTTTAACAATTTGTTCGGTCTGATCCCCTTTTTTCCCGGGGGTGCCAATGTGACCGGAAATATTGCCGTTACACTGGTCATGGCAGTTTTTACCTTCGTAATTACCACGATCAATGGGAACAAACATTATTGGATTGATATTATAAATACACCGGGGGTGCCGTGGTGGCTTAAATTCCCGATCCCCTTAATGCCGGTTGTGGAAATTATCGGTATCATCACCAAGCCATTTGTATTAATGATCCGTCTATTTGCAAACATTACTGCCGGTCATATCATTGTGCTTGGATTTGTAAGCCTGATCTTCATATTCGGGGCGATCAGCGCTGCTCTCGGACTTGGTGTTTCTGTTGTTTCGGTGGCCTTCATGATTTTCATGAATTTACTGGAACTGCTCGTTGCATTTATACAGGCATATGTATTTACCTTGTTATCAGCGCTCTATTTCGGGCTGGCAACCATTGAACCGGAACACCATTGAAAATGACGAATTTATTTTAGTAGTAACCATTTAATACCCTTGATTATGACATTATTAGCAATTTTACTGCAAGTGGCCAGCGATTTCGCACCTATTGCAAAGATGGGAGCAGGACTGGGAGCTGGAATCGCCGTCATAGGCGCCGGTATCGGTATCGGAAATATCGGTAAAAGCGCACTCGAATCAATTGCGCGTCAGCCCGAGGCAATTGGCGATATTCGTTCGAATATGATCATTGCTGCTGCGCTCGTTGAAGGGGTGGCATTTTTTGCTATCGTCGTTTGCCTGCTGATTCTTTTTATCTAACAGGAACGACAGGTTCTTTGAGGTTTAACGGTTGGTTATGCCGTAAAGAACATTATCTATTCACCTATAGCTAAATAAATTGATATGGAATTAATCACTCCCGGGCTTGGCCTGATTTTCTGGATGACCCTCGCATTCTTATTCCTGGTGTTTGTCCTTGGGAAATATGCCTGGAAACCTATCCTCCAGATGTTAAAGGAGCGGGAAACATCCATCCATGAGGCCCTAAATGCTGCAAATAAGGCAAGGGAAGAGATGAAGCAATTACAATTCAGCAATGAGCAATTGCTTCAGGAGGCAAAAAATGAACGGGATGCCATGCTGAATGAAGCCCGGAAAATCAGGGAAAAACTGATTGAGGAGGCGCGTACAAAAGCCACCGAAGAGGCTTCAAGGATTGTTGAAGGTGCCAAGGCAAGCATTCAGAATGAGAAGATGGCGGCTATGACGGAACTGAAGAACCAGATAGCCGAAAACTCCCTTACCCTCGCTAAGTTTATCTTAAAACGCGAACTGTCTGATCCAAAGAAACAGGAAGAATATGTTCAGGAATTATTAAAAGAGGTTAAATTCAATTAGCTGAAATGAATATTTCCCTGGTAGCGGAACGTTATGCCGCAGCACTGTTTGAGTTGGCCACCGAAAAGAACGCGGTGGAGGCGGTTTGTACCGACAGTAAGCTGATTTCTCAAACATGTGAAAACAGTAGGGATTTAAGGTTGTTTTTAAAAAGCCCGATCATCAACTCAGGAAAAAAACGGGCAGTCCTGAAGGATATTTTTGAGAAGGACATTCACCAGATCACAATGACCTACATGCTCATTATGGTGCGTAAAAAAAGGGAATCCCTTATACCGGAAATCGCACTGCAGATCATTGAACTTTACATGCAGTATAAGAACATCCTGACTGTTCATTTCAAATCGCCGGTATTGCCCGACATTGATGTAAGGAAAAAAGTACTTGATCTGATGAAGAATTATACCCAGTCGGATATTGATCTGAAAGCAGAAATTGACGAATCGCTGATTGGTGGATTTGTCCTCTCCTGGAAGGACAAGCAATATGACGCCAGTATCCGCAGGGAAATAGAAGAGATGCGCAATACAATTGCAAAAGTGAATTTATATAAAAAAGGATTTTAAGATATCTAATTATGGCTGAGATCAAACCCGCAGAAGTTACGGCAATTTTACGGAGGGAACTGGCCGGTTACCAGAGTGAAAAAGAGCTTGAAGAGGTTGGCACTGTATTGACGGTAGGTGATGGCATTGCCCGCATCTATGGGATGAATAATGTCGAAAGCGGCGAGCTGATTGAATTTGAGAAAAACGGACTGAAGGGCATCGTTCTGAATCTGGAGGCTGACAATGTCGGAGCTGTTTTACTAGGAGATTACTTTGAAATAAAGGAGGGTGATATAGTAAAACGTACCCGACGAATTGCATCCATTGAGGTGGGTGAAGGGTTACTTGGTCGTGTAATAGATACCTTGGGAGAGCCTATCGATGGCAAAGGAAAGATTGAAGGCGTGCGTTATGAAATGCCACTAGAGCGAAAAGCTCCAGGTGTTATTTTCCGTCAGCCGGTGAACCAGCCTTTGCAAACAGGTATCAAGCCAATCGATGCCATGATACCTATCGGCCGGGGACAGCGCGAACTCATCATCGGCGACCGCCAGACTGGAAAAACTGCCATTGCCATTGATACCATTATCAACCAGAAGGAATTTCACGCCAAGGGAGAAACTGTTTATTGTATTTACGTTGCTGTTGGCCAGAAGGGATCAACTGTGGCCAATATTGTGAAGACCCTGGAAGAAAAGGGAGCCATGGCCTACACGGTAGTTGTGTCTGCAACGGCGTCCGACCCGGCAGCCATGCAGTATTATGCTCCATTTGCAGGAGCAGCCATCGGTGAGTTTTTCAGGGATACCGGACGCCCGGCTCTGGTGATTTATGACGACTTATCAAAGCAGGCTGTGGCCTACCGTGAAGTTTCGCTGTTGCTCCGTCGTCCTCCGGGACGTGAAGCCTATCCGGGCGATGTTTTTTACCTCCATTCCCGCTTGCTCGAACGGGCAGCCAGGGTTATTTCATCAGATGATATTGCCCGCAAGATGAACGACCTTCCTGCCAATCTCAGGGATATGGTAAAAGGTGGAGGTTCGCTTACAGCGCTGCCTATAATTGAAACCCAGGCAGGCGATGTATCGGCCTACATTCCTACTAATGTAATCTCCATTACCGATGGCCAGATATTTCTTGAAACCAGTTTATTTAATGCCGGTATCCGTCCTGCCATCAATGTTGGAATTTCAGTATCCCGTGTTGGTGGAAACGCCCAGATAAAATCGATGAAAAAGATTGCCGGTACTCTTAAACTTGACCAGGCAGAGTATCGGGAACTTGAAGCCTTTTCAAAGTTCGGATCCGACCTCGATGCTGCTACAAAAGCAGTTCTCGACAAAGGAGCCCGCAATGTTGAAATTTTGAAGCAACCGCAGTATTCCCCGATGCCTGTGGAAAAGCAGATTGCCATTATTTTTTGTGGAACCCGTGGACTTTTACGGAATATCCCTGTTCGAAACATCGGAAATTTTGAAGTTGAATACCTGCATTTTATGGAGTTAAATCACCAGTCGTTGTTGAATAATCTCAAGGCAGGTAAGCTTCTCGATGAGGATATTAAAACCATGGAAGCAGTTGCAAAAGAGCTATCCAAAAAGTACGAGGAAAAGAAATAACAGAGGAAAATGGCAGGCCTGAAGGAAGTTCGTATTAGGATTGCATCGGTTAGATCGACCCAGCAGATCACAAATGCCATGAAAATGGTGGCGGCCTCCAAGTTGCGTAAGGCTCAGACCGCCATTATAAAATTACGTCCTTATGCGGCAAAATTACGGGAAATACTGCAAAATCTGAGCGCCACGATTACCAATTCTGACGAAAACGTTTTCTCACAGGAACGCAAATCAGAAAAAATACTGCTGGTTGTGATTGCATCCAATCGCGGATTGTGCGGCGCTTTTAATTCCAACATCATAAAGATGGCAATACACCTCGCCGCTACAACCTATTATCATCAGTTTAATCAAAACAATGTCAGTTTCATTACCATCGGCCGCAAAGCCACAGAATACTTCCGTAAAAGGAAATATAACGTAATAGAATCGCACGATGAACTTTTTGACCAGTTAACCTTCTCCAACGCTTCCGTACTTGCCGAAAAACTCATGAAGGGATTTGCCGGAAAGGAATTTGACAGGATTGATTTGATATACAATCAATTTAAGAATGCTGCCGTACAGCGGCTGATTGTCGAACAATACCTGCCAATTGCCCCACCTGAAGCCCCAGCCCAAAAACCGGTTTCCAAAGTGGAGTCGGATTATATTTTTGAACCTGACAAAGAGACTATTGTAACCAAGCTAATCCCGAAAACATTACGTATTCAGCTTTTCAAAGCGCTATTGGATTCATTTGCCTCCGAACAGGGGGCCAGGATGACTGCCATGCAAAAAGCAACTGAAAATGCTAAAGATCTCCTTCGGGACCTCAACATTTCTTATAACAAGGCCCGCCAGAATGCCATCACTAACGCCATTCTCGAGATTGTTTCAGGGGCGGAGGCGTTAAAAGGTTGATTTTCTGATAGGATTTTTACTCATCGAAAATAATCAAAATTTTGAGTTAATTCAAACCATATTATGATCACAAAAAACGTAGAAAAATCGATAAACGAACAGATCAAACGCGAAGAACATTCTTCACGCATCTATCTGTCAATGGCCTCCTGGGCTGAACGGAACGGTTTTCCAGGAGCCGCGAACTGGCTATATGTGCAAACTGAAGAGGAACGAATTCATATGCTCAAACTGGTTCATTACCTCAATGACCGTGGTGGAACTGCCATCATTTCTGCCCTGGATGCGCCCGAAGCAAAGTTCAAATCGTTACCCGATGTTTTTCAACAAGTGTTGAAACACGAAGAATATATTTCGGCATCGATAAATGAACTTTATGCCACGTGCACCAAAGAGAAGGATTTTACAACGGCAAATCATCTTCAATGGTATATTACTGAGCAGATTGAGGAGGAAAGCACTGTTCGCAGCATTCTCGACCAGATCAAACTTGCCGGAACCGATAAAGGCGGCCTGTTTATGATGGATAAGGAATTTGCAACGATGGCAACGGCAAAAAGAGCGGCCCTTGCCCTGAGCGGCGGCGCTAATGCAGTAGTTTAACGAATTTTTTATACCAGGTTCGTCCGTATTTGCGAATCAATGCCCCTTCGAGGAACTGGTAAAGGTGTGTTTTTTCATTATATCCTTTCGCCAAAGCTTTCTGACAAATGGACCATTTGTGATAATTGAGCAAATCATTGACTTTTGTTGTTTTAATCCTGACAGGATAGAGGTGGCATGATATGGGTTTGGCGAACGGGATTTTATTCTCCTGGAAGGCCTTTTCAATGGAACAACGGGCAATTCCAATATCAAAGTAAACAAATGCACACTCTTTCCCATGGATCAGCGGGGTGACAAATTTTCCCTCTGCATCATAGTCAAATACACCAAACATCTCCACTTCAGTTATTCCTTCCTGGACCATAAATGGTTTGATCTCATCAATATAATCTTCGAGAAGAGAAATTTCCGCCTCATTTAGTGGGGCTCCGGCATCACCCTCAACGCAGCAAGCGCCTTTGCACTTTTTTAGGTCGCAGCAAAAGAAAACCTCTTTGACTTCATCTGAAATTATTGTATTTTCAAGTATTATCATGGCAATTTGGTAATCATTTTTCGTGATGGTTTGTATCGCCGCCAGAATTTATATCTGGTTAAGGATGTATAATAGAAAAATTGACGGATGATCGGGATGCGCAACAAATAATGGTAAATGCGGTATGATATAACCATCACCAAGAAAGTAAGAACCCACCCGATTAGTGTAACGCCTGTTTTTGCCCACCCATTGTTGGCTGGGATGGTGATTAACCGGCCCACCAATTGCCAGAACCAAATTATGATTCCCATGTTGAGCAATATCATAATGCCGATTATATATCCATGGGCGGTTTCAATGGCACGTTTGGGGCAGTCGTTCATGCATCGCATGCAGCTTTCGCAGCGGTACGACCAGAATGGTCGGTTATCAACAGTTTGAATCGCTTTCACAGGGCAGTTGTTAATGCAAAGGTCGCATTTGTCGCAGGAATTTGTGGCATAAAATGATTTGGCCAGAATAAACCGCCCAACGAAAAAATACCCGATGGTCACAGGGGTGATCAGGAGATCCTGGATGATATCGCGGAATGCAGTATATACCCTCTTCCCACTAAGAATTTTTGAGGCGAACTTCATCGTGATGCCTTTGCAATGTCCGTAAATCGAATCCACAACGTTCTCCTTCAGTCCCGGATGAAAGGATATCCAATTAGATGGCAGGTCGATGGAACGAAGACCTACAATGTGGTATCCTTTAAGCAACAATACTATTGCTGAGAGCCACAAGGCGATTCCGCTCAGTCCCGGAAGGAACCATTTGGAAAGTTTCATGCCGGCCCGGGTGTTCATCAGAAATGCCCGGTTTCCCTTTGATCGCGGGAATCGGAAGATGAAATACATCATGGCCGGCGGATAATTGAACCCGTGTGTGGGGGAGATAAAGCCAACCAGAGATCCTGGTTGTGGTGGTTGGATTTTTTTCCGGTCGATCTTTGCGATATCGATTGTTTCAACGGGGATTTTCTGTTCCCGGGCCACATCGCTGAACCAATAAGCCACATTGCGGGCATTACCGGTGCCGGAAAAGAAATAGACAGAAAGATTTTGTTGCATTAATTTAAGTTTTCGATTTGTTATTTCCCTATAATAGCAATGATACGCAGCGGCGCCCCGCTTCCGCCCTTGATTTTCATCGGCAGGGCAACGATATAAGTTCCCTTGGCAGGAAGTTGATCGAGGTTGGCTACGTTTTCGTACATGGTAAGGCCGGCAGCACACAAATTACGATGGGTTTGAAAATCTTTTGATTGTCCGAAATCGATGCTTGGAGTATCCAATCCAACTGCATTGATTTTACGGTTTTCAACAAGCCAGTCAGCCGCAACAGGATCTAGTCCGGGGAAATGCAACTCAGCAATCCCCTCTTTCCCCTTTTTAATTGTTCCGGTATACTTTAGGTGATCATCCCAGTATTTTCCAAAACCAGTGTTTAATAATATGATGGCCCCGTCAGGGATTTTGCCGTATTGTTTTTCCCAGTTTTCAAGATCCTTCACTGTAACCCGGTAATCAAGGTTTTCGGCCGATTGTTTGGTCACATCAACGATAACGCCAGGGCCATGCATCTGTTCAACCGGCACTTCGTGAATGAATTTATGACCCTGGGCGAAATGAACCGGGGCGTCAAAATGGGTTCCCCCATGTTCTTCAGCCGAAAATTTAAACGATGAATAGAAATACCCTTTTTCGGTTGTGCCATAAAAAACGGTATCATGCCTATATGGTTCATCTGTAGGCCAGTAAACAGTATTGGGTTCGAAATCATGGGTGAGATCTATCCATCGCGACGACTGCAACTGTTCCGTTATCCCGGCATAATGGCATGAAAACAGGGTCAACAAAGAGATAAAACACAATAGCTGTTTCATAGATCAGATTTTTTTGCTCCTCAAAGATAGAATCATTTTTTCCATGGCCAAAATATCGAGGCCCAACACATTGATAAATATCAATCCTATCTTTGATATATTACAGGACTAATTTCATTAATATCAGATAAAGAAACAGATAGCAACATTATATATGTGTTTCGCTTCATATCCGGTTAGGTTGTTTCAGATTAATTTTTAACTTTGCCGCCACGTTTGTTAATCGAATCACTATGAGTGCTGAAAGTCTGATTCTCTTCTTTATCGTTGGGGCCTTTCTGGTGGGGTTTGCCATTGTATTCTCCATCTTTATTGCACCCACATCAACCAATCCACAAAAAGCCGAACCATACGAATGCGGCATTCCTACAGAGGGGCTTACCTGGCTGCAATTCAACGTGGGGTATTATTTGTTTGCAATTATCTTTCTTATATTCGATGTTGAAAGTGTTTTCATTTTCCCTTGGGCCGTTGTAATGAAAGAATTGGGAATGGTTGCTTTTGTTGAGATTATTATTTTCTTTTTCGTATTGGGTTTGGGACTGTTATATGCCTGGAAGAAAGGAGCCTTGAAATGGGAATAAAAAACATGAAAGAGGCGGATTTCCGGGATAATGAAACCCTCGAACTGTTCAAAAAATCTGGTGGAAATATTCTGATGACCACCATTGATGCAGTTATTGACTGGGGCCGGTCAAACTCTATCTGGCCGCTCACCTTTGCAACCAGCTGTTGCGGGATAGAAATGATGGCTACTGGAGCCTCACGTCACGATTTTGCCCGCTTCGGCATTGAAGTTTATCGTGCTTCCCCGCGCCAGGCCGATGTGATTGTGGTAGCCGGAACCATTGTAAACAAAATGGCGCCTGTATTGAAGCGACTATACGACCAGATGTCGGACCCAAAATATGTGATCGCCATGGGTGCCTGCGCTGTCTCGGGCGGCCCGTTTTTTTATAACAGTTATCATGTGGTTCGTGGCGTTGACCATGTAATCCCCGTTGACGTATATGTTCCCGGCTGCCCGCCTCGTCCCGAAGCCCTGCTTTACGGTGTAATGCAGCTGCAGCGTAAGATAAAGCTGGAATCCATGACCAGTCCAAGACAAACAGAAGAATTAAAATAGATACTTTCCCAAGATGGATAATGCAGCATTGAAAGAGCGTATTCTGGGTTTGGTTCACGATGCAGAATACCAGGAGAATAAACAATTCCTTACATTCATAATTCCGCCGGCAAAAATGCATGATCTGGCTCTCAGACTCAAACAAGAGGCTGACCTTGCATTCGATTTTCTCTTCTGCCTCACAGGCGTTGACATGGTGAAATTTCTGGAAGTGGTGTATCACCTCGAATCGACCACCCACAAACATCAACTGGAACTCAAAGTACGCACCGAAGATCGAGTTAACGGCGCTGTAGAAACAGTTTGCGATATTTGGAAAACTGCGGAGTTTCATGAACGGGAGGCTTTCGATTTGTTAGGCATCCGGTTTACCAACCATCCCGACCTGCGCAGAATTTTCCTTGAAGAGAACTGGATCGGCCACCCACTACGCAAAGATTATGTTGATGAAGTTAATATCGTAGAACTGTAAGGTATGAAAGAAATCATTAACCTGCCTGTTAAGAATGTTGAGGAGGAAGAATACCATATTAATATGGGTCCACAGCACCCCTCTACCCATGGAGTGCTTCGGTTGGTTGTTTCACTCCAGGGAGAAATTGTTAAAAACCTGAAACCTCACTGCGGCTATATTCACCGAGGCATTGAGAAAATGTGTGAAAAAGACACCTATCCCCAAATCATACATCTCACCGACCGGATGGATTACCTTTCAGCCCATATTAATAATCACGCCGTATGCATGCTGGTTGAAAAGGCGCTTGAAGTAGAGGTTCCTGAACGTGTGAAATACATCCGCACAATTATCGATGAACTTAACCGCATTGCATCCCACCAGTTGTGGTGGTGCAGCTTCGGAATGGATATGGGTGGGTTAACATGCTTTTTCTATGGTTTGCGCGACCGTGAAAAAATACTCGATATCTTTGAAGAATCATTCGGTTCGAGGTTGCTTCACAGTTATTATATTCCGGGCGGACTAATGATGGACATTCACCCCAATTTCCAGAATAACGTTAAGGCTTTCATCAAATATTTCCGCAAGAAGATCAAAGATTATGATGATCTGCTTACTGGCAATATTATTATGCAGTTGCGTACAAAAGGCGTTGGCGTTCTTACAAAAGAAGATGCCATAAGTTATGGAGTTACCGGCCCATCGGGCCGCGCCTCGGGTTTTGCATGCGATGTGCGCAAGCATCAGCCGTATGGCGTTTACGATAAGGTACAGTTCAAGGAAATCCTGGGAATCACTGGCGATACTTTTGAACGCTACATGATGAGAATGCACGAAATGCATGAATCGATGAAGATCATCGAGCAGCTTATCGACAACATTCCAGCCGGCGAATATGCGGCGAAGATGAAAGCAGTGCTCAAACTGCCTGCCGGAGAGTATTTCCAACGGGTGGAGGCGGCGCGGGGAGAATTCGGTGTTTATGTTGTCAGTGATGGTAACAAAAGCCCATATCGCATGAAATTCCGCTCTCCCAATTTCTCCAATCTCAGTGTGCTTGATCACATAAGCCGCGGTTGCAAAATAGCCGACCTGGTAGCCATCGGGGGGTCATTAGACTACGTTATACCGGATATTGACAGATAATAAAACTTATCTATGGACTTTAGCATTTACGACTTTACGTCATTCACCCAATGGATCGATAAGTTCCTTTTCGACAACTTGCCCGCGTTCTGGGCCGTTGTTGTAGAGATGACAATTATCGGTCTTGTTGTTCTGCTTTTTTACGCACTGGTTGGCTTGTTCCTGGTGTATGCCGAACGCAAGGTATGCGCCTTCATGCAGAACCGCGTTGGGCCAAACCGTGTCGGACCTTACGGGTTTTTCCAAACTATTGCCGACCTGTTTAAATTGCTCATGAAGGAGCTGGTGTATATTAAGAATGCAGACAAGCTGCTGTTCAACATTGCACCCTTTATCGTGATCATTGCATCGTTTATGGCTATTGCTGCCATTCCGTTTGCAAAGGGACTTCACGCCATCGATTTCGATATAGGAATACTTTACGTGATCGCCGTATCATCGCTGGGTGTGGTTGGCATCCTGTTAGCCGGCTGGTCGAGCAACAACAAATATTCTCTGATCGGAGCAATGCGATCGGGAGCTCAGATCGTAAGTTATGAACTTTCGGTGGGCTTATCGCTGGTAACTATCATCATCCTGGCAGGCACTATGCAGTTTTCCGCGATCGTCGAAGGGCAACGGGATGGCTGGTTTCTTTTCAAGGGTCATATCCCTGCTTTCATCGCCTTCATAGTGTTCCTTATAGCCAGTACTGCTGAAACCAATCGTGGCCCCTTTGACCTTGCCGAAGCTGAATCGGAATTAACAGCAGGTTTCCATACCGAATATTCGGGGATCAAGTTTGCTTTTTTCTTTTTGGCCGAATATATGAACATGTTCATCGTGGCCTCCATCGCGGCTACTGTTTTCCTTGGCGGATGGATGCCATTTCATGTTGGAGGATGGGCGTTATTTAACCAGATCATGGACTATATCCCGCCATTCGTTTGGTACTTCGGTAAAACCTTCTTTATCATATGGATGATGATGTGGTTTAAATGGACCTTCCCGCGGTTGAGGATCGACCAGTTGTTGACCCTGGAATGGAAATACCTCTTACCCATCAACCTGGTCAATATTCTTATCATGGCATTTATCGTATTAATGGGTTGGCATTTTTAGAAAACTATGAACAGCTTTTTCACATATTTTACAGATATCTTCGGCGCGATTAAATCGCTCCTCACGGGGATGAAGGTTACCGGAAGATACTTCTTCAGCCCCTGGGAAATCGTAACCCAGCAGTACCCGGAAAACCGGAAGACCCTGAAAATGTACGACCGCTTCAAGGGTGAAGTGATCATGCCTCACAATGAGCGCAACGAGCATCGCTGCACCGGGTGCGGGATATGCGAAACGGCTTGCCCGAATGGCTCCATCGAAATCCTCCAGGCAAAGATCGACATGCCCGATGGCAAAAAGAAACGCATTATCGATAAACATATTTACCACCTCGGGATGTGCACCTTTTGCGGACTGTGCATAAAATCGTGTCCATCGGATGCCCTTGCCTGGGGTCAGGAGTTCGAACATGCAGTATTCGACAGGTCGAAACTGAACAAGATATTGAATCAACCCGGATCATCCATAATAAAAGATATTGTAGAATGACACCAAATCAATTGATGTTTGCGATCTTCTCGGCAGTCATTATCGTTTTTTCCATTATGACTGTGACCAGCAGGCGTATCCTTCGGTCGGCCACCTACCTGTTGTTTGTATTGGTAGCAACCGGCGGCATGTATTTCCTGCTGAGGTTTAACTTCCTTGCAGCCATACAACTCACTCTGTATGCAGGCGGCATTGTAGTACTTATCATTTTTTCGATCCTGCTTACGAGTCATATCGGAGAAAAACTGGAAAAGCCGGATATGAAAAAAATAATTCCTGCCTTTCTTGTCGCAGTTGGCGGTGCATTGATAACCATAGCAACAATTCTACAGCACAAATTTCCAGTTGAAGTTATTTCGGGAAGCGATCGCACCGACATCAGGGTGATTGCCAAAAGTCTTATCAGCACTGAGAAATTCGGATATGCCCTTCCCTTTGAAGTGATCAGCATCCTTTTGCTGGCCGCTATGGTTGGAGCCATTATCCTTGCAAAGAAACGTATAGATTAATTTATTTAACACCTTGACGATATGTTTGAAGGAGTTTCATTAACCTGGTTTTTAATCACCGGCACCATCATGTTCTTTGTCGGTATTTATGGATTTTTGGTCAGGAAAAACCTGATCACGATCCTCATGTCGACCGAGTTGATCCTGAATT
The DNA here is from genome assembly GCA_037137455.1 of Bacteroidota bacterium. Lineage (GTDB taxonomy): Bacteria > Bacteroidota > Bacteroidia > Bacteroidales > FEN-979 > CAIVAT01. Next base: position 109,007 of record JBAXKG010000002.1, read on the forward strand.
CGGTAAACATCAACTTTGTTGCGTTTAACAAAATCCTTTATCCGGATCATCTGGAGGGGATGTTTTTCAGTATATTCATCATTGCTGTTGCAGCAGCTGAAGCATCGGTGGCCATCGCCATCATTATCAATATCTATCGCCGCCTGGTCAATATCAATGTGGAGATGATGGATGAGATGAAATATTAAAATCGTAAATAGATAGCATATGATCGATTTCAGTTACACTATCTGGATTCTGCTGATTCCCCTGTTTATGTTCGTGGTGGTCGGCCTGTTCGGTAACCGTTTTAAACCGTTGGTTTCAGGGATTGCCGGAACCGCCGGTTTGTTTGTCATGTGGATATTGTCGCTGGTTACAGCTTATAAGTACTTCTTTGTACTTGAAAAGGCAGCAGATGGCACTTTTCAGAAATTCCTGGCTTTCAACATGCGCTGGCTGAACCTCACCGATACTTTGCACATCGATATGGGGGTTCTTCTTGATCCCATCTCTATAATGATGCTGATCGTTATCACGACCGTTTCATTCATGGTGCATGTTTATTCAATAGGCTACATGAAGGATGAAAAAGGGTTTATGCGCTTTTTTTCAATGCTTTCTTTATTCAGCTTTTCAATGCTCGGCCTGGTGGTTGCCACGAATATCTTCCAGATGTATGTTTTCTGGGAACTTGTGGGCGTATCCTCTTACCTGTTGATCGGGTTTTATTACACAAGGGACTCGGCTGTATCGGCTTCCAAGAAAGCTTTTATCGTTACCCGTTTTGCCGACCTTGGGTTCCTTATCGGAATACTGATGCTCTCGTTTTCTACTGGAACTTTCGATTTTCTGACCCTCACAGGTCCTAACAGCCCGGCATTTTCCTCCGGAACCGGAATCATGTTTTTGGGATTGTCGACAATGACATGGTCAATGATCTTCATTTTTATGGGAGGTGCAGGTAAGTCGGCAATGTTTCCTTTACACATCTGGCTGCCCGATGCCATGGAAGGCCCCACTCCGGTGTCGGCTCTTATACATGCTGCGACGATGGTTGTTGCCGGTGTTTACCTGGTGGCCCGGCTTTTCCCGATCTACATCTTTGCCGCCCCTGTCGCCCTCGATGTGGTAATGTATGTCGGGGCGTTCAGTTCTATATTTGCCGCGGTAATCGCATGTACCCAGTTTGATATCAAACGTGTTCTTGCTTACTCCACCATGTCGCAGATAGGCATGATGATGTTTGCTTTAGGCGTATCAGGATACGGGGCACATGAAGGACTGGGTTATATGGCCTCCATGTTCCATCTCTTTACCCATGCATTTTTTAAATCGCTGTTATTCCTCGGAGCGGGTGCCATTATTCATGCCGTTCACACCAATGTGATGAATGAAATGGGCGGACTACGAAAATACCTTCCCATAACCCACGCAACCTTCCTTATTGCATGCCTAGCCATTGCCGGGGTTCCTCCCCTGTCAGGATTTTTCAGCAAAGATGAGATCCTGGCTGCAGGCCATGAAAGAAGTTTGATGTTATATTGGGTTGAGATGATCGTTTCCGGTTTGACTGCCTTTTATATGTTTCGGCTCTATTTCTCAATTTTCTGGGGGAAAGACAGGCATTATCACCATACCCCGCATGAAGCTTCGAAAACGATGACCATTCCGCTAATGCTCCTTGCTGTTGGCGCCCTTTTGGCTGGATTAATTCCTTTCTCTCATTTTGTAACATCCGACAGGTTGCCATTCACAGCTCACCTTGATATGGGAATTGCAATTCCGGCTGTTCTGGTTGGGTTGATCGGAATATTTACAGCGATGGTCTTCTACTGGAAAGAGACCAACCTTCCCGACAAGATTTATAATGCCCTTGGGGGTTTCTCAAAGGCAGCATATCATAAATTCTACATTGATGAAGTATACTTGTTCATCACAAAGAAGATAATATTCAATTACGTGTCCCGCCCAATTGCATGGTTCGACCGCCATGTTGTTGATGGGGCCATGAACGGCATGGCTTATGTGACAAACGAAGCCTCTGATCGCATTAAGAAATTTCAATCGGGGCAGCTACAGCAATATGCACTAGTTTTTGTGTCGGGAGTAGTTTTGCTCACCTTGTTATTCACCTATTTAATTACCAATTAATACCATAGAAGAATGAGTATTCTGACGCTATTTATCATTATACCGGTTCTCACGGTTATGGGTATTTTATTCAGCAAATCCCATATGCAGGTGAAATGGGTTGCAGTAGTGGGAATGAGCCTCCAGCTGCTGAGCGCCATTGCGCTGATCCTGCTTTACCTTGCAGAACGGAGGGCCGGCAACATGGCCGAAGTGCTTTTTGTTCAGGATAATGTGTGGTATGAAACTCTGAACATCCATTTTTACCTTGGCGTTGATGGAGTATCGGTTGCCATGATTGGTTTAACCGCCCTGGTGGTTTTTGCCGGAATTTTTGCCAGCTGGGATATTGTTGACCTGCCCCGTGAATTTTTTACCTCACTTATTTTGCTAGCCACGGGAGTTTTCGGCTTTTTTATTTCCCTCGACCTTTTCACCATGTTCCTCTTTTATGAACTGGCTGTAATCCCGATGTACCTGTTGATTGGTATCTGGGGAAGCGGTCCGCGCCATTATTCAGCCATGAAATTAACGCTTATGCTAATGGGCGGTTCAGCTTTAATTCTTTTAGGTATCATCGGCATATATTTCAACTCGGCGCCAAATGGAGGGCCTTTGACCTTCGATTTGATCAAGATTTCGAAAGAATCAATTCCGATTGATGTGCAACTATTTCTCTTCCCCTTTCTTTTTGTGGGATTTGGCGTATTAGGCGCATTATTCCCTTTCCACACATGGTCGCCTGATGGCCATGCTTCGGCGCCTACTGCAGTATCAATGCTACATGCAGGAGTATTGATGAAACTGGGTGGATATGGTTGTTACCGTGTTGCCGTGTTCCTGCTTCCCGGGGCTGCACATCAGCTGGGTTGGATATTCCTGATCCTGGCTACCATAGGAGTTATTTACGGAGCTTTGGGGGCAATCTGGCAAAAAGACCTTAAATACATCAATGCCTATTCATCGGTGAGTCATTGCGCCCTGGTGCTCTTTGCCATCCTGATGTTCAACCAGACCGCCATGAACGGCGCTATCATGCAAATGATCTCGCACGGTATTATGACAGCCCTTTTCTTTGCCCTCATTGGCATGATTTACGGGCGGACCCATACCCGTTATATCAATGAAATGGGTGGTTTGATGAAGGTAATGCCATTCCTTGCCGTGGCTTACGTAATCGCTGGTCTTGCCTCTCTCGGACTTCCCGGATTCAGCGGCTTCGTGGCTGAAATGACTATTTTCGTAGGCGCTTTTCAGAATTCAGATACTTTCCATCGCGTTGCCACTATCATCGCTGCTTCATCTATTGTGGTTACGGCAGTGTATGTGCTAAGAGTAGTTGGCATTTTGTTACTTGGAAAAATAAAGAATGAACAGTTTGAGACAATTACTGATGCAAAATGGTACGATAAGATGAGTGTGGTTGCCCTGATTTTCGGGATTACCTTCATCGGGATGGCGCCACTCTGGCTTTCGGATATGATTACGGGAGGTTTGGGTCCCATCATGCAGAGATTGCTGGCAGCAGCTCCGATATTACATTGATTTACGATTTTAGAATTAATAAGTAATTAAAAAGTACTGAACAATGCTGATAATGAGACATGAATTGCTGCTGATTGCAATCACAGTAATCTTATTGATTGTCGAAATTTTTCTGCCCAACACTCAGAAACGTAGAATAATTTTGCCGGCAATCCTTTTGATGGCTGTCGTAACGGTTTTAGGATTTTTCCCCGGAACGCCAGGGATCCTTTTTGGGGGCATGTTCCAATCGACACAACTTACTATGATGCTCAAAAACATCCTAAACATGGGCGTGCTTATCATATTTATCCAGTCGGTTGATTGGCTGAAACAGGAACAGAACAAAGAAAAGATAAGCGAATTTTTTATTCTGATGCTTTCCACCCTTATCGGGATGAACTACATGATATCAGCAGGCGATTTTTTGATGTTTTATATCGGGCTTGAATTAGCCACCATCCCCGTTGCTGCGCTGGCCGCCTATGATCGTATGAAGGAAAAATCGGCTGAAGCCGGGGTTAAGTTAATTTTCACTTCCGCACTTTCATCAGGAATTTTATTGTATGGCTTATCGATGATTTATGGTACTACCGGAACAATGTACTTTGCTGATGTCGCTCCTTTAATTACAGGCGCTCCGCTGCAGGTACTTGCTTTCATCTTCTTTTTTGCCGGGATGGCGTTTAAAATCTCCCTTGTTCCTTTCCATCTGTGGGCGGCCGATGTTTACGAAGGCGCCCCGGTGAATGTCGCATCCTATCTTTCGGTGATTTCAAAAGGAGCTGCAGTTTTTATTTTCACTATCATCCTTTATACCGTTTTTTACAAAATTGCGGTGATGTGGAGTGAAGTGCTTTACGGGATCACTATCCTCACCATTACTGTAGGTAACCTGTTCGCAATGCGCCAGCAAAATCTTAAACGCTTTCTGGCCTTTTCATCAATTGCCCAGGCTGGTTTTATCCTTCTGGGTATTATTGGCCAAAGCCAACTCGGGATGACAACGGTTATCTATTTTGCCCTGGTTTATATCTTCTCCAACCTGGGAGCCTTCGGTGTAGTGGGCATAATTTCAAACCGCACCGGCAAGGAGAACATCAATGATTATGACGGACTTTACCGTACCAACCCAAACCTTAGCCTGGTGATGATGCTTTCGCTATTTTCTCTGGCAGGTATTCCGCCCCTTGCCGGGTTTTTTGGAAAATTTTTCCTTTTCACGGCAGCTGCAAAACAGGGATATTACATCCTCGTACTGATCGCCCTGATCAACACAATCATCTCATTATACTATTATTTATTAGTGATAAAGGCCATGCTGCTTAATAACAGTGACCAGCCGATTGCAAAATTTAAAAGCGATGGGTACACCCGCCTTGGCCTGCTTATGTGTGTAGCAGGTATTGTGATCATTGGTTTTGCCAGTTCAATTTACGAGATGGTTTTCAATCTGAGTTTTGGATTATATTAAAATTTAAGAAATGGCACTTTCAAAAGGAAAACACAATATCGCTGAAATTGAAGGAATACGTTGCTCGGTAATTGAAACCGGGGCATCAACAGAACGGGCTGAGTTCCTGAAGAAACTGCTCGTATTCAATGGATATGAGGTGAAGATGGAAAAAGAAAATTCAAAAGACGGAACAGCTCTTGAGACCTTTATTCTCGGATCAGCTGACACACTTTTCAACCCAATAATCAGCGTGTATGAAAAGAAACTCTTCAGGAAGGATGGTTTGACTGTGACCCCCGCTTACTGGAACCAATGGCCTGAGAAGGATACCATCCCATATTGGAAGGTTCAGCGGTAATCTTTATGCAAAAATTCGCCAAGTTTTTCTCCTGGTTTGTCATCCTTTTATATTTCGTTTTGGGGGTATATGTGCTTGTCAGTCCACGGTTTCAACATCTTCCAAAGGAGATAAAATACATTTTTGCCATCTTCCTGTTTCTTTACGGAGCATTTCGCCTTGCCCGTATCTGGACAAAATCCAGGGAAAGAAACGAAGAATAATAAAATTTGTGAAGGGCAATAATAAATTTTATACTTTTGTGTTTTATCAAAAGAAACTGCTGATTTATAGCAATTAAGCAATGAAAAGACAAAAATTGACCCCATTTTTTATTTTCAATACCGTTTGGGTATCTTTCCTTCTTTTAATTACGGCATGTGGCGGAAACACAAACCTTAAAGGTTCGGATACGCCAACTGCAGGCCGGATAAAGGTTGGAGTCGAAGAGTCCTATCAATTAATGGTCGAAGCAGAAGAATATACGTTCGAGACTTTTTATAAATACGCCAAAATCGATGCTGTTTACCTGAACGAAGCCGATGTGATCAATGACTTTATGAATGATTCAGTGCCACTTATTATCGTGAACCGGAAACTTTCAGAGCAACAGGTAGCATATCTCAAGGAGCGGCAGTACATACCGAAAACAACAAAAATAGCCTTGGATGCCGTTGCACTGATTGTAAACAATGAGAACCCCGATACATCGCTTTTTTATCAAACGGTTAAGGAAATATTTCAGGGAAAAATCAAATCCTGGGAACAGATCAATCGCAAATCAAAGCTGAAAGATATAAGGGTTGTTTTTGATAATTATAAATCTTCAAATCCACGGTATTTCAAGGAAAAGTTTGGTTTGGATTCTTTGCCGGCCACCTGTTTCGCCGCTGCCGGCAACAATGATGTGATCAATTATGTTGAAAAAAACCCAAATGCTGTCGGTGTGATCGGAGTCAATTGGATCAGCAACAAGGAGGATTCATTGTCGAATAAATTTTTGCATCAGGTGAAGGTTGTCGGTATCTCTCTTGAAGGAGACAATGATCCCGGAACGAAATTCTACAAACCATACCAAGCCTATATTGCAGAAGGATCATATCCTTTCACACGCGAGGTTTATTGCATAAACCGACAGACATACACCGGGCTTGCATACGGTTTTTCATCTTTTATTGCAGGAGAGAAGGGGCAACTCATTATACTACATTCCGGGCTGGTTCCTGCTGCCATGCCGGTCCGGATAGTTGAAATTAAACATTAATAACAGAGGAGATACAGATTATGTCCAGATTTACTTTACCGGTTGGTGTTGTTGCACTGATGTTCTTTTTCACTTGTTCTACGGAATTATATTCGCAGGATTTAAATGCAGCCATAAAGCTCACAAAAAGCGAACAATTTGCTGCTGCTGCATCAATGTTCAAACAATTAATCCAGCAAACGCCAGCTAATGGTGACATCTATTACTATTACGGCCGTAATTGCATGGAAAAATATTATTCGGATACTCTTAACGTGTCATTTCAGGAAAAAGCAGATTCATCAAAGGCAATCTTTGAGTATGGTATAAAGCAGGATCCCACGAATCCCTTGAATTTTGTCGGGTTAGGCGGATTGGCCCTGATTTACAAGAATATTCCACAGGCCCAGAATGAATTTACAAAGGCAATAGCATTATTGCCTTCCAAGGCAAATAAATTGATAAAGATGGCACCCGAGCGTCAGGCGAAAGTTTTGATTCAATTAGCGGAATCATATGTCATCGCCGGCATCAGGGACACAGCCAGTACCTTTTCCTATATTCGCCGGGCTGAAAAACTCGACTCTAAAAACCCTGAACTTTTTATAGTTAAGGGAGATGTTTATTTCTATCTTTTAAACGATGGCTCAAAAGCAATTTCAAGTTACAATGAAGCACAGAGGCTTGACCCGAAATCGCCTGAAGCCAAACTGCGTATCGGACAATTATGGCTGCGTGCAAGACAATATACTACTGCTTTGAATTTTTACCAGGAAGTTGTGAAAATGGATTCAACTTTTGCCCCCGCTTACCGTGAACTCGGATCACTTCTTTCTCGCGCCGGTCGCCCCGAGGAGGCAAAGAAGAACTTCTATAAGTTTCTTGAGCTTTCCAGGAACACCTCCGCGCGCAAGCAGTATGTGAATACACTGATTGAACTGAAGGATTACAATGATGCCATCCAACAGATATATGAAATTCTGAAAGTAGACGATTCCGATAATGATGTGAATCGGGCATTGGCCTATTCTTATTTTGAAACTCAAAAATTTGACTCCGCACTTAAATACATGCAAAAGTTTGTTGTAAATGCACAACCTGACAAAGTACGGTCACTTGATTATGCGTATTATGGACGCACGTTTGCTAAATTGAAGAAGGATTCCCTGGCACCAGAACAGATGATGAAATCCTATGCCATGGATACGTCCAAGGCAGACATCATTTCAGAAGCCGCCCTGTGCTGGACAAAGGATAAAAAATATGATAAGGCCAGGGATCTTTATGAGAAAAAAATTGCGCTCAGGAAGGGTATTCCAATGGATTACTATAATCTGGGTAAAGTTTACTACAGTTTGCAGGATTTTGTCAAGGCCGATACCAATTTGGCTATTTTCACTTCATTGCAGCCTGACTACATCCCAGGCTATTCATGGAGGGCCCGCACCAAGTCAAATCTTGATATCAAGGATATCAAGGGCTTTAACACCTCAGGTTATGCCGTTCCGGTTTATGAAATCATACTGGTTAAAACCCTGGCAGATACAGTGAAATACATGAAAGACCGGTTTGAGGCATTCGACTACCTCGCTTTTTATCATTACAGCCAATATTCTATTGATCAGAAAAATAAAGATGAGGCACAAAAAGCACTTGAATTTTATACCCGAATGACCTTGATCAATCCCAATGATGAAAAATCAACCATCGTAAAACCGGTGATAGATATATTGAAACAAAAGTTAAAATAGGATGGTATTAATTCAATTATATTTTTGTTTATATTTGCCATCCTGATTAATTGAAAATCCTTGAATTAATTCATTTTTTAATCTAAAACATTTCACAAATGAGCAAGACAAAAAAACAAGGCGGAACTTTGGGTGAAGCCTTAAGATCAACATTCACGCTGGTTGCGATGGTCGTGGCTTTCATCATTGCCTGGCTGGTTTATAAGTATATCATGGGAAACCCTATCAACTTTGAGGGTGGAAATCCTGATGGCACCCCACTGCCCGGCAACTACCTTGCGATGATATACAAAGGGGGAATTATTGTTCCCTTTCTGATCACAGTAAACTTGCTAGCCATTATCTTTGCAATCGAACGGACCATTACATTGTCACGTGCAACTGGTAAAGGCAGGATCAATGTTTTCGTTAAGAATCTTCAAAATTTACTGAACACCAACAAAATCGAAGACGCAATTGCTGCTTGCGATAAGCAACGTGGTTCCCTTGCCAACGTTATGAAGGCAGGTCTTTTGCGTTACCGTACTCTCCAGAGTGACACCACCCTCGAAAAAGATCAAAAGATCCTTGCTTTGCAAAAGGAATTTGAAGAAGCTACGGCACTTGAACTTCCGATGTTATCCAGGAACCTCGTGATTCTTTCAACGATTGCCTCAATATCCGTACTCATCGGTCTGCTCGGAACCGTTCTCGGGATGATCCGCGCTTTTGGTGCTCTTGCCCAGGCTGGTTCCCCCGATGCCCTTGCTCTTGCAACCGGTATTTCCGAAGCGCTTATCAACACTGCTTTCGGTATCTTTGGTTCCTTATTGGCTATTATCCTTTACAACACTTTCTCAACACAGATTGATAGTTTCACTTACAAAATTGACGAAGCAGGATTCAGCCTTGTACAATCATTTGCCGCTTCTACCAAGTAATATTTTTGGCGTTCCAGCAAATTAAGTACATTTTATTGTGTATTTATCATCTAAAAAAAGAACTCCATGCCAAAGATAAAACCACCGGTAAGAACACCGCACATAGACATGACACCTATGGTGGACTTGTTTTCGGTGCTCCTGATCTTCTTGCTGCTCACTGCTTCTTTCAGGCCAGCAGAAGTCGCACCCATTGAGACTCCAAGCAGTGTTTCTGAGAAACAGGCCCCTGATAATGACATCATGACCATCATGATTTCTAAGGACAGTTTGATCTTCTTTAATATAGATAATGGGAAAGATACTTCTACCCATTTCAGGTCAAAACTGCTAGAGAAGATAGGAGAACAGTATAAGATCAAATTTACCCCGCAAGAACTTAAGAGGTTCGGAACTATGGCAGCTTTCGGAATGCCCATTAAAAACATGAAAGCCTGGATCAATGCCAAGGAATCAAAGGACCGGGATAAATTTCAAACCGGAGTTCCCACTGATTCCCTTGACAACCAACTTGCCTGGTGGGTGAGGTTGGCCCGTCTGACCAATCCGGGAGCCGAAGTTGCACTCAAGGGTGATGCGGAAACACCATACATGACTGTTAAGAAGGTCATGGACCTGTTGCAGGAAAACAAGGTTAATAAATTCAATCTCGTTACAAACCTGACAAAAGAGGAAGTTCTTCTTAAAGACCTTCCTCCTGCCAAATAATTACGAGAATTTCCACAGTTAAATTAAAACCAACATGGCTGAACTAATTGTTGAGGAAAAAGGAAAAAAAGGTGGTAAGCGCAGACCCAAGAAGCATGGCACACATATCGACATGACCCCTATGGTCGACCTGATGTGTTTGCTAATTACTTTTTTTATGCTTACAACCGCTTTCAATAAGCCAAAGGTCATGGTGATCACCATGCCTGAAAAAGATAAAAAGGAAGACCCCAAAGACGCCCCGAAAATATCTGCTGAACGAACCTTAAACATTTTACTTACGAAGAAAGACGAAGTGTTTTACTACATGGGAATTGCAGATCCTAAAAAACCGCCTTTACCGATCATGGTAAAAACGGACTTTAGCAAAGATGGTATCAGAAAAATTCTGTTGATTAAAAACAGAGATCTTTTTACCAAAATCGCTGAATACCGCGACAAAAGGGTCACGGGTAAAATTGTAGTCGCAGATTCAACTTTTGAAAATGAGGTCAAAAGAATGAAGAAAGATGATAAAAAGGGACCGATCGTTCTTATCAAGGCTGATGCAAAGGCAAAATACAGGGACATTGTCAACATCATCGATGAAATGGCTATCTGCAACGTTGCAAGTTATGCAATCGTTGACATGTCGCCTGTTGAAATAGGGATGTTGGCGGCAGCTCCTAAATAATTTATGATCACGTGTCTAACATTACTAAAAAAATAGCATATGGCAATTGAAAAACAGCGTACAGAACCGCTGGACGAAATTGTTTTCCAGAATAGGAATAAGGAATATGGATCATATGTATTGAGAAAAAAATACAGAAAATATGTGACCATTTCCCTTCTCATGGGCCTGTTGACCTTATCTGTTGCCGTCGCCTATCCTTTGATTTCTGCTTACATGAATAAAAGTAAACTGATCAGAGAAAAGGAAAAGGAAATAGGGGTTGAAATGAAAAATCTCCGTCAGGAGGAAGCTCCACCACCACCACCTCCTCCTCCTCCTCCTGAAGCGTTGGTGGAAAAGGTGAAATTTACAGCTCCTGTTGTTGTAGAAGATACAACAATTGAGACAGGACTTGCAACCCAGGATGACCTTTCTGCCAAGACCAATACGGAAGCTCCAAATGAAGAAGTTGAAGTAGAAATCAAGGATGAAGGGCCAAAGGTTATTGAAACACCACAACAAGCCGAAATTTTCACGGTGGTTGAAGAGCAGCCTGCCTATCCGGGAGGTGAAGAGGCACGTATTGCTTACCTGCAACAAAACATCAAATATCCCGAAGAAGCCAAGGAATTGGGTATACAGGGGAAAGTATTTGTTACATTCGTGGTTGAAGTTGACGGCTCCATTACTGATGTTCGCGTACTCCGTGGCATCGGAGGCGGTTGTGATGAAGAAGCCATTCGGGTAGTTAAGTCAATGCCAAGATGGGTTCCAGGTAAACAACGAGGCGTTCCGGTTCGTGTACAGTTCAACCTGCCAATCAAGTTTACGTTGCAGTAATAACTGGGATTTTATTTATTAAAAAATCTTTTATACTCCTCCGGGCTGTTAATATTGATCAGGGCCTTGGCGTTATGCATTTCAACTTTTTTGCATTCCATAGCATTCAGAACAACCTTCAGGGGTACATTGTTTAAAGGATAATTTCTTATATACTCCATGTTTTTCCTGTTCAATAGTACAGGATGACCCCCGTTTTTTTGAAATACCGGTAATACAAAAGCCTCCGGGCTTCTGTTTTCATATAAAGCATTCAGGATATTATTGTCAATAAAGGGATTATCAACATTCTGAATAAAACAGAATTCGGATCCATTCAATGCCGTGAGACCAAGTTTCACGGAATAAAATCGACCATAATCAATGTGCTCGTTTACTACTATTGACACAACCTGAGGGATTGAGTCCGATTTTCGAATTATATCATCCATCTCCTTATTAACTACTGCAACTATTTTTCCACATCCCCAAAGAAAATATAATTCGATGATTTTCCCTATAAATGTAGAATGGGCATCAAAAGGAAGAAAAGCTTTGGAAGAATGCATCCGTGTCGACAAACCTGCCGAAAGGATCACCACTGCCACATCATGAATTTTTTTCAATGCGATACAGTTTATGAAAAAGCATTCTCTCCGGTGATGTCATTTCCTGTGATCAGCAGGTGTATGTCATGTGTGCCTTCATAGGTAATAACCGACTCGAGATTCATCATATGCCTCATAATCGGGAAATCGCCCGTAATTCCCATAGCGCCGAGTATCTGACGTGATTCCCTGGCAACTTCAAGCGCCATTTTTACATTATTCCTTTTTGCCATAGATATCTGGGCTGAAGTTGCTTTGTCATCATTTCTAAGGGTTCCTAACCGCCAGGCAATCAGCTGTGCTTTTGTGATCTCTGTCAGCATTTCTGCAAGTTTTTTTTGTGTTAGTTGAAACCGGGCGATCGGCTTCCCGAATTGTATTCTTTCTTTGGAATATTGCAGAGCGGAATCGTAACAATCCATTGCTGCTCCTATAACGCCCCAGGCAATACCGTACCTGGCTGAACTCAGGCATGCTAACGGCCCCTTTAGCCCACGTACCCCCGGAAGCAGGTTCATCTTCGGAATTTTGACATTATCAAAAACTAATTCACCGGTTGAAGAAGAACGTAATGACCATTTTCTCAAGGTTTCTGGTGTTGTAAAGCCTTCCATGCCCCTTTCAACAATCAGTCCCCTGATTTTGCCTGTATCATCTTTAGCCCAAATAATACATATATCAGAAATTGGAGCATTTGTGATCCACATTTTGGATCCGTTCAATAAATAATGATCTCCCTGGTCGGTGAACCGACTCAGCATGCTACCCGGATCCGAACCATGATTTGGCTCGGTGAGACCGAATGCGCCAATAAGTTCTCCAGTTGCCAATTTTGGCAGGTATTTTCTCTTTTGTGCCTCTGTGCCAAAATGAAATATCGGATACATAACCAGTGAAGATTGAACCGAGGCCATCGACCGTATACCAGAGTCTCCCCTTTCAAGCTCCTGCATAATCAGACCGTATGAAATCTGATCCATTCCCGCCCCACCATATTCAATAGGTATATATGAGCCAAATGCTCCTATTTCACCCAATTCCCTCACGAGATTCCGCGGAAAATGATGTTTTTGGTTGGCTTCATCAATAATAGGAAGAACAGCCCGGTTCACCCAGTCCCTGATGGCGCTGCGAACCAGCTTGTGCTCATCGGTTAATAATTCATCAACAAGGAAGTAATCAGGGGATTTATATCTGACCGTTGACATATTTTTGGCTTCAAAAATAAACAAATTAATTATCAAAACACGAACAATCTACAGCACAAATCTTTATCTTCAATAATTTAGAATACTTCCAAAAAAAACTTTTTGTAACTTTGTGCTGTTAAAATATTAACAATACAATTCTATTATGATAACACTTGGATCTCAGGGGAAAAACACATTTCTGGAGGCCGTCAATGTAAAAAGCGGCGCCGATGTGCTTGAATGTTATCAATGTGGCAAGTGTGTAGGCACTTGCCCTGTATCGCAATACATGGATTTTCCACCTCGCGAGATCATGCAGATGATCAAGCTTGGGCTGAGAAATGAGTGTTACATGGCCAACTCACACTGGTTTTGTCTCACTTGCTCGGCTTGTTCTGGCCGTTGCCCACGCGAAATCGATATCCCTGCAGTAATGGAGGCAGTTCGTCACCTGGCAATTGAGGAGAATTATATCAACGATTCGAAAAAGGTGAAGGAGATCCGTAAATTCCACGAGATCTTCCTTAATATGATCAAAAGGTATGGCCGGAATTATGAACTTCGCATGATGGCCGAATTCAACATCCGTACCCGTAACCTTTTCAAGGATATGCACCTTGCCCCTAAAGCATTGTTAAAAGGCAAGATCCCGCTGGGCGTCAGACCGCTCAAGAGCGCCAAAGCCATCAAACGAATGTATGAAGTTGCCGAAAGACTGGAAAAGAATAAATAATCTGACCGACGATGAAGAAATTAACCTATTTCCCGGGTTGTTCTGCACATGGTACCAGCGAGGAATTTGACAGTACCCTCAAACTGGTGCTCAAAACGCTGGATGTGGAACTGGAAGACATTCCTGACTGGAATTGCTGTGGCGCCACCTCTGCCCATGTGATGACCGAGAACCTGGCTTATGCACTTCCGTTGCGAAACCTGGTACTGGCCGAAAAACTGGAAAATACCACCATGGGTATTGCCTGTGCATCCTGTTACCAGCGCATGAAGGTGACCAAGGTTCATATGGATGAAAATCCTGTATTGGCCAAACGGATTAACACCACCGTTGTTGAGGAGGGAACTTACCAGGGATCAGTTGATGTAAAATCGATGCTGCAGTATTTTTATGAAGACATTGGGGTGGAAGCAATAAAGGAAAAGGTGACCAAATCCCTTGCCGGATTGAAGGTCGCCTGTTACTATGGCTGTTTGCTTACCCGGCCAAAAAACATCACCAATTTTGATTCACCGGAGTACCCGGTTTCCATGGACCAGATATGCGAAGCTTTGGGAGCCACCGCCACCGAATTCGATTATAAAACTGAATGTTGTGGCGCCTCTTTCTCCATCTCCAATACCGAAGTAGTTTTGAACCTGAGCGGCCAGATCCTGGCGATGGCAAAAGAGAGCGGAGCTCACGCCATTGTGGTGGCCTGCCCGCTGTGCCAGTCCAACCTCGATATGCGGCAACCGGATATTGAAAAGCAACAGGGAGTGAAATATGACATTCCTGTTTTTTATATCACCCAGCTTATGGCTCTTGCCTTCGGAAACCCAATTGATCAGCTGAAGTTTCCAAAGCACATTGTTTCTGTTGAAGGTGCGTTGGCCAACATCGGAAAGATTATACCAGAGCCTGAGAAAGTTAAAAAAACCATCAAAGCTGTTGAAGCAGAAAGCGAGGTGAAATAATGGCAAGAGTAGGAGTTTTCGTTTGTTTTTGCGGCGCCAACATTGCCGACTATGTGGATGTTCCCCAGGTTATTGAGGAGGTAAAGCGCATTAAAGAGGTAAAGTGCGCCATTGAATATAAGTATATGTGTTCTGATCCGGGGCAGGGGATGATCCGCGATGCCATTGTGCAGCATAAACTCACCTCCATCGTGGTAGCAGCCTGTTCGCCTCGCATGCATGAAAAGACTTTTCGAAAGGCTTTGTCTGATGCGGGTATGAATCCATATTTGCTGGAAGTCGCCAACATCCGCGAACATTCATCCTGGGTGCATCAGAAAGACAAAAAGGCGGCTACAGAGAAGGCCATGGATCTTTGCCGGATGGCTGTAGCGAAATCCATCGCCAACGAACAGCTGTTTGAGATTTCGGTTCCAGTGACCAAACGGGCACTTGTGATCGGGGGCGGGATTGCCGGCATACAGGCAGCCCTCGACATTGCCGATGCCCGCATCCCGGTGGTATTGGTTGAAAAGAGCCCATCCATCGGTGGCAAAATGGCTCAGCTAGATGAAACGTTCCCGACGCTCGATTGTGCCCAGTGCATCCTTACCCCAAAGATGGTGGATGTTGCCTCACATCCCTACATCGAACTTATTCCTTACTCTGAAGTACTTGAATTACAGGGCTTTGTTGGCAATTACAAAGTCAAGATCAAGAAAAAAGCTTCCTATGTCAACTTCAAGACATGTACCGGTTGCGGTGCCTGCTGGCAGAAATGCCCTGTAAAAGTTGCAAATGAGTACAACATGGGCATCGATAAGCGGAAAGCAATCTATACGCCGTTTCCGCAAGCTGTGCCCAATAAACCGGTCATCGATGCCGAACACTGCACCATGCTGCTAAAGGGTAAATGCGGTATCTGTGCCAAAGTTTGTCTGCCCGGCGCGATTGATTACCAGATGCAGGATGAGATCATAGAACGCGAAATCGGCGCTGTGGTTGTTGCGACAGGATATGATATGTGGGATCCCACGCCATATGAAGAATATGGCGTAGGCCGTTTCAAGGACATTATTACTTCGCTTGAATTCGAAAGGATGGTTTCGGCCAACGGACCAACTAACGGTCTGCCATTACGTCCATCCGATGGGAAAGTCCCCAAGAATGTGGTCTTTATCAAATGCGTTGGCTCCCGCGATGAAGCCAAAGGAATCTCGTACTGCTCGAAAATATGCTGCATGTACACCACCAAGCATACCATACTGCTGCATCACAAAGTGCACGATTCGCATGCCTATGTTTTTTACATGGACATCCGCGCAGCCGGGAAGGGGTATGAGGAATTTGTCAAGAAAGCCCAGGTCGACACCGCAGCCACATACCTCCGTGGCCGTGTTTCGAAGATCTACAAAAAGGGAGATAAACTGATAGTTCGCGGTGAAGATGCGCAAATCGGCCAGGTTGTGGAGGTGGAAGCTGACCTTGTCGTGCTGGCTACCGCCGTGAGCGCGCCGAAAGACAACCCGGAACTTGCCCGTTTGCTGGGTATCTCCTATGATAAATATGGTTACTTGTCGGAAGCACATCCCAAACTCCGCCCGGTTGAAACAGCCAAGGCAGGAATTTTCCTGGCGGGTTGTACACAGGCGCCCAAGGATATTCCTGATACCGTTTCCCAGGCTTCAGCATGTGCCGCCAAGGTTTGCGGACTTTTTGCCGGCGATACCATGAAAAAGGACCCGATGGTCTCGACTATCAATAACGAATATTGCTCGGGATGTCAGAACTGCATAAAGGTTTGTCCTTACGGCGCCATCGTCACCGATGAAGTTCCAATCGGCCATGGTTCAAAGGAATTGCGCACCGTTGCAAAAATTAACGAAGGCGTTTGCCAGGGTTGCGGTTCCTGTGTGGCGATCTGCCGCAGCATGGCCATCAACCTGGCTGGCTTTACCGATCCTCAAATCATTAACGAGATAGTTTCAATCTGATGGAAACAGAAGT
>JBAXKG010000003.1:0-109895 GCA_037137455.1 Bacteroidota bacterium
TGCACTCCTACTGGGATGATTTCTTTACCATGAAAGGGTTGAAAGATGCAGCGGAAATTCAAAAAATACTTGGTGAAAAAGAATCTTATGAAAAGATAGAAAAAGTCCGCGATGCCTTTAAGGAGAATCTTTACAACTCACTGCAACTCGCCATGAAAACGAGAAAAATCAATTACATCCCGGGTTGCGTGGAACTTGGCGATTTTGATGCAACATCCACAACAATTGCATTAACGCCTTGTAATGAACTGAACAATTTGCCGAAGCCGCAGGTATATAACACCTTTGATAAATACTATGAATTTTTCAAAAACAGGAGAGACGGGAAACTCGTGTGGGATAAGTACACTCCTTATGAGAACCGGCTGATAGGTTCCTTTATTATTCTGGATCAGCCGGACAGAGCGCATGAGCTGATCAAATTTTTCCTGAATGATCAGCGCCCGCAGGGATGGTATCACTGGGCAGAAGTGGTCTGGAAAGATTACCGCACTCCGCAATATATCGGGGATATGCCGCACACCTGGGTTGGCAGCGATTTTATCAATGCAATCCGGTCAATGTTTGTTTATGAAAACGAGTATGATCAATCGCTTGTTTTAGCTTCTGCGCTTTACCAGGATTGGATTGATTCGCCTGCAGGCATGTCGGTCGAGCATCTGCCGACCTATTATGGTGAGATTTCATACGCCATAAAAAAGGAGGGCAACAACTATCTTTTTTCTATTTCCGGTGATGTAAAACTTCCCACCAGCGGAATCAAAATCAAAAACTTCAACGGGTCAAAACTTCCGGTGAAAATAACGGTTAACGGATCTGAGAACAATGATTTTAATGAAAAGGAAATAGCGGTTAAAGTGCTGCCGGCAGAAGTGGTGATTTATTATTAAAGAATAGAATTATTCCCCAATTATGAAAGAGCAAGAAATAAGCACAGATCACAGCACAAAACCGGAAGACCGGATTCGCTTTACCCAGTTGGCGGCATATGGAGCCGGGGGCATTATTCCCATCGCCCTTTTCAACGTAGCCGGAATCCTTGTCGGATTGATGGGTAATATAAGCCTGGGACTGAGCGCCTTCTGGCTGGGAGCCATTTTGATCGTTCCCCGTTTGTGGGATGCTCTGTCGGATCCCATTATTGGCCATTTTTCTGACAATACCCGAACCCGCTGGGGACGCCGGCGCCCCTATTTGCTGATTGGAGGAATCCTCGTAGCAGTTTTTTTTGTTGTCATGTGGTGGATCCCCAAAGGTGATCTGGTTCGGGCCTGGTTTCCAAGTGAATCGGGCTTTCAATGGTTTCAACTTTCCTATATTCTTTTTTCACTTCTTCTATTTTTTACAGCATGTAATATTTTCGAGATACCTCATGGCGCCCTTGGCATGGAGATGACGACTGATTACCACGAACGTACCCGTCTTTTCAGCGCCAAGAGTTTTGTCGGCAATCTTTTTGCCATGAGCACACCCTGGCTTTTTGCCCTTGCCAGCATGGAAATTTTCAAAGGTCCGGGAGGTAATGAAGCCGATGGTATGCGGTATGTCTCACTACTTATCGCGGCCATTCTGATTCCACTTTCTTTCTGGTGGTTTTTCAAATTACGTGAACCTGGATTTGTTAAAGCTGCAAAGCATGAAAAAACACCCTTCTGGAAAGACATGAAACAAACTGCCAGCAACAGAAATTTTATCATGCTTACATTGACAATTTTCACACTGGCAATGGGCTTTAATTTCGTCCAGTTGCTTGGGTCATACATTCCGATTTTTTATGTTTTCGGGGGCGACAAAGTTGCCGGCGCCTATCTGCTCGGAATTAACGGCACCATTTGGGCCATCACAGGGCTGTTAGCAGTATTCCCGCTCAACTGGATCAGCCCGAAATTGGGCAAACGAAATACTCTCACCATTGCTATTTTACTCATGTGCCTTGCACAACTTTCCAAAGTTGTCTGCTACAACCCGTCATATCCCTATTTGATCATAATACCCACCATTCTGCTTTCTGCCGGCATGCTCTTTTTCTTTACCCTGGGATCTTCAATGGTAGGGGATATATGTGATGAAGATGAATTAAAGACAGGTTATCGCTCCGAGGGAAGCTATTATTCGGTTTTCTGGTGGTTCATTAAAATGGGATCGGCCCTCGCCAGCTTTGTTGCGGGCGCCCTGATTGTATTTACTATGTTCGATGAAACCCAGGTTACAAAAGTCGATAAACTTCAGGGTAGTGTCAGGCTGTTGCGCAACGAGGTGCAATTGAGGAAAGAAGGCAAACCATTGACAGGAAATTTTGAGGAGTTGATCGGGAAAGCCAGGATGCGCTCAATAGAGCTGATGTCGCACCTGGAGGCAAAATCCCTGGATACCAAAAACAGCAAAGCGCATTATGAAAAGCTCAACCAAGAGATTGCAAGGGTAAATAACCTCCTTATAAACATAAATACAGCCTCATCTCCTGATTCCCTTGATAATGAACTCGGCGCAATTGAAAGCGACATCATGCAGCTCACGCAGCAGACGCCGTATACACTTTTAATGATGCGGGTGGTTGAGATCGGACTGCCACTATTATTAAGCATTTTTTCAATTTTCTTTGTCCTTCGTTACTCCCTTACTGAAAAACGAAGTCATGAAATTAAGGATCTGCTCAAACAACGAAATTTGGAGAAACTGACAACTGACAAATAACAAATGAAGTTCAGTATCAAAGAAAACAGTTTTTATCTAAACGGCCAGAAGGTATTTCTGAATTCCGGAGAGATTCATTATTTCAGGATAAAGCGCAATCTGTGGGACAAACATCTGGATGCAGCCAAAGAGGCAGGTTTAACTACTGTTTGCACCTACGTTCCCTGGGCATGGCACGAATCAGAAGAGTCTGTTTTTGATTTTGATGGCACATCTTGCCCAGAGCGCGATCTGAATGGTTGGCTTCAGCGATGCCAGGCTCATGGATTGAATTGTATCGTAAAACCGGGACCATTCATCCTGGCAGAATTTCGTGGAGCCGGGCTGCCCGACTGGTTTATGGATCGGCATCGTGAAGAAGTTAAAATGCGCAACAGCAAAGGCGGGATTGTTCAAAGTGACGGAGTCAGCCTGTTTAATCCTGAATATCTGGAAAAGGTGGCGTTGTGGTACGATAAAATCATGCCATTCATCGGTGAACGGGAAGTATCGGTTGGGGGTCCGATTATTATGATGCAGATCTGCAATGAGATCGGCGTATTTTCATGGCTGGCGAAGCAGGCGGACTATGGCAACGGGGTGAAGGATCGTTTCATTGCATATTTATCACATAAGTTTATCACTATTGCTGAAGTGAATAATTTGTGGGGAACAGATTATCCCGACTTTACTCATATCGTACTTCCACCTGATGGAAAGGTTCCATATGCATCAAAGTTTGATCGTGGCCGCGATTATGAATGGCACTGCTTCTGGAGAATCTATTATGGCGACTATTTGAGAATGCTGACGGGCATGGCAAGGGAGAGAGGTGTCACCGTTCAATTGTATCACAATCTTCCAGGCTGGATCTATGGGAATGGCTATGAATTTCCGGTCAATATCACTATGTACGAAGATCTTTTTGGCGATAAGAGTGAGATCATCTTCGGAGTCGATCACATCCCCGAATTCATGTCATACCGTAATTTGCATGACGACCGGATCATCAACGACATCACTTTCGCCATGCAGGGAAATAAGCCGCTGTTTGCGGCTGAGTTTCAGTGCGGTTCCCGCGAATATCACGTGGTTACGAATCCTCAGGAGATGGAGCTCTTCTATAAAGCCAGCGTAGCCAATGGTTTGACCGGCTGGAATTATTATATGTTTTCGCAGGGGCAAAACCCAAGCCGCAAAGGCTATTCCGGAGAGATTTTCTACTGGTTCAACCCGCTCACTGCTGAAGGTGAGCGTACCAGTACATTCCCATTGGTCAAACGGATGAGTAAAATTGTAAAAACATCTGAATGTCTTATCGTTCATGCAAAACGAAGGGCTGAAATTTGTATCCTGTTCTATCCTCCTTATTATGCAACAGAACTGGAACGGCCTGTTGATGCACGATGTGAACTGCAATTCATCCCGTCGGCCATCCGGAGGCCGGCATATTTCGACGGTTTACTGAAAGCGCTTCAAGTCCTAAATATCGATTATGATATGGTTGATCTGAGCAAGGCTTCTGCTAATTCATTAAGTAAGTATAAACAGATTTGGGCATTTAGCACTGATGAGATGAATTCCAGAGATCAGCAGGTCATTGTTGATTACGTCAGAGCCGGCGGCAACGGCGTTCTTTTCCCATACCTGCCTGATCGTGAGATGTCACAGAAACCCTGCACCATTATTCGCGAAGCCTTGTCAATATCACCTTCCGGGACAGAAATTATCGACTCGCCATTGATTGATATATACGACCAGAAAGATATCAAGTGTGCCAATCCGTTGATTATATATTTTGCAGAATCTTTAGCAGGCGCTGAAATTATTGCCCGAACGATTCATGGCACTGCGTGTGGATTCACAAAAGCGCTCGGCAGCGGATCGGTGATTCACCTTGGAACCTGGATCGGATTCGACACCGAAGGACATAAACCGGTTTATGAAGCAATACTGAAGAGATCAGGCGCTAAACTCAGGCAGACATCAACAGACAATGATTTTATCATTGTCAGAGAACGGTTCACAACTGACTATGCTGCAGTTCTTTTCATCGGAAATTATTACAATGAAGAACAATCCGGCAAAATTTTCTATACGCATCCTGAAAGTGGCGAAGCTATCAAAATTCCATACGTACAGGATGAAATTTTATGGCCGGCATTATATGGAGTATTGACTCCGGTTTGCCTGGAGGTTGCCGACGGATTAAAAATTCTGCACTCCACCTCTGATATTCTGGGGATTGCAGAAATAAATGGGCAAATTGAGATTACGCTGTACGGCGATCGTGACCTGGCCGGGGAGATCGTATTTGAAGGAGCGAATGTTCAAAGTATCAATTCTGCAACAATAGATGGCGAGGCTGTTAAAATGGTTCGTGACGAGAAACGAGTTGCATTCATTTATAGACACAAACACAAGGGCGAAATGATTCTTGCTATTCAATAAAACAAAGCCTTAACTATGGGTTAGCAAAAGTGGATTCCGATGGTGAAAAATAATTTAACGATGAAAATTAAAAATGAAGATTAAAAATTCCCATGGCTTGTCTTTTGATTTTCTGGGAAATGGCTCAGTTAAATGCATTGAAGTTGATCCGATCCGAATCAGCCTAAAACCCGCAACCCCGTTTTCAAAATCGGGCGCAAATCTCTGGTTGAGGAAAAGAACAAAACCTTTTGAATTCATAGCGCTGTTAGGTCCGGAAAGCAATAGCCTTTTTAAAGTGAGCGATGATTCATTTATTGCTGAAGGCAGCTGGTCTGGTCTTGATTATGTGTGTGAATTGCAACTCTCAAAAGAAAATTTTAGCTGGCAGTGGCGTATTAATATTTTCAATAAATCTGATGATAATGTTGACCTTGATTTAATTTGCGTTCAGGATGCAGGTTTGAAACAAATATCTGAAGGACTGGTCAATGAATATTATGTAAGTCAATATCTTGAAAGACTTATTCTCGAAGATAAAAGCTATGGCTCTGTCATATGCTGCCGCCAAAACATGAAAGAATCCGTGGGTAATCCTTGGTTGATGATGGCTTGTGAAAATGCAGCCACATCAGCAAGTGTTGATGGCATGCAGTTTTATGGTAAAACATACCGGGAAACCGGAATTCCGGAAGGGCTGCAGTCAGACAGACTGGGAGGTGAATATGCCGGGGAATCGTCAGTTCTTGCCTTGCAGGAAAAACCATTCAACCTGGCTGCCGGGGATCATCATAAAAGCGTTTTTATCGCAAATTATCTGCAGGATCACCCCCAGGCAACCTCCTTTGATGATCTTTCCCGTTTAGCCGGTATTATGTCTGAATTCGGGGATGAGGTTTTATCTCAAAATTCAGCTGAGCTTTTTACTCAGGAGAAAAACATTTTTAATGTATCTGGTTTATTACCGGTTAATGATCTTAGTGATGAAGATATTACCCGGTTTTTTGGTGCAGAGAGGCGTCATTGTGAAGAAGAAAATGGCCAGTTATTATCATTCTTCTGCAGGCAAAACAACCACGTCATGTTGCGTGCGAAAGAAATCATAGTTGACCGCCCGCATGCTCATATAATGCAAGCCCAAGCCGGATATGCCCCCGATGAAAATATTGTATCAACAACCTCATTTGCATTTGGTGTTTTCAATTCGCATCTTTCGCAGGGCAATACAAATTTTAACGTTTTTCTCTCCATTTGCACCAGCCAGTTTAATCTCGAACCTGAAACAGGGCAACGGATTTTTGTTGAGATCGATGGACGGCAATATTTACTTGGAGTTCCTTCTGCTTTTGAGATAGGGTTGAATCATTGCAGGTGGATTTACAAATCTGGTGATCATTGCTTCCAGATTCGTACCTGGACATCGGCCACAGCGCCACAGGTAAACATGGATTTCAAAGTTATCAAAGGAAGCAAGGTGAACCTGTTGATTACCCATGATTTTGATCGTCTCAATGGCTGGACTGTCGCCGCAGGCAATACAGACAGGGAGTATGTTGCTAAACCAAAAGCAGGCAGCATGATCGCGGAAAAGTTTCCCGGGGCACAATTCAGAATGATAATTCAACAGCTTAATTCTGATTATAAACCCTGCGGAAAAGAAGCGCTATATCCCGATTATCAAGGCCGTGGGTCATCTTTGTTCGTTCTCGAAGTACGGGAACCATCTGATTTCTGTATGAGTTTCATTGGCGAAGTTTGCTCCGTTGCCAAAACTGTAGATATTAAAGATTCTGATGTTCAATGGCTTTCTGATTGCCGGGATGGCCAAACTGTTTGGCAAAACTTGTGTTTAAATCTGTCGCTGAAAGGAGATCATTATGACTCCGCAGCCATTCAGGAAATTCTTCCCTGGTATGGAATGAATGCGCTGACCCATTTTTTAACACCATATGGGTTAGAACAATTCAGCGGAGCTGCCTGGGGTACGCGCGATATCGCCCAGGGGCCGTTTGACCTGCTGTTGTGTATGGAAAAGTATGCGGAGGCTAAACAGGTACTGCGTATCATTTTTTCGAATCAGAATCCGGATGGGGGATGGACGCAGTGGTGGATGTTCGACAGCTACACAAATATCCGGGCCGACAGCTCTCATGGAGATGTTTTTTACTGGTGTATGATTGCTCTGAGTAATTATATCAAAGTTACCGGCGATTTGAAAATCCTCGATGAACTTTTACCTTATTATCACGAAAAAGCTAATGCAAATACTGAAAAAACGCAATTCAGTGAACACGTTGACAGGCTTATTAAAATGATCGTTGATTCATTTATTCCGGGCACTGCGCTGGTTCCCTTTGGTGGTGGCGACTGGAATGATTCATTGCAACCGGTAAGCAAGGAATTGGCCCGGTGCATGATTTCAAGCTGGACGGTTGAAATGAATTACCAGGCTTTTACTCAATATCAATTTGTGTATGAGCAGATCGGGAATACTACTAAAGCCATAGAATTGAAAGAAATTTGCGAACAGATTAAAGCAGATTTTAACAAATATTTGATCCGGGATGGAGTAGTTGCAGGGTATGGGCTGGTTGAAGAAAATCGTCGTATCAGCTTGTTGCTTCATCCAAGTGATCATAAAACAAATATTCAGTACAGTATTTTGCCGATGAATCGCGGAATCATTTCTGAAATATTTACAAAAGAGCAGGCATTGCACCACCAGGATCTGATTGAACAGCATTTGAAAGGCCCTGATGGCGCCCGTTTGATGAATCGTCCACTCAAATACAAAGGTGGTATTCAAACGCTTTTTCAAAGAGCCGAAAGCAGCACCTTTTTTGGCCGCGAGATTGGACTGATGTATGTTCACGAACATATCCGTTATGCCGAATCACAAGCCATTACAGGCAGAGCAGATGCTTTTGTGAAAGCGCTTCGTCAGGCAATTCCGGTAGGTTATAATGACATAGTGCCCTGCGGCGATTTTCGTCAATCAAACTGTTATTACAGCAGTTCTGATGTAGCATTCAAGAATCGATATGAAGCCGATGAACGTTACGATGAGATAAAAACAGGAAATATTCAGCTGAAAGGAGGATGGCGGGTTTATTCAAGCGGGCCCGGCATTTATATTGGCCTGATTGTTACACGATTGCTTGGGTTGCGAATCGAATCCGGAAACGTAATTGTTGATCCGGTTATTCCACTTTCTTTGGATGGCTTTTCTGCTTCAATCACTTTTATGAGTCATCCGGTGACATTCTTCTATTCAGTAAAGGAAAGTAATTTTAGTCCCAAAACTATTTCAATAAACGGTAAGCCAATCAGGTTTACTTTTGAATGTAACAAATACCGCCTGGGTGGGGCCGTTATTCCTTCTAATCAATTTTTGGCAATGTTGAATCAACAGGAAAACACTGTTGAAATACAACTTTAGTGGTGCACCAGCCTGTAGTTGATAATTGTTTTTTGAATAAAACGATATACACTAAAGCCGAAGTGTAAGCTTCCCAAACTTGGTTTTTGAATAATGGTAACTTTGAAAAAACATACGAATTTCGATAAATTGATCAAATGTTTTCAAATGTGAAAGTTTGGACGCAGAATATAGTTATTTTTGTTGATATGTACAGTTAATACAGATACTATGAAAAATGTAATTTATCTTCTGATTATATTGCTTACAGGGATTAATCCTGTTAAAGCTCAGGAT
This sequence comes from Bacteroidota bacterium, assembly GCA_037137455.1. Classification (GTDB taxonomy): domain Bacteria; phylum Bacteroidota; class Bacteroidia; order Bacteroidales; family FEN-979; genus CAIVAT01. The sequence goes on from JBAXKG010000003.1 coordinate 8,819, forward strand.
GCATCTTTAATGCCCAAAGTTGACCGCGCAGTTTACTTTGATGTTTCTCCTCCGTTAAAGGATATGATAAAATTACTGCCTGAAAAATACGATGGCAGCTGGAAAGATGGCGTAGTGAACAACTATGTTAATCTTCACGGAGAGGCAGACAGGAAACCCGGGCGTCTGCTTCCTTTTGATCCGGGTTTGCAAAAGCAATTCGGCAGTCTCCTTTCGGATACAACCATTCAAAATTTTGATGGAATGGGTAACGTAAGTGGCTATGTGCCTCCCGACACACATGGCGATGTTGGCTTTAACCATTATTTTCAGGTAGTAAACTGCTCCTATGCCATTTATAATAAAAGTGGTGCAAAAATTTTGGGCCCGGTCAGCAACAGCAGCGTGTGGGCAGGTGTGCCTCATAATTCTAACGATGGGGATGCGATTGTTTTATTTGATGAACTGGCCAACCGATGGCTTTTTTCTCAATTTTCACTTCCAAACGGTTCATCTACAGCTCCCTTTTACCAGATGATTGCTGTATCCCAAACGCCTGATCCTACCGGAGCCTGGTATCGGTGGGTCTATGAATTCAGTGCCATGCCCGATTATCCGAAGTTCGGTATCTGGACGGATGCGTATTACATGTCGACTAATAATTTTGGCGCTGGTGGCGGAGGATGGATAGGAAATGGAGCCTATTCATACGACCGAAGTGCAATGCTTGCAGGGAATCCAGAGGCCAGAAGATTATCTTTCACACTGCCTTCTGGTGGCGATGGTTTTATTTCCCTGTTGCCTGCAGATTGCGATGGTGATTTCCCTCCCCCCGGCACACCAAACTATTTTACCTATATACGCACCGGCGGAATACAGCGCCTCGGCATTTATGAATTTCACTCCGACTTTGCAACACCGGCCAATTCAACCTTCGGAAACCTGACCTACCTGAATGTTTATCCATTTGGTACTTTAGGATGGGATAATGGAATTCCGCAGAAAGATTCACCGCAAAAACTTGAAACGCTCGGTGACCGCCTCATGTACAGGCTGCAATACCGAAAATTCAGTGACTATTCATCCATGGTAATGAATCATACAATTGATGCCGGATCGGGTATCGGCGGGGTCAGGTGGTATGAATTAAGGAATACCGGAACATCCTGGAGTATATACCAGCAGGCAACTTATGCTCCTGCCGATAACAATTCACGTTGGATGGGGAGCATTGCTCAGGATACGGCAGGTACCATTTCGTTGGGTTATTCGGTTTCAAGCTCTAACATTTTTCCCGGTATCCGCTATACCGGAAGGTTGAAAACCGATCCACTGAACGAGATGACTATTATGGAAAAAACTATCATTAACGGGGGTGGGTCACAAACAGGAATTTGGAGTGGCCGCAGCCGCTGGGGAGATTACAGCGCTATGAGCATCGACCCTTCAAACCCGACAACTTTCTGGTATACACAAGAGTATTATATCTCAAGCTCCTCAAGCGGTTGGCAAACACGCATTGCCTCGTTTACATTTGCCGATGTGTTTTCTTCTGCAGCTTCATGCACGCCTGCCATGCTTTGTGGCAACAAGCCTGATTCCAGTCAACTTAAAGCATATTGTTATGGTGGGAGCGGAACCTATACCTATTCCTGGACTTCAATTCCTGCAGGGTTTTTATCCAATTTACAAAATCCAAAGGTCCACCCCGGTCAGACAACCCAATACATTTCGGCTGTAAGCGATGGGAACCTTACAAGGTACGATACAACCGGGGTTAGGATTGTAGAAGCCCTTGCTGCATCTGTAGGAAATGATACTATTGTTTGCTGGTATGTTTCTCCAATTCCAATGAATGCTACCGCGACGAACTACAGTAAAGTTGCCTGGGGTACAGCCGGCGATGGTTACTTTTCCAATTCCTCTTCTCTGATAACAGATTATTTTCCAGGTATCCATGATAAAACTTCAGGTTCAGTTGACCTGGGATTGCTGGTTACTCCAATTTCTCCTTGTGTCTCTAATTACTTTGGCACTAAACATATTGTACTCGATCCATGTACCGGAATCGCAGAAACTGATGCAAGCAAAGTAAAATTAGCCATACAACCAAATCCGGCATATGGAAATGTTTTGATTACCATAAACGGGCTTAAAACCATTGGCTCACTCAGAATAATAGGAGTGGATGGCAAACCTGTTTATACGGCCAGTATTGATCCGGCTGGTAAAGATGTCGTGTCAAAACAATTGGATGTAAACGGATATCCTGCCGGAATATATCTTTTGCAGGTGTCGTTTGAAGGCAATATTACTACGTCCCGCTTCATTGTGCTGTGAAATACTGTCAATTCCAAGTATATTTTAAATTTAGATCGCAGAAACGTTATGACTTTAATTGATAAAAAATGGAATATCAAATACTGAAAATTCAAATTGCAGATCATATCGCATTAGTGACCATCAGCAGACCTGCTGCAATGAATGCATTGAATACCGATTTTTTCAAAGAACTTAACCATTTCATTGATGACATAGAACCACGCGAAGATATTAAGGTTTTGGTCATAACCGGGGAGGGAAAATCGTTCGTTGCTGGCGCCGATATTTCTGAAATGGCACATATGACCTCCAACGAAGGGTATCTTTTCTCAACTTTTGGTCAACGTACCTTCGACAGGCTTGAACAACTCCGTATTCCAGTTATTGCCGCGGTGAACGGATATGCTCTTGGTGGAGGATGTGAATTGGCAATGGCATGCGATTTTCGCATTGCAAGTAAGTTGGCGAAATTCGGACAACCTGAAATGAACCTGGGAATGATTCCGGGGTATGCAGCAACCCAACGATTATCGAGGCTAACAGGATTGGGAAATGCTCTTTACCTTATCCTCACTGCTGAAACTATTACAGCCGATGATGCCTTAAGGATTGGCCTGGTTCAAAAAGTGACTGAGCCTGAAGCCCTCCTGGAAGAGGTAATGAAACTGGCTTCAAAAATTGCAAAAAATGGTTCGCAGGCGGTTCCTGTTTCTAAAAAAGCTATCCGTGACGGAATATCCATGGATTTTAATGAAGCCTCTGAGCTGGAGGCTATCCAATTTGGCAAACAGTTTGACAATAATGCAACAAAAGAAGGAATGAAAGCCTTTCTTGAAAAACGCAAACCGAATTGGTGACGTTTTGATTTTTTTCATCGTCCGGTAAATACAAACTAATTAAATATTCTGACTATGTCATACGAAGAACGATTACAGCACGTTTCGGTGTTGGGCGCTGCCGGGAAAATGGGAAGCGGTATTTTGTTGCTTACAGCGGTAGAGATGGCCGACATCAGCCTGAAACCTGAAAACAAAGGAAAACCCTTTGTACTGAATGCTATCGATGTCTCAGATGAGGCCCTGGCGGGGGTGATGAAATATTTAAAGGCTCAGGTTCTTAAAATGGCCGAGAAAAAAATAGTTGGATTGCGGAAAGTTTATGCCCATCGCGCCGATCTGATTGAAAACTTCGAGATCATCGATCAGTACATTTTTGACGTGCTAAGCCTTGTGAGGCCCTCCACCAGGATTGAAGCAGCATATGATTCACGAATGGTATTTGAGGCGATAAAGGAAGATCCGGTGTTAAAAAGTAGCATCTTCTCTAAAATTTCATCAAACAATTCTAACCAGCCATGGTTTTTTACAAACACCTCATCCATCCCGATCTCTAAACTGGATGCAGATGCTGGTCTTGGCGGACGTATCATTGGATTTCACTTTTATAATCCGCCAGCAGTGCAGAAACTTGTTGAAATTATAATAGCAGATCATACGCTGCCGGAAGTGGAAGGTTTTGCGCAACAATACGCAAAAAATCTGCGAAAGGTAGTTGTACCATCGCATGATAAGGCCGGGTTTATTGGCAATGGTCATTTCATGCGTGATATTCTTTATGCAACAGGCGAAGTGGATAAACTCTGTAAGCAATTCTCTTTTGTTGAGGCGGTTTATATCATGAATAAAATCAGTCAGGATTACCTGGTTCGTCCAATGGGCATTTTCCAGCTTATTGATTATGTTGGAGTAGACGTTTGCAGTTTCATTATGTCTGTAATGAATCCTTATTTGCCCAACGAAGACCTTCACAGCCCGCTGCTTGACCGGCTTCTCACCATGGGAATAAGGGGTGGCCAATTTTCCGATGGTTCTCAGAAAGATGGTATCCTGAAGTATGAAAAGGGCCGCCCTGCTGCGATTTTCGATCCTGAAATAAAAGCCTATGTTACCATCAGTGATTTTCAGTCAAAGGTGGATGAAAAACTTGGTTCGATGCCAGTTCCGCCGGCATGGAAAGTCGTTGTGGGAAGCAAAACAAAAGATGAAATGCTTCGCGGATATTTTGATCAGTTGAAACCCCAATCGGGATTGGGCGCCGGGCTTGCAAAAGGCTATGCGAAGCGCTCCTGCGCCATCGGCTTACAACTGGTCAATTCCGGTGTCGCCTTTAACGAAAACGATGTGAATACCGTTCTGCTGACCGGGTTTTTCCATGCCTATGGTCCGATAAATAATTATTTAGGATAGACCCCAAATGAAATAACTATCCTGAGTGCTTTATTATGAACAGCGGATAATAGTTTGGGTATTCCATCTGACCGATTTGTAAAAATTAAATATTAACACATGAAAAAGTTAAGACGCAAGGTATATATGGTTGCCGGATACAACACCCTTTCAATGGGAACCGGCCGTAAGGAGTTCAATCCTAAAAAGGAACGTCCGGGACTGGAAGAATACATAAAAGAAGCTGGGCAGGGCACCCTGAAAATGATTGGCGGGGCGCAAAATGTGGATGAATGCGTGATCGGAAATTTTATGGCCTCACGTTTCAACAGGCAGGCTAACCTTGCTGCCTTTTTCCCATTCGTTGATGAAGGTTTGCATTACAAACCCGCAATCCGTGTCGAAGGCGCCTGTGCTACCGGCGGATTGGCTCTCATGAGCGGCATCAAAAGTGTGTTAGCCGAAACGGCAGATGTGGTTCTGGTAATTGGCGTGGAGGTGCAAAATACAGTGAAGGCCATCTATTGTGCCGATTATCTTGCCGGTGCAGGCTGGTTCAAAAATCGCAAAGCCGGACATGCTTATTTTTTTCCAGGGCAGTTCAGCGACCGTGCCGGGGCCTATTTTGAAAAATATGGCAGAGATAAAACCCGCCAGGCTCTGGCCCGCTGGTTCCGCAATGCAATTGAAAATGCAAGGTTATGCCCGACAGCACAAGAATACCACAACACGGTCGACGATTTGGAAGCCTTGGCAATGATGGAGCCCAACGGCAAATCGTTTGTCGATCATTTGAATGTATTTGATTGTTCAAAAGTATCTGATGGCGCTTCAGCCATTGCCATTGTTTCTGAAGAAGGATTAAAGCGTTGCGGAATTCCTCTGAGTGAAGCCGTTGAAGTTATCGGATGGGGGCAAATCGAAGAGGACATTACCACACAGCCACAAGATCTCGCCGAATTAAGCACGACAAAACAAGCAGTTAAAGAGGCTCTTGCATCTGCCGGAATTACCCGCGACCAGATAGGCACTGCCGAAATACATGACTGCTTCACCATTGCCGGATTAATGTGTATGGAAGCCATCGGTTTTGCCGAAAAAGGTAAAGGCGCTGATTTTATTCTTGAAGGGAATACTGCCCGCGGTGGAAAGTTTCCTATCAATACCACAGGGGGTTTGATCGGATGGGGCCATCCAACAGGCGGAACCGGAGTTCACCAGGCTGTTACAATCCTTGAACAGCTCACCGGGAAAGCCGGCGATGCCCAGATTAACATTTCTCCCGATCGTCCTTATGGACTTACCGTGAATATGGGCGGAGATGATAAATCGCTTGTATCAATCGTATACAAACAAGGAATATAAACCAATATTCAAAACGTAATAAACAACAAAAATCCTCTCCCAAACCTTGAATAACCGTATTACCTCCCTCTTTGGTGTCGATTTTCCTATCGTTCAAGCCGGGATGATTTGGTGCAGTGGCTGGAGATTGGCCTCGGCAGTGAGCAATGCCGGCGGATTAGGGCTGCTTGGAGCTGGGTCAATGTCGCCCGAGGTGCTAAAGGATCAAATCAAAAAATGTAAAACTGCAACCAGCAAACCTTTTGGAGTTAATGTTCCATTGATATTTTCCGGGGTCGAGCAACAATTTGAGATCATTATCCGTGAAGGAATCAGGATTGTATTTACTTCGGCTGGAAATCCCGCGACATGGACACCCTTGTTGAAAAAGAACCACATCACGGTCGTTCATGTAATTGCTAATGTTAAATCGGCCCTGAAATGTGAACAATCGGACGTGGATGCTATCGTTGCCGAGGGCTTTGAGGCCGGAGGACACAATGGGAATGAGGAGACGACCACATTCACATTGATCCCGTTAATACGAAAATCTACATCATTGCCACTTATTGCGGCTGGCGGCATCGCTACCGGCCGAAGTATGCTGGCTGCACTGGCCTTAGGCGCCGAAGGAATACAGATAGGAAGCCGGTTTGTCGCTTCAGAAGAATCGTCAGCACATCCGGCTTTCAAGCAAAAGGTACTGGAAACTGGCGATGGAGGTACACTTCTGGCGCTGAAAAAGGTTGCCCCCGTGAGGCTAATAAGGAATTCCTTCTTTAAGAAAGTGCAACAGCTTGAAGATTCCGGCGCTTCAAAGGAAGAGATGATGGAATTACTTGGTAAAGGCCGGGCTAAATCAGGGATGTTTGAAGGCAATATTGAAGAGGGCGAGCTCGAGATTGGCCAGGTTGCAGCATTGATCGACAACATCAAACCCGCCAGAGAAATTGTTCATGAAATAATTGAAGAATTTTATCAGGCAAAAAAGGAATTGATGAATTTTGACTTCTGACATCTGACAAAAAACACCCTGAAGAATATATATCATTTCAATAGACTCCCATCATTCGGTTTTATGCACTATATTTGTAGAAACAATACTTTTCTCTATGAAAAAGTTACTTTTGTTCCTAATCATGGTTTTAAGCCAGACTTTGGCTGTATTCTCCCAGGATGAACCAGTCAGCAAATCGTCCGCAACAAATGAAGGAGAGATCAAAACCCTCTTCAAAAAGTCAGATACTAAAATTAAAATCGGATATTACCTCGGCCCTGAAAGTGCCTACACGCAATTTAAGGGTAGAGATGTTTTTCTGGGTGGCCTTAGTCTGGGTGTCATCATTAACCATTTTTTCTCAGTTGGACTTTCCGGTTACGGGATTATGAATTCAAGGCAACTTTGGTATGACAATATTATTGATACAACCGGAGCTTACCTTAGCGGCGGGTATGGTGGTGTGAAATTTGAATTCAGGATATTGGCTACATCTCCTGTACATGTGAATTTCCCCATTCTGATCGGGGGAGGTGGACTGGTATACAATTCTCATAATTATAACAATCGCGACTACAGCAAGCACAATTACAATGATAACAAAAACAAAAAAGATGATTGCTCGACTATAGCCTGGGATTCTTTTTTTGTTGTTGAACCTGGAGTAATGATCGAACTAAATCTGTTGAAATTTATGCGGCTTGATGCAGGTATATCCTATCGATATACGCCCGACCTGAATCTGGTTAATACCAGTAGTGGGCTAATTAATAACTTCAACGCGAATTTGTCACTGAAATTTGGAAAGTTTTAAAGTGGAGCATACCGGAGTCGAACCGGTGACCTCTGCATTGCGAACGCAGCGCTCTGGCCAACTGAGCTAATGCCCCGAAAACAAATCAGGAGCCATTCGGCAACTGAATGTTCCTTCCTCCGGAGAGTAAAAGTTTTTCACAATTTGTACTTTTTGATCGTCAATTTAAACCTGGGCGAGGCTCCTGTTTAAGCAACAAATATAATTAAATTTTCAGGTCAGGCTGTTTTCAATGATGTACCTCCAGCCCTTCTTCACGGTTTCTTCAGTTGTATGAGTTTGCCCGGCAACAAACCGGATCACATACCTTCCATTCAGGCGGGTTTGGGTAAGGAATACTTTACCGGAACGGTTTAGTTTTAGCAGAATGGCTTCGTTCAGTCGGTCAAGTTCTGTTTCATCACTGATTTCCGGAGGATGGAACCGGAAACAGACAAGGTTGAAAGGCACGGGCGCCATTAATTCAACCCCCGGAGTGTTGAGAATTTCCTCTTTAAGCCACTGTCCGAAAGAGATATGGTCGCGGATCTTATTTTGCATGCCGCTGATGCCATAAGTACGGATTACGAACCAGAGTTTCATCGCCCGGAATCTTCTCCCAAGCGGCACACCCCAGTCGCGATAATTATTCACAATTTTATCCTCTTCTGTTTTAAGGTATTCCGGCAGAATGCTGAAGGTGTTTATCAAGGCCTGTTTGTCGCGTATGAAATAAGCAGAACAGTCGAAATTGGTAAACATCCATTTGTGAGGGTTCACAACAAACGAGTCGCAGGATCCTATATCGGGAATTAGTTTGCGTATCTCAGGCAACATCAGGGCCGTTCCTGCATAAGAAGCATCGACATGATGCCAGCAATTATATTTTTTACAGATCTTCCCGATTTCTCCTATAGCGTCTATTGCCGTAGAACTTGTTGTTCCAAAAGTAGAAACTACAGCCAGTGGTGAAAAACCATCTGCAATGTCACGTATGATTGCCTCTTCAAGTTTGTCGGTTCTCATTGAATAGGCATTATCCACTTCAATTTTTATGAGATTTTCGATACCGATTCCCGCGATTTTTACATCTTTGTCAATAGATGAATGCCCTTGTGTTGAAGTATAAACCCTGTAATGTTCCCCAGGTGTAAAACCCCGGCGGTTGATAGAAAAATCCGACTTTTTTTCGCGGGCCGAAAGAAGAGCTACCAATGTGGCTGAAGAGCTGCTGTCCTGGATTACTCCGATGAATTCCTTAGGCAGTCCAAGAATTTCGCGCAACCACTCCATCATGCGCTCTTCAAGTTCTTCGGCCGCCGGGGAGGTGAGCCAGAGCATGCATTGAGCGCCCATTGTAGCAATGAGCATCTCCGCAAGGATTGAAGGTTCGCTGTTGTTTGCCGGGAAGTAGGCGAAAAACCCGGGATGCTGCCAGTGTGTCATTCCAGGGATAATAATGCTCTTGAAATCGGAGAAGATCGTTTGAAAATCTTCACCATCAATCGGCGCTGAAACAGGAAGCTGGCACTTGATGTCGCCGGGTTTTATATCCGCCTTCACAGGATATTGATCCTGGTTCTCCAGGTAATCAGCCATCCAGTCGACCAGTTCATGGGCATGTAGACGGAATTCGTCGTTGGTCATTAGAATCAATGTTTTTGGGAGCAGATATTATGCAATATTCCTTATGCCGAAAGTTAAATTATTGAATAATTATTTTATGCTTAAATGCATTATTTGTCTTGCGATTTTGTAAATATAGAATGTAAATACCCTTTGGGTTATTCTTCAAATTAACTGTAATGTCAGATTTGAAAAAAACGGCAATTGAATAAATAATTTGCCCGTCTGTATTTGAGATTATTAAACTAAAATCTTGATAATCATTTGAGCCAAAATCAATTGTAAAACTTCCATCGTTTGGGTTTGGAAAAATTTGAATATCAGTGTTTTCATTTACACTATCTAATGGTAAAAAATTTTTGATATTAAGCCCCGGGAATAATGTGTCTCGAAAATCATTTGATGTGTCTCTGTCAAGTGTTGAAATACATACTGTTGGTTCAATTCTGGCATTGAATAATGAACCCGCAATTGCATTAAAACCAGGATCAATTGTAATATTGTTTTTGGCAACTACTTCAAGTTGTTGACTTGAAAGAACAGTAAAATTGCAGTTAATAATAACACTTTTACCAACCATTACATTATATACCTGATTGTTTAAAGGAAACTGAGAATAATCAGTAATGTTCAAATTTTGACATGGATTTCTTTGATAATATTTTACCCAATCAATTTCCATTTGACTTGGGAATGGAGTCGAATTATTTGGCGAATTATCGCCATTTTGTATCGCAAGGTTTAGGATAATCGCCATTGGGTCCTGAGGAAAGATTTTATTCAAAAAATACATATTCCATGCATAAATGGTGCAGCCTGTTTCCTGAAAAAAAGATGTATAATATCTGCAATCCCTTCTTTTTAGTACCCCATCAACATACCACTCAATCTTGTTTTTTTCCCATATCATCGTGAAGGTGTGAAAATCTTGTGAAAAATCTACTCCGAGGTAACTTGACGGACACATATTGGTGCCCCCGTCATTATCAAAATCATAATGAGCTGTCATATGATGAACTTTTGATAATTTTGTAGAGTCATAATTATTCCCAGAATCTTTTTCATTCCAAAATTCAAATACATCGATTTCATTCCATGGATTTCCTCCAAAAGTCCAGAAAGCAGGCCAGAATCCTTTGCCTTTTGGTATTTTTATCTTTGCTTCGTATTTCCCGTGGCCAAATTTAGGTTTTGTCCAAATATTTGAAGAGGTATAGTTGTATATTCGGAGATTAGGTAAACCGTCTTCTAAAATTTCATCATCAGGTTTCCATGAAATAGCCCTCCTTAGGACAGTTTCCTTTTTCGCGATTATTTTCAGGATCCCATCCGAAACTATTGCATTATCTAATGTATTGTACTCCCGTGATGCGCCTCCATTGCCATACAATGCTCCTTGCCCCCAGCTTTGGATCTCCCATCTTGATAAATTAAGAGTATTTCCATTAAAATTATCTTCATATACAAGCACCCAGGAATCATTATTACATTGGTCAAATTGTTGATCGGGAAAAAATGTCCCAATGTCACAATTTTTTTGCGAAAAAGCTTCTGATTTACAAAGCAACAAAATCAATATTAAAATATAGCTCCTTTTCATTTTAATTTGCAATAATTGTAATTGAGTCTTATGCCTGGCGTTTCATCGAAATATTTTTTCAATCTTACATGTATTCCCACAACAACTTCTTTATAAATGCCCTGTGAGCACCATCAATGACAAATATAAAAAATTTTTCGAATAAAAAAACCGCCCCGGGTTTGGGGCGGTGTCGCTTTTGCGATTTAAATCATCCAGAAATCTATAAGATCCTGGATCAGCCTTTGGCTTTAAACACATGCTAAGCTTAGAGCAAAACATGCCATAAAATCAAAATGGTCTTGTTGCTTTTTTCCTGTTTTTTGGTTTTAAAATTAGACTAACAAATATAACTCAAATGAACCGGATGTCAAGTTATTTAACATTTCTTAACATGTCATTATGCCATATTTTAAAAGATGCATCCTTTATATCAGATTATCAGGGATGTAAAATGTAATGAGATATCAATTTGGTGTGATTTACAGTCATTTTGCGTACATTCAATCAAACCCGGATCGGCAATGAATTGTTAACCGGTGACTACATGTTTAAGGTAAAATTAAATGATTAAAATTTTTTCAAAATCGTTGTTTTAATTTGGAATTAATATAGATTTGCCGGAGATTCTGTTAACAATGAACAAAGTAGTTAAAAATGCATTGGAGGCCATACAAGGGCTTGAAAGCAACATGACCCTGATGCTGGGTGGTTTCGGTTTATGCGGAATACCTGAAAACTGCATTGCAGCTTTGGCTGCAAGCGATATCACCGGGCTGACATGTATTTCGAACAATGCCGGAGTCGACGGATTCGGTCTTGGTATGTTGTTACAAAAGCATCAGATCCGAAAGATGATCTCTTCATATGTGGGAGAGAATAAAGAATTCGAACGTCAGCTTCTCAGCGGTGAACTAGAAGTGGAACTGATTCCGCAGGGTACCCTGGCTGAAAGGATCAGGGCAGGAGGGGCAGGTATTCCGGCTTTTTTCGTCCCAGCCGGCTATGGGACTGAAGTTGCTCTGGGAAAGCCTGTTCGTGAGTTTGATGGAAAAATGTACTTAGAAGAACGATGGCTGAAAGCAGATTTTGCAATCGTCAAAGCATGGAAAGGTGACACACAAGGCAATCTGGTATATAAATATACGGCCAACAACTTCAACCAGGCCATGGCTACAGCCGGCACGATTACCATCGCAGAGGTAGAAGAGCTTGTTCCGGCTGGCACTCTCGATCCTGATCATATTCATACCCCCGGGATTTTTGTACAGCGCATCTTCGAGGGAACAAATTATGAAAAAAGAATTGAATTTGTCACAACCCGATGAAAAACAGCGAAATAACGAAATAGAGAATTAGGGAAATGGAACCAACTGTCTGTTTTAAATTATTTTATTATGGGGTTAGATAAAAACGGAATAGCAAAACGTATTGCACTGGAATTGCAAGATGGTTTTTACGTCAATCTTGGTATTGGGATACCCACTCTCGTGGCTAACTATATTCCTGCCGGGATGCAAATTGTTTTGCAGTCAGAAAATGGATTGCTTGGCATCGGCCCTTTCCCTGACAAAAACGATGTTGATCCCGATCTTATCAATGCAGGGAAACAAACCATTACAGCCGTTCCCGGGGCTGCATTTTTTGATTCGTCCGCGAGTTTTGCCATGATCCGGGGCGGACATATTGACCTCACCGTACTCGGAGCCTTTGAAGTATCTGAAAATGGCGATATTTCCTCATGGAAAATCCCGGGAAAACTTGTTAAGGGCATGGGGGGTGCCATGGATCTGGTTGCATCGGCCAAGAATATTATAGTGGCCATGATGCATACTAACCCTCAGGGGGAATCGAAATTGCTGAAAAGATGTACGCTGCCTTTGACAGGTGTCGGGGTTGTGAAACGCATCGTCTCGGATCTGGCTGTAATTGATGTTACCTCTCAGGGCTTTAAATTGCTCGAGCGGGCTCCTGGTGTTTCTATTCAGGAAATCATCAATGCAACTGAAGGAAAACTAATTGTGGAAGGAGAAATCCCGGAGATTAATGTATAAGGCTAACAATCAAGCCGGAGTATAATCGATATTTTGTTTTCATTTTATCACCACACCTTCTGGAAGTTTACCAGACAGGTTTTCCGATTTTTCCCTTCTTTACCGGGATCAATTGGTTACCACCTTCATAAATATAATAAAAATCTTCGGGAGCGAATGGCTGGCTGATACGCAATTTCAGATGTTCCTTGAAGGTGAATTTAATCTTGCGGCCATCGGTGCTAATCCTGATTTTCGATACGGGATATGATACCCTGGTAACCAGCGCATCATCCAGATCCACATCGATTTTCCCCATCTTTTTAAGATTCCCGTCTTTAAACATATAGGCACGTAACTCTGAGTCGTATATATATCGGGACTCCCAGATTACTACAATACCATCGGAAGTGTTATTAGTACGATAAAAGTACAAGTGGGTTGAATCACTTACATTCACGGTATCAAAGGCAGCAACCGGTTCCCTGTTCCGATTATTTTTAAAAGCGCCTACCCACATGTCACCAAGATAATAACGGAAAATTAAACCTATGGTCGTAACATCATCGAGGTTATAACAATGACCAACCTTCAGGGTATCAAATCGCTTTATGGCATTGTTCTTAGCCGGATTGAAGGCCGAATAGGACCTTGAGGCCTGTGCAAAAATTACCTGACACCCGCCTGCAAAAAACAATAACAGGATAAACAGTTTAATAAATTGGCGCATCGGTAATCTTTATTATTTTTTATTCGTATTATCGTCTTGTTTTTTAAATTTTAAAATACCGCGTATCAGAATAGTCATTGTAACCAGGGTGATTCCAAGCACAAAATATTCAATATTATCTAGTGATGCAGGAATTTTTTTTCCTATCAGGTATCCAAGAGGGATCAACGTCCCTGACCATAAAATGGCTCCTGCAATATTATACATATTGAACTTCCAGAAATTCATATCGATTGTGCCTGCAAGAATGGGCACAAAGGTGCGTATGACGGGCATAAAACGACCGGCAATTAGCGCAATCCCGCCATATTTTTCATAATAAACACGCGATTTATCAAGATGCCGTTGTTTAAAAAACCAGTTGTCTTTTTTTAATAAAATCCGGTGTCCAAAAAATTTACCGGTTAAAAAACCGACAACATTGCCTGCAAAAGCAGCAACAATAACACTTATTACCAATAGCCAGATATTTACTGCCAGGTCGCTTCCGCAGAGTAACCCCGCTGTAAACAGCAGAGCATCCCCGGGAAAAATAAATCCGAAAACCAATCCGGTTTCAGCAAATATCACGATCAGCAGAAGGGCAAGCCCACCATAACGGATCAATTTTTCTGAACTTAAAAGGATTTCAAAAAACTCTTTAAAATCTTCCATTAAATTGAAATCATTTTTTAGTTATCTCACGATAAACCTGCAATATTTCGGACTTATATTTTGCGGGGGCTTCCAAATAACCCCATCCAAATTCCATTTCCATGATTCCCCCCAGGGCTGTATCATCGGAGGTGATAATTCCATGAGGAATTTTTCGGTCAGAGAGCACCTCTTCCATCAGGCCTGCTTCAAACTCATTGTTCAAAACAAGAATTTTTTCATAGGTTTCCATAGTCGTTATTTTTCCCCTAAGGTACGAAATTTTGTAAGAATCTGTACCCCACATTGTGTACGTTCTCAATTTTTATATGTGGATCGGATGACAGGATTTTACGCAATCGGGATATGAAAACATCAAGGCTCCGGCTCGAGAAAAAATGGTCATTACCCCAAACTTTCATAAGAAGCACTTCTCGCTTCATAATCGTATCAGGATTGGCAGCAAGAATCTGTAAAAGCTCAGATTCCTTATGGGTTAAAGTGACTCGCTTTTCTCCATCACTTAATTGTTGGTTTGCCGGGTCGAACATGAATTTGCCAATAGAAATAATGTTCTGATTTCTGGTTTCAGGCTGATAAATGCGGGTCCGCTTGAGGAACACTTCTATTTTTAGTGCCAGCTCCTCAATGCTGTATGGTTTGGTGATATAATCATCAGCTCCTTGTTGCAAACCATGGATTCTATCTTCTCTTGTCGATTTTGCAGTAAGGAAAATAATAGGAATGTGATCATTTTTTTCGCGGATCCTCCTTGCAAGGGTAAAACCATCCATTTTTGGAAGCATTACATCCAGGATACAAAGATCATATTTGTTAACAGCCAATTTATCCAGGGCATCGACACCATCAATGCAATGATCCACTTCATATCCCCTTAGTTCCAGGTTATCCCGGGTGACAAACGACAATGTTTCATCATCTTCAACATATAAAAGATTTGCTTTTTTTTTCATCCCGGTCTTTATTTTTTTTGTGGGATAATAATAATAAATGTCGACCCTTTTCCCAATTCGCTCTGCAATCTGATATTCCAGCCATGTGCTCGACAGATAGTTTTCACGTAATAGAGGCCTAATCCGAAACCTTTAACATCATGAACATTTCCCGAAGGAACGCGAAAAAATTTGTGGAAAACCTGTTTCTGATACTTCGCACTGATACCCGGGCCATTATCACTCACCTTGAAAGTAATCTGTTTGTACTCTTTGGTGGTGCTAATGATAATTTGTGATTTTTCGCCTGAATATTTTACAGCATTATCCAAAAGGTTATAGAGGATATTTGTCAGATGAAGCACATCAGCCTCAACGGTCCCGATTCCTGGATCGAGTGATGTTTCGATTAATATGCCATCGGTAGTATTAGCGCTGAATGTATCTGAAACAGTTTCGATCAGGGAATTCAAATCAAGAGGTTCCATTTTTAGTTGGACGCCCTGTTTTTCTATTTTAGCCACCTGAAGTACTTTCTCGACCTGACTGATCATACGGTTATTTTCCTGTTTAATTACTGTAGCATAGGTCAGAAGTCTTACGGGATCGTTAACTATTCCGGGTTGCGAGATAACATCGGCCGAAATATTGATGCTGGATAATGGTGTTTTAAATTCATGGGTCATGGTGTTGATAAAATCCTTTTGCATTTCCGACCATCTTTTCTGCCTAAGGATCACAAAAATGGCATATACGAAAAAGATAACGGAAAACAACAGGATGGCGCTCAGGAAAAACCATATCGCCATGTTACCGGCAAGGGTATTTTTTAAAGCTGGAAACCGGACACCGAAATAGTAGATATACCTGTCATATTTTGGCAGGGAAAAAGAAAGGATAGGAGGTTTGCCAGAACCATCGACTGAAATGTAGTTGCCATAAACCATCTTGTCGGTATGGCAATCATAGATGGCATACTCATAATCGGTGTGCAGATTAAGTTTGGCAAATTCCGTTTTCAGATAGTATTCCAGCACATTGGCATCTATCACACTGTTTACATCCACAACAAAATAATTTGAAGTGATCTGTTTCACCGGGTTTCCGTAAGGCAGCGCCGATTCGTTGAATGTACAGATTTTTTCAGCTACATTTTTCAATCCGATCATGACAGTCTGGTGAAATTGTTTCTCCCTGATATCCCAGGCCTGCAATAAGAAATAAAGTTGTATGGCAATGATCCCGATTATAGAAACTGCTCCAAGCAATACAACAGACCGAACCTGCTTATGCTTCATAGGATATTGTTAACAAAGTTATATTGTAAAAAACAAGCTTACATTTTTGTAAAAATAGTCATATTACATAATAATAGCCTTGGTTTTACTTTTCATTAACACAATTTTACATTCCGTTATTACATTTTTACATTTCATTTACCTGATTCTCTAAAGGAAGACAGATATTTGCAGTATCAAACTCCAATCCAAAATTATTCATAAACCTTAACCATAATATCAATCACCATGAAAAAAATGATCTTCGTAATTCTATTGCCTGCTGTTTTATTCTTATCACAGGCAAATGCACAAAACCAACCCGCTCAGAATGCCGGAAAAACTGAAATCAAAGCAAAAGTTAACGGTCCTGTTGCCAGGTGGGATATTACAGAAAGTAATATGGGAGATATTCCCCAGGGTATCCCGAAGACAGGTCAGTTCAATCTTTCCAATGATGGAAACGAACCGCTGATCATTGCTTCCGCACAGGCCTCTTGCGGGTGTACAAATCTGAATTATTCTAAAGAACCCCTGATGCCGGGAAAATTCACTACAATTTCTGTCACCTATAACGCCGCGGCTAAGGGCAACTTTACCAAAACAATTACTGTCAGGACTAATGCCAGCGACCAGCCAACAATTCTTTGGATTAAAGGGAATGTTGTTGAGAAACCAGCGGAGCAGAAATAATGACTTTCCGAAACTTCCTGAATCCCAAAATGCTGCCGTAGGTCAAAAGAAAAAATCCTATACCTGAGATTAATCCTGGATGTGCAGAAAACATGTTCTTAATAAAATTGAAGAGCACAAGGAATATACTCTGGAAGGCATGCACAATGGGACTAAAGATGTGGGGAAATGCATTGATGAATACCTGAAGAATGTCGAAAGATGCGATAATTTGAGAAAGAGTTTCCATGGGTTATGAATTTCTGCCAAAATTAATATGGCAGAGTCCTGAAGGAAATTCTTTTTCGATGAATCACCGAAAACAGGGGGATGAATGAGGTGTACTGTATGACAAATAACCGGCGCCTTGAAATCATTCATGAGCCCGTTGTCCATAGAAACTTTTAGCCAATCATTTCTTTTATCTTTGCAGGTTACATTTTCTGAAGGTTTCCTGCATGAAACAAACGAATAAAATTTTTCTGGTTGTTTTTCTACCAGCAATTTTCCAGTGGAATAGTATTTGGGCTCAAAAAAGAATCGCCCTGCCGAATCCGAAAAATGTCATCATCATGATTGGCGATGGCATGGGATATAATCATATTGAGGCTACTAATTATTATTTCGGAACAGCCCGGCAGGTTTATGAACAATTCCCTGTTCAGCTGGCTATGGCACACTACCCCGCCAAGGCCGGTGAGTATGACGAAATAAAACCTCGTTCAAATTACTTTGCTTCAGGTTATAATCAGGGGCTAGCCTGGAAAGACACAGCTTATCTGAAAATGAATGTCACTGAATCGGCTGCGGCTGCCACCGCTTTGTCAACTGGTGTAAAAACCTACAACAATTCCATCGGGTTATCGGTCGACTATGACACGTTGGAAAACCTTGTTCAATGGGCTAAATTATTGGGTAAATCGGCTGGGGTTGTTACAAGTGTTGAATTTAGTCATGCAACACCAGCGGGGTTTGTCGCCCACAACATCACTCGCCGGCATTGTGATGAGATTGCTTATGAAATGCTGCTCGACAGCCGTTGTGATGTCATAATGGGATGCGGGGATCCGATGTTTGATGACGATGGACAGGCAATGGAAATAAAATGGAAAAATTCAAAATATGTTGGTGACAGTATATTTTGGCGGAAACTGATCGCGGGTAGCGGAAAGCAGACGAAATTTTTAATTAATGGGAAAACGAAAACAGTCAGGGATATTAATGGTGATGGAATACCAGATCCTTGGACAGTGATCCGCGATCTTGCTGATTTCCGCGCTTTACAAAAAGGGAGTACACCCGTGAGGGTTTTAGGATGTCCCAAAGTTTATTCAACGCTTCAGCAGGGCAGGACAATGAAAAGCGGAGAGAATAAGGATTCACCACCTTTTGTGACCCCTATAATTTATACTGTTCCGACATTGGCAGAAATGGTTGGTGGCGCCCTGAATTTACTTGACAATAATCCAAAAGGTTTTTTTATTATGATTGAAGGTGGTGCAACCGACTGGGCTTCACATTCAAACCAGAAGGGCCGTTTGATCGAGGAGATGAAAGGTTTTAATGAAGCGGTAAATTTAGTGGTTGACTGGGTAAATACCCATAGTAATTGGAATGAGACACTGTTAATTGTAACCGGTGATCATGAAACCGGATTACTTTGGGGGAACGATCCCTTTATTCCGTTGAAAGACAGTGGAAAAAAGACATTACCTGAGATGAAGTATAATTCATCGGACCATACAAACTCCTTGATTCCTTTCTTTGCCAGAGGCGCCGGGAGTGAATATTACCGTAACTATGCCGATGAACGTGACAGTGTGCGAGGCCCGTTCATTCAAAATTCGGAAGTTGCACAACTTATTCATCTGCTCTGGGTAAAGTAGGTGGGATTTATTCTCCGAATTTGCGTTCGATTTTGGCAAAATCATTCAAAACATTTTTTAAATCGCTGGTGGTTAGATCGTTAAAAAGTTTGTCTAAAAAGAATAATCTGGCATATGCTGACTGCAGCGGAAGAAAGTTACTCAATAATGGAGCTTTTCCGGTTCTGATAACCAGGTCGACCGGGGTGTTTACCCATAGGTATTTGTAAAATTGATTCGGGTTATCCGATGCGTTGCAGGCTTGAATAATTTCTTCAAGCGGATCGTATGCCAGCAGGAGGTTCACTTGTCCATTACTGTTCTTCAAGCTTGATTGCTCAATTTTCGAAATAGCGGCAAGCAATGATTCCGGAATAATTTTACGATTACCTGCGATGACAATTCTGAGATTATTCCGTTCGGCAATTTCTTTTATCTCGTTTTTTAATCCTGATTCGATCTGCCCGAGATTTACTGACAGGACTTCCGGGTTCCTTCTGAAATTTTGAATACTGTTGAGATAAATGCTGATCATTTGCACTCCATTCTCCAGAAGTAAGCTTGTAAAGGCCTCCAGAAGGGATCTTGTGTGTTTATAAGCATTTTCGAGTGTGCAGCCATTGGCCAGCGCCCATCGCCTGCCTCCATCGGGTATGATTCCTACATGAAAAGGAACGGAACCGGGAGTAGGATGGAAATCGGATGTTGTACTCATAAATCAGCTCTTTTTATAGGTTATCCGTTTCGATAACTCCATAAATGGTCTTTCAATGAATGTAAAAAACAGCCAGGCTGCAAAAACAGAGGTGAAAAGCGCGATGAAAACGAAGAGGCTCCGTATCCATTCGTTTTGTATAAAGGTTTCGCAAAGATTGATAATTCTTCCTCCGATTGGAATATGAACGAGGTACAATGAATATGAAATATTTCCAAGGAACTTTGAAAACCGGTCATTAAATTCAAAATAGGTGATAAAGAAATAAGGTAGAAGGGCGGCAACAAGATACCTGTTGTCGAATTTTGAATAGATAAGAAGCAGGGTGACCAGTAAAAACGATCCAAACTGTTTTTTGTTCAGGTAACCTATATGAAACTGGAACATCAGGATTCCAGCAATAAACAGGAATGAATAGTTGAATATATAGTTGTGGCCGGAAAAAATAAGGCTTGAAAAGCCAAAAATCAAAAGGGCGCCAAAGGAGTATCTTTTTTCAGCATGGATCAGCAATGGGAAGATCAGCGCTATAATAATATAATATTGAAATTCAATGGCTAGAGTCCAATAAACATCGTTGACCCAGGGATATTCGAAAAAGGCATTCAAATATCCCAGATGTAAGGCAAGCGCTTCGAAATTGATTGAAAAAGGGACCCCCCGGTAATAGGGAGAAAGGGTACTGACCCAGTTCAGCAGTAAAACAAGAAGGATGCTGACCAGGTATGGAGGCTCGATACGGATAAGGCGCTTGGTGAGAAATCTTCCG
This sequence comes from Bacteroidota bacterium, assembly GCA_037137455.1. GTDB lineage: Bacteria > Bacteroidota > Bacteroidia > Bacteroidales > FEN-979 > CAIVAT01. The sequence continues at coordinate 29,331 of JBAXKG010000003.1, forward strand.
AAATTTTTAATTTGATAATTGCCGCGATACATGGCATAGGGGATTACAAATCCGGAAATCACGAAAAAAACATCGACTCCCAGGAACCCGAATCTCCCCGATATATAAAGAAAATTGGTCTTGCTTAAGAAATCGGGATTTCCATGGGTAAAGTGAAAAAAACATACTGCAACGGCAGCCAACCCCCGAAGCAAATCAAGTGATGATAAATATCCGATTTTACCGGTCTTCATATTTAATAATTTTTTTTAATGTTTCCTTTTATCCACCAGTTCAGTGTTTGTATTGTTGCATTTGAAAAAAATAGGCATCGGGGTCCTGATAGCGTGCTTCAAAAATCAAGTCAAATAATTTGATCCGCAATTCGGTCTTATGGCTGACTGAATCCATCACCCTGGCCAATTCCGGTGCTGGATTGTATTTGCTGATGGCAGATAATAATCCGTTGATTTCCGGGATTTTCGTATTTAGAGGATCGCCGGGGTGGTAAATAGCTTGGATGGGCACAAACCCGGTTGGTTTACCGGTTATGGCATGTTGAATGAGCATGTCATAAATAATTCCAAATCTCGACACCCCAATTTTTTCGGGTATAGCAGTGAGTTTCATTGCCCTGAAACCACAAGCCACATCCGGACAGGTAATATTCAGGTGTTTTTTAAAAAGCAGGATTGCGAACATGTTGGAAGCAATTTTACTTGCGGGAATTTCGGTCAAATCATGAAACCGGTCTCCGGAAACAAGGTCGTAATGTTGAAGCGCCTGTATAAACGCGGGAATATATCGCGGATCATGCTGACCATCACCATCAATGGCAATAAGGTGTGTGTAATTATTTTTTAATGCATGGATTTTTGCTGTTGCATAAAAACCGGCAAGTCCTATGTTTGATGATCTTGAAAAAAAATTAAACCCCATTTTCTTTACTACGCCAATTGTCTCATCATGGCTTCCATCATCGATTACGATTACATCCAGTTTCCATGCTTTAAGTCTGACAAGCAAGTCGGAAATATTCTGCGCTTCGTTATAGGTCGGAATAGCGATTAGCGGTTTGATGGTTTTTTCAGGTGCCTTCAATCAAACAGATATTTTGGGGATTTATAAAAATGGGCGATTGGCCTCATGGTTTTCAGAAAAAGTGTAAAGGCGTTCCCAAAATTATTTTTTTTCATAGCCCTGTAATCCTCCCTCCATTTCCTTGAAATCGTTTTCATTGTCCGGTTACTGATGCCTCCTACCCGCATCTTCACCATCACAAGGGGCAGATATGTGGTTTTGATTTTATATCTGACCAGGTAACGCAACAACGAATCATAGTCAGAAGCAATTTCAAACGATGGATCAAAGGCTCCATATCTGTTGTACAACTCCCTTCTCATATAAAAAGTGGGATGCGGTGGCGACCAGCCAAGATACAATTTCCACAGGTGGAAGTTTCCTGATTTGCGGTTTGTAAGTGCCTTCTGCACGTTGATTTGATCAACAAACCGGATGTCTCCGTAAACAGCATCGACCTCAGCACATGCAAGCGATTCCACTACCTTTTTAATCACATTTTCATCTGCAAACATATCATCGGAATGCAAGAAACCAACCACTTCCCCGGTTGCCAATCCAATGCCCTTATTGAGAGCGTCATACAATCCCTTATCAGGTTCACTGATCCATTTGCTGACTTTAGGGCCAAACGATTTGATGATTTCAACTGTTTTATCCTCCGACTGTCCGTCCACAATGATATATTCTATGTCGGGATGTGTCTGTGCCAAAACCGAATTAATGGTATCCGACAGGAAATTCTCACTGTTGTAACAAACGGTAATGATAGAAACCTTCATGGTAAATATGTTTGTATTTCAAGGTCTTGCATGTCCTGGAAAGTCCTGGTTGCCCGACAATGTTTCAGATTGGTATACATGATATTTCTTTTTATTCTGTTTGATCTCCAATATTACTTTTGTAATATAAAAAACCAGGAAAGTAACGAGTGCGGCTTTTGTAAGATAGTTAAAAACAGTGGCGAAATCAGTTTCCGCTTTCATCACCTGGAAAAACAGGAATGGTATCCAGATAATCAATGGGGGATTATTTTTTGATAATGAAACAACATTGATTATTACCCAATTGTAAAGGAGTGAAACCATAAATATGAACACCATACCTCCCAGGTATCCGAAGTTGGCATAACCCTCTCCGACGAGAGAGATATCCATGCTGGTGGTTTCAGGCAATGGGGTCCCGGTGAATCTTTCGAAATTTGCCCTTCCTCCTGCCTGGGCCTTCGATGGAGCAAGGAACCTCGGCAATAGCGAAGCATATAGGGCTGTTTCAATCGTTTCACCTCTTACAAAGGGTTGTTTTTTTGGCATATAGTTCATGATCCGGGCAATTATCCATCCCTGATTCAGCCTGGCAGCCGCATTTTTCATTGGGGTAGCATTTAAGAGCAGCGATGGATTGGAGAGCCTTGAAATAATGATCTCTTTATAAATCTCCGAATTGGATTTAGAACTGGTTGCATACCATGTCGCCATCCGGTACTCCTCCTTTGTTGATTGCACCAGCATGATGAGAAAGACCCCGAAAAAAATGATGATAGCTTTACCCCACATCGGGATTTTAATCACCATTGCAATGATAAGGAACGACAACATAAACCACTGAACCAATTCACCAAACATGCCCTGAATTATGGCAGCTGAAGTTGCCAATCCCATAATGGCTGCAAAGACAAACCACTTAAACTTTGAATCACTGAAAAGGATCATATACATCCCGACGTACTGGAGGTTGGTGAGAAGAAACATCAGGAAAGTCAGGCTTGATGGCAGGCTTTTACTCGTAAATCCGGCAACGAGTCCAATTGCTGCTAAAATGTATCCGATATATGGGTGCTCATTCAGGTAGACCTTCATCCGGTCAATATCCTCCCCGTTTATGATTCGTTCATCTTTCAGGGGAAGATAAAGCCCGAGAACCATAAAATAGCAAACCGGGACGACAAAATCCATATAAACATTCTCGGGAACTGCCATATAGTAGAGCTCATCGAAGGGCAGTATATTGTAAGCAATCGTTGGGCCGATAATCCATTGAAGTACAGACATGAAGGCAATCATATCGCGGATTTCAATGCGTTTTCCCAAATCATCGATAAACTTTATCCCAAGCCCGGCAAACAGCGCGATACCAAAGTTCGTCATATAATAGAGACTGGTAAAGAGCTCAAGGCAGGTAAATACCAGGAAACCAATTGCCAACAATCTGATGCTCCGGGCTGAAAAGTACATTGTTCTTCAACTATTTAATTGATGCGGTTATATTTATTTCAAAGCTTTTGCAAATATGTTCGAATGACCAGGATGCAATCAGCCTCATCGAGGATTCTCCCATTAGCCGCGTCTGTTCCCTTGATTCCGTCATTTTGTTTAGTAATGAGGCGCATTGATCTGCATTGCCGGATGCCATGATATAACCATTTTCGCCTGGAATTACCAGGTCTATAGCACATCCCGATTTGTTGCTTACCAGGATTGCCTTTCCGCAGGCCATGGCTTCGTTGACTACCAGCCCCCATGTTTCGCCCGGTCCCTGCGAAGGTAAAGCAAGTATGTCGGCCATGTAATAAACAACAGGAATCCTGCTTTGGTTCTGGAAAGGCAGAAAATGAATTATTTTATTCCCGGCAGCTATGGTTTTCATCTGTTCCTCAAGAATACCGTTTCCGACAAAAACAAAATGGACATCGGGCTTGTTCAACTTTTTAGCAGCCTCAAGCAGAAGTATCGGGTTTTTCTTGGGTTCGAACTTGCCAACAAAAACCACCACCATATCTTCACTCCCGATCCCGATTTCTGATCTCCATTTTTCCGCATCCTGAAGCATTGTCCCCGTAGGATCACTGAACCGCCGGTTGTCGATCGCATGTGGGGCGAAAAAAAGGTGATTGTCATGAAACCCATGTTTGAGATAGTATTGCCGGTTGTTTTCGCCCACAAAAAATGCATAATCGGCTTTTCGGTAAACATAACTCAGGATGATTCTGCGTAGCATCTGCTTCAGTCCCCCGGTATCGTCGAGCAAGGTGGAGTCACCCCTGAACCATACAGGAATATGTCCCTTGAAATGTTTCATGGCATGATAGTGGGCATGATAATTCCATCCATATACCAGCAACGCATCGGCGCCCCAGTTTTTGATCATTTTGTTCAAACCCGGGCAAACGATCCCACGGTATCCGACAGGTCCGGGAGTTTTTGAAACATTTTCAACGAATTCATAAGGATATCCCTCAAGTAATGGAATATCCCACAGAATTGCTTTACCGAAATCCTTGTCGAAAAGTGTCTCCCTGCTCTGGCTCCAGGTATAAAATACTTTTATGTCGAGCAACTCAGACCTGGCAAGCATGGCAAACAGCGGGGCATTGTACTGAATCGGATGGCTGGTTATGATAGCCAGTTTCTTTTTCATGATTTCAATATTTTATTGAAAAAAGCAACTTGTTTGCGGGTGGCTTCCCTGGCGGAATAGGGCTCGAATTCATTCCAGTTGGTATCTGGAACAAAAGGGATACGTTTCATGTATTGCTGCATGACCAAAAAGATTTTTTCGCCAAGAGTATCCACATCATCGTCATTCCTAAAAGTTGCACAATCTCCGGCTCTTGTTTTTTCGAGGATTTCGACTACGGTGCTGTTTTGATTAAAGACCGCGATCAGGGGTCGGTTGGCAAGAATATAAGGATAGAGTTTAGATGCGGTATAATTGGTATCCGTCGAGCCTGGAATAATCAGGATGTCAGCATCTTTTAATACTTTCAGTGCAGAGAAATAGGGTATCCGGTCGGTGATTTCAACCACGTGATCGCCGACACCATATTTTGCAGCAACAGGTTCGATGGTTTTGAGTCCCTGTCCGTCGGCGGCATAGCTGGTTCCAACAAAGTACATTTTTACCCTTGAAAAAAGAATGGGATTGCGTTCAAGACCTTTTTTCAATGCAGCGAAAATACCGCTGACAGCCAGGCTCATGTCATGACCTCCACGTCCGATATAGGCAAAATTAATGGTTTCAACATCTGGGGTAAACAGGGAATTTGAAACCTGCCTTTTCTCCAGCACTTCAAAATCAATGGAGGCGCCACCAAAGGGAATGACTGTACACATATCGGGGCTGATATTCGGATATCTTTCCATCAGGGTTTTTGGGTATCCCGGCGACACAGATACAATGCCGTCAACCTTTTTCATGGTGAACGCTTCCATAAATTTATCCATATTATAGGCAAACAGGAATTTGGGTGGTCGTTCATGTTTTGGTTTATCAAGATAGAAATCGTTTCTCCAGGGATCCTGCATATCAATGATGAATGGGATCCCGAATTTTCTTTTCCAGTAGCGGCCCAGGATCATGACAGGAAATGCAGTGGTTGAAAAATAAACCAGGTTAAACCGATTTTTTCTGATAAGTGCATTGCAGGTCTTCAGGTAGGACCACAGCGAACGGTATCCAAGGTTACCCAATCCTATTTTTCGCGTATATTTGGGATTAAAGGCCCTGATCCGTATCACATGTGCACTTTCCGGAATCGTTTCAATTAAAAGGGGATCTTCGCTCATTTCAACAAATCCGGGTTCCACCGCCACCACTGTGGGCTCCCATCCCATTTCAGTGAAATAGGTCAGACTTTGTCTCACCCGGTGCATATCCGCCGCATTGATGGGAGGGAAATTAGGAGAAATTATCAACACTTTTCTCATCATCCTGGCGAATTTATTGCTTCCTGAATCCAACTGACCAGCCATTGTTCCTGTATTTCCCAGCAAAATTTCTCACGGGCCGTATCCAGGGCTGCTTTTTTTGCTTTTGCAAGTTGTGCACGGTCAGATGACAACATAATTAAAAGGGATGACAATTTCTGGCGATCTTTGTTTTTGAAGAGGAAGACGGCCCCCGGTGCTTCCGTTGCTACTTCCTGCTGACCCAACGTATCGGTTGCAATCACTGCGATTCCTCCCTGGAGATATTGCAAAATTTTATTTGTTATAGTAAGATTGCGGCTGTCGGGAACATATTCTTCTGTTGCAAGCCCGATGTCGTGTTCAGCAATCCGGGATAAAAGCTCGTTGTGAGGAACCAGCGGATGAAAGAAAAGCCGGTGTCTATTGTTTTCCGGGAAACGCTGCATCAACTCCTGCTTGAAATTCTGAAACAAATTGCCTCGCAAATGTAATTCCAGGGGCATCTCAACATCATGAAGGCAATCAAGTAGAAATTCTATTCCCCGCCCGGGGCCGATGGTCTGGGAATACCAATGAATCGAAGGGATTGCCGGATCGACCCGGTCTTTTATCTGGTTGTCAAGGTGTTTCCGGTCACTGAACGGAAATACATTTTGTAAAACCATTGGTGGCGCTACATCGGCAAATGACCCCAATGCACTGGACAAAGCCCGCGATGTGGTATAGGATAGTACTCCCCGCCGCAAGGCCATCTTCTCATAGCGCTCAAGAAGCCGGATTGGCCTGTATCGGTTTGCTTCGGGCAGCAGGTCGTGAGAATACCAGTCCTCAATATCAAAAGCTGCTTTAAATCCCTTTTGGATCAGTTTGCAGCCGATCACTGTACTTATTTCCTGATGACAGATATAAAGATCAGCTTTTTCACGTAATGCAGCGCGAAGGTTCTTGTGATAGTCATAGCCGAGGGCATATATGTTTTCCAGTCCAAATCGCGCAATAACCTCACCAGCTCCTCTTCGCACTAATCGTTCTTTAAGGCGGCGCCAATCCGCTGCCTGCGATGACATCATATTAACAGCCCCTTTAAGGATAACACCAGAACCCGCAATAAGTTGCTGATCCTCTTTAAGCATATCAGGATGGGTAAAAGTCGTGAGGATGGTTACATTAAACCCAGCCTTGGAAAGGGCAATTGATTCCTTGACTACCCTTGGGTTACGGCAAAGGTGACTTTGTGTTAAGATGCAGACCTTTTTCTTCATTGCAACCCTATTTTTTTAACAAAGCATGAATTCCTGTTCTCAGCAATTTTGACACTTTCCATCCTAAAAAACGCTTTGTCAATTCAATCATCTGACCGCCAAGGATGGGGATATCCGGCTTTTTCCCGGTTTTGCGTACCTCTGCTTCACACTCAGCTACGAGTGCCGGAAATTTGGGATACGCATTGATTGCAATCTCCTGGTAAAGGGTTGACATGGCCTGGAGATACCGGTCTGACCTGGTCAGATTGCCAAGGTACTGTGCCTTGAGGTTCAAGGCAAGCAGGGCACTGCGAAGGTTTTCAATTTTATTGGCCTTGGCGGAAATATTTCCTCCCAGGGTAAACCGCCTGTAATAATTGATACCGCCGGTTATACGTATCCCGTTGGAGGCAAGAACTGCACGGGCAAAATATTCCCCGTCCTGGTCCAGGAGCAGGTTCTCGTTCCATGGGCCGATAGTATCGGTAATAGTTCTGGGGGTCAGCCAGGCGCTGGTTTGTACCATCCAACGCTCACCATCACCCCCGTAAAGCCTGACTAAAAAATTAACAGGATCGTCTGTATCGTGAATCCAGAACGACTCTTCTCTTGGGTGCATATGCATGTAATCCTCGCCGTTCATGAAATGGACCGTAGGGCTGACACCAAGGTAACCGGGATTTTTCTCGAGTATTTCAACTTGCTTTTCAATTTTATCATGACTCAATACATCATCCGCATCGAGATACTGGATATATTTTCCCTGGCTCATTGAAAGGCCTTTGTTCCTTGCCACACAGGCGCCACTGTTTTTTTGTTCTAGGACTGTCAGAGCGCCCGACTGATAGGTTAGGGCAATAGCGACTGTATCATCCTTTGATCCATCATCGATAACAAAAACTTCCAGGGATGGCCAGGTCTGGTTAATAACGGAATCAAGTGTCTCACGAATGTATTTGCCGGCGTTGAAGGCAGGAATGATAACTGAAACGAGGGGTAAGTGTTCTTCCATTTTCCTTATTTTGTAAGCAATGATTTTGCCGGGATTCCCCCAACGATATCACCGGCAGCAACACTTTTAGTCACAACTGATCCTGCCGCAACAATGGCCCGGTGTCCGATAGTCACCCCTGGCAGAAGTGTAACCCTGGCCCCGACCCAGGCTCCATCCTCAATGATTACCTTGCCTGTGTGCACGCCACCTTTCCAGGCAGCAAAAGTGTCGGAGTGGTAATCGTGATCGTGGGTATAAACAATGTCAAAAGGGCCCAGTGCAACCTGATCGCCAATAATTACATCATCACTGGTATCAATAATGGTGTTGTCACCGATATTTGATCCCTGGCCCATGATAAATTTCCCATCGTATCCCGGTTCTCTGGGAAAGATATTGCAGTAACTTGAGATGGAGCTTCCATCTCCGAGTACCACCCCTTTCCCATTTCTCAAAACGGCATGTGTGAGTACGGAACACTTCTCGCCCAGGGTTATGACAGTATCTTTCCCGGCGTGAATGTTTGCTTCAGGATGAATCCTCGAACCTTTACCGATGAATATATGACTTCCGGCCGAAAGACCGATGGAAGTTCGTTTCATCAACTCAGCGCCATCTCCGATCGTTAACCGGCCATGACCTTCAATGATCACAGGAAAGTGGATCCTGACGCCAGCTCCCAGGGTAGCCTGCGCTAACCGTAGATTCCAGTAAAAGAAGCGGACCAGCCTGTTTCCAAGGTATTTGACATATAGTAACTTTATTTTAATCAGGTTTACCAAGGTCTTCATCGCACTAAAATTTTGGTTCTTTCCGTGCTAAAACTAATAACTGAAAATATGAAAAGTGTGTTTGTTTGCGGAGTTCCTGCATAATTTTCCTGGAATGGTTTTTACCCACCCCCAGAATATACCTGGCCTGATTCCAATGAATTTTTTGGAGGGCTTTTGCACGGTCACCGGCTGACAATGGGCACTCCTGGCGGTCGATCATCTCTTCGGCGCATTGAAGATATTTGAATGGAATCGTAAAATCGGTACGGTTGTTCTGCATCTCCTGCTCCTCATGTTCGCGGTACCACACCACACCATGGGGCATGAGAACTACAGGATATCGAGCTGCGAGAATGTGCCACATCTCGAAATCGCCCAGATACCGGCGACCGGTAAAGCCGCCAACAGCATCGAAAACATCCTTGCGGATGATGGCAGATAATGGCGCTTTGTGAAACAGCTGCTCCTGAAAATAGTGTCGTTTATAAGCATCTTCAGGAGTTAACATAAACGGGAAAATCCTGAATTTGTCCTGAGGCAGGGAACAAAGTCCAAAACCTGCTTCAGGAAATTGTTCCATACCATTCACGAGGACCTCGAGTCCGTTCGGATAGATAAGGTCATCGGCATCAACATACTTAATATATTTTCCCTTTGCAATGCTGGCGGCCTTATTCCTGTTCGGATAGTCACCCAGGTTCTTTTCATTCAGCACTGAATTAACCCGCGGGTCCCTGGCTGCAAAATCAAGGGCTATTGCAAGACTAAGGTCTTTCGACTGGTCATCAACAATAATCAGTTCAAAATTGTCATAGGTCGAAGCAAGAACACTTTCTACAGCCTGAGCGAGATATTTTTCGCGGTTGTAGGTTGTCATGAGCACACTCACCAAAGGTTTTTCCGTTTCCATTGTCATTCGTTTTATTTTGTTTTTGCCTGAGCTCCCTGGGGCGGGTACCCTACAAAATAGACTTGCGACGCTTCCACTCCTTTTATCCCTCTGGTTGCAGCAAAGGCTGTAAAAAGCAGAGCAGCCGACCAGGAGGCAAGAACCAGGTTCAGATTGTAAAGAATCCAGTTTAGTTTTTCTTTAAATGGCATATGTTTTTTTACCATCCTCACCAAAATCTGAGGAACGGAAACCAGCGGGTTTTTCGGAAATTTTATGTAATCGTAGAATTTGTAGTTCTGGTAAAGAATTATATAAGTTCGTTTGAAATAAAATTTGAAATTCTGATGATGGTAATGATATACCCTGGCCCGGTAATCGTAAACAATCGCGAAACCCTGCGAAAGAGCTTCCTTAGACCAAAGAGTATCTTCAGAGAACATCAGTTTTTTGAACGGGAGTTTTTCTTTAAGCGATTTACGGTAAACAGCGGTTACATCATCCCAGTTGCAGTATTCATGCTGTTTTTTCCCGGGTAACGAAGTAAATGCTGAAGAGTCTTTAAACTGGATGAACATGGGTTTGGCCTCACTTGCCGGTGAAAACCATTGAAGAGGGTTTTTATCAGAGTCGGAGCCAACGATCTGCTGACCACATACACCGGCAACTTCAGGATTGCTGAAATGGCTGAGCATGATCTCGATCCAGTCGTTGGAAGCCGGAGTGGCATCCTGAACTGTCATTACGACAAAGGTTCCCTTTGCCAGTTGTATCCCGAGGTTCCGCGTTTCACCATGGTTAAAGTCCTTTGGCGGAAGGTTGTGAACCCTCACAGGGTATTGTTTCAGCAGGTCGAGTGTGCCATCGGTCGATCCTGAATCAATTACAATCACCTCAAAGTGGTCTTTCAATGTCTGACGAAACAAACCATCCAAACACGATGGCAGGGTATCGATCCCGTTTTTCACAGGAATGACAACTGATATTAATGGCTCCTTCATCGGGCTTGTTGCCATTTCATTGGGTTTTTAAGTAGGAGTGTTTACCAATGTTACTATCCTGACGGTACTTTTGGGTTATCATTCTGATCTGTCGGTCAAAGGCAACGATACGGTTTAATCGCAAAAAATAGAAAGACTGGATCAGCATCAATTTCAAGGCACCGCCGGTAGAAAATACCCCGTTTTGTAATCCAAAGCGGATGACTGAAAAGCAAATTGCCGTATTTAGCGCCTTGGCAGCCCCGATAGCAATATTTCCACCAAGGAGATTCAGGTCTTCTTTTATCTCATCATTCATGACCGGAATCAGGGAAGTCGCATGGTTTATGAAAATATTTTTCCGGCTCTGCAACTTTGCCGGTGAGCTGATTTCTCCCTGGCTGATGCTGTTGGTTTCATGTTGACGGTATAGTACATCCGGCGGAAGGCAATAATATTTGAGACCTTTCAACCCGGAGATGATTGCCTTGAGATGAAAATCAACATCCTGCCAGCAGGCAAGTCCTTCGGTAAAACCACCGATTTTTTGAACTGCCTCTTTTCTCCATATTGGGCCTGATGTTTGCCATGGCGCATCAAGTATCAGGAAACGGTGAAGATCTGGCTTCCCATTGTCGATATTCCATAAAAAATCGGCATTCTGCGGATTGGTGGTAAACATGCGGATTGGAAATACCCAAAAATCACAACCGGGTTCTTTTTCAATGATTGAAGCACGTTGCGACAAAGCATTAGGCATAAGCAAGTCATCAGAATCAAGGAAAATAAGAAAGTTTCCTTTTGCGAGGGCAATTCCAATATTCCGGCAAGTAGGGGCTCCTGATGGCTTCCTGTCTCTTTTAAAAAAAGTGATGCGCGAATCATTTTTTGAAAAGGCGCCACTGATCTGTTCACTGTTGTCGGATGATCCATCATCCACCACGATTGCTTCCCAGTTCTGATAGTCCTGTTTTATAATTGATTCAAGTGTCTCCTGCAATAAATCGCCGCGGTTGTAATTCGGAATGATAACTGATATTTTAGGACTTCCGGGATTCATTGGGATAGTATCAGGTAGGATTACTTTTTGTTCTGAAGATTGATTTTACGGCAACACCGATTTTTACAGCAGGGTCACCTAAAAGGGGCAACAACAGCATTTTCCAGGTGCGTCTATCTTTCCATCCGTCACGCAGAATTTCACCGCCATACTTTCTTATCTGCTGCCAATCACCGGCGTTTACTACCAATCCATAAATATATTCCAGGTCTTCACGGAAGTTATTTCCAGAAGAAGAGTTCGCGGTTAGCTTTATTGCTTCCTTTGATTGAGCCGGTGCAACTGGTTCCCCACGCATGATAGGATCAGATCCGGTTTCGCGGCGCTGAAGCGAGTATTCGATCAATAATTGCCGAAAATGTTGAATCTTGCCGGAATGACGCTGTGTCGCTGATGCCCCGTGCAACCTCATAAAATATGTGCATTTGTTCAATACCGCGATCTTGTATTTTTCAAGTAATCGCAACCACAAGTCATTGTCTTCTGAAACTGTAAATTCCGTCCGGTATTTTCCGATGGAGATTACCTCTTGTCGGCGGTAACAGGCAGTACCATGCACCACCGGACTTGAGCTGTGAATATTAAAATGGGAGAAATCGAGATCTACCATGGCACGGTCCCTGAAAAAATTGCTGTTGGGGACCCTGTATTTCCAGGCGATTTTTCCGATGGCAGTCATGAAGGCTTCCTGGTTGCATACCATAACATATTCGGGATGGGTTTCAAGGAAATCAACCTGAATCTGAAAGGAATCGGGGGTTGAAATATCGTCAGCATCATGCCGTCTCACATATTTTCCCCGGGCAACATCGAGCCCGTTGTTCAGTGATCTGGCTACTCCCTGGTTTTTCTGGGTTAAGGCAACGATCCTCGGATCATGGTATTCCTTAATTATTGTTTCTGTGTCATCGGTTGATCCATCGTTGACTATGATCAACTCAAAATCGGTAAAAGTCTGAGCAAGTATGCTATCTATGGCAGGCCTTAGATAATCCCTGCCATTGAAAACCGGCATCAGAACACTCAATGTTGGTCGAGGTTCCATAACGATTATTTATTTAAAACTCCAGGCAGACTGTAGTACTGTTTTGGCCCGTTTATCAAATGGATAAGGTCTTTGGATAAACTTATCTCCCTGTTTAATCGTAAACCGGATACAGTTTTCTATATAATCAAAAGTGCCATAGGAATTGCCAAGCCATAAAGAAATATAATATGTTCCCGGTGAGAAACAGATATTGCGCACTATCACTGCGATGGTGGTGGTATTGCCTTTAGAGATGTTCTTTATCTCAAAACAATCATCAGCGTTGTTAATATGGCCGATGAATTCGTTTGCATCATTTCGGATATCAAGTGTCATATCACAGAAATCGATCGTTTCATTGGCTTTTGAAGTGGCGGTAACCATAAAATCATCTCCGAGGAAAACCTCATCAATGGGTTTGCCGCTCATATTGGTCATTTTGTACTCCAAAAACTCGATGACCCGTGTGCCGCTTCTGCGTAATTCATTTTCGTCGACCGACATTTGTTTGTAGGCGGAGGTGATATCATGCACTTTCCCTTCCATCTTGAGCATCCCGTTTTGCATAAGGATCCCCTGGGTGCATAATTGTTCAACTGCCGTAAGATTATGACTTACAAAAAGAACAGTTCGGCCACTGCGTGAAACAGACTGCATTTTTCCGATAGCCTTCTTCTGGAATTCAGCATCACCTACCGCAAGCACCTCATCGACAATCAGTATTTCCGGTTCAAGGTGGGCAGCCACGGCAAAAGCAAGTCTTACATACATGCCGGATGAATATCGTTTTACAGGGGTGTCGACATATTTTTTTATCCCCGAAAATTCTACAATTTCATCGAATTTAGATCTGATCTCCTTTTTTGTCATGCCCAGAATAGCGCCATTGAGATATATGTTCTCCTTTCCCGTAAGTTCGGGATGAAATCCGGTGCCCACTTCAAGCAAGCTGGCGATACGACCTTTGATTTTTATTTCACCGGTTGTAGGTGAAGTAACCCGCGACATCAGCTTAAGCAGGGTCGATTTTCCGGCGCCGTTTTTACCTACAATGCCAAGGACTTCGCCGTCGCAGATTTCCAGGTTCACATCCTGCAAAGCCCATACATACCTGCCATCAACGGTATCGAGCCGGTTTGATACTCCCACTTTCATTGTAGGATCTTCTTTCCCGAGGGCCCTGGCAAAAAAACGGTTCAGGTCATGACTTAGCGTACCCGTTCCGACATTACCAAGCCTGTATTGCTTGGAAACATTTTCGAGTTTTATAACAACATTCGGCATTTTATAATATTTTCATGAATCAAATATTTTTTGAAGTTGATCTTTAAACAGTGTCCATGAATGTCTTCTCCACTTTGTTAAAGATGATGACCCCAATCATCAGAAGGACAATAGTGAAACAAAAACTGTAGAGAAGGTGTATGTAATTGATCTGGCCGACACCTAGTAATGCGGTTCTGAATGTCTCTACAACAGGTGTCATGGGATTCGCAATTACCAGCAGTTTGTATTTTTCAGGAATTTCGGATAACGGATAAATGATGGGAGTAGCATACATCCAAAGTGTAACACCAAATGTAACCAGGTGGGAAAGATCACGGTACTTTGTAGTGAGTGATGAAATAATGATTCCAAACCCCAAACCTAACCCTGCCATCAATATTACGAGGAAAGGGATCCATAAAACAAGGATATTAGGGCTGACATCAGAACCACGGGCCATGAAATATACAAGAAATAAGCAAAGAAATGCGAATTGAATCACAAAGCTCACAAGGTTGGAAATCACCACAGAGATAGGCAGTGCCAGACGTGGGAAATAGACTTTGCCAAAAATGGAGGCATTTTTAATGAAGGTCTGGGAGGTGTCGTTCAGGCATGTGGAAAAGTAGGTCCAGCCCACGATCCCCGACATATAGAACAGCATTTTAGGAATCCCGTTTGTGGGGATGCCGGCAATGTTCCCGAAAATAATTGTAAACATAATTGTGGTAAGTAACGGTTGTATAATGAACCACAATGGGCCAAGGATGGTTTGTTTGAATTTGGAGACGAAATCCCGCTTGACGAAAAGCATTATCAGATCGCGGTATTGCCAGAGTTCATGAATATTAATATCCAGTAAATTGCGTTTGGGACGCAGTATCATCGTCCATTCATCAGGCAGGATGTTGCTTTGTACATCAGAATTGTGTGTGTTCATGTTCTGTTCTTCAGATTAAAATCAACCATACTTTTTGATAAAATCGCAATATGTACTTGTAATCCCTTCACGCAAGGTGATTCGCGGCGTAAAACCGAGTGCAGTAAGTTTGGTGACATCCAACAATTTTCGGGCAGTTCCATCGGGTTTCGAATGGTCAAAGATCAATTCCCCCTGAAAGCCGACGACCTCCCTGATAAGAAATGCCAATTCTTTGATGCTTATATCTTTCCCCCAGCCCACATTAAAAAACTCATTCCCGAAATAGGTTTCCATCAGGAAAACCCCGGCTGCAGCCAGATCATCAACATGCATGAATTCACGCAAGGGTGAACCTGTACCCCAGATATCCACATGTGAGGCATTCGATATTTTGGCTTCATGGAATTTCCTGATCAGGGCTGGTAAAACATGGGAATTCTGGAGATCATAATTGTCATTTGGTCCGTACAAGTTAGTTGGCATGGCTGAGATGTATTTTGTGCCATACTGCAGGTTGTAGTTTTCGCACATCTTCAGGCCGGCAATTTTCGCAATGGCGTAAGGTTCATTGGTGTATTCCAATGCGCTGGTAAGCAAATGCTCTTCCTTAATTGGCTGAGGGGCATTCTTTGGATAGATGCAGGAACTACCCAGGTATAAAAGTTTTTTAACCTGGGTCAGGTAGGAAGTATGAATTACATTATTCTGAATCTGCAGGTTTTCATATAGAAACTGTGCCCGGTATGTATTATTTGCAACGATTCCGCCGACTTTTGCGGCAGCATAAAACACATAATCAGGTTCTTCCTCAGTAAACAGATAGCTGCATGCATTCGAATCCAGAAGATCTACTCGCCGATACCTGACAGATTCCATCTTTTCGGGTACATTGCGGTTATATGTTCCAACGATATTATTATATCCCTGTTTGAGCAGGTTTCTGAGAATTGCACTTCCCACCATTCCTGCAGAACCGGCTATCAGGATTTTATCCGTTTTATTCATAGTAATTTTTTATTGCATAACCACCCTCTTTTAGATATCTGTCCTTTTTCATCAGAAGCAGATCTCCGGCAACCATGTCTTTTACCAGCGATTGTAAGTCATGTTCGGGAACCCATCCAAGTTTTTCCTTCGCCTTGGTCGGGTCACCGATCAACAGTTCCACCTCCGTTGGTCTGAAATACCTTGGATCAACGCGAACCACCACATTGCCCGGTTTCACATGGAATTCGGGATTAGTGCACTCCTTAACGATGCCTGTTTCATTTACCCCTTCGCCTTCAAAGTCAACAATAATACCGAGTTCCCTGAAGGCCATACGAACAAAGTCGCGTACCTCGGTGGTCACTCCTGTTGCGATCACAAAATCATCGGGTGTATCCTGTTGTAAAATGAGATACATTGCCTTCACGAAATCTTTTGCATGGCCCCAGTCCCGTTTAGCCGACAAATTTCCAAGGTGAACACTATCCTGAAGCCCCAGGGCAATTTTTGCAACGGCCCGGGTTATTTTACGGGTCACAAATGTTTCACCCCGGATTGGGGATTCATGGTTGAAAAGAATCCCGTTGCAGGCAAACATGTTGTAAGCTTCACGAAAGTTCACCACGATCCAGTAAGCGTAGAGCTTGGCAACAGCATATGGTGACCTTGGATAAAAGGGCGTTTTTTCAGTTTGCGGAATCTCCTGTACCTTACCATACAATTCGCTGGTGGAGGCCTGATAGAATTTTGTTTTTTCCGTCATTTTCAACAACCGGATTGCTTCCAACAACCGCAAAGTCCCGACAGCATCAGCATTGGCTGTATACTCGGCAGTATCAAAACTAACTGCAACATGCGACATAGCCGCGATATTATAAATCTCATCGGGCTGGGTTTCCTGAACGATCCTGATAAGATTGGTAGAATCAGTCATATCTCCATAATGGAGGAAAAAATTCTTGTTGGTAGCAAAAGGATCCTGGTAAAGGTGATCAATACGGTCGGTATTGAAAAGTGAGGATCTGCGTTTGACCCCATGAACAATATATCCAAGTTTAAGCAGATATTCCGACAGGTAGGCTCCGTCCTGACCGGTCACTCCCGTAATCAATGCGACTTTACTCATGGTATTTGTTTTTAAATAGTAAAATTTTCCTTTGATGTTAAAACTTCCTGATTAGTTCAATGATCGACTTTCTGACTCCGATAAAAATTCCTGGAATAATGGATTTCCGCCCCAGTTCAGCGCTGAGATCATTCCCGGCAATTTTAATCTTTTGTTTAAAATCTGTAAATACAATATGAATTCTCTTCATCTTATTTTCAATTGCCTCGGCAATTGATTTTGCAAACATTTTTTTATCAGAGTGATTATACCTCGTAACAAACAGGGTAACATCGGCAAAACGGTTGAGCAGAAAAGCATCTCCAACAATCCCGATAGGAGGAGTATCCATGACGATAAAGTCGTATCTTTTGCGCAACTCGGCAAACAGGAGTCGGTTTTTTTCCGATTCAATTAACTCATCAGGGTTGGGAGGAACAGGTCCTGAAAGCAATATGTCAAGGTTTTTGGTATATGTTTTTTGTATGACCTGGTCAACGGGGATATCATTGATTAAAAAATTGGTTACTCCTTCATTTCCGGAAAGGTTGAACGATTCGGCAATTTTAGGTCGTTGCAGGTCGAAACCGAGTAGCAGTGTCCGTTTTCCAGCCAGGGCGTAAATAGAGGCCAGGTTTATAGCCAAAAATGTCTTTCCATCTCCGTTAATTGATGAGGTTATCATGATTACCTGTTCTCCGCTCCTGGGATCCAGGTTGAGTTTTATCTTTATTATCCTTAATATCTCAGTGAAGAATGAATTGGCCTGGAGAAGGATTTTCCCTGTCCTCTTGTCGGTATTGCGGATGAGGGTTCCGATAATCGGAACATCGGTGATTGCCTCAATATCATCTGTTGACATAATCCGGTTGTTGAAGAGAACGACAACAAACAGGAAAACAGCAGGTAGAAGCAATGCCCAGATAAAGGCGTTTATAAAAGCCGTTGTGGGACTGGCAGAAATAACCATGACGCCTGTATCGCCGGCATAATCAACAATTTCATGATCGGAACTGTTAGCAGCAAGTTGAATCTCAACCTCCGATTTCCGTTTTAATAAAAAGTCGTAGAGATTATTGAAAACATTGTATTTTCTCTCTATTTCAAGGTATTGCCTTTCAATACCGGGTAATGTTGCAAATTCGGCATCCTTTTTCCCCAAACGCTCATCTGTATCTTTGATTTTGATTTTAGTGGTCTGAATTATACTCTGCATGTTTTCCAATAATGCAGTCTTCATGTTGACAATCTGTTCTTCAAGTGTCTGAATATAAGGATTTTGTCGCGATGAATTTGCAACCAGATCCTCCTTCTCAAGCGATACAGTGGATAATTTTAAAACCAGGTCTGAAAACAGGGGCAGACTTAGTCCAACAGTTGAGGGCATCACGATATCACTATATGAGTTTCGTGTTTGCAGATAATCGAGCAAATATTCATAATACTTTAAATCGGCCATTAATCCGGCACGGCTTTTTGATTCATTGTTCATTTCACTCAGCAACATAGCGGCTTTGGCCGAAAGTTGCATGAATTTATTAACCTTTCTGAACTCTTCCAGTCGTTGTTCTGCCGAATCGAGATCTTTACCCATTTGGAGCAGCTGGCTGTTGATGAATTCAATTGTACTGATAAGGATTCTGTTCTTTTTTTCAAGGTTGGATGTCAGAAACATCCGGGTTAGTTCATTCAGGTAATCTTTCTCTTTTTCTTTGTTGGGGCCTGATGATGAAATGATAATGACAGAAGTTTGTTTCTCGGGTTCG
This sequence comes from Bacteroidota bacterium, assembly GCA_037137455.1. Taxonomy (GTDB): domain Bacteria; phylum Bacteroidota; class Bacteroidia; order Bacteroidales; family FEN-979; genus CAIVAT01. The sequence goes on from JBAXKG010000003.1 coordinate 48,091, forward strand.
ATGACCGTTTTGTCGCGGTACTGGCCAGCCAGCTGATTGATGTCATTAATGATGAATCCATATACCTGCGAGGTGTAATCCTGCGCATTGATGCTGTCTTTGAGCGCAACTGAAAAAGAGTATTCGTTCGACTCAACAGTATCGCCAAACATAAAGGTTTTCGGTTCTTTAAAAGGAGGGTAATCATCTGACCAGATCTGGAATTTGCCTGGCCCGGTTAATTTCAAGTTAAACATGATTGTTTTTGGCTGCTTATGCGATTTGTTAAAGGAGACCAGAAAAGGAGCTCTTTTATAAATCTCTTCCCAAACGTATTTACCCTTAGCAAAATAGGATACCTGAAAATTGAGATTTTCAAGAATATGCCTGATTTGTGAAAAGGATTTTAAAATGGCGATCTGGTTGTCAATAAGTTTTGAATTCAGAAAAAGCGGATCAGCCGAAATGGAGCCGCGCTGGTCGAGTACCGATTTGTTGCTTTTATCTTCAATCAGTACAGAAGTGGATTGTTTATAAACCGGGATTACATACCGGTTTTTATACATAGCAAAGAAATAGGCAATAATAAACGCAAATAAAAACAGATACCAGTTGCCCAGATATTTATTCAATACCCTTTTGATATCGATTCCTCCGGTCAGGCCTGCACTGGCTTTACCCACGGTTTATAGTTTAGTTAACGTAAGAACCAAAACCGCGAAAGTTACAATCGTCGTCAATATCGATATAGAGAAAGTGGGAGTAATCCCAAACGCTTTGGCTTTCATGGGTTCGGCATATATCAGATCGTTCGGGTATACATAAAACATGTTTTTCCCGATCAAATTACCACTCCTCAAATCAATTACATACATTTTCTTTTCACCATTTTCATTGCGCAGAACTTTTATCTTGTTCCGCTTGGCATAGTCTGTCAATCCTCCTGCCAGTGAAACGGCTTCGAATATTGTAAGTTTATTTCGCATCATGTTATAGGTGCCTTGCTTTGTAAACTCACCAAGCATATAAATGGTGTTATTAATCAGTACTACCTCAATTCTGCAACGGCCAACAATTTTGGCTGCATGCACTTTCACGGTATCGCGAGCCTCTCTGATAGTCAAACCTCCGAGTCGAATGATGCCAATATAGGGGAAATAAATGGTGCCATCGTCATACACATGATATCCGACAAGCGCCTGATTTTCGCTGTTAAGGTAGTTAATACCAGCAACAGGTTCCACAAACTGTGTTATAGGTTTTTCGACAGAAGTTATACTGATGTATAAGTAATCATTTGGCTGAATACGGTATATGGTATCTTCAAAATGTTTTCCCTCAAAGGTGTTGGCATAGGTGCTGTCGATCAGTTTGTCGTACTGCATTAAAAGCAGATTCTTTTGAGGGATGCATGAAGACAGAAAAACAAAGGCAATGAGAATACTGAAGATAAAAATCCGGTTGATGGATAAAGATCCTGATGAGGTTAAAATCATGACATTCTCTCCCTGTAAATCGAAACAAATATAATAAAATAGATACGGAAAGGAAACAATAAAATTAATATAATGGGATTGAATCCGCTATAAGCTCTAAAATTTCAATGCAATGGTTATTTTATTGTACGATACACAATACGAAGTAAATCGTTGCGATTGACAGGTTTCACCAGGTATCCATTGAAATTATTGTCTGTGATGCGGTCGATTAAGCTCTTTGCGGTAAAAGCAGTTTGAGCGATGAAAGGAATATTTTGATATTCGGGCCACCTTTTTTCCATTTCCGCCTTTAAGAGTATTCCGTCCCATGGTTTTGGCAATCCGATGTCCATAATCACAATATTAAAAATAATACCCTTGTTATAAAAACCCTCTGTAATATTCAATGCTTCATTGCCTGAAAAGGCTGTTGAAACAGCAGAAATATTCTCGAAGTACAAATTCAGAAGGGATGCACTGAATTTGTCGTCCTCAACAATTAAGATATTCAGAGCCCTTTCCCCTATGTTTTGTTCTAATTGTGCCAGATCATCCAGGCTGTCGCTTCCAGGTGCAAGCGGAAGCGATACATGTGCTATTTCTGCCATCTGTTCGCCAGTTGAAAATGTTATTTTTCCGTCAACCAGATTTAGTGTGTTTAACAGAGACTTAATTTCCGGACTTTGCGATAATACAGGATTGGTTATGTCGTAAAGGTTTTTGGCATTCTCGCGTTTAATAAAATTGATAATTCCCTGGGGAATATCCTGGCCCAGATTGTCAATAACAATCACAGCTTTTTCATGGGACGGGTCAAATGCAACATCAACAACGACATATTCATTCCTGGAATACTGAAGCGCTTTGGATAGTAGAAATTTAATAAGTTCCAGCAGAAGGAATTCATCAGTAAATACTATTATTTCATCCGACTGTCTGATTTGGATAGTCAGGTTGTTTTCTCGGGCAACAGGATCCAGCAATATCTGGGCCTTTTGAATGATGGAGGCAATAAGGCAAGGGGCCCGGTTTACTTCGTAAGAATCAGTTTCTCCGATACTTAACTTATTCAGGAGTGTTTTCAACTGATTGCCGCTCTTCATAATGTATTCAACCTGGCCAAGCAATTTTTTATCCTTTGAAACAATCGGCTCTTTAAAAAGGAGAGAGCTAAAGCCCAACATATTGTTCAGTAAGTTCCTGACCCGGTGCTCAAAATCAATATTCCAACGACCCTGAATCTCGATGGTATTTTCTGATTGCGACAATGTAAGTAACTCATTCCGGGGCTGATCTGCAGTCTGCCTTGCGGTATCTGCAATCTCATTTTCCTCAACAACAACACAGGTCCCAAGAAATTTTTGTCCTTCAATTTCCTTAAAATCAATTAAAATTGGAATAAGATATCTCCGTGCATCAATAATGAAAATTCGGGAAGTAAATTCTGAAAATTGCTTTGCCTCAAAAGAATTTTCATGACCTTTTAAAGTCACAAACAGATCTCTTACATGATATTCTTTGATCTCTTCTTCAGTATAACCGGTCAATAATTGTGCTTTCTTGTTAAGGATAAGCAAGTCTCCCTCAATATCGGCAAGGAATGTAGCTTCTCTTTTGTTTTCAATAAGGGTTTTATAATAATCTTTGTTCGCGAGAGATTTTTTATCGCGTGTCTCTTTATTTCCGAATACTGAACGAATTGCCATGAGTAAAGAGTTATCCTTTTACGGCTTCCGGGATATAATAGTTTGAAAGTTTCCTTATGAAGAAATCAATAACAAAATAATTGCAGCCATGGCTACAATCAAGGCAATTATGAGAAAACGTTTTCTGTATTTTTTTATTTTCATGGTATTTATTGCCATCTCCTCACGTAATTTGACGGAATCGAGGATTTGCTTCAAAGTTTTTTCCAGATTAGGAACAAGGTCATCGTCTTTGACTATAAAATCGACCGCGCCTTGTTTAAGCAAGGAGGTGGCTTCTCCAATGTCGGAATTGGATGTGAGCATCACTACCGGAAGATTCTTGGTTATACGTCGGATAAATCGCAGAATTTTTTCACCGTTCATTGCAAAACCAAGAGGACTTTCAATAAAATAGTCGAGTAGAATAATATCGGGATCATATTCCCATGACGAGATCATTTGTTCACCCGATCGGAAAGAATGAACGATGAAACCCTGATTTCGGAGAGAAACTGAAAGGGTTTCGGCAAACATTTCATTATCTTCTACGAGGAAGATAGTAGCGCTATTATTTTTTTCCATCTTTTTCTTCAATATTATCTAACAACAGCCGGTTATCAACCTGCATTCTGAGCGCTTTGTTTTTAAGCCTGCGACCCTTGAACCATTCTTTTATCAGCTTGTAAAGGGTCAAAAACTCTGAAAAAAGAATGACTTCAAGAAACAACAATGAAACCACCAGTGCAAAGTGTTGTGAACGCAATAAAAACCCAGTTGTAATAATAACAATGTTCGCTGTATAGAGGATTTTTGCTGACCTTGGGTGGTTTAACCCGGTTTGCATGAGCAAATGATGGATATGGGTTTTATCGGGGCTGAAGGGTGATTTTTTATTAATTACCCTGCCGGTAAAAACCCGTAGGGTATCATAAACCGGGAGAAGGAAAATGCTAAAAACTATGATAGCCGCTTCGGTGTAATTAAAATAAGATGACTGTCCGCGGCTGAAGACCATCGTGACAATTCCTGCTGCTGATAAAAGATAACCAAGGATCATGGAACCGGTATCACCCATAAATATCCTGGCAGGATGCCAGTTGTATTTCAGGAATGCCAGCAAAGCTCCGCCAGTTGAAGCAGTAATAAAGGCGACTCCCAATTCACCGGAAAGATAAAATATGATAAAAAAACCTGTCAAATCTATCAGAGCTAATCCTCCCGCCAGTCCATCAATACCATCAATCAGGTTAAATGCATTGATAACACCGGCCACGATAAATACCGTAATAATATACTGGATTACAATGGGTAATTGGTTGATTCCGAAAATTCCGAACATGTTATCAATCAAAAGACCCGCGTGCGCCAGGAATAGAGCAGCAATCACCTGTCCAAGGAACTTTACTTTGGGTGGCAATTCGCGCAGATCATCGACAATGCCAATAATCATGAGGATTAACAGTCCGGTTAACAAGTGAAGCAGGAAGTTGTTGTTTGTATAAAGAAACCACAAAGGGAAAGTTGATAATGTACCTGCAACAATTCCAAGTCCTCCCAACCGGCTTATCGGCACCTTATGCACTTTTCGTTCATTGGGTTTATCTACCAGGTTGTAGTGAATAGATAATTTGATGATTAAAGGAATCAGAACCAGGCAAATAATAAAGCTTCCTGCAAATGCAGCGAATAAAAAAAATATTTCATTTTCTCCGGCTGCCTGTTCGATTTTTTGCAATGAATCAGTCATGATCATAAACCAAATTTATAAGGTTTATATTTGGCGATTTACCCATTCAGGTGGCATGAATTGTTTGAATTTTGATGCATTTTTATTAAAAAGCGCGGTGAAGGATATTAATCCATTGATATGCATGGCCCTAACATCTTCAAGGCTTTTTCTGATAACATTTTTGATACTTTTATTACTTTCCCCTCCGAGACGCATTCGGATAAGGACCAAAGGTATATAAAAAGTGCTAACCCTGAAGCGGACCAGGAAACGGAGTATCGATTCATAATCGGCCGCTATTCTGAAAGTTGTGTTGAACCCGCCATATTTAATATAAACTTCACGTTTTACATAAAATGTAGGATGTGGAGGCATCCAGCCGGTAAGGGCACGCGCACGGGAAAACTTACGGGAACGCCAGAAACGAACAATTTTATCTGTGTCCTGCTGATCGACATATACTAAATCACCATAAACAGAATCAACTTTGAATTTGATAAAGGCTTCAGCAATCATTTTTATTGTTTCAGTTGAAGCAAAGATATCATCGGAATGTAAAAAGCCGACAACATCGCCTGTGGCAAGCCCGATCCCTTTATTTAATGCATCATAAAGCCCATTATCCTTTTCCGAAACAAAAGTCGCAACCCGATCTCCATATGATTGGATGATTTCACAAGTGCTGTCTTTTGATTTCCCATCCACAATTATGTACTCAATATCTTTGTAGGACTGGCTCAAAACCGATTCGATCGTATCGCGCAGTGTTTTTTCACTATTATAGGTGATGGTAATGATCGATATTTTCATGATACTGTAGGCATTGGATCTATGTTTGCAAGTTAGCAGAAAACCCTGATTAAAAATAATTTATGCAACAATTACCCGCTCCTTAATCTTAACTGCCGGATTTCCCTGATAAATACTGTAAGGATCAAGATCACGGGTAGCGACCGAATTAACGGCAAGAACCGAGTGGGATTTACATTTTATTCCGGGACAAACTATGCTGAATGCGCCGATCCATACTCCATCTTCCAGTGTAATTTCCCCGGTTATAAGGTCAAAGGTGCTTTTTTTAAAATTGTGATTTCCACATAATAACATGGCGCCTTGAGAAATACAACAGTTGCTGCCAATAACCACATTATCGAGATTATCTATCCATGAATTTTCGCCGATCCAGGTGTTATCGCCAACAATTAAACGCCATGGATACTTGATATTGACACAGGGCTTGATATTGACTCCCTTCCCGACTTTTGCCCCGAAGGCCTTGAGCAATGCACATTTCATTGTGCTGGACGGAATCATTCCCGATTTAAAAAAAAGCACATTCACATAATACCAGCACAATCGCTTCAGTGCGTTGGCCCCGGGCTTGTATTGACTGTTATCATATCGGGAAATTTCTGTGATCATGATTATAAATTGAAAAGATTAATGTTTTCTGCAAGCATTTCAGGATTTGCAATATATGATTTGGCATATGCGAATGCATTATCGGAATAGGTGGCAAATGCATTTTGGTCAAGAGCGGCAAAAAAATCAATCGCTTCTTTAAACCGGCCAGGGTTTTCAAGGGGAATATCCATTCCTATCCCCGACTTCTCGAGATCCCTCCATGGTGTACGGTCGCTGATTATTACCGGGCACCCGGCCATGAAGCTTTCTAAAATCGTATGTCCGAAGTTTTCACCGGTTGTAGGTAAAAGCATCACATCAAATCCCTGCAGTTCTTCAAGGATTTTTTCACTCGGAATGCTTCCGCGATAAGTAACGGTTACGTTCGCCGGCATAGCGCCGATAATCTCTTTACATTCATTCCAGTAAGCCTCATCATATACCGGCCCGATAATATCATACCGGATTTCGTAGTTTCTGCACTGGTTCAGAATTTCAAGTGCATACAACTGGTTCTTTTCAGGCGAGATACGAGCCACGGTTACCATGGTTAATTTGCCTGCGGTTTTCTGCTTGCGAATAGGAGGTCGTGAGACTTTTCTCGGCAATTCCCGGGCTTCAGCGATTTTGATATTTTCACCAATATGTGCCCTGATATCGGAAGTTTCGTGGGCTATAACAGAATGAAACACCGTTCCATGATAAAACCTGATCATTTTCATCAGGGTAAGGAAACTTTTTTTTCTGAATGATTTCACTCCAAGCGCCCCCTGTCCGAGAACCCCATGCGAAGCAATGATAATACTTTTATGCCGATCTATTTTGGCTAATAACAGGGGTAAAAAAGAAAACCAAAAACCGAAAAGGAGGTGAATATAAACCACATCATATTTCCTTTCATTCAATAACCGATTGAACAGTCCAATCTTGTGGTTAGCCGCAGAGACATAAAAGACATTTACATTCGGGGAAATCACATTCCACCGATCAGGAATTATTTCCGGGTAAGGGATAGATTCAGTGTAATCGGTATCGCTGGTTACAATATAGAATTCAAAATTATCCTTCAAATAGTCAACCTGGTTCATAAAAGCCCGAATGGTGCCACCTGCCTTGTATCCCGGCCAATAATAATCGGTAAACGAAAGGATCTTCTTCATGTCATTCTTTTAATAATTGCTCGTAGATGGTGGCAAATTGCATCCCGATTTCTTCGGGTTGGAATCGTTTAACATTTTTAAACCCTTTAATAATCAAAGTGTTTCGCAGCGTGGAATCGTTTATAAGCTGGATTACAGCTTCCCTGATCGCTTCAGTATTTTCAACATCAATAACCATGGCAGCATCGCCAGCAACTTCAGGCAGCGAGGTATTATTGCCGGTGATCACCGGTCTGCCGATGGCATTGGCTTCAAGAATTGGCAATCCAAATCCCTCATACAGGGAAGCAAAGAGAACGATATCGGCGTTGCGATAGTGATCCAGCACCTCATTGTATGGCAGGTTGAAAAAGTTTTCATATCTGATACCGTATTTTGTTAGCAATGCAGTATGTTCGTCGGTTAATTTTCCAATGATTACAAGTTTCAAATTGAGTCCTTCCAACGCCGGAATAACGCGGTGAAGATTTTTATTAGGGGTTGTGCCAATTTGAATGATCACCGGGCATGCATCATTAAACTCACGTGGAAAAGGCTTAATATCTGAAGAAATGCAATCATGAACCACCAAAATTTTTTCGGCATTTATCCCGGTTTTCTGGATCAATTCCTGTTTGATGAATTCAGATATAACGGTTATGTACCTGACTCGCATAGCAGGCATAGTAAACCAGAAAAACTTCAGCACCGCAAGCCGCAAGCCCCCGCCCGAAGAAAGAATGCGCAGATCGTGAATGGTCAGGATGGTTTTTCGTTTTTTCATGAAAACAGCGATATAATGAACATCGCCGGTAATATGATTCACTTCAGCCTGATGGAAGGCGGAATCAATAGCGTTGAAAATCCTTTTCCACAAACCAATGCTGTTGTGCTTCATCACATAACGTGAAGAGCCAACCTGTGCAGGGAGTGCGGCGATGATTGTATCGAAAAGCTCTTCAATACTATGATGCCAGGGGGCATTGGCTTTACGAAAAAAAAATACAGTTCGCATGAGATGACTTCAATCTGAGTTCAATAACATTCAGAAGGTTATACATCAATTTAATCGTTGTCCATTAAAAATTTTTTTATCTTGGAAAAAGCTTTTTTTACCGGAGTGTTGTCAGACTTATTCTTCATCTCAGACTCTATTTCCTTTAAAACAGGCAGAAGATTTTCAAAAGCCTTTTCATCTTTTTTAATATACTCACGGGCTCCTTGCTTAATTGATTGCACAGCCAGTTTAACATTTTTTTGCCCCGACATGAAGATGACCCGGAGGTCGGGTTTATATGCCCTGATTTTTTGTAAAACCTCCACTCCGTTTACCATCCCAAGTTGCTGATCCATAATAATTACATCCGGAACTCTTTCTTCGTATACCTGAAGAAGGCATTCCAGTCCGTTATCCACATGTTTTATTTCATCATATCCCTCATTTTTCAATAATTCAATGAGCATTGTTGCATAAAAGGGATCATCCTCAACCAGGAGTATAAACATGGCTCTGAATTTTATTGGTTAGCAAGATAAATATTTTTCACTACTTTTGATGAAGAACTTTACACAAAGTTAATACTTTTTGATACGGATAATGAACCCCTTGCAATATAACCATCCAAAGAAATATTAATCTTTCAAAAATTATTATGGAAAAGGACATACAAAAGACTTTACTTGAATTGTCTTTTTCAATAGGAAGCAACGCCGAAAGTTCCAAATTTGACCTGGCCAAATACCTTCAAAACACACTTCCGGTATTTCTTGAAAAACTTGATCTAAGCGGAGCCTGTGTATTGCAACTTGCTGATCATGGGTTTCAGGTTATATACGAACGAAGCCATGTTGAAAATCCGTGTTTCCCCATATCAGAAATTACAGAGAGACAATTCGTGAGATCTTCAGAATCCTCACATACTCAATCATATCAAATAATTAAGGAAATATTATTTCATCATATTTTTAATCTTGACAATTTTGGAGTTCTGATTCTTTCGGGCGAAAAGAAATTAACTTCTGACCTGCTTTTACAGTTACACCCGGTAATTTCCATGCTTGCCCATGCATGTAATTTTTACTCCGGGATCAGTAAGCTAATGAAATCGGAAGAAAAGTTGAAGCAGGAACGTAATCTTTTTCACACCATTATTGATAACATACCTGATCCCATTTATGTAAAGGACCTCGATGGGCGAAAAATCCTCCTCAATAAAGCAGAGGCTGATCTGCTTGGAGTAGCTTCAATTGATGCGGCAATTGGCAAAACCGATGAAGATTTTTATCCCGTGGAGATAGCTGAAAAAACCAGGTTGGAAGACAAACGGATCCTTGACCTTAAAACGCCAATGATTCATGAAGAGGGCAGGCTTATTACCCGGACTGGGGAAGAGCTGTGGTTTGAAGGAAATAAAATTCCATTTTTTGACGAAAATGGTGAGGTTTTGGGAATTGTGGGGATAAGCCATAACATTACAAACCGTAAGAAAGCAGAAAAAGAAATCCAGGAGAGTGAAGAAAAACTGGGTAAACTTCTTCACCTGCAAAACCTGTTAACACAATTGGCAACAGAATTTATTAATATTCCCGTTGAAAACAGTGATGAAGCAGTAAACAGGCTGCTTACGATTATTGGTGAGCAAAACCAGATAGACCGGGTTTATATTTTCAGCTACGATTTCGAGTCCAAAACCATGTCGAACACACATGAATGGTGTGCCGAAGGGGTTAGTCCTGAGATTGACAATCTTCAAATAATACCTCACTCTTTACTGCCTTCCTGGGTTGAAACACATTTAAAAGGAGAGATTCTGACAGTTCCTGATGTTAGCGAATTGCCCGTGGATGGCGTTTTACGTCAGATACTTGAACCACAAGGCATCAAGACGCTAATCACGGTTCCAATGATTTTAAATGGCGAGTGCCTTGGATTTGTCGGATTTGATTCAGTAAGAATAGTAAAACAATGGAGTGGGGAAGAAATTACTTTTCTCCGTTTGTTAGCCGATTTGCTTTGCAATGTCGTTGACCGGAAACGAACCGAAAAGACGCTTGTTACGCGTGAGGCATATCTAAAGTCGATATTTGACAATGTTCCTTACCTGATGTGGCTGAAAGACACAGAAGGCCGGTATTTGATTGTTAACCAGCCATTTCTTGATTATTTTAGTTTTACGATTCATGATTATCCGATTGGTAAAACGGCCCATGACCTATGGTTGTCAAATATTTCACAAAATTTTGTCGATCAGGACAATGAAGTATTAAAAACACGAAAATTAAAGGTTGTTGAGGAACAGGTTGACTTTCATGGAAAAATGGTCTGGTTCGAAATTTTCAGGGCGCCAATAATAGATCCTAATGGCAAGCTTCTTGGAACAACTGGCATTGCGCGTGATATCACCAGCAGGATCATGGCTGACCATGAATTAAAAAAAGCCACAGAGGCTGCTGAATCTTCAAATATTGCTAAAACCCGTTTCCTTGCAAATATGAGTCACGAAATACGTACTCCCCTCAATGCAATTACCGGCATGATCAGGCTGTTTCGTGAAACCTCTCTCGATCCGTCACAATTGAAATTGCTTGGCAATATGAATACGGCATCGGAAAACCTGTTGACTGTTATTAATGATATCCTGGATTTCTCAAAAATTGAATCAGGACAGATTACTCTTGATAGAACAGACTTTAATATTAATGAGTTATGTCGCAGGGTATATGATGCCAATGAATACCGGGCAGAGGGAAAAAACATTAAACTGCAATATTCAGTTGACCCTGCCATTCCTGAGTTTTTAAAAGGAGATCCGGTTCGTCTTCATCAGGTTCTAAATAACCTTGTTAGTAATGCAATTAAATTTACCAATGAAGGCGGGGTTGAAATGCATTTTAAACTTATTGGAGAGGACAAAAATATCAGTACAATTCTTTTCGTGGTAGAGGATACAGGAATCGGCATAAGTCCGGAAAACCAAAAGAGAATATTTAACAGTTTCCAGCAGGAGGATGAAAGCATCACACGTACTTACGGGGGAACCGGTCTGGGTTTGCCCATCAGCAAGCAATTGGTGGAGCTCATGGGAGGCGAACTTAGCCTTGAGAGTACCAAGCACAAAGGCAGCAGCTTTTTCTTTACACTTAACATCCCAAATGGATCGGCCGTCGGATGTGAAATTGAAAAACCTGCAGTTGAACCCGGATCAGCGAATTTAACCGGATATAGGATTTTGTTGGTTGAAGATAATAAATTCAACCAGTTTATTGCTCAGTCTATTCTTGAAAAGTGGGGTGGGGCGGTGATGATCGCCGAAGATGGCCAACAGGCTGTAGATAATCTTTCTTCCGGCAAATTTGACTTGATATTGATGGATATTCAGATGCCGGTAATGGATGGTTTAACTGCGGCTAAAATTATCAGGAACAAACTCAATTTGCAAACTCCTATACTTGCGCTTACGGCCAACGTAGTGAAAGGGATTGTAGAAAGATGTGAAGAGGCCGGCATGCAGGGTTATATTTCAAAGCCATTTGATGAAAATGAACTTTACACGAAAATCATGGCGGTAATTGGTAAAAATCAGGGATATGATGAATCAGCCCCTCTGATTTCGCCTGAAGTTATAGTTGCCGACACATCCAGGTTATCAAAAATGGTTGGTAATGATAAGTCGATGCTGAATAGAATGATTCTCAAGTTTCTTGAGGTTACTCCTGCATATATGAACGAATTATCTGATGCAGCTGTGAACAATGATCCTGATGCTATAAGCCGGATGTCGCATAAAATAAAATCGAGCGTTGACCTTGTTTCAACTGACAAAGTTCGCGACCTTATTAAACAGATCAATGAAAAAAGTAAATCGCCCGGGGAGATCGAAAATCTTCGTGAAATGATTAAAGAATTTTCCATGCAATTTGAATTATTGGTCAGGCAGCTGAATGATGTTGTCAACATGAGTTAATTTACAGAAGGGTCTTGAAATCATGTATGGCTTAGATTTTATATTTTACAAGACATTCCTGCAATTCGTGATGCCACTGGGAGTGGCATTTATAGGATTTCTGACAGCTTTGATTTTCTTTTTTAAATGTAAAAGCAAAAGAACGGGTTTTATTTTGTTTATGAGTTCAATTGCATGGCTATGGCTCTGGAGTATGCCTTTGTGGAGTGATTTCATACGAAACAGATTAGAGTCGCAATTTAAATACCGGCCCGTTTCAACGTATCCTGAGGCAGATGCAATTGTCGTATTGGGAGGCGGAATAAGGGGATATGCAGGATCAGCAATGCCGTCACTTGACCTGAACGGGGCTGCAGACCGGGAATTGTTTGCAGCGCAGCTTTTTCATGCGGGCAAATCACATGTGGTTATTTTAAGCGGCGGAGCAGATCCGATAATCAGAACTGGTATTTCGGCCCTTGCCATGAAGGAATTTCTTTTAATTCTTGGAGTTCCGGGCGCATCAATACGGATTGGTTCCGGTAGCAGGAACACCGTTGAAAATATGCAGGAGGTCGGGAAAATGATGAAAGAAATGAAAGGAGACTCAATCTTACTTGTAACATCGGCCCTGCATATGCCACGCGCTGTTTGGCTTTTTGCCCGCAGCGGACTTCATGTGATACCGGCCCCTGCCGATTTTGAATCTATTCCTGTTCCATTTCGATTAATCAGGTTACTGCCTGATGCTGAAGCATTGGGAAACAGCTCGCGTGCAGCAAAGGAGCTGATAGGATTATGGTCCTATAAACTTATCGGGTATTAAGCTTCTTGTGGGTTATCCTCGATCCATTTTTCAAGCTGAGCGATCATCAAAGGGAATTTTATTTTTATTAGCTCAAACAAATTTGGAAGCTTGTCAAGGTTCTGCTTTTCATTAGCATAAAGATATATGAGATTTATTGTGTCACGTATTGATTGGGTGGCGATGAGGTCCAAACTTGATTTAATTTTATGGGATGTTTGCAGGATATTCTCAAAATCATCGGCCTCATATGCATCTATCAACGCCTTATAATATTCCGGGATATACTGCAGAAACTTTACTATCATAGCATGGCTCTGTTTCTTATTATTACCTAAGAACCGGAATAGCTTTGATAGGTCATAGTGAATCTCATCCTGCTGCATATCGCTGCCATATATTTCAGGTGGATTGGTTCCATCTAAATAAAACTCAGGTTCGATACCAACAGCCTTCAATAGTTTTATATACAAATCTTCTTCGTCAAATGGTTTGGTGATATATTCGTTCATCCCGGCATCATAAGCCCGTTGAATTGCCTCTTTTGTAACATTTGCCGTCAGTGCGAAAATAGGAATATTCTTATTTATTTCGCTCCGGATAATCCTTGTGGCTGTCACTCCATCCATTTCCGGCATTTGCATATCCATAAGTACAATATCGTAATAAGTTTGTTTGAGATTCTTAACGGCAATGGTGCCATTTTCAGCAATTTCGGTTGATGCCCCCCACTTTTCAATGAGTGATTTGACAATGAACTGATTGAATTCGTTATCCTCAACAATCAGGATTTTCTTGTTCTTCAAGGCTGCGGGGTCAAATTTTACTTTCTGATCTTCCTTCTGGAGCGCCTTTTCATCGGTCGTTATAAATTCCAGAGTAAAAAAGAACCGGCTGCCCTTTCCTTTTTCGCTTTCAACCTGCAGTTCCCCATCCATCAGGTTCACCAGTTGCTTGCTAATGGCAAGGCCAAGGCCGGTTCCTCCATAAATTCTTGTAACGCTGTCATCTTCCTGCCTGAACCGTTCAAATATGTAGTTCAGGTTTTCTTTGCTGATCCCGATTCCTGAATCAGTAACCGAAAAAAGCAATCTTGTTTTTGTTTCAGTTTCATCAATCAGTTTGCAGGAAACTTCCACACCTCCGGTTTGCGTAAATTTAATAGCATTACTTACAAGATTTGTGAGCACTTGCTGCAGCCGGACAGGATCGCCGATCAAAGCCCTGCCAATCCGCTGATCGACACTGGTTGTAAGGGTAATCATTTTTTCTTCAGCCGTATGTTCAAGGGAACTGTAAACCCGCCTGATCATTTTTTGCAGGCTGAAGGGTATGGCTTCCATTTCAATCTTGCCTGCTTCAATTTTCGAAAAATCGAGAATTTCATTAATAATACCTAATAAATTTTCGCCGGAGATAAGTAATTTGTCGTTAAGTTTTTTCTGTTCTGAAGTCAGAGAAGTGTCGTACAGGAGTTTTGACAAACCAATAACCGCATTTAGAGGAGTACGGATTTCATGACTCATTTTGGCAAGAAAAAGACTCTTGGAAGAATTGGCTGATTCAGCCTCTGTAGTCGCTTTTCGTAAATCATTCTCAATTTTTTTCCTGGAAGAAATATCGCTGTATTGCCATAGATTCCCAAGAAATTTCTGATCAAGAAAGATCGGAATATAATCCCGTTCGAAAATCCTGTTATCGGCCAATTCAATTTCCTCGCCAATCACTGGTTTTTTTTCTCTGAGAATTATATCAATCCGATTTACAAAATAGTCAGGATCAAGGAATAGTTGTTTGGATTGATTAGCAGAATCGGAACAATCTGATCCCAGCAATGCTTCCGGTTCAACCGGAATGCTGAACATGTTACAAAAAGTTTTATTGATCAGGGCAATATTTCGGTATTGGTCTTCCACAAGAATTCCAGAATTCATATTGGTTATAAGGGTCGCTAACCGCATGGTGATTGATTCCATTTCATTTTGCGCTTTTTTTTGATCAGTGATATCGCGCTGGATGGAAATAAAATTGGTAAGTTCTCCCTGTGCATTAAACACTGGCTGAATCTGGAGTCGCACCCAATACGGGCGCCCATTCTTATGATAGTTAACCAGGTCGGCTTCGATAGGAATCATCATGTTAACAGCTTCCGCAATTTTATTCACGATTTGCTGGTCTGTATCATCACCCTGAAGGATTTCTCCGGGCTTGATCCCTTTCACCTCTTCAAATTTATAGCCGGTGATGCGTTCAAAACTTCGGTTAACCCATTCTGTAAGGCCGTCTTTGCCTGTAATGATAACAGCATTGTCAGTTTCCTGTGCAATCAAAGATGCCAGCCGTAATTCAACCTGCATCATAATATTGCCATATATTCCTCCGGCGATATTGCAGATAAAGGACAGGATGGCAACAGTTTCATCATTAAAGTGGTTTTTTTCAGAACTGACAATACCGAATGCACCAACAGCCTGATCTCCGTTCATAACCGGCACGTAAAGCCTGGAACGTACAATAAAACTTCTTTCAGATGAAATAGACCGGTGCTCCGGATCATTCTCAGTATCCGGAATATTTAAAATCTCCCTGGTGCGGAAAACATATCCGGGATGTCGTTCCATTCCTGTACGTTCTGCTTCCCTCAGTTCCTCATCATTAAATCCTTTGGCAACAAGTAATTTTAACTTGTTTTCATGGAAATCGTAAAGGTAAAGACCCGAAAACTCAATGTCCATAAGATCATCAAGCACAGCTTCAACCTCAATTGCCAGATCATTTAAATTATGGATTGTTGTATATCCGGAGGCAAAACGTTTCAACCGGTTTAACAATTGCAGATTATCGATAATTTTCATCATGGAATAAACATTAAATGCAATTCACTGCAGCCTGTGCACAAATCTGATCCTGTTCATAGTGGCCCCCGCTGATTCCAATAGCTCCAATTATCTGGTTTTCAAATATTATTGGAATTCCGCCTCCCATAAGCATAAAGTCGGTAAAATCATGTACGCCTTCCCTGAGAATTGGGTCATCCTTGATGAAATCAAACCATGATTTACCTGTCGGGAGTCCGAATCCAACTGCAGTGATTGCTTTTTTTCTGGAAGCATCCACTGCAATTAACGGCGCATTATCCATACGGGCAAAAAATTTAATTACTCCGCTTTCATCAACGATAGTGACAGCTATTGCAAGCCCTGACTCCACCGCTTTTTCAATGGCTGCCTTTGCCATTTTTTCTGCGTCTGTGAGTCCGACCGAATTTTTGGTAAAGTTTTTCATTCTTTTCAGATTTCAATAATTCAAAAATTCAAGAAGAAAAGGTGATCAGTTTTAATGAGGATAAAAATAGCAATAATAAGTTTCATTGAGCAACCGTTGCCCGCTTTACTCCGCTATAGGTTACTGTTTTTTTATTGCTGAGGTAATTAATCATTGCCTCTGCTGTTGTTGTGGCTGCTGTTTTCCCCTGGTCGCGGTGATCGAATTTGTAAGTAACAGCCATGTAATTGTTCATGGCGACAGAATAATCCATGGCAGGATCAAGTGGTTTCCCTGATTTGCCGATCATTTTCACGCTCGTACATTGATTCTTCTTATCATTTGTGATAATGTATGTCATGCCGGAAACCTGGAGGTCGATATCCTTCTCAAGCTTGTACGCATAACAAATCAGTGATGCAATTTCATCGGCATTCATTTTGAAAATCACAACCTGGTTGTTGAACGGATCAAGCTTATACAAATCCTTCAGAGTAATGTTCCCTTCGGCCAGTTCAGGCAAGCGGATTCCGCCTTTATTCTGAAATGCAAAATCTACTTTAAGCTCACTGGTCAGGGCATCGGTCATCAAACTACCGAGCTCATCGTATCCTGTAATGGTTTTCTCTGTGAAACCTATTACCTGGTCGAATTCCTTGTTATCGTTATACTGATCGATGAGTTTTCTGACCTCCTCATTTTCCTTTTTCAGGTCGGCAACAGGAATGACCTCATCACGACGATCGCTTACATGTCCATTTTCGATCTGTAATGTTGTTTTTCCAAAGTATCGCAGGTTCGCGCCTGCCTGTAAAATCATTACACCATTTTCCATCAACGGTTTCTCAAGAAGCGTATGGGAATGTCCGCCGATGATCAAATCAAATTGAGGCATTGAATCGGCCAGGCGCACATCATCCTCGACCCCCAGGTGAGTAAGTCCGACCAGGATTCCATAACGGTCTTTAAGCCAGGCAAATTCACGGGCTTTGGCCAACCCATTGGTAAATTTGATCCCAGTCATTTTTGAAGGATGTGAACTGGGCAGTCCGTTTTCATCGAGTTGAATGATTCCCAGAATTGCTAATGAATCACCGTTTTTTGTACCGAGGATAATGTATGGTTTGACAGGATGCATCCGGGCTTCTGATACATCAAGGTTACAGCTGATAAATGGAAATAGGGCCTGTTCAATGCGTTTATTGAGAAAATCCTGGCCCATATCAAACTCATGGTTTCCGAGGGCGCTGACATCGAAACCGCAATGGTTCATCAGGTCGATCATCGGAAAGCCCTTATCCGGAATCATGTCGACCACGGGATTCCCGGTAAAATTATCACCGGCGGCTACCAAAAAAACATTAGGATGAAACCTGCGCAAACTATCCGCAAGATAGGCCAGTTTTGCCAGGTTGTCGATCTTGGCATGCATGTCGTTTGTATGCAGGATAATGATCTCTGTCGGTTTTTGTTTTGCTGGTTCCTGAGTGAAACCAATAGAAAACTGAAACAGAAGAGAAGTAAGGACAAGGAAATATCGTTTAAACATGGGAGTTCGTTTTTACAAAAGTACAAAACAACAGGAAGATGTATTGCAATGACCTGGGTTATTTAGGGAGAGTAAATATAAAAGCGCTGCCTTTGCCAGGTTTGCTCTCTACCCTGATTGTGCCATTGTGCTTTTCAATGAATTCACGGCACAGGATAAGTCCGAGGCCTGAACCACGTTCCTTTTCAGTGCCTTTTCGGGTGTATTTATTATCGAGAAGAAATATTCGGGAAATATTTTCCTCGGCGATTCCTATACCGGTATCCTGAACCATTACTTCATAGTGGTTATCCTTTTCTTTTACCGACACGGTAATCTGTCCCTGTGGCTGTGTGAACTTGATGGCATTGGTGAGGAGGTTGCGCAAAACGGTGTCGATCATCCGGGTGTCGCCGGTTGCCATGATCGGGCCGGCTTCAATATAAGACAGTACAATATTCTTTTTCTCTGCCTGGCTTTTTACGATATCCGTATTTTCAAGAATCCGTTCAGATAAATCGAAGGAAACCGGCTCGAAATCAAGAGCGCCGGTTTGTGATCTTGCCCAGATCAGCAGGTTCTGGAGCAGATCGAAGGTGTGCTTCGCGGTGTCACGAATATCGAAAACAATTTTCCGGACCTTTTCCGGTTCCGCGTCACCGGTGTTCCCAATTGCCATTTCCGACAACCCCAGAATGGTATTGAAGGGATTCCGGAGATCATGGGCAATGATAGAGAAGAATTTATCTCTGGTTGTATTCAGCGCCGACAGTTCATTGTTCAGCTTGTTCAGCTCCTCATTTTTCTTTAATATTTCGGCATTTTGCTCTTCTATTTGCAGGGTTCGGATGAGCACTTTTTTCTCGAGATGGTCGCGTTCACGAAGAAGTTTCCGCTCACGGATCCGGATATATATTATGATTACTCCAACCAAAAATATAAAGTATGCTGTCCATGCCCAGCTGCTCCGCCACCATGGTGGCTTGATGATAATCTTAAGGCTGGGGCCCGACTCATTCCAGAGGCCATCGTTATTTGAGCCTTTTACTCTAAAGGTATATTCACCGGGAGGAAGGTTTGAGAATGGCACAAAACGGCGGTTTCCGGTCTCAATCCAGTCGCCCGAAACCCCTTCAAGCATGTAGGCATAACGGTTTTTATCGGGGTTTGTGAATTCCAGGGCTGCAAATTCAATCGTAAACGTATGGTCGTTGTAGTTCAATACCACTTCGCTGGCATTTTCCACATCGATATATTCTTTATTTCCTTGTACAGTCTTGAAAAATGATGTGAATACGATTTCGGGGATAAATGGATTGTCTCTGAGTGAATCAGGGTAAAATGAGTTAAAACCATTCATCCCGCCGAAAAAAATCTCTCCATCACTGCTTTTACAGCAGGCGCGGAGGTTGAACTCCAGGCTCTGCAGGCCCTCTTCAACCGAATAGGTTCTGAAACTGTTCGTTGTAGAGTCAAACCGGCAAAGGCCGCCACCAGTGGCAAACCACAAATTCCTTTGGTTATCCTGAAGGATTTCGAAAATTCGGTTATTGGGCAAACCATTCTCCTGGGAATAGTAAATGAAGGTTGAATCATGCTTCACAAACCTGTTTATATATGAACCGGTTCCAATCCATATATCCCCGTGATAGTCTTCGCATAAGCTGATAACAAAATTATCGCAAAGTGAGTTTGGTTTATTGTTCTTAACGTAGCGCTTCATTTTTCCCGATTTCGGGTTATAAATATCCAGCCCGCTGAGTGTGGCAATCCAGATCAACCCTTCGCGGTCCTCAATCACTGAATAGACAAGGTTCCCGCTGATGCGATGGTTGCCGGATGACTCTTCTCTGAAAACTTCGGTCGTAGATTTTTCAATGTTTATCCGGTACAACCCATTTTGGGTACCTATCCAGTAATCGTTTTCATGGCTCTGGATGATGCTGTAAATCCTTTCATAGCGGAAGTCGGGCAGGCTGTTGTTTTTGAAAAACTCCCTGAACCGTATAAATCTTTTCGTTATCCTGTCGTAAATACAAATGCCATCGCGGGTCCCGATCCAAATATTTTTGCGGGTGTCGGCAAAGATTACATGAACAAAATCGTTTGGGATGTATTGTTCCCCCCATAATCGTGTTGAAAAATAGTCGACCTGGCCGGTCTTGCGATTGAGGAGGTTTAACCCCTGCCCCCAGTTGCCTACCCATATAAGACCATCATCATCTTTGTAAATTGATGCGATCACATTGCCAAGCAGATTTGTTGAAAAGGGAGTATCATCACGACGATAAAGGTGAAACTTGCGTTGTTTTAGATCAGTTTTGCTTAATCCCTGGAGGGTCCCTATCCAGAGGTTCTGCGATTTGTCAACCATAAGCGCCAGTATAATATTATGACCAAGGCTATGATTTTCACTTGTGAAATTTTCCATGATCAGTCTGTCATCATTGGTTCGAGAGGCGCGGTTAAGTCCGCCGCCTTCGGTACCTATCCAGATAAACCCGTAAGGATCGCCTGTAATAGCACGGATAAAGTTGTTGCTTAGTGATTGATGGTTGCGGGCATCGGAGTAAAACTTTTTTATTGAATGGTTTTTCTTGTCTAAGCGGTTCAACCCGGATGTGGTACCGATCCAAATATAACCTGTGCCATCTTCATATAATGCGGTGATTGTATTGTCACTAATCGAATTGAGATCGTTGGCGTTATGGATGAAGTATTTGAATTCCGTTGTTCTTGGGTTAAAGCATGCCAGCCCCCTCGTGGATCCAATCCATATCAGTCCTTCCTTGTCCTCAAGCAAAGGCACACGGTTGTCCTTTACAGAGCCATCATAAGAAAGACTGCTTGTAAAATGGTTAAATGAATTGACTGACGGATTAAAGATCGTAAGAACAGGCGGGGTGTTGATAAGAATATTGCCGTTCCGGGCAACGCGCGCATCGTAGGAATAATCGGTAACATCATTCGTGTAACCTGTGGAATAATTTATACGCTTGAATCGTTTTTCCTTTCGCAACCATTGGTTAATGCCGCCTTTCGTACCTATCCAAAGGTTTCCCTGATGATCCTCGTCAATTGAATATATCCAGCTGTTTGAAAGGGAATTTGAATCGGATGGGTTGTGTGAATAGATTTCAAAATAGTAGCCATCAAAGCGATTCAAACCATTTTGGGTGCCTACCCAGATATATCCTCTTGAATCCTGGAACACGCAATTGACAACACTTTGAGAGAGACCTTTTTCAATCGGAAAGTTAGTGAAAAAAAACTCTTGCGAACGGGTGGTCAGACTTGTAAGAAGAAGGAAAACGATGACAACTGGCAGCTGTTTCATGCAGGCTTTTATGTTATAACAATTTCGCAAATGCCATTTTTTAAAAGGGGGCGTAAGCTCACGTATTATCCATTAGTCGTCCGGAACATTAACGGGTAAAGTTAGCGGATTTTTCGGGGATCACACGAAAATCTTTGCATATTATCTATCCCGGGCAATATCCTGCTTTGACGTTGCATCACCACTCATGGTTACATGTGCAAAAGCTGCAACGTTATTGAAGTTCTTCCCAGAGGAGCTATTTGCTATTATTATACAGGCACCGCACTATCGGCCGCCGGGCTATATTTTGTTGCCATTGACCATCATTGCATTTTCGATTGTTACAGGTGCAGTGCTTCGAAAGGTGTGGACGGGAATATTCGGGGGATTAACTATGCAAAAATTTCCTATATTTGTTCCCACGAAAACATACATTTGAAAATTCCCAACATTTGTTTTACTGGTCGCTGGAATTCATTTATGTTTTGTGTTATTTGCCAATGCCAGCTTGAGATAAGGAGAATAAACAACAATTGAGTAGTACGGATAACGAAGAAAATTAATGATGGAAAGCAAGATGGAACAAGAGAAAAAGCGGGTTGCCGGTGTGTCGGTTTTCGCTGCATTATTTCTCACGGGGTTTAAGCTGGTTGTAGGACTGATTACCGGTAGCCTTGGATTGTTGTCTGAGGCTTTGCATTCAGGGCTCGACCTTGTTGCCGCGGTGATCACCTGGTTTTCAGTCAGAATTTCTGACAGGCCACCTGATGAAAACCACCATTATGGCCATGGCAAGATTGAAAATTTTTCTGCTCTTGTCGAGACTTTTTTGTTGCTTATCACCTGTGCATGGATCATTTATGAAGCAATGCGCCGGCTTATCAGCGGGAATACGGAAATAGAAGTAAATATTTTTAGTTATATCGTGGTCATAACATCCATAGTGGTCGATATTCTACGCTCCAGAGCCCTTTACCGGGTAGCGCGGAAATACAAAAGTCAGGCGCTGGAGGCTGATGCTCTTCACTTTTCAACCGATATTTATAGTTCAGCTGTTGTGCTTCTCGGCCTTATCCTTGCCAATTTCAAATTTTATTTTGCCGACTCGGTCGCGGCTCTGGCGGTGGCGCTCATCGTGTTAGGAGTTTCCTGGAGGCTTGGTAAACGTGCTACTGATGTGCTTCTCGACCGCAGTCCTAAGCCGTTGGTTGCAAACGTTGAATCATTGTTAAAAGGGGCGAAAGATATATTGAGGTATCATGACCTTAGAATACGAACTTCAGGCGCCGAAAATTTTATAGAAGTTACCATCCATGTGCAGCCTGTACTTACCCTTGAGGAGGCTCATGAGATATCACACCGGGTTGAAAAACAGATCATAGAATCAATTCCCCGATCCTTTGTACATGTTCATATCGAACCGGATGAGCATCAAACTGAACTGGACATTAACAACATCGTAAATTCAGAATCGTAACATAATAAATAGTTTACTTAATAATTTACTAACATGAACTGTCCGAAATGCAATATTACCCTCCTGATGACCGACCGTCAGGGAGTTGAAATTGATTATTGTCCCCAGTGTCGTGGGATTTGGCTCGATCGAGGTGAACTGGAAAAGATAATCGAACGGTCAATGGGATTTAATCCTGCTATGGACCAGGGCCAGGGATTTTCGCCTATGGGAAACAATGATAGCCATAATTATAAAAATAGCGGCCATGACGACCACCATGGATCCTATAATCAATATGGCCAGCGCAGAAAGAAGGGATTTCTCGGAGAACTTTTTGATTTTTGAAAACCAGGATAACCGGTTTTTTGATTTTTTTGTGCAATTACCAGCATTTCAAAATCTTCAGTTGTCAATTTATCATTCCGGTTAAAATTGCCAAGTTTTGCACTGTAAATGTCAATGAAATTAAAATCAAGTGATTTCAGCAACCATGTTATCTCACTGGGTACATAATACCTTTCGTTACATTTCAATTCCTTTTTGTTGCCAAAATCATCTTCGGTAATGGTAATGTTGTAATCGCGAAAAGTCATCAAATCAAATGAATTATTTTGATAGGTTGCATTCCCTTCTTCGGAAACTGAAGCAAGAAAATCTTTTACCGAATGAAACAACGGGAATAATCCGTTCAGTGTGGTAAATATTAATTTTCCGCTATTTCGCAAAGCAGTCGAGGCATTTTTTAAAATTTGAAAGTTCATTTCATCGGTTTCCATGAGTGGAAATGCTCCTTCGCAAAGCATGATTATTAAATCAAATTGGTTTGAAAAATTAGAATTGCGGGCATCGGCCTGAATGAAATTAATTTTTAGATTCTGCGCCAATGCTTTTTCTCTTGCACTATCTAACATTGATTTAGATAAATCGATTCCGGTTACCGGATAACCCCGCTTAGCCAATTCAATTGAATGACGACCAGTGCCACATCCAATGTCTAAAATTTTCAACCTCTTATCGAAATTAATTTCTTGTTCGATAAAATCACACTCTTTTATCGTTCCACGCGTAAAAATTTCTTTGTCGTATTTACGCCCATAATTCTCAAATAATTCTTCGTACCACTGTTTCATATTATTTCATATCAGGATTAAAAACCGGAGACTTTCATAATTTATGAATTGCATTCGCATAAGGTGTTGATAATGATACTTTTAATTGATAGTTAGATAGTTTTTGTTAAAACAAAGATAAGTTTTTATTTATTTTCAATTTGGCAATATCAATGATTCAGTGGATGCCAAAAACAATATGACCATCAAAAAGTTTATTGGTTTCATCGAATAAAAGAAGCCTACTATGAAAAACCGCACTATATTTAGCCAACTTTTTGCAATAAACTAAACAGCCCTGGTTTCCCGAAAATTCGAGACGACCTTTAACCAAGAAACGATTTATATGAAGACTATGAACATTTTTATCCGCGTGATTATTATTATGCTTTTTGGGATAATCCCAACCTGGTTAAATGCACAGGTGGAAAATGCTTATCTGGTTGAAAAGCGGCCGGATCCTTCGGTTCCCAGTACGAAATATTCTGAAACTCCCGATGCCCGCAGGCAGGCGGTCAGGGTCGCAGATCCGATGATTGCTGCCATGGTCAGCGCTATAAATGTTGATACACTCAGGGCTACTTTGCAGGAGATGCAAAACTGGGGATCCCGTTTTTTAATGAACGAAAATAAAAAGGAGATCGCCATTTCCATTATGAATAAGTTTCTATCTTATGGATATACCGATGTAAAGCTTGATTCCTTTTACCTGAGTGTTAACAATTGGGGTGGTACGACGTATAGCTCGTGGCAATACAATATAATATGCACCCTTACTGGCTCTTCTGCCCCTGATGAGATCTATGTTGCAGGTGGGCACTGGGATTCCTACTGTTCCCCCGACCCATACAATGATGCCCCAGGAGTTGATGACAACGGCACTGCCATTGCCGCTACTCTTGAGATAGCCCGGATAATGAAACAGTTCGACTATCGGCCTGAGGCCACTATTCAGTTTTCGCTTTTTGCTGCCGAAGAGTTAGGCCTTTATGGGTCGCGGTACTCTTCCGGCAATGCCCGGATTGCAGGAGATGATATCCGGTTTATGCTCAATCTCGACATGATCTCAAACAATCCCAGTAACCTGGCGAAAGTTAAAGTTTACCAATACCTCAACTTTGAATGGGCCGGAAATTGTGCCGCCGATGCAATCGAACGCTATACTGATCTTTCGGTGGATATCCCCGGAGACAAAATGAATAGTGGCTCCGATTCCTATCCATACTGGTTAAAAAGCTTTCCGGCGACCTATTTCGAAGAGATAACTTTCAGCCCGAACTGGCATAAATCTTCCGATACCCTTGGCAACTGCAATGTTCCATATTTCAGAAAGGTAACCGGTGGCGCCCTTGCAACTCTGGCTGAACAGCAACAAGTTCCGTATCCTCAGGAATTACACGCGCAATCAACCATGCAAGATATTGTTCTTCACTGGAAACCCACTAAAAATAATTTTGTCAAGGGTGTCAATGTTTATCGCTCAGAAATTGCCGGAAGTCAATATCAGAAGATTACATCATCACCTGTAGCCGACTCAACCTACAACGACCTGATGGCAGAACAAAACAAGCAATATTATTATGTTATTACTACCGTCAGCGATTCACTGCAAGAGAGTTTGTTTTCACGCGAAGTTTCAGGAGCGCGCTTTAATTTCAGTGATACACTGCTGGTGCTCGCTAACCTCAAAGGCACAAAAACTACGCCTGACAGTGTACGCGCATTTTACAATTCCTTACTGGATATTCCTTATAAATGGAAAGACATCAATGCAGTGCAAAAAATAAACATGTCGCTGATTTCCCGTTACCGCTCAATTCTTTGGATATCGAATACTTCTGAATTTGAATCAGTTAACGATGAAATGACCAAGTGCGTTTTGGCCCATATTTCCAATGGGGGGAACATACTATTTGCCGGCTTTACCCCGGCTAGATTCTGGATGTCACCGACCATCCCATACCCTAATAAAGTTCCGGAAACAGCTCTTTTCCATCAATTATTCAAGGTTGACAGTAACGATCGAAAGATACAAAGCATGCTCTTCAGGGCCAATACCGTACTTCCAGACTATGACACGCTTTATATCGACTCTCTGAAATACATGGATATATTGTATCGCGGACAGATTTACAATGTGGATGTTTTTGCACCTGCTCCTGAAGCGACAGTGATTTATCGTTTTGATTCAAGGTTTGATTCATCCACTCCCTTTGGTAAGTTGAAAAACCGACCGGTAGGTTTGGAGTACATGGGGGTTGATCATAAAAGTATCTTGCTCAGTTTTCCGCTTTATTACCTTGATACCAGCGATGCCCGTGACTTTTTGCATTATGTTTTAACTTCGAAGTTTGACTATCCGGTGGGTATAACCCCAACTTCCCCGGCCCAGCCGTTTGCGCTGCATGTGTTCCCAAATCCTGCAAAAGACGCCTGTAATATTACTTTTAAGCTTGATCAGCCTGGCAGTGTACGACTTTCACTGGTTTCGCAAAATGGAAAGCTTATTGCCACCTGGCTGGAGAGTAAGCTTGAAATGGGAACCCATTATTTTCGTTTTAATACATCATCTCTGGCGCCAGGGAGTTACAACATTGTGCTTTATCAAGGTGAAGCAAGAGCAGTGAGTAAGATCATACTTTTTCACTGATCTATCCTGTTTTTTCTATTTTCACCCATCTGAATCCGGATGCTATGTTTCTTGATTTCATAAAGGATCTTCGAAGGAGTGACCACAAACCCCGTTTCGGAGGTTTGGACATATTGAAATATATCGGACCGGGACTTCTTGTCACGGTTGGTTTTATTGATCCGGGCAACTGGGCATCGAACATTGCTGCCGGCTCGGGGTTCGGTTATGAATTGCTATGGATGGTCACCCTTTCAACCATTATGCTGATTATTCTTCAGCACAATGTTGCCCATCTTGGTATTGCTACCGGGTTGTGTCTTTCCGAGGCGGCAAACAAGTATACTTCAAAGTGGACGTCACGATCGGTATTGATTACTGCCATGGGCGCCTCAATTGCTACCTCACTTGCGGAAATAATGGGAGCAGCAATAGCGCTCAACATGCTGTTTGATATTCCGATTCCGGCAGGAGCGATAATGGCCTTCGTTTTCGTGATAATCATGCTGTTTACCAATTCTTACCATAAAATCGAAAAATTCATCATCGCCTTTGTTTCCATCATCGGACTCTCCTTTTTATATGAGTTGACCCTGGTTGATATAAATTGGGTCGAGGCAGGGATTGGATGGGTAAAACCAAGTATTCCCCAGGGATCGATGATCATTGTGATGAGCGTGTTGGGCGCTGTTGTGATGCCGCATAATCTGTTCCTTCATTCCGAAATAATTCAAAGCCGACAGTGGAACCTTGAGGACGAAAAGGTTATCAAACGTCAGATGGATTATGAACTTTTCGATACCCTTTTTTCAATGGTGATTGGCTGGGCCATTAACAGCGCAATAATATTGTTGGCAGCTACTGCGTTTTTCACAAATCACATCCAGGTGAATGAATTGCCACAGGCTGCAACCATTCTTAAGCCACTTCTGGGGAACAATGCTGCTGTGCTTTTTGGAGTGGCGCTGCTTTTAGCAGGCATTGCTTCGACCATTACATCAGGGATGGCAGGAGGCAGCATTTTCGCGGGTCTTTTTGGCGAGCCATATGATATTCACGACAGCCATTCACGACTCGGTGTCATTATTTCGTTGGTAATCGCCTTGCTGATAATTTTTTTCATAAGTAATCCATACCAGGGATTGATAATTTCGCAAATGGCCCTCAGCATTCAATTGCCATTTACCATTTTCCTGCAGATATACCTGACATCATCGAAGAAGGTGATGGGGAAATATGTGAATAGCAACACTACAAGGTTAATGCTTCTCATCGTTGGCATTATTGTAGTTTCCCTGAATATTTATTTGCTTATCAGTTTCTTTTGAAAATCTTTACTTTTGTCATGTGAAAAAGGTAATCAGATGACAAGATAAGAGGGTAACAATCACTCAGTCACTCAATCACTCAATCACTCACTCAGTCACTCAATAATATAGAATGCCATCAAACCGAAAGATATACTGGGCTTTGTTCATCCTGATAATGGTATCGACCATTGCGCGCGGGTTCATTGCCGGTTTTATCGAATTGGGTAACGATGAGGTTTATTATTGGACCTACGCGAAATTCCCGGCCCTCAGCCATTTCGACCATCCGCCAATGGTGGGTCTGGTGATTCAACTTTTTACATTAAATCTCATTCTTGACAGCGAATTTTTCCTGCGATTAGCCTCAGTAGTGTTGGGAAGCCTTAGTACCGGCATGATGTTCCTTATCGGCCGGCAAATAAAAAATCCACTAACCGGATTATACGCAGCGCTATTATTCACGGCCTCTTTCTATGGATTTATCCTGAGCGGAACTTTCATTCTCCCCGATGCGCCTCAGGTATTTTTCTGGCTGGTGACGCTCTATTTTCTTTTGAAATCGCTGCCTGATTACGATCTGGCAAATGAAAGCAGAAATTTTCTCTTCTTTGCCGGAGTCACCGCCGGTTTGGCATTATTGTCGAAATATCATTCAGTTTTTCTGGTTGCAGGAGCATTTATGTTCATTTTGCTATACAACCGCAAATGGTTCACCGCTAAAGAGACATATGGCGCTTTTTTCGTTTTTGTACTTCTGTTTCTTCCTGTCGTATTCTGGAATTTTGAAAATGACTTTATCAGTTTTACATTCCATGAAAACCGTGTTGGTATTACCACATCAGGATTCCAGCCACAATATTTTCTGACCGAGATAACCGGCCAGTTTTTTTACAATAACCCGGTAAATGTGGTGATCATTATAATGGCTTTGCTTGCGCTTTTTCGAAGGAAACATTTCCTTGAAGTATCCTTTAGCCGCATTCTTTTATGGACCAGCGTTCCGCTTGTTTTAGTTTTTCTATTTTTTTCCATCTTTCGCAGTACTCTGCCGCACTGGACAGGCCCAGGTTACCTTGGTTTTATCATAATTGCTGCAGCTTATCTGGCTGAACCGAAACAAAATGGATCTATACAAAGGCTGGTTCCCTGGCCGGTTGCACTTTCACTTGCATTTCTGCTCACGATCGCTATTACCGCCATTGGCCAAATCCGTTATGGTTGGATCCCGCTGAAGCGGTGGAAAGTGGATGACGTTTCACTCGATATGTATGGTTGGAAGCAGTTTGGAGAAAAGTTTGCAAATGTTGTAAAATGGGATGAAGAACATTTCCTAATCGATAAAGGAGCGCCAATCTTAACATTCCGATGGTTTCCGGCAGCCAATTTTGATTATTATCTGGGTCGTAAAATCCTGAAACCGGTTTACGCTTTAGGAGAATTGGAAAGGATTCATAAATATAATTGGATTAATCAGTCACGTGGAAATCTCAAGAAAGGGAGTGACGCCTATTATATTGCATTGAGCGATGATTATGAAGACCCGGTGTCATTATATGGAAAGTTGTTTGAGATGATCCTTCCCTCTGATACCCTGTTTCTTACCCGTGGTCGTGATACGGTTCGTAAAGCGTTTATTTTCAGGCTGATCGACCTGAAACAGGATATGATATTTACTCGCGACAAGTACGCGGACCCTAAGAGAGTAGAAAAAGATGATACTCTTACCTATTTTCTGAACCAGATCCGCTCTGACCGGCAGTATATGGATCTTCTTGAAAAAAGGTCGGTCAAGCTGAAAACTCCCCTTGAAGACCTCATCAAGGAAGAAGCAATAAAAATGTTGGAGGAATCGAAACAGAAGTTGGTGTTGCCTGACACGAACCGATGGAACTAATGGTTCGAAAAGATCACTTTGGCCCTGTCATCTTTTTCGGATCAACGATACGGGTAAATTCTTCATCCGAAAGTAATCCAAGTTCGAGGGTGGCTTCACGTAAGGTTTTGTGTTCCTTGTGGGCTTTCTTGGCGATTTTGGCTGCATTGTCGTATCCGATATGCGGATTTAGCGAAGTAACCAGCATCAGGGAGTTTTCAAGATTTTTGTTGATGGCTGCCATATTCGGTTCGATCCCGATAGCACAGTTATCGTTGAATGAAACGCAGGCATCGCCCAGTAATCTCGCCGACATTAGCAAATTGGAGATCATCAGGGGTTTGAATACATTAAGCTGGAAATGGCCACTGATTCCGCCGATGTTGATGGCTACATCATTGCCAAGAACCTGTGCGCAAACCATGGTCATGGCTTCGGGTTGGGTGGGATTCACCTTTCCGGGCATGATACTCGATCCGGGTTCATTCTCGGGAAGCATCAACTCGCCGATACCGCAACGCGGGCCCGAAGCCAGCAACCTGATGTTGGAAGCAATGTGCATTAGGCTTACGGCAAGGGTTTTCAGGGCTCCCGATGTTTCAACCATCGCATCATGTGCCGATAATGATTCAAATTTATTATCTGCAGTGATAAAAGGCAGCCCGGTCAGTTCAGCAATTTTCTTTGCAACCAGCACATCATAACCCTTGGGGGCATTTAATCCGGTACCCACGGCTGTGCCTCCCAGGGCCAGTTCGGATAGATGGGGAAGAGTGTTTTTCAGCGCTTTCAAACCATGTTCCAATTGAGAAACATACCCTGAGAATTCCTGTCCCAGTGTTAGTGGCGTAGCATCCATCAGATGGGTACGTCCTGTTTTTACAATATCTTTGAATTCTTCTGATTTCTTTGCAAGTGTTCCTTTCAACAGTTCTATTCCCGGAATGGTTGTTGACGTAACCATTTTGTATGCAGCTATGCTCATGGCTGCAGGGAAAGTATCGTTTGACGATTGTGATTTATTGACATCATCGTTGGGATGAATCACGGTTTTTCCCTCGCCGCCTAACTCACCGCCATTCAACACATGGGCGCGGTTTGCAATTACCTCGTTCAGGTTCATGTTGGTTTGGGTGCCCGACCCGGTTTGCCATATCACCAAAGGGAATTGATCATCCAGCTTCCCGTTAAGGATTTCGTCACAAGCCTTCACGATCAAATCCTTCTTCTCTTTGGCAAGCACGCCAAGGTCGGCATTTACCATGGCAGCAGCTTTCTTGAGAATGGCCATTCCGCGGATCATCTCTTTGGGCATTGAACCTGGTTCTCCGATTTTGAAATTGGTGAGTGAACGCTGCGTCTGGGCTCCCCAGTACTTGTCAATGGCAACTTCGATAGGCCCCATTGTGTCTTTTTCGATACGTGTTTGCATAGCAGGATTTTTGATGGTTTGGTTCTGGATTTTATTTTAATAAAGGCTCGATGTTTTCAACAGGATCACCGATAACTGCTTTGTATTTGCTTTCAACGATTGGTCGTTGCAGGAGTTTTGGGTTCTGAAGAATGATTTTTATCCATTCATGATCTTCAAACTTTTTTCCCTTCAGGTTTTGTTTAAAGTAAACCTCGTGGGTGCGCACAACATCAGCTGGTTTTTTATTCATTTTTATCAGCAACTTTTCCATCTCCTTTTCTGTCATGGGATTCCTGATGTACTCAACTACTTCGAAAGGTTTGCCTGATTCCTTGATGAATTGCAGTCCGGCACGGGACTTTTTGCATTGCGGATTATGATAGATTTTAAGCATTCCCATACTCCATCAGATAAGACTTGATAAAAGCTGTTAAATCACCATCGAGAACTGACTGTGTATCAGATGTTTCTTGTCCCGTGCGCAAATCCTTCACCATTTTGTAAGGATGAAGCACATAACTACGGATCTGACTTCCCCATTCGATCTTTTTCTTCCCACTTTCGATGACAGCAATTTTTTCACGTTGCTTGCGAAGTTCGATTTCATAAAGTTGCGACTTCAACAGTTTTAACGCTTTTTCACGATTTTGGCCCTGGGAACGGGTTTCCTGACATTCGATCACGATTCCTGATGGTTCGTGTTTGAGACGAACAGCGGTTTCAACTTTATTCACATTTTGGCCGCCCGGGCCACTGCTCCGAAAAGTATCCCAACTGATTTCAGCCGGGTTTATCTCGATCAGAATGTCATCGTTGATGATGGGATAAACATAAACCGATGCAAACGATGTATGCCTTTTGTGGTTTGAATCGAAGGGTGAAAGCCGTACCAGTCGATGCACCCCATTCTCGCCTTTGAGATATCCATAGGCATAATCGCCATCAAATTCAATGGTAACCGATTTGATCCCGGCCACATCGCCCTCCTGAAAATCCACTTCGGAAATCTTAAAGCGGCTCCTTTCGGCATACCTGATGTACATGCGCATTAGCATTTGCGCCCAATCCTGGCTTTCGGTACCTCCTGCCCCGGAATTGATCTGCACTATTGCGCCAAGTTTATCCTCTTCGCCACTTAGCATATTGCGGAATTCAAGCTCCTCGATAAGGGTCAGAGATTCTTTGTAATGAATTTCAAGCTCATCTTCAGTTCCCTCTCCCTGGATATGGAAATCCCACATAATCAGCAGGTCGTCATAGCTTGAAACAGCCTGCAAAAATGCGTCTGTCCATAGTTTTTTATCGCGGATCGCGCGTAATGCAAGTTCCGCTGTTTTTGGATTGTTCCAGAAATCGGGCGCCTGGGATAGGGTTTCTTCTTCAGCTATCTGTGAAAGCTTCTTATCGATGTCAAAGGTACCTCCTCAACACATCGAGCCTGGTTTTAAGGTCTCTCAGTTGTTCTTGTGCTATCATGTCAGATTTTAAGTTCTTTTAATACTTCGGCGGTCAGGTCAAATTCAAATCCTTTGCCTGTGACAAAAGTGATAATTTTTTCGCGGATGTTCAAGTTTTTTTCCGGTTTAATTTCTAATTTTTTTTTGAGGATCAATTCCATGACGGTTTTCCGGTAATCTTCCTCGCTGATCTCCAGCAATGCTTCATGGATGATATGATCGGGAATGCTACGGCATTTTAGTTCATATCTTATTCTCAAACGGCCCCATTTGTTGATACGAAATTTGCCCCTTGCAAATAGCTTTGCAAAGCGCTCATCATCAATGAAACCCTCATCCTTAAGTTTTTTTGTGATTTTATTGCTAATACCACCGGGAACTTTCCATTCCGAAAGTTTTTGTTTCACATCCCATAAGCACCGCTCCTGGTAAGCACAGTAACGACTGATCCTGTCAAAAATTCCTGCAGGATCGCTGTTTGATGAATCAGAGTTGCCAGTTTTCGCCATACCCGGACAGCATTTATTCCTATTTTTGTTTCTCAAACACATCAACCTCCCTGAAGTAGATTGGCCCATGCGATGAATCTTCGCTTATCCAGAGGAGATATCTGTATTGCCTTGATTTATCATTCAACGGAATTATGGTGTAAAGAGCTTTACTGTTACCCCAGATATCTTCGGGGGGCGCATAAAGAATATAATTCCACCCCGAAGCCATCGGATCGCCTTTTACCGGAGGACATTTATCACCTGAGGCGCCCCAGAGCGTGAATGTTTGAACTCCCCGTTTTGTATTTTGAGCTGTGAAAATATGAATGCTGTCAAGTTCAATCTCTTTCTGAAGGTCCATCAGGATGCGTCCTTCACCTTTCTCCGACCACTTGTCGTTGAGCGAATCGCCAGGTAAAAGATCGTACATGCCATCGTTGATGGCCGATACATTCATTCCATTCTTTATTGACCCTGTAAGGGATGAATCGGCTCCACTAAAGTAATAGGTCGATGTTACTCCGTTGGGTTGGTGGATGTCGGCATAATCTTTCATGGTTAGGCGGGCAGGCAATTCAGTAAGTTTACGGTTTCGGGTTACAACCAATTTGGCTGCCGGCGCCATGTTCTCGTCCACGTTGCTTTTTGGCAGATTCAAAGGCATAGATTGCCGTTCAGTAAAATCATCGTAAAGAGCTGCTGCCTGACGAACCTGATCGAAAGGGTTATCAGAAACCGAAATGGCGAAAATTTTAATAGCATCATTTTCCGGAAGTTGAAGAGTTCCGCTAACGGGAGAGGCCTCCAGGGAATATTTGAAAATATACCCATAATTGTAAGGGATGTTTATTGTGTCCTTATGCAGATGTGTTGAAAACCATGCAACCTCATTGCGTTTGATATATCCTTTTTCCAAACCATTGATACGTCCGAGTTTATCCCATCGGCGGTTGTCAAACTGCCCGATGTTGCCATGATATTTTTGAATCCTGAGATTAGTTTTAGCGCCTCCGACCCTGAAGGTGCCGATTGTATCGTTGAGCGCCGCAGCAAGAAGATAAACATGGTTGAAATTTCCGGTTTTGGGTAAAACAATCTTTTGTCCGTTACATGAAAGTACGTTATTTTTTCCATCGGTTTTGGACCCCAGATTGAATTGAACTCCATCGACAATCAGCGACTCAGGCAACAATTCAGCCGGGATGCTTAGTCCTATATCATCGAAACCGCCATTCTTTTTGTTTTTTTCGTTGCTTATTACATCCTGATCATAAGGAAGAGGAAGCCCGATTGAGGAAGGCTCAGTGAGCTTTTCTACCGGAGGTTCCAATTGAACAGCAAAACTGCGCATGGCATATTTTTTCATGTCTATGAGCAACTTTCCATTTTTCAGGGTAGCATCCCCGATATTGCGTTCCTGTCCGTCAACTTCCCATGTTTTAATGATTTTTCCCGGCAACGAGACTTCCACATTCTGAATATCTTTCCCAACCAATTCCTGAAGACGAAGTATTATTTCCTTGCCGTTTTCAGCCTTTTTGAGCGAGCGCAGATCAACTTGTGGAACAGAGATTTTCGCAAACGAGAAATTTTTTCCAAGGAACCCGGGATGCTGTGAGGCCTGGAATGGCCTGAGCGGCTGATTAAGGCTACGCGCCTGCCATTCGGATAGTCCTGTGCGCCAGTCCCCTTTGTGGCTGTATATCCCATAGGTGATTTCATGAATTCCCCAGTCCTGTGTTGCCTGATCGTGATAAAAATTGGTAGTGGGAGTGAAAAGCATTGTCAGGCGAAGGGTTTTGTCGTCAGGTTTATCAGAACCGAATTTGCAATTTTCCAGGATTGTAACACCAAAAGAGCCGGATTTATCAGTGAGGTCAAACCATTCGCGGGAGGGAACTTCATACTTTTTTTCATTGTTATTTGTCCGTTCTGCAGTTCCCAATCCAAGATTATAGGTTGCCACGGTATTGGAAGCCGTGAGAGGAAAAGCTACTTTCAGGCTTACCCCGCTTGATTGCCAGTTGATAGTGTTCCGAACGATGACATTCTCCTTCGCTGCCGCGAGCTGGATATACTGTGTAAATACCGAATTTCGGGCATTGCGTTCAATTTTCAGTGTGGCGCGAACCGGACCATTTTCCAGCACAGTTATATTAGCCGGACCTGCAACATAATCAACAGGAGGATTCTTCCGGTCGTTCCAGTCCATGTTCCAGGCAGGCCAGTATTCAGGATGCTCCTTCTGAAATTCCAAACGGGAAGGAGATGAAAGAATCTCTTTTCCCAGTTTTTTATCGAAGATCCTGGAAATATCACCTGCTGAGTTAACCGTCACCTTTAAAAATTCATTTTCGAGTGTGTTATTTGAAATAGTAAGCATTGTTTTATAAGTTGAAGCTTCTTTGACCGGTTGAACATCGAACACGGCCAGTCCGAGAGAGGGAACTAAGGCAGAAAAAAGTATCCTGATACTGTTCTTGGTTGAATTGAGTAACTGTGATGGAATTTCCGTATTCATCGCGTCAAATACTTTTACGGCTTTCGGAGCGCCTTCCGCATAAAGGATTTCTGCTTCAACAACATCCTTACGGGCAATTGCAAGAGGATTATAAACCACTAGAGCTATTCCCTTTCCCTGAGTATCCATAGCCCGGATCAGGACCCCAACCGAACTTTCAAGACTGGCGGAGAATTTATTCATGGCCAGGACTTCATCATTCCAGGCATATTCATATGCTTTCGGAAGGCTTGTACCTGGCACAATATCGTGCATCTGGCTGCCCAGTACCAACCACCAGGCTTCGTTCAGCGATCGCTGTGGGTATTTGATACCACCCAGCCAATCGGCCATAACGGCTAAGGGTTCAGCAGCAAGAGCAAGTTGTTCGTTCTGACGGTTCCAACGTTTCATATAGGCTTGTGATGTGAGTGATCCCGATGAGTGTTCTGTCAGTAAAAGATCACCACTATAAGAGGGAAGCTGTTTTTGTTGATCTTCGGTGAGGTCGCGGAAAAGCTGGTCGGAGGAAGTAAGATAAACATTGATTTTACTATCGGGCAGGCCCAGACTTTCAACCGCATTTTTAACATCTTCCTCACGTGGAGCGCCACCTTCATCGCCTACACCATAATACCGGTAGTCGGCAAAAACGCCATATTTTTTTCCATTTTCCATCACGCGGTTTACCCAGTAACGGGTTGTATCCAGCCGTTTTTTAATATCACTTGTATAGCTTGTGGCATTCAGTGCGGCAATCACGCCTTTGCCATCGGGGCCGGTCCAGTTTCCAATGTTAAAAGGAATCCCTGAAGCTGAGCCCCACGAAAGCTTTTGCGTTGAAAAGCCTTTTAATCCGGCGTGAGCCAGAACCGAGGGAAGATGTGCCTGAAATCCAAAGCAGTCGGGAAGGAGAAAATCGATACTTTCTTTGCCAAATTCAGCGCGGAAATAACCATTGCCATAAAGCACCTGACGGATTATCGATTCGGGCGAAGGCACATTGGCATCGCATTCATCAACCGAAGAACCACCCACGAACCATCTTCCCTGGGCAATGTATTTTTTTACTTTTTCATATTTTTCAGGATAATATTCTTTCATCATTTTGTAGCGGCGTGCGCCGGAAAAAGTAAAAACATAGGGCTTGTATTTTTCCAGACGCTGAAAATTTTCATCCAGTGTATTTTTGATATATTCATTGATGGTTGTCTCGTAATCCCAACGCCATTCCGTATCGAGGTGTGCATAACCAACAGTATAAAGAACAGGATCTTTCGACAGGTCATATTTTGGTGTCGAAATTTTACCCGTCTCGGGTTGGGCTTTTGCCAGGTTAACAAATAAAAACATCAAGAGGATCCCTGAAAAGGATAAGGCATTTTTCATAGCATTCGGATTTTCCTCGTAAAATTAGAGATTTATTTTGTTTCGCAAAAAGCCTTACTTTTGTTGCATCAAAACAAACCAGGAGGTACAATTATGAAAAAATATTTATTCATTCTGTTAATTGGTGCAATTCTCGCATCCTGCACAGGAAATAAAAATCAGTTTACAATAAATGGAACAGTAAAAGGTGCTGACAGCGGCAAAATTTATCTTCAAAAATTTGACGTTGACCAATGGGTTAATGTCGATTCAGCCAGTCTGGATAAAGGGGAGTTTTCATTTAAAGGACAAACAGATCTTCCTGAAATGTGGCACATCGTTATGGAAGAAAAACAAATCATGCTTCCGGTGTTTGTTGAAAACGCAAAAATCAAGGTACAGATTTATGTCGACAGTCTTGATAAATCTATCATAACAGGATCGCCCACCCACGATATTTATCAGCAATATCTTGCCATAAATGAAACCATCAATAAAAAGATGGAAGTTGTTTACATGGAATGGAAAAAAGCAAAGGAGACCAATGATTCAACAACCATGAAGAGTACCGATTCGGTTTCAAATGAACTGGATAAGGAGATGAAGAAACAACTTCAGGATTTTGCAAAAGCCAATAACAAGACAGTCGTATCCCCATATCTGGTAATGCGCAATAGCTGGCAATTTGAGCTCCCTGATCTGGAAGGAATCGTAGCATCCATGGATACCAGTCTGAACGGATCTCAGTATCTTCAGGCATTGAAGAAACGTATTGGTATCCTCAAAAGCGTTGATATTGGCCAGGTGGCGCCCGATTTTACAATGAATGACAGTACCGGTAAGCCAATTGCATTATCCTCACTTAAAGGCAAGGTGCTGCTTGTTGATTTCTGGGCATCGTGGTGCAGTCCGTGCAGGGCAGAAAATCCAAACGTGGTAAAAGCTTATCAGGCATTTAGTAAGAAGGGATTCGACATCCTCGGCTGCTCTTTCGATCAGAACCGTGAAAAATGGCTCAAAGCAGTCAGGGCCGATAAACTCACCTGGAACCATGTTTCAGATCTCAAAGGCTGGGCCAATGCTGCAGGCAAACTCTATGGCGTCAACTCCATTCCGGCCAACGTGCTTCTCGACAAGGATCAGAAGATAATTGGCCGCAACCTGCGCGGAGAGGATCTGATGAAAAAACTGGAAGAGATATTCGGTCCGGTTGCTCCACAAATGAAGAGTTTGAAAAAGAAGTAACCAGGCCTGTCATTTATGAGATTGGTTTTCACATTTCTTCTTTGTTTTGCTTCGTTTGTGGTTTCCTCCCAGAGTGTTTTTGACGGCACCATATACAGATATGGCGGAAATAAGATATTCCTTCTGAGTATTTACGGCGAAAAGTTAACCGTCATAGATTCGACGCTTTCGGATTCTGCAGGTCATTTCAGGTTTTCCCTTGCCGGCCACTTGCCTGGAATGTATCGGGTAAAATGGGACAAAGAGGCATTTGTCGACCTGGTATGGAATAATGAAGATGTTCAATTCAATACTTCCATCAAAAACCCGGAAGACAGCCTGACAATTATCTCTTCCCTTGAAAATCAAATTAATCTTGCTTTTTTAAAACTCGACCGGATTAACCAATCGAAGTTACAACTTCTGATGCCACTGGTAGATTATTACCCGGTAAAAGATGCATTTTATACCTCTGTAACAAATGAGTTTGAATTAATTCAGCGGTTGCAGCAAAAATATTTCGATTCTCTGGCGAAGCTTTATCCGAATGCTTATGCGGTTCGTGTAGCAAGGGTTTATCAGACCCCTTTTCTGCCTGCCGCTCTGAATAAGGATGACCGGCTAAACATTCTGAAGCAGCACTATTTCGACAGGGTTGATTTCAAGGATACAGCTTTACTGTACAGCATGGTTTTTGCAAACAAGGCGATATCCTATTTGTCGTTATACAGCAATAACCGCCTGGCACAGAAGCAACTGGAAGCCGAATTCATCAAAGCTGTCACCATAATGCTGAGCGCTGCCTCTGTAAATGCCAGGGTATTTAAGTTTTGGCTCGATTATCTTGTGGGTGGTTTTGACAAATATCATCTCGATGAGGTGATCACTTATATCGCTGATAATTTTCAGGATCCGTACGCATGTGAAGACCAGCAGCGAAAAACAGCCCTGCAGAAAAAACTTGAAACTTTTAAAAAGATCGCGATTGGTAAGATATCTCCGGATATTGAAATCTCAGACAATTTAGGGAAACCGGTCAAATTATCGGGAATCGTTTCAGAATATACCCTGGTGGTATTTTGGTCGACTGAATGTGTTCATTGTACAGCCATGATGCCCCGGCTAAAGGAATTTTATGACCAGCAAAAACCGAAGCGTTTTGAAGTGATGGCCGTTTCAATAGATACGAGCAAGGCTGCCTGGGTTACATTTTTAAAGGTGCATAAACT
This sequence comes from Bacteroidota bacterium, assembly GCA_037137455.1. GTDB lineage: Bacteria > Bacteroidota > Bacteroidia > Bacteroidales > FEN-979 > CAIVAT01. The sequence goes on from JBAXKG010000003.1 coordinate 87,430, forward strand.
GAACTGGATTAACGTTTCCGATTTTAAAGGCTTTTCGGGCAAAGCAGCCGATGATTTTAATATCTATGCCACACCTACCATTTTTCTTCTTGACCGGGAGAAAAAAATCTTGTCAAAACCCATTTCCATCAGGGAATTGGAAGAGGCTTTACGGGATAATAAACTCATTAAATAAATCGTTGAAATATTTACCTTTGCTTTTTTTTCTGGCTTACCGGCATTGATTCACTTTAAGTCACCAAACACATGTACGAATACATCCAGGGAAGACTGGTGGAAAAAAACCCAGCCTACGCGGTCGTTGAGGCCAATGGTATCGGATACCTTCTGAATATTTCGATTCATACTTATTCACTACTTCGTGAAGATGAAAAATGTACTCTGTACACTCATCTTGTGGTGCGGGATGATGACATGCTTTTATATGGTTTTGCCGACACATCTGAACGTGAACTTTTTCGTCAGCTCATTAGTGTTTCAGGTGTTGGCGTTAATACAGCAAGGATCATATTATCATCGCTTTCTCCGGTAGAAGTGATAAAGGCTATAGCCGAAGGTGATGCCATTCAACTTCAGCGTATCAAAGGAATCGGGGCAAAAACAGCGCAGCGCATTATCATTGACTTGAAAGATAAGGTTCCCCGAGAGTTAATTCCACATGAAAAATCCGGATTTATGCACAATACAAAGAAGGAAGAAGCGTTATCTGGATTGATCATTCTGGGCTTCCCAAAGATGCTTGCCGATAAAGCATTGAACAAGATCATCGATACGGAAGGAACAGGCTTGACAGTGGAACAACTGATAAAGCACGCCCTCAAGGTTTTGTAGCATTCAGGTTCCGGAGTTTAATTCACCTTGAAGAGCTTAGTGAAGAAACGCAATTTATACTGTCTTTTTTGCCTGGCCGTCCTGGTTGCTGCACGTATCCCGGCTGTTTCCGGCGAAACTGTGAGTAATTTTGGACTGAGCCCTCTTATCTCTTTTCCCCCCGACAGCATTGTCAAAGCCGATTCTGTAATTTTACGTTATCCTTTTACTGAAGAAACCGTTATGCCGGGTTCGGGCCAGGAACACGGCCTGTATCTCAAGAACCCTTCGAATCTGAAGACTAATGTTGAATATGATCCCGCTACCCGTCAGTATTACTATACTTACAAGATCGGACAAACAACTTATCGGATTCCCACGACCCTGTCATTCGATGAGTTCCAGAACCAGGACCTGCAATCAATGATAAACCAATATTGGATGGAGAGGGCAGAGGCTGCAAGTATGGACAATGCCAAGGGAATAATTCCAAAAATACATATCCCGGGAAAAGTTTTTGAAACAATATTTGGCAATAATACTGTGGATATACGTCCGCAGGGATCCGCCGAAATTCTATTTGGTATTGTATCGAACCGTCGCGATGATCCAATGCTGAATACTCGCCAGCGGCGGCAAACCAACTTCGACTTCGAGGAAAAGATTCAGATGAATGTCATTGCTAAAATTGGAGATAAAATTGAATTCAAAGTCAACTATAACACTGAAGCTACCTTTGATTTCGAGAATAAACTAAAGCTAAAGTACGAAGGAAAGGAAGATGATATCATCCAGCTGATCGAAGCCGGGGATGTCAATTTGCCGCTTAGTTCCTCATTGATCAGGGGCACAGAGAGCCTTTTCGGGATCAAAACAAAGCTCAGGTTTGGACGTGTGACTGTTACGGCGCTGTATTCACAACAGAAAAGTACTTCAAAAAATATCACTGTCCAGGGAAATGCTCAAACTACAAAGTTTAGATTGCGTGCCGACGAATATGAAGAAAATAAACACTTTTTCCTTGCACAAAATTTTCGTGATACCTATAAAGAGGCATTGAAAAAACTGCCTGTGGTGACATCCAATGTTAACATTCTCAAGATTGAAGTATGGGTTACAAACATTGGTGCAGCTGTTACAGAGAACAGAAATATTGTTGCCTTCATGGACCTCGGGGAGGGAAAACCATATAACCCGGGATTTCATGGCACCGGCCAACTCTACCCATCTAATAATTCGAATGATCTTTTACAGATAATAATGCCTTCGCCTGAAACTATGGCCGAAGTCCGCAATATCAATACAGTGTCAAGCTATCTGAAAAGCCTGAAGTTCCCCATGATTTCGGGAGAGGATTTCGAAAAAGTTGAAAGCGCACGAAAACTGTTGCCTTCAGAATACACCTTTAACTCAAAACTAGGTTTTATTTCCTTAAATACATCTCTGAATACCGATCAAATTCTGGCTGTTGCTTACCAGTATCAGGTGGTTGGGGATACAGCAGTGCGCCAGGTTGGAGAATTTTCAGACCAGGGAATTAACTCTCCGAAGAGTTTGATTATGAAATTGTTGAAAAGCACGTCACTTAATACAAGAATTCCGACCTGGAAGTTGATGATGAAGAATGTTTATGCTTTGGGAGCCTACCAGTTACAAGCAAACGACTTTACTGTAAACGTACTGTATTCGGGTAATGCAAACGGCGTTCCCACTGCTTATATCGCCGAAGGGCGAATTAAAGGTGTTCCTCTTATTCGTGTGATGAACCTGGATAATCTCAACCAACAGTTCAATCCTCCGAGCGATGGCATGTTCGATTTTATTGATCAGGCAGCCACCCAGGGCGGAACGATCCAGGCCTCGAACGGTCGCATTTTCTTTACTGTGCTTGAACCTTTCGGCAACGATCTCAGGGACTCGATTTTAGATCAGAATGATCCGAAAGGATCGTGGGAACTTGCAAACAAATATTGCTTTGATTCATTATATACCATGACGAAGACCATGGCAAAGCAATATCCGGATAAAAATAAATTTGTCCTGGATGGTTTTTACAAATCTGCTTCAGGTTCCGAAATTGCTCTCAACGCACTTAATGTTCCTGCCGGATCTGTAAAGGTAACGGCTGGAGGTATCCAGTTACAGGAAAATGTGGATTATACGGTCGACTATACTTTGGGCCGGGTCCGTATCATCAATGAAGGCATTCTCTCTTCCGGAACACCTATTAATATCTCGCTTGAAAGTAATGAGATGTTTAATGTGCAAACCAAGCGCCTGATGGGAGCACACATCGATTACAGGATCAACAAGGACTTCATTATCGGGGCAACGGTACTGAATCTGAACGAACGGCCGCTTACCCAAAAAGTGAATTATGGAGATGAGCCCATGTCAAATACTGTATGGGGAATAAACCTTTCGTATCGTACCCAGTCAAGGCTGATTACCCGCTTCATTGATGCCTTGCCACTGATCACAACCAAGGCGCCTTCATCAATTGCTGTTGATGCCGAATTCGCACATTTTATTCCAGGTCATTCCAAAGCCATTGGCCAGGCAGGGACTACCTATATCGATGATTTTGAAGGCGCCCAGTCGACCATCGATCTGAAAAATATCGGCACCTGGTTTATGGCCAGCACGCCACAGGGACAAACTGCCAGTACGATGTTTCCGGAAGCTGCGCCAAATACCGAATTAATTTACGGGTATAACCGTGCTAAACTGGCCTGGTATGTTATTGATCCCCTCTTTTATGATAAGAATACAAGCCTCATTCCTCCCAATGTCTCCAACCTTGATTTATCGCAACATTATGTGCGCCAGATATGGGAGACGGAAATCTTCCCGAACAAACAACCCCTCAACGGAGTGCCGGTCAACATGGCTGTGCTGAACATGGCTTATTACCCATCGGAACGGGGACCTTATAATTATGATGTAAATCCCAATGGCTATTCAAAAGGGTTGAATACAGATGGAACTCTGGCTTACCCCGAAACCCGATGGGGCGGTGTGATGCGAAAAATTGAAACAACCGATTTCGAAGCCACCAATATCCAGTATATTGAGTTCTGGATGATGGATCCTTTTGTGTATGACTCAACAAATACAGGTCAGTTATATTTTAACCTGGGCGAAATTTCTGAGGATATTTTACGAGATGGACGTAAGAGTTACGAAAATGGTTTGCCAATCAGCGCTGCGGCTACCGGGGTAGACACAACAGTATGGGGCCGTGTACCGCAACTGCAGGCGATAGTTGATGCATTCGATAACACTCCGGCTTCCCGACCGTTCCAGGATGTCGGATATGATGGATTAAGCGATGCAAATGAACTTTCGTTTTTTGATACAAACTATGTTGCCAAGGTGAGAAATACATTCGGGCCAGCATCAGCAGCATACAAAAATGCTTCAACCGATCCTTCCGCAGATAATTTTCATTATTTTCGGGGAACAGATTATGATAATGATCCGAATTTCAGTAATATATTAAATCGCTACAAGAAATATAACGGGCCTGATGGCAACAGTCCTACTACAGAACAATCGCCCGAGACCTATCCCACCATTGCAACAACTCTTCCAAACGTAGAGGATATCAATAAGGACAATACATTGAGTGAGGCGGAAAGTTACTATCAGTATGTGGTCCAGTTGAGCCGCGACCAGATGAAACCGGGAACGAACTACATTACCAACGTTTATCGTGCTACCGATATCCCTTTGGCTGATGGAACACGTGGGGCTGTAAACTGGTACCAATTTAAAATTCCCATCCATACTCCTGATAAAGTTATCGGGAATATCAGCGATTTTAACTCAATCCGCTTCATGCGCATGTTCTTTAAGAACTGTCAGCGTCAGGTGGTTTGTCGTTTTGCCACCCTTGAACTCACACGTGGCGAATGGCGTAAGTACGCTTACAGCCTCTTATCTCCTGGTGAATATATTCCGGATGATAACCAGAACCAGACCCAGTTTGACATTGCAACCGTAAGCATTGAAGAAAACGGAAGCAAAGAGCCTATTCCATATGTTATGCCACCGGGTATTCAGCGTGAAACCAACTGGGGATCTACCAACATGCAAAAGATGAATGAACAATCAATGTCATTTAAAGTATGTAACCTGGTGGATGGCGATGCCCGCGCTGCATATAAAACCACTGAATTTGACTTCCGTCAGTTCAAACGGTTGCAAATGTTTGTTCATGCCGAACAATCTATCGGCTCACAAAACCTTAAAACCGGCGACCTCACCATCTTGATGCGCATTGGTTCAGACTTTACCGATAATTATTATGAATATGAAATCCCACTGAGCTTTACACCCTGGGGTACAAAGACCACTGACCCCGATGCGATATGGCCTGAAAGCAATGCATTTAACATTGAGCTGGAAAGATTGGTTCAGGTGAAGTACAACCGTCTGGTTGCCTTGCGTAACAAGGGAATGGAGTTGAACGCATCAACGCCTTATTCTGAATATGACGGGAAAAATAAAATCACGGTCGTTGGTTCCCCTACAATCAGCGATGTAAGGGCGATTATGGTTGGAATTCGAAATCCAAAAAAGAGTTCACAGTCACCCGATGACGATGGCCAGGCAAAATGTGCTGAAGTATGGGTTGATGAACTTAGGCTTTCCGACTTTAACAAACAGGGCGGATGGGCAGCAACCGCGCGGGTTTCAGTTGAACTGGCCGATCTTGGCCGAATTCAGCTTACCGGATCATATAGTAGTTCGGGGTTCGGTACGCTGGAACAAAAACAAACTGAACGTCAAATGGAATCAATCCTTACCTTCGGATTTGACACCGATCTGGAGTTGGGAAAATTCTTCCCGGCGAAAGCAGGTGTCAGGCTTCCTCTTCACTTCGACTATTCAATGCAGCAAAATAGTCCGAAATATGACCCGCTTAACCCCGACCTGTATTTGAAAGATGTCATTAACGCATTCGACACCAAGCAACAAAAAGATTCGATCAAACAGCTTACCCAAGGCTATACACAGCGAAAAAACTTTAATCTTATGAATGTAAGGAAGGATCGCACTTCCGAGAAAAAACCTAAGATCTATGACATCGAGAACTTCAACTTAAGTTATTCCTATTCTGAAATTTACCACCGTGATGTTGATATAGAATATGACCTGAAAAAGCGCTATACAGGTGGACTCGGTTACACTTTTGCAGCCCAGCCCAAGAATGTAGTGCCATTCCAGCGGGTGAAGGCGCTAAGCAGGTCAAAGGCATTCGCATTGATTAAAGATTTCAATTTTTATTTCCTTCCGAAATCATTTGCCTTCAGAACTGACATGAACCGAGAGTTCAACCAGCGCAAGTTCAGGAATAAAAGCAGTGCGATAGTACCCATGGAAACTTTCTACATAAAGCGTTGGGACTGGACCCGCACCTATGACCTGAAATACGATTTTTCAAAGTCGCTGAGATTAAGCCTGGTTGCCAATGCCAACGCATTTATCAATGAACCCCAAGGCCAGATTGACCGTTCTAACCGCGACCAGGTATGGAGCGAAATTTTCTCATTCGGGACTATGAACAATTATAATCAGGCTTTTAATGTTACCTGGGAGGTGCCGATTGCCAAAATTCCCTATCTCGACTTTATCACATTGAATGCCGCCTACCAATCAACTTACCGCTGGAATGCCTCTCCGCTCTCCATCCAGGCGCAATTTGGGAATTCAATTGAAAATGCAGCTCAAACTTCATTAAATGGTGGCTTTAACCTGGTGACACTGTATAATAAAATTCCTTACCTTAAAAGAATAAACCAAAGTACTACAACGAATTCCAGAACCAGTCAAAAACCCCCGGTCAAAGTTTCTAAGGATAAGAACCTTGCCAGGCAAGACAGCCTTAAGCTGGAAAAAACAGGACCAAACGTAGGCAAGATTCTTCTGGAAGGAACCGTGCGTTTCCTTATGGGCATCCGGACTGCAAGGTTTACTTATACACAGGGAACCGGAACGCTGTTACCAGGTTTCAAACCGGAACCTATTGCTCTTGGTAACAACTGGAATGCTAATGCTCCCGGCCTCGGTTTCGTATTTGGCGACCAGCGGGATATTCGTTCACGGGCATCCGAACAGGGATGGATAACCTCCGATACGATGTTGAATAATGCCTATTCCAATAAATTTTCTGAAAATCTCAATGTTACGGTCAGCATCGAACCCATAAGGGATTTGCGCATTGAAGTGGTGGCAAACAGGCAGTACTCAAAATCGCATCAGGAGTATTTCAAGGCTAATGCAGCTGGTGTATTTAATACTTATTCTCCTTTGGACCAGGGGAGTTTTTCCATGTCGTACATCATGATCGGGACCTCTTTTGATAAAGAAGATGAGTTCGGCAAGTCACCTGTATTTGAAAAAATGAAACAGTACAGGATGCAGATTGCAATGCGCTACCAATCACAAAACCCAAATTCTAAAGCAATCAACGACTCTACAGGCTTTCCCGATGGATATGGGCCAACCAACCAGGAGGTGCTCGTCTCTGCGTTCCTTGCCGCCTATTCCGGGAAGGATCCTTCAAAAATAAACCTCACAGCCTTTCCAAAAATCCCGCTGCCCAACTGGCGAATAACTTACGATGGACTTTCTAAACTAAAAATATTCAAAACATGGCTTCGCACTTTGACCCTCACCCATGCCTATCTTTCCACTTATAATGTCGGCAGCTTCAATTCAAACATACGGTATGGGGAACAAGATGGGATGCCTTCAGTTATTGATGACGCCGGCAATTTTATCCCACAGGCACAAATGTCGGTTATTTCAGTCACCGAACAGTTCAACCCGCTGCTCAAAATCGACATGGGCTTTATCAACAGCCTTCTTGCCAGTATTGAACTGCGACGTGGAAGAAACATATCATTCAGCTTTGTAAATAACCAGCTCACCGAAATATCCAGCAATGAATTTATCATCGGAATGGGTTACCGGTTAAAAGGAATCCGGTTTAACTTGTCGGGTATGCTTGGAGGAGGAAAAAGGACAAGAACCAACAGCGACCTGAACCTTAAACTGGATTTTTCCATCCGCAAAAACAAAACAGTATTACGTCGTGTTGATCAGGACGAGAATCAGGTTTCAGTCGGGCAACAGGTACTTTCGCTCAATTTCTCGGCAGATTATAATCTTAGCGCTCGCTTCAACGTGCGATTCTATTTCGACAAAATTATAAATACACCGTACGTTTCGAATCAATACCGCACTTCCAACACCAAGGGTGGTATTGCATTACGGTTTACACTTTCACAATAATTCATTTTGCCATTATAATTTGTTGATATCACCAATTCTTTTAAAAAAAGATGTATTTTTGAAAAAACATTAAACACAATAACTATGAACGTTCCCGCAAATTTATTGTACACAAAAGACCATGAATGGCTGAAAATTGAAGGTGATCATGCTTTCATAGGTATAACCGATTTTGCCCAGCACGAACTGGGGGATATCGTTTATATTGAGGTGGAAACCGTTGGTGAAACCCTCAGTAAGCATGAATCATTTGGTACTATTGAGGCAGTTAAAACTGTTTCTGATATGTTCATGCCAGTGTCAGGTGAAGTCATTGAATTTAATGAGGAACTTACTTCTAAACCAGAAGTCATCAACCAGGACCCGTATGAAAAGGGATGGGTGATCAAGATCAAACTTTCTGATGCGAGCGAAATGGCTGAATTACTTGATCCTGCGCAATATCATTCATTGATCGGGGCCTGAAAATAGTCATAAACCACTTTCCCTTTTGCTTTCCCAATGACCTCTTGTAATTCCTCAAGAGAAGCCATTTTGATATTTTTTACCGATTTGAATTTCCAAAGAAGTTTCTGATTGATGTTGAATCCAATGCCTCGAATTTCCATGAGCCGAGGTGACAGGGTTGCCTTTTCACGACGCCGGCGATGATGGGTGATTCCAAACCGGTGTGCCTCATCGCGCATCTGCTGGATAACCCTGAGCGTTTCCGATTTTTTATCAAGGTACATAGGCATTGAATCATTGGGATAATAGATCTCTTCTAATTTTTTTGCAATCCCGATTACTGTCATTTTACCTGAAAGTCCAAGCTTATTCAGACTTGCAAGCGTTGCGCTCAACTGGCCTTTGCCGCCGTCAACAATAATCAACTGGGGCAAGGGCTTTTCTTCGTCAATAAGGCGCTTGTACCTGCGGAAAATGATCTCCTCCATCGAAGCAAAATCATTGGGACCCTCCACGGTTTTAATATTGAAGTGACGGTACTCGCTTTTATCGGGTTTGACATTTTTAAAGCATACCATTGCAGCCACAGCACTGTCGCCCTGGATGTTGGAATTATCAAAACATTCAATATGTACAGGCAATTCGGTCATACGAAGATCCTTCATCATCGTATCAAGAATGCGGCGCGACTTATGTTCCGGATCCACAAGTTCTTTCTGTTTTTCCCGTTCGAGCTGATAGTACTTCACGTTGCGTTCCGACAATTCAAGCAATTTCTTTTTATCACCGATTTTGGGTACCGTGAAATTCAATCCCCGAATCTCGTAATCAATTAAAAACGGTACGATGATTTCCTGAGAATTGCTTTCAAACCGTTGCCTGATTTCGGTTATGGCGATACCGAGAAGCTCTTCAGGGCTTTCATCCAGTTTTTTGATCATCTCGATTGTATGAACCTGAATGATGGCGCCATTCATCACCTTCATGAAGTTAACATATGCATGCAAGCCTGCTGTAACTATTGAAAAAACATCCACGTTGTTTATCGATGGGTTTACAACCGTTGATTTACTCTGGTACTTGTCGAGCAGGGCCAGTTTTTCCTTTATCAAATGCGCCTTTTCAAATTCCTGCGTGGCTGCAAAATTCATCATGAGCTCCCGGAGTTGTTTTGCAACCGTGGTGATATTGCCCTTGATGATCTCTTTGATTGCCGCAATCGAGTTATCGTAATCTTCGGCAGTCTGATGTCCCTCACAGGGACCTTTGCAGTTCCCGATATGGAATTCAAGGCAGACCCTGAATTTTTTCGTTCTGATATTCTTGTCATTCAATACCAGTGCACAATTGCGTAAAGGGTAGAGATGGCGGCTCAGCTCAAGCAGAGTGTTCATAAGACGCACATTGGCATAGGGACCGAAATAAGTCGATCCATCGCGGATTACATAACGGGTGGCGAAAATACGGGGAAAAGGTTCGTTTTTAATGCAGATCCATGGAAAGGTTTTATCGTCTTTGAGAGCAACATTATAATGAGGCTGGTATTTTTTAATAAGGTTATTTTCGAGCAGCAGGGCATCTTGTTCGGTTTCTACCACAATGTATCTGATGTCGGCAATTTTCCGCACCAACATTTGCACCTTCCCGCTTATGGAGTTGATCTTGGCAAAATATGAATTCACCCGCTTCTTCAGATCCTTGGCTTTACCAATATAAATGATCTTGTTTTTATCATCGAAATATTGATAAACCCCCGGTCGGTGAGGCAGGTTTTTCACGATAGATTCGAGATGAGAAAAATATTTATTCAGCGAATTGGCCACTGGGTAGTTAAGAAAATACTGCGCAAAGATATTTGAATTTTACTTTGCAGGCTAACGGTCCATCCCGTTATCGAATTCAAATTTCGCCTCTTTCTCCTTTTTTCCGTTGGTGCCGAAATTGAAGACGAACCCGGCATAGATAACGCGGGCATCACGGCGGCGGGTCGATTCCTGGACCAGAACAGGAGTGTTCACAGTGGATATATTTGTTTGTGAATTGAAAAGATCAGAAATCGTTGCAATGAGCGAAATCCTCTTTTTCCAGATATCCTGGCGGAAACCAAGATTCACCACCCAGGTTGGCAACCGGTATCCTTGCGGGGTAAGGACTTCAGAGCGGTACTGACCAAAAATCTGAAAAAGGGTCGTTTTTGTTATATTGAAAGATGCATTCACTTTGGCATTCCATGAAAAAGTAGATTTATCAGCGCTGTAGCCGATATTGGAAGCATCGATCACACTGTAAAAACCTGAAGCGCTGAAATTGAGGTTCATCACCTTTCCTGCCTGCCAGCTGCCGCTGATATCGATCCCGGCCGATTGGTCCTTGGCCATATTCTCGATGGTGGTTTTGAGAAGGGTATCGTTTACGCTGGTTGTAACCCTTGTAAAACCGTTGATTTTATACCGGTAAAAAAGTGTGGGAATGAAGGTGAAATTTTCTGGATGAAAAGCATATCCTAATTCGAGTGAGTGGATATCCTCTGGTTTCAGATCGGGATTTCCTACATAGATATTTCTAGGGTCACGGTATTCGGGAACTGGATTCATATCTTCACCATCCGGACGGTTTACACGCCGGCTGTAATTCAGTTGCCATTCATTTTTTCCGGAAGCAAGGGCAAGGTGAACGGTGGGATAAAGGGCAAAATAGTTGTTCTTCGTTATAGTATCGAGGGTTATAAATCTTAAATCGACAGTGGTCTCTTCGGCGCGCAAACCTGCCATTACTGAGAATTTGTTCCAGGTACTGCTCAGAGTAGCGTACAAGGCATATACAGTCTGATTTGACTTAAAATGGTTAGTGGCTGTAGTATCAACGTACCATTTCCCCGATTCGGGATCGAGGTGTTCGACTGTCTGGTTCTGGTCGCCGATCTGCACAATCTGCTGATAACCCGATTCAAGACTAGCATTTTTCCATAAGGGACGGGAATAATTAACCGAGATATTGAGCTCCTTGTTCCCGTTTGTTCCAGATGTGTGATCCTGCCCCTGCGGATATGCCGGTAACGTGTAATCATTTGTCCAGTAGTCATCCTCTTTTTCTGTTTCCTGCTGGTATTCAAAATCGGCCCGGAGGATATGTTCATCTTCCCGGTCGAAAACATGTTCATAGAAAGCAGTAACCCCGGCGCTTTGTTCGCCCTCTTTCCCGTTGAGCGTTCGTACATATTGTTCATCGGGTTGCAAGGCATTGTCCTTATATAGATTCTCATCCGTATTGAGACGTTTATTCTCCCGGAAGTTGTAGGTACCTGAGATACCTGCCACATCGTTTTGTCCCATACTCCAGTCCGATCCTAATTGCACAAGGTGGGAAAGGGAACGAGCGCTACCCGAAGATATTTGCTCAAGGTATGTCGATTGATTCTTCACTGTATCGATGGTTTGCGAATAGAGTTCACCGCTGCGGAACCGGTAATCCTGACGGAAACCATAACTTCCAAAAAGATTAATATTTCCTGTATTGTAATTGAGCTGCAGGTTTGTATTAAAGCGACTGTTATTTCCGGCGTTGGCCCCGAGAATAGTGTTAAATCCGGATTTTCGTTCTTTTTTAAGAATAATGTTTATGATCCCGCCGGTTCCATCGGGTCTGTATTTGGCCGATGGATTAGTGATGACCTCAATTTTCTCTACGAGTGATGCGGGCATCTGTTCAAGGTTGGCTGCGCTGGTCATCACCGATGGCCGGCCATTGATCAGAATATTTACTCCCGATCCGCGAAGGCTGATATTTCCATCAATATCCACCGAAATGGAAGGAATGGTCTGGAGCATATCGGTCACCGTCCCTGTTTGTGCCTGGATATCCTTTTGAACATTAAAAACTTTCCGGTCAATGCGGTTAATCATCATATTTCTTTCGCCGGTAACTGTCACCTCCTTCATATTTATGGCCGAAGAGGCAAGGATTAATTCCCCGAGATCGGTTTTGAGGCGTTTACGGCTTATTACAAATGTCCGTGTACGTTGCTTTTCATAACCGATAAAGCTAAATTCGATATAAAATGTGCCAAGAGGAACATCTTTCAGTTTAAAAAAACCATTACTGTCAGACACCACGCCGGTAACCATTGTATGTGCAATGGTATCGCGAAGCACGATATTGGCATACTCGACAGGTGTGCTGGTTTCTTTATCCATCACACGCCCTGAAACTGTGCCTGGGTTTTTATTTTGGGAGAAAAGGGAAAATGATATTGAGCCTAAGATGAGAGCAAGCAGGAAGATACGGTTCATAAAACAGCAAGGAAAAAATTGAGAAATGCAAAGATAAATATTTCGTAAAGCGCCAGTAATTTATTAGACAGGATGGCGGAATTTGACGACAAAAGGTAAAAATCGTACTTCTGTTTTTTTACGAATTACGTACTTTTGCAGAAATAATCTGCTAATCCTCCATTCATGATCGATTTAAGAAGCGATACAGTAACACGTCCGACAAAAGAAATGCTCGAAGCCATGATGTCTGCTAAGGTGGGCGATGATGTTTTCGGCGATGATCCTACCGTCAATGCACTGGAAGCAAAAGCAGCAGAAATGTTCGGAAAGGAGTCGGCGCTATTTTGTCCATCAGGAACAATGACCAATCAGGTGGCGATCAATGTCCATACAAGGCCGGGCGATGAAGTGATCTGCCATAAATATTCACATATTTATTATTATGAAGGCGGCGCCATGATGCGCAACTCAGGAGCATCGGTCTGCCTGCTCGATGGCCCGCGTGGTCAAATTACTGCTGAAGAGGTTGAAAAACATATAAACCCCGATGATATCCACCGTCCGGTTACCTCGCTGGTTGAGGTCGAAAACTCCATGAATAAAGGTGGAGGTACGATTTATGAGTATAATAATCTGGTTTCGATCTCCGACATTTGCAAAAAGTACGGACTGAAGTTTCATCTCGATGGCGCCAGGTTATTCAATGCCCTGGCCGAAACCGGCGAATACCCGCAGGAATATGCGAAATTGTTCGATTCAGTTTCCATCTGCCTTTCGAAAGGGCTGGGAGCCCCCATTGGTTCGTTGTTGCTTGGCGATAAAGTTTTTATCAAGCGGGCACGCAGGGTGCGCAAAGCTTTTGGCGGCGCCATGCGTCAGGTTGGTTACCTGGCCGCTGCTGGCATATATGCTCTCGATAACAATATCGATCGTTTGAAACAGGATAACCACAGGGCGCAATATCTGGGGAACTTAATTGCGACTCTTCCGTTTGTTGAATCAGTGATACCGGTCGAAACCAATATTGTGATTTTTATTCTCCGGAAAAAAGAAGGGGCAAATGAATTCCTTTCCAGGTTAAAGGAACATGATATCCATGCACTTCCGTTTGACCCTCAAACCGTGCGTTTTGTTACTCATCTCGATTTTACCGATGCAATGCTTATGACGGTGGAATCCGTGTTAAAAAATCATTTAGAGTAAGGAATCGTTTTCAATAATTCTACTCCCCATGCCGCAAGGCAAACTTCAATATTCGATATTCAATATTCAGTATTCGATATTCATTTATTTTCCGCGCATCCCATCCCATCCCTGAGCGGTGATAGGAATATACTTGCCATCGGGGGTGATCATATATTTCCCTTCGGTAGCGTCGGTCATATGGCCGATGATAGTGACCCCGGCAATATCCTTTATCTTTTCATAATCAGTTTGTTCCACGGTGAAAAGAAGTTCATAATCCTCTCCTCCGCTCAGGGCAGCCACGCTTGGGATAATTTTATACTCCTTGGCGAGTTCGCGGGTATAGGCATCCATGGGAATTTTAGCTTCGAAAAGTTTGCATCCAACGCCCGATTGTTTACAGATATGCAAGATCTCTGATGCCAACCCATCGGAGATATCGATCATGGAGGTTGGCTTGACCCCAATCCCGAGAAGCAGATTCCGGATATCGGTACGGGCTTCGGGCCTTAACTGCCGTCCGATCTGGTAATCGAATCCTGATAATTCAGGCTGCATGTTCGGATCAACCTTGAAAACCGATTTTTCGCGTTCAAGTATAATTAATCCAATATATGCACTTCCCAGGTCGCCTGTTACACAAAGCAGATCGCCAGATCTGGCGCCGTTGCGATAGATGATCTCCTCTTTTTTTGCCTCACCTAATATGGAAACCGAGATAATAAGCCCCTTTACGTTTGAGCTGGTATCGCCCCCAACAAGATCGACCTTATATTTTTCACATGCCATCAGTACACCTGCGTAAAGTTCATCAAGCGCTTCTGCCGAAAACCGGCTGGAAACAGCCAACGAAACCGTCATCTGTTTGGGAATGCCGTTCATGGCGGCAATATCAGAGATGTTCACCACAGCAGCCTTGTAGCCAAGGTGCTTGAATGGCATATAGGTCAGGTCGAAATGGATCCCCTCCACCAAAAGGTCAGTCGAAAAAAGGATGACTTTGCCTCCTATATCAATCACGGCTGCATCATCGCCAACGCCCTTGAGCGTTTCAGGATGGTAGCAGGTAACATTCCGCGTAAGGCGGTCGATAAGGCCAAATTCCCCCAATTCTTCCAATGAAGTCAGCTTGGGGTTGGTTTCAGGGGATTTTTTGTTTTTTTTTTCGTACATGGTTACGAAAGGTCAATCCGCCGGGGCTATTTCTTTGCTTTCTTTTCTTTTTTCTCCAGCCTCTTTTCTTTCAGCGATTTTGTTGGCTCCTTCTTGGCCTCCTTTTTCTGATCTTTTCCTTTTGACATAATGTTTGGTATTAAGGTTAATTCAATTGGTTAATTGTTTGTTAAAACGGCATTCCATCGCCGGCAGGCATCTCGTAATATCCGGGAAGCGGTTCCTCTTCGGGCGGAACAGGTGAACCGGCGCCCTTTTTAACAATCTTCCAGGCCTTGGCTTCAGTGTACCATCGGTTATTGAATTCACGGCTTTCGAGATCGAAGGATATATCGGCATCTTCACCTTCAGCTGGTTTAAACTGATCGATTTTATCACCCCAAAGCGAAAAACATATCTTGCGGGGGATCTGGGCAACCGTTTCCAGAATAAATTCCTGCTTTTTCCAGGTTCCATTCTTTCCTTCACCCGATTGAAGCGCCAATATTTTTATTATTTTTCCTGTTATTTCCATGATAAATAATTACTTGACTATCGAAATCAATTTTCAATATAATTAACTAAATTAAAATAATTTGACATACAAAATCCGATTGTTGATAATTTTGGGTTGTCAAAATCATGCCGCCCGTGGCCGCGTATGATTCAGCTCTTCGAAGTTACTTACTCGTCTGCTGTTCACAAAAATCACTGCTTTTAATGGATGATCCTCCGCTGATTCCTTCGTAGGCTATATTCAGGCTTCCGTTTGTTACCGTTCCGTTAGCAGAGATTGAAACATTAGTACCGGATGCCACATATACAGTGATTGTCCATGGCAGACCCGGGTTGGGAACCGTGACCGTACCCGATTCTGAAACATAACTCAGGGAGGCAATAACCCCATCGCCGGTTTGAGTTGCTTCATATTTTATACTCATTCCCACCGACGGTTGATTTATCGTTGTACTAAGATTGCAGGTAATCTCCTTCTCCTTTTTACAGGATAATATGCTCAAAAGGAACATGAATAGAAACAGGGTAAAAATCAGTTGTTTTTTCATCTCATTGTATTTAAGTTAAATTGCAATTATAAGTAATTTTATCTGTAAAATATAATGATTAAGTCAGTGGTCTCTTTTTTTTAATCAGGCATTCGAATACCTAAATTATTGTATCTTTGCTTTCAATCTGTCAGATCGCTGGCGGTGAAAAAATAAATGACTAGATTTGTCTAAATAAATAATCAATGGAATCCGATGCAAACAAGATCCTGGATGAAGTTACCCAGGGTGATTACAAGTACGGCTTTGTAACGGATATCGAAACGGAATTTGCGCCTACAGGACTTTCTGAGGATACCATACGCTATATCTCCACGAAAAAGAATGAACCTGACTTCATGCTGGAATTCAGGCTAAAAGCTTACAGGCACTGGCTATCCATGACTCAGCCGAAATGGGCCCATCTGAAAATCGACCCGATCAAATTTCAGGATATTATTTTTTATGCAGCTCCTAAGAAGAAGGAGTTGTCGAGTATTGATGAGGTTGACCCTGAACTGCTGGCTACTTTTAACAAACTCGGAATTTCGCTTGATGAACAGAAAAAGCTTGCCGGGGTAGCTGGTGTAGCGGTTGATGCAGTAATCGATAGCGTTTCGGTCAAAACCACCTTTTCCGAAACCCTTTCAAAGCATGGGATTATATTTTGCTCTTTCAGCGATGCTGTTCTTAACCACCCCGACCTGGTGAAACAATATATGGGTTCAGTTGTTCCTTATACCGATAACTATTTTGCCGCGCTCAATTCTGCAGTTTTCAGCGATGGCTCCTTTTGTTTTATTCCAAAGGGAGTTCGCTGCCCCATGGAATTATCCACCTATTTCCGCATCAATGCCGCCAATACCGGACAGTTTGAGCGTACTCTCATTGTGGCCGAAGAGGGCGCCTATGTGAGTTACATGGAGGGATGCACAGCTCCACAGCGCGATGAGAACCAGCTACATGCTGCAATCGTTGAAATTGTTGCCCTGAAGGATGCCGAAGTGAAATATTCAACGGTGCAAAACTGGTATCCCGGCGATAAAAACGGACTGGGTGGGATCTATAATTTCGTGACTAAACGTGGCATTTGCAAAGGAAGTAATTCCAAGATCAGCTGGACTCAGGTTGAAACCGGCTCGGCTATCACATGGAAATATCCCAGCTGTATCCTGCTTGGGGATAATTCAGTGGGGGAGTTTTATTCAGTTGCCGTAACCAACAACCATCAGCAGGCCGATACCGGAACAAAAATGGTGCATCTTGGTAAGAACACCCGCAGTACTATCATCTCAAAGGGAATTTCAGCAGGGAAGAGTAACAACTCATACCGCGGACTGGTCCGGATTTCGAAAAATGCAGTGAATTCGCGTAACTACAGCCAGTGTGATTCGTTGTTGCTCGGAAACAAATGCGGGGCACATACCTGGCCTTACATCCAGGTTGATAATAAATCTTCGATCGTGGAACATGAGGCAACCACATCGAAAATTTCGGAAGATCAACTTTTTTATTGCCAGCAACGAGGGATTTCAGTAGAAAACGCCATTGGACTTATTGTAAATGGCTATGCCAAAGAGGTTTTAAAACAGCTTCCAATGGAATTCGCGGTGGAAGCACAGAAACTGCTATCAATAAGTCTGGAAGGCAGTGTTGGATAATTTATGATTTTTGATTTATACTTCTGACATATAAAGTATGTTATTACAGATTAAAAACTTACACGCCGGTATCAACGGAAAAGAAATTCTGCGGGGAGTTAATCTCGAAGTCAGGATTGGCGAAGTGCATGCCATCATGGGCCCGAACGGAACCGGAAAAAGTACGCTGGCTTCGGTAATTGCCGGCCGCGATGTTTTCGATGTCACAGCAGGGGAGATTCTCTACAAAGGTAAGGACCTGCAGAAACTCTCCATTGAGGACCGTGCCCGGGAAGGCATATTCCTTGGTTTCCAGTATCCGGTTGAAATTCCCGGGGTCAGCATCACCAATTTCATGCGCACCGCGGTGAATGAAGTCCGCAAGTTCAAAGGACTTGACCCGTTACCGGGAGGCAATTTTCTCAGGCTGATGGAAGAGAAGAAACAGCTGGTTCAGATCACCTCCAACCTCACAAATCGCTCAGTAAATGAAGGATTTTCAGGAGGCGAAAAGAAAAAGAACGAAATTTTCCAAATGGCAATGCTTGAGCCCACGCTGGCCATCCTTGATGAAACTGACTCAGGACTCGACATTGATGCCTTGCGTATCGTTGCCAATGGAGTTAACAAACTGCGCCGTCACGACAATGCGTTTGTAGTAATCACTCATTATCAGCGATTGCTCGACTACATTATTCCCGATTTTGTCCATGTCCTTTTTGAGGGGAAGATTGTTAAGTCGGGTGGCAAAGAGCTGGCGCTCGAGCTGGAAGAAAAGGGGTACGATTGGATCAAAAAGGAACAGGAGGCGTGATGCAGACCGCAAATAAAGAGATCATTTCCCGGGAGCGTTTGATCCGTTTATTCGGAAAGAACCGGAAATCGCTATTTGCGAATGATACCGAAATCCTTGCCGGAAAACGTTCGAAGGCATTTGACTCTTTTGTAAAACTTGGATTTCCCGATACTTCCATGGAATCATGGCGCCTCACCGATCTTAAGGAGAGCTTTGACCGCGGCTATGATTATCATCTGCATTCAATTAAAGATGTGGATATTCAGAAGGTTTTCCGATGCAATATCCCACACCTCGATACCGCCGTTATCGGACAATTGAATGGCTGGTATGTTTCAAAAGATGTGCCCCTGATGGAGCTTGGAAACGGGATCATCATGGGAAGCCTTGCTGAAGCCCGTAAAAGATACCCTCATCTTCTTGAAAAATATTATGGCACAATGGCCGATTCCACTACCGATGGATTTGAGGCCCTGAATACTGCTTTTGCACTCGACGGGGTGTTTATTTTTGTGCCCGATAACGTGAAAAGCCCTAAACCAGTGCAACTCATCAATGTGGTCAATCATAAGGACAACCTCTTCCTGCAGTCGCGAAACCTCATTGTGGTTGGGGCAAATGCAAACCTTTCACTGGTTCATTGCGATGATTCATACAATCACCAGGCGAGTTTCTCAAATATTGTCACAGAGGTACACCTTGGAGTGAACAGCGTAATGGATCATTACAAACTCCAGAATCTTAACAACAGCAGCACTCTTATCAGTTCGATATATTTCAGGATGGAGGCTGCCGCTAAACTCGGGTCGCATTATATTTCGCTCAATGGAGGTATAATCCGTAACAACATCAGGCTTCTCTTCAATGGCCCACACGGGAATGCCAGTATTTGGGGCCTTTATCTAATGGACCGCAAGCAACATGTCGACAACCACTTGTTTATTGACCATGCCCATCCCGATTGTACCAGCAACGAGATGTTCAAGGGAATACTCGATGAGAATGCCCGGGCTATTTTTAACGGCCATGTGCTTGTTCGCCCTGGTTCGACCAACACCGATGCCCGCCAGACAAATAAGAATATTTTGTTGACCGATACAGCAAGGGTTAACTCAAAACCATTTTTGGAAATTTATAATGATGACGTAAAATGTTCGCATGGTTCTACCACCGGCCAACTGGATCCGGATTCGATGTTTTACCTTCGCCAGCGCGGAATTGGGGAGGAGACTGCCCGTATGTTGCTGATGTTTGCATTTGCCGATGAGATTGTGACGAAAATAGCAATTCCGCAATTGCGCCAGCGCATCGAAGACATGGTTAAGAAGAGGCTCCAAGGCGAACTACAGATTTGTGAGCAATGCGTTTTACACTGCAGCACCCCTGAAAAACCGATAGAATTTTCTATCGATTTGTCAAAGATTTGAGTGTGAACCAAAGTGCCTGGAATGATAAAATTTCATTAGATGCAATTTAATCAATGGGTTTACAGATAAGAGATAATAATGAGAAAAATGGTGAATAATTAAATGTTATGGTTATGAAAAAACAAATATTAATTGTAATCAGTCTCGTTATGGTAATGGGAATGTTTAAATCGAATTTAGTGTTAGCTCAGCAATGGTCGAATGGCGCCAGAAATGATATTTATAAGTCGACTATTCCGGGGAATGTTGGTATTGGAATAACATTGCCTGAGCATAAGATTCACATTTTTGACGCTACTGGTACTGCTGTTATTATGGCCGAATCAGGATATAATTCAGCAAAAACAAAAACATTGGGAGGCATGCTAATCAAACATTCTGCTACTGGCGACCAAATGTTTATGTCGATGAGAAGGTTTGAAGGAACGACAAATGAATTTCTTCTTTCAGGATATATTGCATCCCAAAACGCCTGGAGCGAGTTTTTGTATTTTAACTTTACTACTCAAAAATATGAAATTCGCAGTGGAGTTAAAGATGTAGAATTTAAAAATTCAGGAAATACACTATTTAATAATACCGGAGGTGTCGGAATTGGTGTTACAACAATACCAGCCGGTGTAAAATTTGCAGTTAATGGAAAGGTGAATTGCAAAGAGGTTGAAGTAACCATGAACGGTTGGTCTGACCATGTTTTCAATAAGAATTATTCATTGATGCCATTGTCAGAAGTTGAACAATTTATTTTGAATAACAAACATTTACCCGGGATTCCTTCTGAAAAAGAGGTACTTGCGAAAGGAGTCAATCTTGGTAATATGGATGCGCTTCTGTTGAAAAAAATAGAAGAGCTTACTTTATATGTTCTCGAATTGAAAAAAGAAAATGAGTTACTCAAAGAAAAGATCAGACCCATTGAAAAATTAGTGATTTCGGTACAAAACTGAAAAGTTGCCGGTTCAATTCCTATGAAATAAAACCAATTCACCTTTTTAATCATGTCTCTGGATATAAATAAAATCCGCGCCGATTTCCCTATCCTGCAACAGTATATCTACAAGCGGCCACTTGTCTATTTCGACAATGCTGCTTCGACCCAAAAACCCCGGCAGGTCATAGATGCCATACGCAACTATTACGAAAAAGACAATTGCAACATTCACCGTGGAGTGCATTTCCTGAGTGTAAAAGCAACGGAGGCATACGAAGAGGCCCGAAAAAAAATCTGTGAATTTATAAATGCGAAAAACACCCGGGAGATCATCTTCACAAAAGGCGCCACTGAATCGCTGAACCTCGTTGCTACTTCGTTTGGCAGGCGTTATATTCAGGCAGGTGATGAAGTGATTGTAACCATCATGGAACATCACTCTAATTTTGTTCCCTGGCAACAAATGTGTCTTGAACGTGGAGCCAAACTGAGGGTTGCCGGCATCAATGATAAGGGCGAACTGGATCTTGTGGAGTTGAAAGGCATGATCAACGAAAAAACCAGGTTAATCGCATTAACTCATGTTTCGAATGTGTTGGGAACTATTAATCCCGTTAAGGAGATAGTTGCATTGGCCCATCAGCATAGTATTCCTGTACTTATAGATGGGGCACAGGGTGTGTCGCATCTGCCGGTTGATGTGCAGGATATCGATTGTGATTTCTACTGTTTCTCGGGTCATAAAATGTACGCGCCAATGGGGATTGGGGTGTTGTACGGGAAAGAAAAATTTCTGGAGGAGTTACCACCATATCAACTGGGTGGCGAAATGATCAAAGATGTATATATCGATCGCTCCACCTTCAACGAGTTGCCATTTAAGTTTGAGGCCGGAACCCCGAATGTTGAAGGGGTCATGGGGTTGCATGCCGCGGTTTCTTACCTTACTGCCCTTGGAATGTCTGAAATAGCTGCTTACGAAGAGAGCCTTCTGAAATATGCCACCGGGAAACTTTCCTGTATAAATGAAATAAAGTTCTTTGGCACCTCTGCACATAAGGCCAGCCTTATCTCTTTCCTCATTGGCGATATCCATCCTTATGATGCGGGAATGATAATTGATAAGATGGGGGTTGCTGTGCGAACAGGCCATCATTGTGCTATGCCGCTGATTGATTTTCTGAAAATTCCAGGCACTGTTCGGGCTTCATTTGCCTTTTATAATACCTTTGAAGAGATTGATATACTGGAAGAAGCCATACTGAAAGTCAAACAAATGTTTGCCTGAGCAAAACAGCTTATCCAAAACCACTGGTGCAAGTTCAATTTCATTCCCTCATGCGCCACTATTTCTTACCTTTGCGCCTAATCCCCACGCTGATGACCATCCCTGAAATAGAAAAAGAGATCCAGGATGAATTCTCCATGTTCGACGACTGGATGGATAAATACAACTACCTGA
>JBAXKG010000004.1:0-106663 GCA_037137455.1 Bacteroidota bacterium
ACTCCTCCGGCGACATCCGTTCAACAAATCAATTAACACCGACATCTCTTAAGGTTGAAGTGTGGGGCGGATGCGGAACAATTGATCTTTCACTCGATATTTCGCGAGGTGACTTCAGTTTGAACTTAGGTACAACAGATTTCAAGCTTCGTGGGCGTTGTGGTATTGCATATGTCTTCTCCGGCGCATATGGATTATACGATGGCAAAGATTTGAAAACCGAGTTCACATTTATTACCAATAAAGGATCAAATGATTGTTATGTGAATTGCTTACAAAGCCTTGTGGCAACCATTGGTTCTATCGGGAATATCTATTATTCTGGCTATCCCATACTTAACACTGATATTTATGGAACAGGCAAGGTTATAAAATTACCTTGATGAAAAAATAAATTCAATTGGGAATATCAATAATAAATGGTATTCAGCGAAGTCAGCAAACACAAAGCTTTTTGGATCAATCAAAGGAAAATCAATATGCCCGTGCAAAAATTACACGCTGACCAGATGGTTTACCCGAATAGATGCATTTCCCCTTTTCAACTGCATTATTGATAGGAATAACCCTGATAGTAGCCTTAGTCTCCTC
Source organism: Bacteroidota bacterium (assembly GCA_037137455.1). GTDB lineage: Bacteria > Bacteroidota > Bacteroidia > Bacteroidales > FEN-979 > CAIVAT01. Next base: position 592 of record JBAXKG010000004.1, read on the forward strand.
TTTGATTTTCTCTTCTGTTTCAGAAGTGCCATCCCAGTGAGCCGAGATAAAACCACCCCGGTCATCAAGAATCTTTTTGAACTCATCCCAGGTATCAACCCGGAATGTATTGTCTTCTCTGAACGATAGTGCACGGTCATACAAATTTTTCTGAATCTGGTCAAGTAAATGAATGACCTTGTTCTCGATGTCGGTAAGTTGTAAAACTTCCTTTTCCAGGGTATCCCGACGGGCAATTTCAACTGTGCCATGCTCGATATCCCGTGGTCCTATGGTTAAACGCACCGGAACTCCTTTGAACTCGTATTCTGAGAATTTCCATCCCGGTTTATAGGTTTCCCGGTCGTCATAATTAACAGAGATTCCCTTAGCTTCCAGCGCTTTTTTAATCGGGATTACGGTCTCTGAAATTTGTGCAAGTTGCTCGGCATTTTTAAAAACCGGAACAATTGCAACCTGGATGGGAGCAAGTTTTGGAGGCAGGACTAAACCATGATCATCAGAGTGCGACATGATTAAGGCTCCCATCAACCGAGTGGAAACTCCCCATGAAGTTGCCCACACATATTCGAGTTGATTCTCCTTATTCAAATATTTCACATCAAATGCTTTAGCAAAATTTTGTCCCAAAAAATGCGAAGTGCCAGCCTGCAATGCTTTCCCATCCTGCATCAATGCTTCAATTGCATAGGTCTCAATTGCGCCGGCAAAGCGTTCTGCCGGTGATTTTGTTCCTTTGATCACGGGAATTGACATCCAGTTTTCAGCAAAATCGGCATAGACATTCAGCATAGTTTCGGATTCTTTAATTGCTTCCTCCCTGGTTGCATGGGCAGTGTGCCCTTCCTGCCACAAGAATTCAGTGGTACGAAGGAAAAGACGCGTGCGCATTTCCCACCGAACTACATTCGCCCATTGGTTGATAAGAATAGGGAGATCACGATACGACTTGATCCAGTTTTTATAGGTATCCCAAATTATGGTTTCTGAAGTAGGCCTGACAATCAACTCCTCCTCAAGTTTAGAATCCTCATCAACAACAACCCCTTTACCGTCAGGAGAACTTTTCAGCCGATAATGAGTTACAATAGCACACTCCTTTGCAAATCCTTCAACATGGCTTGCCTCCTTACTGAAAAATGATTTTGGAATAAAAATCGGAAAGTAAGCATTCGAGTGCCCTGTATCCTTAAACTTCTTATCCAATACAGCTTGTATTTTTTCCCAAATGGCATAACCATATGGTTTTATAACCATACATCCTCTAACCGCTGAGTTTTCGGCCAGGTCGGCCTTAATAACCAGATCGTTATACCACTGTGAGTAATTTTCTGCCCGGGTAGGAAAATCTTTTGCCATTTTACAAGTTTGGTATGGGATTTGCTATAATTGCTTTGATAATTGATTTTATGAGTCAGCTTTAATAACTGCAAAAATACGAAAATAATACCTATCCTAAAGAAGCAACAGATTTACCCCGAATATTAAAGAGAACGCCCTATGAAAAAATCAGCATTAATTATCGCGATCATCAGTTTGGCGATCAGTGCCTGTACTTCACAAAAACATGCAACCTCCTTTGTCAATGATGATGTTTACAATTCGTCTTCCAAGCATGAGCAGCCACTCTCCGTTTCCACCCAACAACCAAATAGTGGCGCTCAGGTCATTACCTCTCCCGATAATACTATTGCTCAAAAACCAAGTTCCTCTACTTTTGAGGATGATTACAATGATTATTCCTATTCCAGCCGTATCAACAAATTCAATAGCAAAGACACTACGAAGGGATATTTTGATGATTCATATTCCGGAAGCTCTTCCAGTGATAACATCGGCAATAACGATCCGAATGTTAATCTTTATCTCGGTATTGGCGCCGGATTTGGTGGTTATTATGGATCTTCTATGTCGTTTGGCATGGGCTGGGGTTATCCATATTCAAACTGGGGATGGGATTATGGCTGGGGGTGGCCATATTCGGGTTGGGGATTTAATTATGGCTGGGGGTGGCCCTACTATGGCGGTTATAATCAATGGTACAATCCCTGGTATAATCCCTGCTGCTATTGCTATGGGTATAATGATTGGTATGGAGGATATTCTCCATATTATACTTCCAACACTTACTATGGGTCCAGAAAATCCCTTTACAGAACTGACGGAGGCGAAAGCGCTCCGAATTCACGAAATTCGGCCAACCTATCAGGTAGTAATGTAACTCCCATTAGCAGAAATGAAGTTACTTCGGTATATTCAAGAAACAGCGTTGATCCTTCATCCCGGAATGTGCAATCATCGGAACGGAGTATTCCTGCAAATCAGGAAAAATATAAATATAGCCGATCTGTAAACAACAAACAAGGAACCTATCAGAGAAGTACCAAGCAGAGCCAGGGTCAGCAGCGTAGTCAGCAACCAAATCCAAGGTATACGCGACCGGAAAATGGCAGCACTTCACAACGTTCCGGGTCTGCTCAAAGCTACTCATCACCTGCCTACAGACAACCCAAATCAAGTCAGGAATATCTTACCCCAAGGTCTCAAAACCCAGGGTCATCAAGGGTGTCAAATCAAAATACCGATAACCGTAATAATTCTGGCACATTTGGTACAAGTACCCGGCAGTCATCGTCAACATCAAATGAGAACAGAACATATTCGACACCTGTCAGATCGGGTTCTTCAAGGAACTCTACTCCTACACGCACAAACTCAAATTATACTGCCCCAAGCCGATCGGGAAGCAGCGGTTCATACACGGCGCCAACACGTTCGGGGAACAGTGGTTCATATTCTGCCCCGTCAAATTCGGGCTCAAGCGGGAGTTATTCTACTCCTTCAAGATCAGGAGGAAGCAGTAGCGGTTCACCATCAGGTGGTAGCAGCAGTGGTGGAGGACGCCGCAGGTAACCCAAAACTAACTTTTAATACTTTCATCAATGAAAAAATCATTCATTATAACTCTGTTATTGATCCTGTTCAGCTGCCTGATCTATGCCCAAACATCAGAAGATGCATTGCGCTATTCTCGTGTGTTTTATAGTGGAACAGCCAGGTTTAATGGACTAAGCGGTGCATTTGGCGCTGTTGGCGCTGATTTTTCAACTCTTGCAACAAATCCTGCAGGAATCGGCCTGTACAAAGCATCGGAGATGACATTAACAATTGCTCCAACAATAGGAAATGCGTCAACTATTTACAACGGTTCAGTTGCAAGTGATAATCGGGTAAATTTCGGCATGGGAAATTTCGGTTTCATATTCAACATCAATCCTTATGACAAGAATAAAGGAGGGGTTTTGAAAGGTGTCAATGTCGGGTTTGGATTTAACAGGCAAAACGACTTTAATAATCGTACGGTGATTAATGGGGTTAATATGAAGAACTCATTGATGCAAAGTTATGTGAACACACTGAACGAAAATGGAACATTGCCGGGCGATGTCAGAAACGATTATCCATTCGACATCGGACTTGCCTGGGACGCATACCTGATCGACACTGCGCAGGGCAGCTATTATTGTGATGCTCCTTATGGAGGAGTATCGCAAACAAAAATAATTGAGACCTACGGATCAATGAATGAACTGGATTTTTCAATAGGAGCAAATATAAACGATAAATTTTTTATTGGTCTTACACTTGGAGTCCCTTTCTTCAATTACTATGAATATAGCACTTACAGAGAGTCCAGAATTAAAGATACGATCCCATATTTCATTTCCCTGAATTACTATTCCAACCTAAATACCCGGGGAACAGGAGTCAATGTTAAATTTGGCATGATATACAAACCAAATGATTGGTTCAGAATCGGAGCGACTATACATACACCAACATGGTATCCAAGCATGAAGGATGAGTGGTTCAGCAGCATGCAGTCATCATTTGATAATGCAAACTGGAATAGCACACAATATTCTCCTGTTGGAATTTATGATTACAGGTTAACTACGCCCTTCCGTGCGATGGGTAGTGTAGCCTTTATCATCGGACAATATGGACTAATAAGCGCTGATTATGAATATGTAAATTATTCCCAGGCCCGCTTCAATTCAGCCTATGACAGCTATACAGATGTCAACAACAAGATAAAGTCCGATTACCAGTCCTGGGGAAATCTCCGTGTGGGAACTGAATGGAGGTTGTCATATTTCCGTCTACGTGGTGGTTTTGCCTACTTCAGCAATCCTTACACAAGCGGAACAAATAACAGTGAACGTTTTCAGGCATCAGGGGGATTTGGATACCGTGCAAATCATTTCTTTGCCGATGTGACTTATGTGTGGACAAAAATGAACCAAGATTATTACCTGTATAACCCGGCCATGGTCAAACCGGCTGCAATCACTAACAATACAAATACGGTATATACTACAATCGGATTCAGGTTTTAGGAATTTTTTTCCTGACTCTGTTCAAACCAGCCTTGGCCTTCTCTCCAAGGCTGGTTTTGTATTCCGGGGTATTTATCGAAAGGCTCAATCGATAGGCGCTGTCTGCCTTTGTAAAGGCGCCGCTGTTTTCATACAGGAGCCCCATCTGAAATGCCGAACCTGCGGCAAAATAAAATGGTTCCTTTTTGCCACGCTGAATAGTTACCTGATAATACTCAATGGCTTTGGATAAATTTCCGGATTCATGATAAACCCTGGCCAGTCTGTAGGTATATTCGATCATATCGCGTTTCGATTTTATCACATTTTTAACCGGGTTGTTCAGTAATTCATTCAGCGCCCGGTTGTAATAACCACCGTCAAATAATAAACGGGCACGAAGCAACACGATGTTTGGCAATATCCCATTCACCGCTTCATTCATAGCTTGCTTATCTTCATCAACAATTGAGGCGCCATTCAATTTTACCAGCAACATGATCTGATTGAATTTCAGGGTATCTCCTTTAAGGATTGCTATCCAGGCTAATTTTTGATAGGCTGAACGAATATAATTCTGGCCCCTGAAATTCTTTAAAAAGCGCTCAAAGCAATCTGATCCGTAAAAATCCAATCTGCCCAGCCGGGCAATTCCTTCGAGATAATCGAGATAAAAAAAGGGATACCGCTGTGTTAATTCAGTCCGTTCATTTAGTGCAAGTAACGCTTCATCATTGTGACCATTTTTCATCAGTATAGTTGCGCTTGCAAAAATCAGCAGAGGACTTTTAAAAAAATGATCATCGTTAGTTGGAATGTTCAATTTTGGCAATAAAGAGATTGCTTCTTTTTGATTTTCCTGCAGGTTAGTAGTTAAAAATGCAAGAAAAAATAAAGCCTCGGGCCTATAAAGCGAGACGATATTATCTGTTCCAGAATATTCGGCAACCTGTCGTATTTCTCCCAATCCCTGATCCAATGATCCGTCTAGACCCATTAGGTTGGCCACCCATTTATAATTATCGGGAATAATGCCAACAATTACATGCACTACCCCAAGACCGATTTTATTAAGGGTGAAGGATGGATACCTGATTTCATTAGCGGTTAAAAGCGCATGTGCTTTACGAATTTCAAAAGCTGCCGATGTATAGTCACCGAATTTAAGTCTGGACAAAGCCCATTGAAGGTTTACCCCGGCAAGGCAAAAATCATAGAATGGTGAATTTTTGCATCCCTTTTCCAACTTATTGATCCTGGCAGATTTCTGTTCTTTAAGTCTATTATAAATAGTACGATCTTCGCTAATAAAAAGGGTTAAAAAATCGATGTAATTTTCAAGGTACACGGGTATAAGGTTTGAACCATCAATCGTTTTTTCGATCTCGATTAGTTTTTGAGCTTCCGAAAATTTTAACGACAATATTGCCTGGTATGTACGCTTACAATTTTCATTGAAGGTAAACTGTGCACCAGAGGAGGAGAGAAAAAGCAGAAAGGCACCAGTAATCAGAATAATTCTGATTAGGGTGCCTTTTGAATTTATATTTTTGTGGTTATAAATGCATTGCATTCACAATACCGTCATCAACAAGGATACGGCCACAATATTCACAAACAATAATTTTCTTGTGCATTCTGATATCCAACTGGTGTTGAGGTGGGATTTTATTAAAGCAGCCACCACAGGCGTCACGTTCAATCTGAACAACGGCAAGGCCATTACGTGCATTTTTCCGGATACGGGTATATGCCGTTAGCAGTCGATCTTCGATAAACTGTCGGTTTTCATCTGAATTTTTTATCAGATCCTTCTCCTCCTTCTCAGTTTCGGCAATGATATCATCTAATTCATTACGCTTAATTTCAAGGTCATTTTTACGATCCTGCAATAACTTCTGATAGGTATCGATCTCCTCCTTTTTAAGTTCTAAACCGGACTGAAACTCCTTAATTCTTTTCTCCGAAAGTTGGATTTCAAGGTTTTGATATTCAATTTCCTTAGTCAATGAATCGTACTCCCTGTTATTTCGCACGTTCATTTGCTGATCTTCGTACTTTTTTATCAGGGTATGAGCATCTTTAATGGCATTTTTCTTTTCCGTTATGGATTTTTCCATACCAATGGTTTCCTGGATGTAATTATCCACACGGGTTTCAAGACCAGCGATTTCATCCTCAAGATCCTGAACCTCCAACGGTAATTCGCCACGAATAATACGAATTTTATCTACCTGTGAATCGACCTGTTGAAGACTATATAATGCAATAAGTTTTTTTTCAATGGTGATTTCACCTTTTTCATCGGTACCTTCAGATTTGGGTTTCGGAGTAACCAATAAAGCGACTTTATCTTCAACCACCTTTTCAACTTTTGCAACATTTTTCTTTGAGGGAGCGGCTCCCTTGGAAGCAGGCTTCTTAGCCAGTTTTGATGGCTTGGAAGTGGCTATTGGCGTGCTTGTTGTTTTTGCCATAAACTCTGTTTTATAAATAATGAACCGGATTGGTATTTACTTCTGAAATAAGGAATGCAAAATTAGGAAATTTTTCAATAAGAGCAGCATTCAACCATTCTTTTACGTACTGTTCACTCTCATAATGACCAATATCAAGGAGAAGCAGTTTTTTATCCGCTAAAAAAAAGTCATGATATTTCAGATCAGAAGTAAGATAAGCATCTGCTCCGGACCTGATTGCATCATGAATTAAAAAACTTCCCGAACCAGTGCAAAGCGCTATCCGTTTGATAACTGCTGAGTGAGGGGCAGTATGCCTGATAACGGGAATGTCGAGTTTGTTTTTTACCAGTTGAAGGAATTCCTTTTCATTAACCGGCTGGTCAAATTCCCCAATAATACCAGCGCCTGATTGAGCAAGCATATTATTGATCGGGTATATGTCGTAAGCAATTTCTTCATAGGGGTGGTTTTCTCTGAGTGACTTCAGTATTTTTGTTTCATGGTGCCTTGGGAAGATAACTTCAATACGAATTTCCTTTTCAAAATGAACCTTATTTTTTATCCCGACAAAAGGATCAGCCATCTCTGAGGCCCTGAAAGTTCCTTCTCCTTCAACATTATAGCTACAGCAATCGTAATTGCCAATATAACCGGCGCCAGCTTCAAATAGTGCATTTCTAACTTTCTCAGTATGTTCGACAGGGCAAAATACTACCAGTTTCGATAGCAATCCCGGTTTAGGACTAAGAATGTCGAATTTGGTTATCCCCAGTTTGGAAAAAACCATTGAATTCAATCCTTTCAACGTATTATCCAAGTTCGTATGCATTGCATATAATGCAATGTTGTTGGTTAATGCCAGTTTAATAATTGCTGTTTCTGCCATTTCCGAAGTCAACCTCTTTAGTCCGGAGAAAATCAATGGATGGTGAGAAATCACCAGGTTGCAATTGAAATGAACTGCTTCTTCCATCACCTTTTCTGTAAGGTCGAGGCAAAGAAGGGCTTTTTGAAATTCTCTTCCCTGATCACCAACTAAAAGTCCGCAATTATCATAATCCTCCTGAAATGACAAAGGTGAAATTGATTCCAGGTATTGGGTGATCTCATAAATTTTCATTTAATTCGGATTTTTCAAGAGCCAAAGATACACATTTTCAGCGTTGAGGCACTCTAGGGGCTGTTCATAAATTTGTTGACAAGTTTAAAGAATTTGAGAACTTTGAAGAGTAAAAATTGCAAATTTTGTTATTTCTAACAGGATATAAAAAAGATCCATGAAATCAATGATAGTTTTTGTAGTGGATAAAAATCCGATACACCGCAGTTTGGTTAAATATCATTTGAACGTAAATAAATTTTTCAATGTTCATACATTTCAAACCAGTGACGAATGTATGTATCGTTTGCAAAAAAATATGGTCCCTGATTTTTTAATTACCGATTATAATCCCAGTGAGCATATCGGGTTTGAATTCTTGCGTAATGTAAAAGAAATTTCATCTTCAACACAAATTATCTTTTTTTCCTCTTTTGATGACCCGATTCTTGCAGTAAGGTTGCTTGATGCCGGCGCTTCCGATTATATTGCCAAGACCAGCAAGCTCGACGTCGGCATTACTGATTTAATAAAGAATGTAAAGTACCTCTCAAAAGAGAAAGTCCTTTATTAAAAACGGGACAACTTATTAATTTCCTTTACTATCAGGGTGAAATTTTCGGGTAACTTGTTTGCGGATCATTTTTTTTAATAATTTCGATGGTTCAATTATGACAAGGTTCCCTCAGGTTGTTTTGTATCCCGTTTCATTGCTTTATGGTCTGGCTATGCAGATCAGGAACATTCTTTTTGATCTGCGGATACTTGCTTCAATCAAGTTCGAAAAGCCTGTTATCTCAGTTGGAAACTTAACCTATGGCGGATCAGGAAAGACTCCGCTTATTGAATACCTGATACGACTATTGCATCCACCTTTGTTCGTTGCCACACTTAGCCGCGGATATGGCCGTAAAAGCAATGGGTTCATAATTGCTTCGAAACGATCGAATGTAAAATATATTGGTGATGAGCCCATGCAATTTTTAAAAAAATTTGAAGGAATTAAAGTTGCTGTTGATGAAAAACGCAAGCGTGGAATTCAATTCTTACTTCAGAAATATCCCGATCTGGATGTCATTCTTCTGGATGACGCTTTTCAGCATCGTCATGTAAAACCCGGGATATCAATTCTTTTAACAGATTTTCACCTGTTATATACTGATGATTACGTATTACCTTCCGGAACGCTTAGAGAATTCAGATCTGGTTCTTCCAGAGCTGACATTATTATCGTAACTAAAACTCCAAAAATTTTCTCGCCGATAACACGGCGAAGGATCCTCGAAGATCTGCGTCCAACCCGACATCAGCGCGTATATTTTTCTTATATAAAATATGTTGATCCTCAGCCGGTTTTCGAAGGAGAGAACATTAAGTTTCCTGGCAAATTGGACAATATCCTGCTATTCACCGGTATTGCAAACGATTATCCATTGATTGAACATCTTGAACGATTGTGCAGCGAATTGATCGTGATGAAGTTTGCTGATCATCATCCATACAAGATTTATGATATCGAGGAGATCATGAAAAAATACCACGATCTTCGCACCCATAAAAAAGTCATCGTTACGACTGAAAAAGATATGATGAGGTTGAAAACTCCTGAACTGAGTACTAATTTTAAGAATTTGCCGTTATTTTTCGTGCCGATGGAGATAGATTTTCATGGGAATGATAAAGAAAATTTTGATAATGAGATAACTAATTATGTTAAAAAAGATTAAAGAAACAATTGAATTTCTTGAAAGCAGGATTTCACAGAAGCCTGAAGTTGGAATTATACTGGGCACCGGATTAGGCGGACTTGTGAAGGAAATCAACATAGATCACATATTTCCATATGAGCTTATACCGAATTTCCCGGTTTCAACAGTCGACAGTCATCAGGGGCAACTGATTTTTGGCACTATGAATGGCAAAAATATTGTTGCCATGCAAGGTCGATTTCACTATTATGAGGGCTATTCCATGCAGGAAATCACATTTCCCGTGAGAGTCATGAAGTTTTTGGGTATTGAGATGCTGATTTTATCGAATGCCAGTGGCGGGGTAAATCCCGACTTTGAAGTGGGTGACATCATGGTAATTGACGATCATCTAAACCTCATGAAAGACAATCCATTAATTGGCATAAATGAAGATGAAATCGGTATACGTTTCCCTGATATGGGACAGGCCTATGACCACCTTTTAATAGAACAGGCTATGGCCATTGCTGATAAGCATGGGATCAAGCTGAAAAGAGGAATATATGCTGCTGTTTCAGGGCCCACTTACGAAACGCCGGCAGAATATAATTACATCCGCACTATTGGAGCGGATGCAGTGGGCATGTCGACAGTGCCTGAAGTGATAGCTGCCCGCCACATGGGGCTGAAGTGTTTCGCGGTTTCAATAATATCAGATCTGGGTGTCCCCGGAAAAATTGTTGAAATAACACACAAACATGTAATCAATGCAGCCAGTGCAGTTGAACCAATAATGACCTGTATCATTAAGGATATGATTGCCGGCTGACCTTTTTTCAGTTAATATTGATTTCAAGGATTTTAACTTTCCAGCGGTTACCAATTTTACATCGCTTTTGCGAAAGGGAGAATGAGATGATGCTCCCCCCGATGAATGCTCCCGATATGATGAACATGTCGGTTGTAAAGACCTGTTCATTATTGAGCAGGTGGTTGGTGGCCATGATGGCAAATATACCCACCCCAAAAGCTCCAAGATATGCACCAAATCGTTTTGGGAAGCCAAATTGCTTATATACGGACCGGATGTCGCCGAGATGCACCTCAAAAGGACGCAGTTCTTCAACCGAGATCAGGCTGTCTTTAATAAACCATATTTTTCCCTTCAACAGGGTATCCAGTCTGGAAACCCTTAGTTTCACATAATCCCCGGTATGGTAAAAAAACCTTCTTGATGTGCCAATTTTTTCTACAACCAATGTCTTTTGAGAAAAAACATGACCTGTTATGAAAAACAGAACAATTAAAGGAAGGAGCTTTTTCATCTTCATAAAGGAAGGGTAAAGTTAATAAAAATAGTATTTGATTACCTTTGTGATCGTTATGAAAAAGGGTATTGTGTTTTTTTTTCTATTGATTTTCAGTCAATGTCATGATATCAAAGACAAACCTTCGTCACTAAGATCTGATCCCGGGCAAAAAAGACCCTTATATTACAATGATAGTCCGGATAAAAAGGATATATCCAGAACAAAAGACACATTTACTCAAAAAACAATTTTTACTGCAGGAAAAATCTCAAAAAATAGAAAAAAGCACAAAGAAGTCCTGTTTGAGCCCGAATTTAAAAAGATCAACCCTTCGAATGCCGAATCCACCTTTATCAGGCGATTAAATTATTTAAGATCGGGCGGAATTGAACTTGATTTCAATGAACCTGTTAGCAGGCAGTTCATGAGTTCGCATGTTGAAAACCAACAATTCCAGACCATGATTACCCTTAGTCGTGAATCCTTCCTTACAATCAACTATGATAATGACATCCTTGATAACACCGACCGTTATTACACAAATGGCATCAAGATTGATCTGATTTCTCCCGGCTTACAAATGAATCCATTAAGCAAATTGATGATTCCATATTGGGGTACTGGAAAAAATTACTATGGTATTACGCTTGTTCAGAATATATACACCCCATCGACTACAAAAACCGGAGGAATTTTATATGGTGACAGGCCCTATGCTGCCTATCTTTACATTGGGAGCTTTAAGATCACTAATGATCCCGATTATAAATTCAGGCAGACCAGTGAAATTGACGTTGGGATTATCGGGCCTGATTCATATGGAGAATGGGTACAGGGTTCGTTTCACAAAATTGTTCCAACGAACAACGAACCGCTGGGATGGGAATACCAGATACAGAATGATTTAGTATTAAATTATTCAATTGCTTACGAAAAAGGTATATTCTCAGGAAATAACATCGATCTCAACCTTAACTCTATTGGCAGCATTGGTACTCTATACACCGGTTTTACCGGGGGATTTCAGTTTAGGGCCGGGTGGATGAATCCCTATTTTGCTAATCTTGGTTTGGCAAAGAAAACGGTTTTGAAGGAGCAAGGCTTGAGAAAGTTTCAATTTATTTTTTTCGTAAAGGGTTCAGGTAAACTTGTTGGATATGATGCAACACTTGAAGGAGGACTGTTAAACAAAACTAATTCATACACGCTTTCTGCCAGTGAGATTTCAAGAGTGGTGTTTCAGAGCAGTGGAGGGATTTCGGTTTCATCCGGAGGGTTTCGTTTTGATATAGAACAATTTTTGCTAAGTCCTGATTTTCATAATGGTTGGTGGCACAAATGGGTACATATTGCTCTTGTTTTTTGTCTGTAGTTGTTGATAAATAAAATTCGGTTATTTAGAAGAACCAAGCAGGAATAGCCCTATTTTTGACGCATGGAAGATAAGAGTACCAGAAAGCGGGCCCGTGTATCAGGGTTAAATGAAATCGTATTTGAACATGGGAAGATTCCCCCCCAGGCGCTGGATTTGGAGGAGGCTGTTCTTGGGGCGATGATGCTTGAAAATGACCGGTTGGCTGAAGTTATTGAAGTGCTTAAGCCAGAGGTGTTTTATAAAGAGAACCATCAGATTATTTTTTCAGCGATTCAACGCCTCTTTGGTCAAAATGAGCCTGTTGATATTCTGACAGTGACTGAAGAATTACGAAAACGTGGCGAACTTGATATTGCGGGTGGTCCGTACTTCATAACGATGCTGACGAATCGGATTGCTTCGGCTGCGAACATTGAATTTCATTCCCGGATCATATTACAAAAATTTATTCAGCGAGAATTGATCAGGGTTTCTTCTGAAATCATCAAAGATGCCTACGAAGATACTACAGATGTATTCGATCTTTTGGATAAAGCGGAAACCGGCTTGTTTTCAATCAGCGAACGAAGCATTGGCAAATCATACATGGATATGCAATCCATTATCAAAGAAGCACTTAAAGAGCTGGCTGCGGGAAGGAATAGGGAAGGCAAACTTCGTGGTGTTGGATCCGGATTTACTGAGTTGGACAGAATTACATCGGGTTGGCAAAAGTCAGACCTGATAATAGTTGCTTCGCGCCCAGGCATGGGAAAAACCGCTTTTGCACTTACAATGGCGCGTAACGCTGCTGTAGATTTTAAAAAACCCGTAGCAGTTTTTTCACTTGAAATGTCGTCGGTATCGTTGGTTACCCGCTTGATTTCAAGCGAAACAGAAATTCCGCAGGAGAAACTTCGCAGGGGATTAATGGAAGATCATGAGTATGCGCAATTAAATACTAGGATTTCAGCCCTGACCGATGCCCCTCTCTACATTGATGATACGGCGGCACTTTCGATTTTTGATCTTCGGGCAAAATGCCGTCGGCTAAAAGCTCATCATGACATTCAGATGGTTATTGTTGATTATCTTCAACTTATGCAGGGAAGTCAGGATGCACGGGGTAACCGCGAACAAGAAATCAGCAGCATATCACGGGCATTGAAGACTCTTGCAAAAGAATTGAATATTCCTGTGATTGCCTTGTCTCAATTAAGCCGGGCGCCTGAAAAGCGTTCAGCTGCCGCCAAACCTATTCTTTCTGACTTGCGCGAATCAGGATCAATTGAGCAGGATGCCGATATGGTCCTGTTCATTTACCGGCCTGAATATTATAAAATTGATGTTGATGAAAGTGGTGATTCAACATCAGGTGTTGCTGAGGTCAGCATTGCTAAAAACCGTAACGGCCCACTCAAAGATGTCAGATTGAGATTTGTTTCAAAGTATGCTAAATTTGTAGATGCTGAAATGGACTATTCGCCGGTAGTTCCGATTCCTTCGAATGCATTGTTTGACGGTTCAGTAAGAACACGCACCGTGATGTCGAAAATGAATGACGATGAGAAGCACGAGACGCCGTTCTGATTTGAAAGTGTTATCGATTATTTTTCTTTTTCTAATCATTACTCTTCATTCGCGTGGAGCTTTCCTGCTTATCCCTATGGATGATGCGCAAAAAAATCATCTGAAAGCATACGGAATTGCATTTTGGGTATTACAAAAAGATATTGAGATAAATTGGCTTTTAAATTATCGTGGAGGCAGCTTTATGTTTCCATACATCAAGACCCTTGAATCAGAATGCACGATCCGTGGTGTAAGTTACAAGATCATTGCCGATGTTCAGGCATCAGCTATCCTGGCTGAGATTTCAGATCCGAAGGTAAACATGGAAAACATCAAGCTTCACAAAGCGCCCAGAATAGCAGTTTACTCGCCCAAGAACAAACTTCCATGGGATGATGCAGTGACCTTGGTGCTTACTTACGCTGAAATCCCATATGATGTTTTATATGATTTAGAGATTGTAGGTGGAACACTTCCGATATATGATTGGCTTCACCTTCATCATGAGGATTTCACAGGTCAGTACGGAAAATTCTGGTCTGCCTACAAGAGCTTTCCATGGTATCGGGAAGATGTAGCAGCTCAGGAAGAAAATGCACAAAAACTTGGATTCAGTAAAGTTTCCCAAATGAAATTAGAGGTAGCAAAGAAGATCCGGGATTTTGTTGCAGGAGGTGGATATCTTTTTTCGATGTGCTCGGCGCCCGACAGTTATGATGTGGCATTGTCGGCAGATGGCGTTGATATTTGTGATGTAATGTTTGACGGCGATGCGCAAGACCCCGATGCACAATCAAAATTGAATTTTGAAAATTGTTTTGCATTCGAAAATTTCAAAGTGAGTACAAACCCATACGAATATGAAATTTCATCGATTGATGTTACAGTAACCAGGCCAAAAAATTTAACAGTGGAAAACGATTTCTTTACGTTGTTTGACTTTTCGGCCAAGTGGGATCCTGTGCCCAGCATGTTATGCCAGGATCATGTGAAACTTATTCACGGGTTTATGGGTCAGACAACTGCATTCAACAAAAAGTATATAAAATCAAATGTGATCCTGCTTGGTGAGACAAAATCACTAGATGAAGCAAGATATATTCACGGAGATTTTGGAAAGGGAACCTGGACTTTCCTTAGCGGTCATGATCCGGAGGACTATCAGCATCTTGTGGGAGATCCGCCAACAAATCTTAGTCTTCATCCAAATTCTCCGGGATACCGTTTAATCCTCAACAACATCCTTTTCCCGGCAGCAAAAAAGGAAAAGAGGAAAACATAAAATTGATACTGTCAGGGTTCAATTCTTACGGTCATAAATTTCGTTAGAGTAAGAAAAATCATTGATACCATCAGCAGGAAAATCTTCTTTTGATATCAGAATCCACTTTGAATTGTCAATTTCCGGAAAAAAGACATCTGCTTCAAATGATTGATGAACCCGGGTGAGGTACAAACGATCGGCAATCGGTAAAAATTGACTATAAATTAAAGCGCCGCCGATGATGAAGTTTTCATCTTCAGGGTTGCATTTAGCCACCGCATCTTCGATGGAATATGCCATTTCACAACCTTCAAAATATTCGCCCGGAATATCGGTAATCACGATATTCCTGCGATCAGGCAGGGGCCGTTTGGGAAGAGATTCATATGTGCGCTTTCCCATGATCATGGTATGTCCGCTGGTAATTCTCTTAAATCTTTTCAAATCTTCAGGAATATGCCAGAGGAGGTCGTTATTTTTACCAATGCCCGAATTTTCGGCTATGGCGACAATGATGGATATCATAACTTATTACTTAAACTGCAATATCACCTTTGATATGCGGGTGTGATTGATAATTAGTAAGCTGAAAATCTTCAAATTGAAATGCATCGATATCTTTAACATCCGGGTTGATAATCATTTTAGGCAGTGGAAATGGCTCTCTGGCTAATTGCATCTTTACCTGATTAATATGATTCAAATAAATATGTGCATCGCCAAGTGTATGAATAAATTCACCTGGTTTTAAGTCTGTCGATTGTGCCATCATCATTGTAAGTAATGCATAAGATGCAATATTGAAGGGTACACCAAGAAAAATATCACAACTTCGCTGGTACATCTGGCAGGAAAGTTCACCATTTGCAACATAAAACTGGAAAAGCAAATGACAAGGCGGCAAAGCCATTTGTTCAAGATCTCCTACATTCCAAGCGCTTACGATGTGCCTGCGAGAATCGGGATTAATGCGGATTGATTCACATACCTGTTTGATCTGATCGATATATGAACCATCAGGCTTTGGCCAGGAGCGCCACTGATAGCCATAAATTGGCCCGAGTTCTCCATTCACATCGGCCCATTCATTCCATATTGATACCTTGTTATCTGTGAGATATTTAATATTTGTTGAACCCTTTAAAAACCAAAGTAATTCATGGAGAATTGAACGCAGATGCAATTTTTTTGTGGTCATTAATGGAAAATTCTCCCGAAGATCGAAGCGCATCTGGTATCCAAAAACGCTGATGGTGCCTGTGCCGGTGCGGTCATGCTTTTGAACTCCGTTATTCAAAACATGTTCGAGGAGGGAGAGGTATTGATGCATGAAATAATTGATGAATTATTGAATTGTTGAATTAATAAATCAGTGAGAAGCTGAGGATGAAAAGGATTTCGGGTCGTGTTTATGCCTGAATAAAACCGCGAAAGCCATAGCAACCACCAAGGAATATATTGTAAATGTAAGCCATATTCCTCTCCAGTCGCTGATACCGTCATGCCTGAAATATCCTTCGATAATAATACCGCTGAGAATGCTTCCGAGAATAGCGCCAAAGCCATTTGTCATCATCATAAACAAGCCCTGTGCGCTGGCTTTTGTTTCAGGTTTACTCTGGGTTTCCACAAAAAGTGAACCGGAGATATTAAAAAAATCGAAAGCCATACCGTAGATAATACACGAAAGAATTATCATCCAAAGTCCTTCTGCAGGATTACCAAAAGCAAAAAGGCCAAATCTGAGCACCCATGCGACCATACTAAAGAGCATCACCTTTTTTATGCCGAATCGCCTCATAAAGAATGGAATAGTCAAAATAAACAGGGTTTCTGATATTTGGGAGATCGACATAATGATTTCAGGATATTTTACGGAAACCAGATTCTCGTAAATATCAAGTTTTGCAAAATCATCGAGAAAATTGGCGCCATATGCATTGGTTAACTGCAGCGATGCCCCTAATAGCATAGCAAAAATAAAAAACAGGGCCATCTTGTAATTTTTAAAGAGAGAGAAGGCATTTAAACCAAGGGATTCAATCAATGAATTTTTATGACCTTTCCCAAGGGGGGGGCATTTGGGTAAAGTAAATGCGTATATTCCGAGTATTAGTGAGGCTCCGGAGGCAACATAAAACTGTGAAGCCAAGGCTCCTAATCCTGTAAGGCTAATGATCCAAAGCGCTACAATAAAACCAATGGTTCCCCAAACTCGAATAGGCGGATAATGTTTGATAATATCCATTTTTCTTCCTTCAAGGGAAGTATAGGCCACCGTAATAGACAACGAAATGGTTGGCATGTAAAACATCATGTTTAACAACATAACCCAGAACATAACGGTAGGGTCTTTTATGACAGGAACCGAAAAAAGTATTACAGCGGCAATGATGTGGAATATCCCATAAAGTCTTTCCGCGTTTATCCAGCGGTCGGCAATAATCCCTGCAATGGCAGGCATTAGCAGGGATGCGATACCCATGGTTGAAAAGATGGCGCCGAACTCGGTATAAGACCAGTGCATGGTATTATCACAGTATTTACCAACGGTCAGCAGCCAGGATCCCCATATAAAAAACTGTAAAAAATTCAAGAGAATTAGTCGTTGCTTTATTGCCATGAGCAGATAATTTTAGGTAATTATGGTGATTGTTGGGAAAAGTTATTTCCGTTTATTTAATTCATCCCTGATTTTGGAGGCTCGTTCATATTCTTCATTTTCAATGGCGCTTTGGAGCATTTCCCTTAGTTCGGCCGTTGAAGTATCGGTAAAAGAAGTAAGTTCTTTGGTATCATCTACAGATTTTTGTCCCTCCGGTTTCATTATTTCAGATTCTTCTTCCATCAAAATACCGGCAGCAACCAAAATACTCTCATGGGTAAAAACCGGACAGTTAAACCGAAGGGCAAGAGCAATAGCATCGGAAGTGCGCGAATCGACCTCATGTTCCTGTTTGCCATCAGTACATACTAATTTGGCATAAAAAACCCCTTCGCTGAATTTATTAATTACTACCTCAGTAATTTCAATATTGTACACTTCAGCAAATGATTTAAACAAATCGTGAGTCAATGGACGGGGAGTCTTTATTTTCTCTAATTCAATTGCAATGGCTTGTGCTTCAAAGCCGCCAATAATTATTGGCAACCTGCGTTTCCCTTCATGTTCGCCCAGGATAAGTGCATAAGCCCCACTTTGCGACTGGCTGTAGGACATTCCGATGATATCCAACCTGATTTTTTCCATCTGTAACATCCGGATTTTACTAAATACAAACCTACGGGAATTTTGCCGAACAGACAAAAAGATGTTCAAAAAATCTATGTTTTCTCAAAATTCTGTTTATTTTTGTCAAAATTCAAAACATTTAAATAGGTAAATATGAAAAGAACCTTTACGATTCTCTCGGCTTTGTTTTTGCCATTTATAACGATGGCCAGCGAGGCAAATCTTGTTATTCCTGCAGGGATTAGAGATCAATCAATCCTTTACTGGGGATTTTTGATCACGTTTGCTGGTTTTATGTTTGGATTATTCCAATTTCTCAAAGTAAAAAAAATAGGTGCACATAAATCCATGCTGGATGTTGCACAGGTTATTTTCGAAACTGCAAAGACCTATCTTATCCAGCAGGGAAAATTTTTAATGATTCTTTTTCTCTTTATCGGCTCTGCTGTAGCATTTTATTACGGATGGCTGTCGGAGCCCAGCTTTGGAATAGGCGGGGTATTGATGATTTTGGGATGGGCGGTGATCGGCATCCTGGGTTCATACTGTGTAGCCTGGTTCGGAATCAGGATGAACACACTTGCCAATGCGAGAATGGCATTTGCTTCGCTTGAAAGAAAACCTATCAAGCTTTTGAATATTCCCTTGAACGCTGGTATGAGTATTGGCGTTGTGTTGATTTCGCTGGAGCTTATAATGATGCTTATCATTTTAATGTTTGTACCTGGAGAATATGCCGGAGCAAGTTTTATAGGATTTGCTATCGGAGAATCGCTGGGCGCTTCAGCTTTAAGAATTGCCGGAGGAATTTTTACAAAAATTGCTGATATAGGTTCCGACCTGATGAAGGTTATCTTTAAAATTGGCGAAGATGACCCGAGAAATCCAGGTACTATTGCCGACTGTGTTGGCGACAATGCGGGTGACAGTGTTGGCCCGACTGCCGATGGTTTTGAAACATATGGTGTAACAGGTGTTGCCCTTATTTCATTTATCGTACTTGCTGTTGCCGATCCGGCTCTTCAGGTTCAGTTGCTGACATGGATTTTTGTGATGAGAATTTTTATGATCATCACTTCTATCGTTTCATTCTGGATCAATAGCGCTATCAGCAAGGCAAAATACAGTAATGTTGATGATCTCGATTTCGAAAAACCATTGACATCCCTTGTGTGGATTACTTCACTCTTATCTATAGCTGTAACATTTATAATCAGTTATCTGACAATTAGTGATCTTCCTAACGACCTATGGATTACTTTATCAGTTATCATCAGCGCCGGCACTCTTGGCGCTGCATTGATACCTGAGTTTACGAAAATTTTCACCAGTCCCAAATCAACCCATGTCAAAGAGGTGGTTGTTGCATCAAAGGAAGGTGGAGCTTCACTTAACATTCTTTCAGGTTTGGTCGCCGGAAATTTCAGCGCCTTCTGGCAAGGCATGGTCTTTTTCCTGCTTATGTTTATTGCCTATTATGCAAGCACATTCGGGTTAAGTAACTTCATGATCTATCCATCTATATTTGCTTTTGGCCTTGTAGCCTTTGGTATGCTGGGCATGGGACCTGTAACCATTGCTGTTGATAGTTATGGCCCTGTTACCGATAATGCGCAATCGATTTATGAATTATCACTGATCGAAGAAATTCCTGGAATTTCAGGTGAAATAGAAAGAGATTTCGGATTTAAACCTGATTTTGAAAAATCAAAACATTATCTTGAAGCCAATGATGGCGCGGGAAATACTTTTAAAGCCACTGCAAAACCAGTACTGATAGGAACTGCTGTTGTAGGTGCTACCACGATGATCTTTTCTCTGATCCTTGTGATAAAAAATTCACTT
Source organism: Bacteroidota bacterium (assembly GCA_037137455.1). Classification (GTDB taxonomy): domain Bacteria; phylum Bacteroidota; class Bacteroidia; order Bacteroidales; family FEN-979; genus CAIVAT01. Next base: position 20,800 of record JBAXKG010000004.1, read on the forward strand.
GGTATTGAACCTGAACAGATTCTTACACTGTTAAACCCATATACTATCCTGGGATTTCTGTTGGGCGGCGCAGTAATTTACTGGTTCAGCGGCGCATCGATTCAGGCGGTTACAACTGGCGCCAGCCGGGCAGTCGCATATATAAAAGATAATATTAATCTCGATCCAAATGCACCTAAAAAAGCAGATACGGCAAAATCGAAAGAGGTTGTAAAGATCTGTACGGTATACGCGCAGAAGGGTATGCTCAATATTTTTATTGCAATTTTTTCCTTTGCGCTTGCATTTGCATTTCTATCGTCCCCAACAGGATTGGAAGATTCAATGAATGCTGCTGATAAATTGAATTTCGCTTTGCCTGTATCACTTTTTGTCAGCTACCTTATTTCTATTGCTTTCTTTGGACTTTACCAGGCGATATTTATGGCCAATGCCGGAGGGGCATGGGACAATGCAAAAAAGGTGATCGAAGTGGATATGAAAGAAAAGGGAACTGAGCTGCACGCCGCTTCCGTGGTAGGCGATACTGTTGGCGATCCGTTCAAAGACACATCATCTGTCGCGTTAAACCCGATTATTAAGTTCACGACTTTGTTTGGACTATTAGCTATGGAAATAGCGCTTTCTGAACATTTCAGGGCAATTGCAAATTATGTTGGAATTGTTTTTTTTGCAGTTGCGTTATATTTCGTTTACCGTTCATTTTATAAAATGCGTATTAAAAACTAACTTATCAACTACTTTCAAAAAAGAGCCGTTCCGTTTTTCGGGCGGCTTTTTGTTTTAACCGATCGTCAAGGGTGCGCTCTACTGATAGTTTTCATTGATATTACAGGGTTTTGTGTTTATTTTTTCACAAACTTTTGATACTTTTGCAATGTATTCAAAAATCCTAAAAAAATCTTCCATATGATCAACAACAACTTTGCCAGAAGACACAACGGGCCATTCGGTGATGAGATTAAGAAAATGTGTGAAAAAATTGGAGTAAATTCCTTAGATCAGTTAATTGATCAAACAGTTCCATCATCTATACGAATGAAAGAGCCGTTAAATCTGCCAGCCGGGATGAATGAATACCAATATCTCAACCATATAAAATCTATCGGGGCAAAAAATAAGCTATATAAAAGCTTTATCGGACTTGGTTACTACGACACTATTGTTCCGGCCGTCATCATTCGGAATATTCTTGAGAACCCCGGATGGTACACAGCATATACACCCTATCAGGCTGAAATTTCACAAGGAAGACTTGAGGCTTTATTAAATTTTCAGACAATGGTATGCGATCTAACCGCGATGCCAATTGCCAATGCATCACTACTTGACGAAGGCACTGCTGCCTCTGAAGCCATGATTATGCTTTTTAACAGTCGTTCCCGCGATGCTGTAAAACGAGCCGCTAACCAGTTCTTTGTTTCAGAAAATCTGTTTCCTCAGTCAATCGATGTGATCCGTACCCGTGCCATACCACTTGGCATAAATTTGATTATTGGCAAACAGAATGAATTCAATTTCAATGATATGGTTTTTGGATGTGTTATCCAATATCCTAACCAGCTTGGTGCAGTATGTGATTATTCAGCCATCGTTGAAAAGGCACACCAGGCAGGCGCCATGGTTGCAGTAGCTGCCGACCTGCTGAGTCTTACACTTCTCACTCCTCCGGGGCAATGGGGAGCCGATATTGTTTTTGGCTCCACGCAGCGATTCGGGATTCCGATGGGTTATGGCGGCCCACATGCCGCATATTTTGCCACTCGTGATGAGTACAAACGACAGATGCCAGGCCGGATAATAGGTGTTTCGGTTGATGCCAATGGAAACCGGGCCTTACGCATGGCTCTTCAAACCCGTGAACAGCACATAAAACGTGAAAAAGCGACTTCCAATATCTGTACATCCCAGGTTTTACTGGCAGTTATGGCAGGAATGTATGCCGTATATCATGGTCCCAAAGGACTTCGCCAGATCGCACGTCATATAAACATTCTTACTGGCGTACTGTCGCAGGAGATTCAGAAATATGGGTATAAACAATTAAACAAATACTTTTTTGATACTATATTGATCCAGCTCCCGGAAGGCGCTTCCATTGAGTCCATCCGCCACTCAGCATTGGAAAACCTGATGAATCTTCGTTACATTAGTGACAAACTCATTGGCATCAGTATTGACGAGACCACGTCTCTAAGCGATATCAATACCCTTGTTAGAATTTTTGCCAATGCTAATGGAAAAACTTTCGCGGAATTTATATGCCATCCCAAAGAGTGTGAGATGATCACAACGATTCCACAAGAGCTAACACGTACTACAGATTTCCTTACTCATATGGTATTCAACAGCAATCATTCTGAGACAGAAATGATGCGTTACATCAAGAAACTTGAAATCAAAGACCTGGCGCTGAACCGTTCTATGATCCCACTTGGATCATGTACCATGAAACTGAATGCTGCTTCCGAATTATTCGCACTCAGTTATCCCGAATTCGGGGCGATCCATCCTTTTGTACCAAAAGATCAGGCTGCAGGTTACCAATTTCTAATCGAAGAACTTGCAAAAGATCTGGCGACAATTACTGGTTTTGACGCTGTTTCATTTATGCCTAACTCCGGCGCTGCCGGCGAATATGCAGGTTTGATGGTTATACGTCAGTATCATATAGCCAATGGCCAGGGACACCGCGATGTTTGTATCATTCCTTCATCGGCACACGGAACCAATCCTGCGAGCGCCGCAATGGCCGGGATGAAGGTTGTAGTAGTTAAATGCGATGAAAAAGGGAATATCGATGTGAATGACTTGCGCGAAAAAGCCGTTCAATACAAGGATACTCTGTCTTCGCTGATGGTGACCTATCCATCGACACACGGCGTATTTGAGGAAGAGATCCTTGATATCATCAACATCATTCATGAAAACGGCGGACAGGTTTATATGGACGGCGCCAACATGAATGCACAGGTTGGACTTACCAACCCAGGTATTATAAAAGCAGATGTTTGTCACCTGAACCTTCATAAGACCTTTGCTATTCCTCATGGAGGCGGCGGGCCTGGTGAAGGACCGATTGCTGTAGCAAAGCATCTCTCGGTTTTTCTTCCAAAACATGTTTGTGTTGAAACCGGAGGCAAAGAAGGTATCACAGCTGTAGCTTCAGCTCCTTATGGCAGTGCGATGATTCTTACCATCTCTTACGCCTACATCAAATTGATGGGCGGAACCGGGCTTACCGAGGCAACCAAAATGGCAATCCTTAATGCAAACTACATCAAATCGTGCCTTGAGCCCTATTTCCCGATATTATATTCAGGAAAGAATGGCCGCTGCGCTCACGAGATGATTGTTGACTGCAATGGCATAAACAGGCAAACAGGCATTGGCGCCATCGACATTGCCAAGCGATTGATGGACTATGGGTTTCACGCTCCAACTGTGGCATTTCCTGTTCATGGAACGCTGATGGTTGAACCAACAGAGAGCGAACCTTACTCGGAACTAAACCGTTTTATCGAAGCCATGGTCATGATCAAGGGAGAGATCGATGAGATTTCATCCGGTAATGCTGATAAAGCAGTGAATGTCATCATGAAGGCTCCCCACACCTCGCAAATGGTTTCTGCCGATGAATGGAACATGCCATATTCACGACAGAAAGCGGCATTCCCGGTCGATTCGCTGAAAGACGAAAAGTACTGGCCCACGGTGACCAGAATTGATGATGCGTTTGGAGACAGGAATCTCTGCTGTACTGCTGATTAGAATTATTAAAGAATCAATGAAAATAATTCATACCTTTATAGCCTAAACCAACTTTTCATGAAAACAAATAAAATTTATTTAAGTCTTTTGGCAGTTGTAGCTGCCTTTGTAATCACATCCTGTGGTTCGCCAGTCACCTTGACCAGCTGGAAGAACCCTGCCGACAACTCACAGATTTCGAAAATTGTTATAATGCCGTTATTCGATAAACTCGAATACATGAAACCCTTTGAACAGTCCATGGGTGCCTATTTCAACTCCCAGGGTCTTAAAGCAGTGGGATCCCTTGATATTCTGAATCCAAATGTAAAATATGAGATTTCTGAAATTAAGAAAAAATGTGACAGCATTGGCGCTGATGCCATTTTAGTGTTTGTTTATAAAGGTACCGATAAATCAGAAAGCTATGTTCCTCCTACCACTTATGCAACCGGCGGTTTTGGCGGCTACTGGGGTGGCGGTTATTGGGGCGGCGGCGGCTATTGGGGCGGTGGTTACGGAGGCGGATATTATGGTGGAACTATGACAACCGGAGGTTACTGGACAACCACCTCTGTTGTAAACCTTAAGGCAAGCGTTTACACTAAAGCTTCCAAAGATGCTTTATGGACAGGGGATATCACAGTCACTGATCCTAATTATGTTGACCAGGCATCAGTTACAATTGCGCAGGATATTTATGCAGATTGGAAGCAAAACAACCTGCTGAAATATGCGACAATAAAAAAATAAAAAGACTTTAAACTCGCTGTTTTATCCACCTTGAAATTTCATCGATGGCAGTTTTTGCCTGGTGGAGGATTCCCAGGTAGGACAAGAATCCGTGGATCATTTCTTCATACAATGACATTTGCACCGAAACGCCTGCTTCTGCAAGGCGTTTCGCGTAATCAATCCCTTCATCCTTTAGAGGATCGTACCCTGAAACGATCACCAGCGCTGGTGGAAGCCCTGAAAGATCGGGAGCCAGCAATGGTGAAGCTTTGGGATTCCTTGCATCTTCATTACTAACCAGGTACTTCTCCCAGAACCATTTCAAGGCATCCTTTGTAAGGTTATAGCCATCGGAAAATTCAGTATACGATGGTTTTTCGGGGGCGTAGTACACGGTGGCGGGATAGATCAAAACCTGACCCTTGATGGCCGGCCCGCTTTCATCGCGAATACGTATGGCTGTAACTGCAGCCAGATTCCCACCAGCGCTGTCACCTGCCAAAAAGATCAGAGATGCATCACCTTTCCATTCTATACAATGTTCCGCAATCCAACGGGATGCTTCAAGACAATCGTTGGTTGCAGCAGGAAATTTATACTCAGGGGAAAGCCTGTACTCGACCGAAACCACGATACATCCTGCTGCTGCACAAATATGGGTACAAACAGGGTCATAGGCATCCAGATGAAAAAAAACCCATCCACCGCCATGGAAAAAAATTATGACCGGGAAGAGGCCTTCGCCTTCGGGAATATAAATCCTGACAGCAATTTCTCCGCCTGAACCAGTAAAAGAGGTGTTTTTTATGAGACCAACCGGCAGCACCGGGATTTTCATGCCTGCATATCCATTTTCTACCTGCGCACGGGCAGCATCCAGCGGAATTGTATCAATGGAGGGTTCACCTGCCGCTGCAATGGCAGCCAGCAGCGCTTTGGCTTCGGGGTCAAGGGGCATAGAACTACATTTTTTCAAGACAGACTTTAATTTTTTGCCAGGTATTCTCGATGTCATTATCAAGGCCGACAGAGAAACGTACAAGCCCATCTGATAATCCCATTTCCTGCTGAATCTCTTCCGGCACTTCTGATGAAGTACTCTTCCCCGAGTTGCTAAAGAGGGTTTTGAAATACCCAAGACTAACAGCAAGGTATCCAACACCTTTTATTTCCATCAGTTCCATCAGTTTGGCTGCACGCTCTGCTGTTACCATATCAATAGCTATTAAACCGCCAAAACCGAATTCGGGATCCATCATCTCCTTCAGTTTTTTATGACCTTTATTTCCAGGTAGTCCGGGATAATTAATCTTAATACCGTGCTCCTTGAATTTTTCGGCCAGATACATCGCATTCCGACTATGTTGCTTCATTCGAATGTGCAATGTGTGAAGGTTTTTCAGGATGCTTGATGATCGTAAAGGATCAAGGGCAGGGCCGAGGAGCATAGCACTTCCGGCATTAACATCACTCAGTGAATTAATAAATTCATGAGAAGCACAAATGGCTCCGGCAACACAATCATTTTTGCCATTTATGAATTTGGTCATGCTATAAACAATGATGTGAGCTCCCAGACGATGAGGAGCAACAATCATCGGAGTAAAAGTATTGTCAACAACCAGTTTTAAATCATGGTCATCAGCAATCTTTGCCAGAGCAGGAATATCGGAAATCTGCAACAATGGATTGGTCATTGTTTCAGTGTAAATCATCTTCGTGTTGGGACGAATAGCCTGTTTTACCAGATGAAGGTTTGTAATGTCAACAAATGTCACATCGATATTAAATTTCTTCACGTAGTTAAAAAGGAATGCGAAGGTGCCCCCGTAGGTTGTCAGGCTGCAAACTATGTGATCGCCACTATTGCAGATCTGCAGTATAGAACAAGTGATTGCGGCCATACCTGAAGCCGTTACCCACGCTGATTCTGTACCTTCCATAGCGGCCAGTGCATCGGCGAGGTATTTGTTGCTTGGGTTCCAATGGCGGGAATAGAGGAAACATCCCTCTCCTTCACCATGAAAGGTATCCATCATGGTTTTAGCCTGCATAAAAGTAAAGGTGGCCGAGTCGCAAACTGATGGGTTAACATCTCCATATTCTCCGAATTGCAGTAAATCGAAAATCTTAGTTGATGGATCATTTTTCATATATGGATGATTTGAGTGGTTTCTTCTTCAAATTTACGATATTGCCGCATCTTATCAATATTTCGATGGAAGAAGGATTTCAACTTTAACCTGGAATGGCGATAATGAAAGTGACAAGTGTCGGGCAACGGGTTGTTTAATTAGCCCTAAGTTCTGAGGTAGGACGCCCCATTCATGTCAAGGATACAGCCGGTCATATATTCTGTTCCTTCAGAAGCAAGCATCAGGATGGCCCTGGCAATTTCTTCAGGTCGGGCTACCCTGTTCATCGGGGTTTGACATTCTATTTCCTTTCTTTTGTCACCAACCAAAAAGGCCGATGCCATGTCGGTTTCGACAAACCCCGGAGCAATCGTACAAATATAAATTTTATGTTTCGCCAAGTCTTTTGCCATACTTTGTCCAAGGGAATTCAATCCGGCTTTACTGGCTCCATAGGCCCAGGCGTTGGGTTCACCACGAAAGGCCCCGCGGGAAGATACATTGACAATCCTTCCTCCACCGGTTTTCATCATTTCACGTGCGACCAGATTTGATAAAAATGCAGGTCCGTTCAGATTAACATTAATTGTTTGTTCCCAATAGCTAATAAAATCATCGATGGGAATCCCGGTCATGTCCTGTTCTTCAAATATGCCGGCATTATTAACCAGAATATCGATTCTGCCATAGAGCCGGACTATGTCATTTACCAACTGACTCAGCTCTGACCTGATTGCCATATCTGCTTTGACAACCATATGACCCGTGCCGTTTAATGATGACAGGACACTTTTCGCAGCAGAATGATTCCCACGGTAATGCACAATGACGTTAGCGCCCGAATCGGCAAATAATTGAGCTGCTGCTTTCCCAATTCCCCGTGAAGCGCCGGTTACAAGTACAATTTTTTGGTGAAACTGTAATTCCATAAGGTTGTTGATTTTCGGAATTTAGGCTTTGAAAGCCAAATGTCAGAAGTATCCGGATAAGATTATTTTTAGTTCTTCATAATCAACGACAACTGGGAATTCAGGATAATCATTTATCACATTATCAGGCGGGCGAAACAGAATGCCCACATCGGCCTGCTTAAGCATGCTGATGTCATTATATGAATCTCCCATGGCAATCACCTGGTATTTCAGCGATTGCAAAGCCTCCACTGTTTTTCGTTTCGGGTCTGGTTGACGAAGTTTGTAATCGATTATCCTGTTTGATTCATCCATGATCAATGAATGACAAAACAGGGTAGGCCGACCCAATTGTTTCATCAGAGGGTCGGCAAACTGAATGAATGTATCAGACACGACAATCAGTTGTGTGCGTTCCTTAACCCAATCAATGAAATTGTTGGCTCCCGGAAGTGGACTGATTTGCTCAATAACATGCTGAATATCATGTAATTTCAATCCATGTTGATCAAGGATCTTCATACGTTGTCGCATCAGCAGATTATAATCTGGTTCATCGCGGGTAGTTCGCCGGAGTTCATTAATCCCGGTTTTGTCGGCGACATTAATCCATACTTCAGGAACAAATACACCTTCGAGGTCGGAGCAGATTATGTACATATGGGGTTTACGATTTACGATTTAGAAATGACGATTGACAAATTTCGATTTTTGATTTTGGAACTGTGATTATTGAAAAAGTAATTATTTAAAATTGTTCAACAAATACTCCTTAAAGTCCTGGTAGCTATTTGGTAAATCAATGTAATGCTCAGGCTTCCCATCGAGGCCTTCCAGGCTTTTCGGCAATGGCGGGTCGATTCCAATCAATTTTCTGATTTGTTCCGGGAATTTTGCCGGATGGGCGGTTTCAAGAGAAATACAAAGCTGGTCTTCTGTATTGTATTCGGGATTTTGCTTTAGAAACTCCATCAATCCTGCCCAACCAACAGCTCCATGGGGTTCCAGCATCACTCCATAATTCTGATAGACTTCATGGATTGTCTGTTTAGTAAAATCATCGGAGATACTGACTGAAAAGATATCATTTCTCATCTTCTCGATATCAGCTGACTTATGTATCATCCCCTTTTCATCCATTTTTCCGCCATAAAGTGCAACCAGCCTTGCAAGGTTGCTGGGATGCCCAACATTCATAGCGCTGGAGATGCAATTTCGTGAAGGCTCTATTTTATCATATTTCCCTGAATACAGGTACTTTGGGAATTCGTCATTTTCATTTGTCGCTATGATCATTTTCTTTACTGGTAGTCCCATCTTCAAGGCAATCAGCCCGCCCATCATATCGCCAAAATTACCTGATGGAACAGCAATGATGGCCTTTTCAGAATGATTTTCGCTTCTAAGCCTTGAAAAAGCATAGAAATAATAAACAACCTGGGGGACTAACCGGCCAATGTTAATTGAGTTTGCAGAGGAAAGATCCAGGTAATCGAGGTCGGGATCGGCAAAAGCCTGTTTAACAAGCGCCTGGCAGTCATCAAATTTGGCATCCAGAGCCAGTACGCTGATGTTATTGCCCAGCGTTGTCATTTGTTTCCGCTGCCGTTCGGTCACCTCCAAACGTGGAAAAAGCACCACGACCTGAATGTTATCCAACCCATAAAAAGCATTGGCAACAGCGCTGCCAGTATCACCTGAAGTAGCGGTAAGGATAAGCAACTTTCTATTCTCTATTTTCAAGTAGTATTGCATCAACCGACCCATCATCCGGGCAGCAAAATCCTTGAAAGAGGCAGTGGGTCCCTGGTCGAGGCGCATCAAATATTTGCGGTCGTATACTTTTTCAAGGGGAACAGGGTAATCATATGCATTCCTGACGAGGGAAATAAGATCTCCATCATCGATTTCACCTATCATGAATCGGCGGATTATATCATAAGCGATTTCATAGTAGGGCATCCCGGAATAATGGGAAATTTCATCCAGCGATATCTCAGGGATTGAATCCGGCAAATAAAGCCCTTTATCTGGCGCCTGTCCCTTCAGTAAGGCCTGACGAAAAGTTACCCTCTCTGCAACCAGGTTTGTCGAGTAGTACAATAGAGATCTTTCCATCAGTAGGCCTGCGGATACTTTCCGGTCAAAAAATCTTCTTTCACCTTTACATCGTTGTCGATTTTCTCAAAAGCCTGGGCGAGGTCGCTTAACAGGTCTTTTTCATCCTCGATTCCTATGGAGAATCGGATCATGGAAGGAGATATTCCGGCTTTACGCATCTCTTCTTCACCCATTGCTGAATGCGTTGTTGATGCAGGATGGGTAACGATCGACCTGCATGTTCCGAGATGAGTTGCATGGGTCAGGATCCGAAGGGAGTCAATAAACCTGGTGGCCTGTTCATAGTTGCCTTTCAATTCAAAAGACATAAGGGAACTGCATCCTTTCATTTGTGGCTTGATCATTTTATGATATGGATTTGATTCAAGTCCGGGATAATTTACAAATGTCACCTTTGGATGTGATTCAAGGTAAGTCGCTACAGCCATCGCGTTGTGGCAGTGCCTTTCCATCCTCAGAGCCAGTGTTTCCAAACCAATCAGGCTGAGCCAGGCATTGAAGGGCGACATGGCCGGTCCGAGGTAGCGGATGCCTGCTTTCCGGATTCCTTCCACGAGTTCTTTTGATCCGCAGATAATTCCACCCAAACTAGTTCCATTGCCACAGACATATTTGGTCGTTGAGTGCACAACAATATCAGCGCCCAAAAGTATTGGTTGCTGAAGGGCGGGTGTAGTTATAGTGTTATCGACAACCAAAGGCAGGTTCATTGATTTTGCCAGTGCCGCAAGCGCAGGGATATCGGCAATGAAGAGTGAAGGATTGCTTGGACTTTCCACAAACAAAAACTTCGTTTTTGGGGTGATTGCTGCAGCCCATGCATCAATAGATTCAGGGTTTGTGACCCATTTAACATTTGCCCCCATCTTGGGCAAACCAACATTAAACAATCCAAAAGTACCGCCATAGACCCGGTTTGAGGAGACAACGTCATCTCCCGGATTCAGCAAATGGTGCGCTAATAAAAATATAGCCGACATTCCGGATGCCGCGGCAATAGCGCCTTCAGTGTTTTCAAGGGCTGCCATTCTGTTTTCAAAAACCTGTACTGTGGGATTGTCCCAACGGCCATAGGTAAAACCGGGTTTCTCACCGGTGAAGATTGCAGCGGCCTCCTGGGCATCAAGATACGGATAGGCTACTGACTGATAGATGGGTACAGACATAGAATCCGGAGAAAAATTCGTAATTCCGGCATGAATGGCTTTGGTGTTGAATCCGCGGTTTGGCATTATGACCTCCTTAATTTTAGTTTAATTACTGATTAGTAAACGAAGTTATATCGCAAATGTACAAGACATTTTCTGATTTCACAACGACATTTAACAATCAACTTCAGAAACAAAAAAAACAAGGATGGATCTACGAAATCAAAACTTCAAGGGTAGTATTTTCTAACTTTTCAAAGGTACTATCCCTGATTTCTTTAAACACTTTCCTGATGTTACAGGCGGTCTCATCTTTACAGAATTCACAGGATTGATAGGCTTTCTCTGACACACAAGCAAGCAAAGCGATAGGGCCTTCAAAATGACGGACAATTTCTGCAAGATTAACATCTTTCGGATGCCGTAAAAGGAAATAGCCACCCGATTTGCCTAATTTGCTTCCCAGGATTCCCTTTTTTTTTAATTCCAGTAAAATGTTTTCGAGAAAACGTTGGGGGAGTTTTTCACTTTTTGCCAGTTCACTGATCAGCATAGCCCCTTTCCCGTATTCACGGGCAAGCTTGGTCAGTGCAAGCATCGCATATCTTGTTTTTTGGGAGAGCATTTTGAAACAATTAGCCGTTTTTGCTGATTTCCTTTAACTTATTTAAATCTTTGATGATAATTTTTCTTCCTTCAAAAGCAATCAGTCCCTCTTTGTTATAGGTAGATAAAACCGAGATAACATTTTCATGAGAACAGGCAGCAAATTCAGCAATCTCTTTTCGGGTCAAAGTAAAATCATAATCCGAATTCCTGTAAACATTTTCCCAAAGGAAAATCAGGATATCCGCAATCCTGCCATGCACATGATTATGAGCAAGGCTGATAAAATTGAAAATGGAGGACTGAAACATATCGGTTGAACGTTCAACCACAGATAATAAAAACTTTCCATGATTTTCAAGCACTCCGAGAACTTTCCGGCTGTCTAAAAAACAAATATCGCAATCCTCCACTGCTATAATTGAAAAAATATTTTTCTCCTTGAAAAATAAATTCGCCTGTCCGATCAGTTTAGGACCTGAAACTACAGTCATGATATAACTCTTTTTTACATCCTTCTGATAGGTGAATTTTACAATCCCTTTGTGCAGATAACCAATGGTGGTTGAATTTGCGCCCTGCTTTAGAATCATCTCGCCTTTCTTAAAATGCAACTGATTTGCACTGCCGCAAATATCATTTCGCTCTGCTTCACTCAGATAAAAGCTGGTCAAATTATTTAATACGCAATTTTTGCAATTGAAAAGGGGGCCTTCTTCTCCAACTGTTTCCATAATTTTTAATATCCGGTTATAGAAAATTTAATATCTCAATATTCAATGTTTTGGACAAATGTACACTAAAATGGTGGACATAGTGTATATTTTTGTAAAAAATTTCAAATACGATGGATGTACAAAAAATTACCCTGTTTGGGGGCTATGGAAAAGATGGCAAAGCTGAGAAAGTGAGTGAATTCAGTATGGAAGTCGGCGACATTGTCAGCATTGTAGGGCCGACAGGCTGTGGAAAAACAACGCTTATCAATGACATCGAACTTTTTGCCAACCAAAACACCCCATCGGGAAGGCGGGTATCGATCAATGACGAGCCAGCACCCGAGGATTTCATTTTCGATCCTTCGCATCATCCGATAGCGCTGATCTCGCAACACACGAATTTTCTGAGCGATCTGCCTGTTCAAGAATTTCTTACAATTCATGCAACTGTGAGAGGAGCAAAGGATATTGAATCGATCATAACAGAGACGCTTGATTTTGCCAATGAACTTACAGGGGAGGCCATCATGCGAGACATTGGCATGACTGAATTGTCAGGAGGCCAAACCAGATCTTTGTTAATCGCTGATGCTGTGGTGATTGGCAACTCCCCTATCATATTACTGGACGAGATAGAAAATGCTGGCATCCATCGCTCCAAAGCGCTCGAATTACTTAAGAAGTACAAAAAAATCTTTGTCTTTGTCACCCATGATCCATGCATAGCTCTGATGTCTGACTTCAGGATTGTCATGAAAAACGGGGCAATGCAGCAATTGATCTATACCCGGCCGGAAGAAAAAAATGTAGTTGCAAAAATGAAGCAGATCGATGACATGATGCTTGATTTCAGGCAGATTATCAGATCGGGAGATGAACTTTCAGAATCAGTTTTCAATGAGAATTTCAAAGTATTAACCTTCTAACCTACCTGTATGAAGCTAGTAATTTTTGCCGGACCTCCAACATGCGGAAAAACCACTGTTATCCGGCAGATACTGAAACGCATGGCCGCAAAGCTGATTAAAACTGCCTATCTTAAAATTGATGTTCTCTATGCCGATGATGACGCGATTATTGAAAAAGAATTTGGTATACCGGTAAAAAAAATCTATTCGGGAGAGTTGTGTCCCGACCACTGCAATGTAGTGGTGCTGGATGAGGCCGTTGAATGGGCGGAGAGGTCGGGGGCAAGTTATCTGTTTGTCGAAACAGCCGGACTTTGTCTGCGCTGCTCTCCTTATGTTGAAAATTCACTGGGCATTGTTGTCCTTGAAGCAACCAGCGGGATGAACCTTCCTCGGAAGATCGGTCCTATGCTCACATTAGCAGACATCAGTGTAATTACCAAAATCGATCTGATTTCCCAGGCTGAACGGGAAGTGTTCAGGTACCGTGTGCTCGAATCGGCGAAGAAGATTACAGTTGTTGAAAGCAATGCTTTGTATGGTATTGGTATTGACCCCATTGTAAAACATATCCTCAAGACCCCGGATGTGGAATTTCCGATGTTTCTCAGAGGAAATCCTCCAGTTGGGACATGCACCATCTGTGTTGGAAAAAAAGAGATCGGAGCCAAGAATCACTTCGGTGTTTTACGGACACTTGATCAGGAACTGTTTTATGTTGGGGAGTAACCTGAATACGCTAAAAAACATTGCTGTTTAATAATTAGTTTTTCCCTTATAACGAATACGAACAATATGCCGAGAAACAGAATCTATCTGGATAACGCAGCAACAACACGGGTGGACGAAAGGGTAGTGCAATCCATGTTGCCATATTTTTCCCAAACTTATGGCAATGCTTCAAGCTTGCACCATTTTGGCACTTATGCCAAGGAGGTTCTTGAAAATTCGAGGCTATCCATAGCACAGAGCATAAATGCAGAGCCAAATGAGTTGTATTTCACCTCCAGCGGCACGGAATCGAATAACTGGGCCTTGAAAAGTATTGCAAGGTCAAACCGGCACAAGGGGCGACATATCATTGTATCGGCCATTGAGCATGACTGCGTGCTGAATACCTGTAACTGGCTGGCAGAGGAGGGATTTTTTATTACCTATCTACCGGTAAATTCCGATGGCATCGCTGACATCGAAACATTGAAGGCGGTCATTAATCCAAAGACAATTCTTGTTTCGGTCATGCACGCTAACAATGAGATCGGGACGATTGAACCCATCGAGGAGATCGGCCGGATATGTAAGGAGCGCCAGGTTTATTTTCATACTGACGCATGCCAGTCATTTGGAAAAATCCCGGTTGATGTAAACCGGGCCAATGTCGATTTGCTCACAATTAATTCCCATAAAATTTATGGGCCGAAAGGCATCGGCGCCCTTTATGTAAGGAAGGGAGTCAACCTGGTTCCCTTGTTGCATGGCGGCGGACAAGAGGCGGGACTCCGCTCGTCAACTGAAAACCTTCCTGCCATCGTGGGTTTTGCAAAAGCAGCAGAGTTATGCATGGATGAAATGAAAAATGAAGCAGCCCGGTTATCCAATCTGAGAGATAAACTGACCTGGCATTTATTGTCCGAATATGGGTCTTCATATATCAATGGATCCACCGACCAGCGCTTACCAGGTCATCTGAGTTTCAGTTTTCATGGCCTTGAAGGTGAAACCATCAGGTTGCTCCTTCTCCTCGATGAAATGGGTATTGCTGTTTCAGCAGGATCAGCATGTTCCTCAAATGACAAATCGCATAGTGCATCACATGTCCTTCAGGCAATCGGTCTCAATCCGTTCGAGGCCAGGGGTGCCATCAGGGTGAGTATGGGACGCTTTACAACTGAAAACGATATTGATATTTTTATAAATTCCCTTGGCATGGGCCTTAAGAATCTGACTTCGATTTTCTCAGAATATTCCATTATAAATCGTTAATCATGAAGAATTCCAACATATTTACCCGACATCCCAATGAAGTAAGGATGACTTACCTGGAGCACACAATGTTTGCCCTGATGTTATCACGGAAGACGCTTACGTGTGCGGTTGCTTCACTTATTCATGCCTTTTTCCCGTTCCTTTTTATAACTCACACAAGTACCACTATAAAAAAAATACATGATGTTTTTGAAAAGCGGCAGCATAAGATAAACCAGGAAGAGATCAACAATATTACTCTTAAAGCGAACCCAAATACCATATTCGATAAGAAGTCGCTGGAGATTAATCCGGAGCGGATTGAACAACAGATCTGACATATTTGTCACCTTTATGAATTATGAACATAAAATACCTACTATGGAAACCATTGTAAATGAAAGCAAAACTTTTGAGCGATTACCACAACTTGATTGCGGGGTATGCGGATATAAAACCTGCAGTGAATTTGCGCTGGCTGTGGACCAATTCGAAACATCATTAAAGATGTGCATCCACATGAAGCACAATGGTTCAGAAACCAAAAGTATTTCAAATTGCATCGATTGCAAGAGCGCCAGCCAGATGGGAGAAAAGATGGGGTGGAAAGACCAGCTGAAACGCGACTTTGATTTTATCCTCGATTGCTTCGACAATGAACCGGGGCCCAGGGAGACGATTCTGCCCTACAATCCTCAATTGGTAAAGGATCTTGGGGTCAAAAAAGGCGATGTGATGATCGGCCGACCGATGGGAATGTCGTGCGGCTGTCCGATAACCCATTGCGGCGTTGTTACCGATTCTGATCCCAGAAACGGCGTCATCAACTGGTGCGTTACCGGGCCACTCAGGCCAAGATCCGAAGGTTTTGTCGACATTGGTTATTATGTGGCGCAAGGCTATGAGGGAATAATAAAGGAGTCGAAGGAGAAAATTGAACTTGGCCGCAGGTATTGGTTCATGCCCCGCAGATGTATGCTGCAATGGAGGCACAGCGGACTGGTTAATGCCATAACACGATTGCCGGATGGAAGTTATAAAGTAAGAATTGAAGGGCTGTTCATCGGTTAGGTGAAAGTGATCAAATAAGGATTGGGGAATCCTGGAAGAAAGATGAGTTTTTACTATCTTTGCGAATTCTAAAATTCCAGACCCATGAATTACGATATCATAGTCATTGGCAGTGGTCCTGGCGGTTATGTCGCCGCGATCAGAGCTTCGCAGCTTGGATTGAAAGTTGCGGTAGTTGAACGTGCCGAATTGGGGGGTATATGCCTGAATTGGGGCTGTATTCCCACCAAAGCATTACTTAAAAGCGCAACCGTATTTCAGTATATACAACATGCTGCTGAATTTGGTATTGTCGGAGGTAATGCCTTGGCCGATTTTCCAGCCATCATTAAACGGAGCCGTGATGTAGCAGACCAGATGAGCAAGGGAATTCAATTCCTCCTGAAAAAAAACAAAGTGGACCACATCCAGGGATTTGGGAAAGTAAAACCCGGGAAGATCGTGGAGGTAACAGAGAATTCGGGAGTTATAACAGAATATTCAGCTAATCACATAATCATCGCCACCGGAGCCCGGACGCGTGAATTGCCAAACATAAAGCAAGATGGTAAAAAAATTATTGGATACCGAGAGGCAATGACACTTCCTATTCAACCCAAGTCGATGGTGGTTGTGGGGTCTGGAGCTATCGGATCTGAATTTGCCTGGTTTTATCATTCACTTGGCACTAAGGTTACACTCGTTGAAGTACTGCCAAACATTGTACCTATTGAAGACGAGGAGGTTTCAAAAGCATTGGAACGTTCTTTCAAAAAAGCAGGAATGAAAGTTCTGACCGGCGTGTCTGTTGAATCGACAGACACTACCGGTGAAGGATGCAAGGTTCTGATCCAGACAAAGAAGGGTGAAGAGATCATTGATTGTGACATTGTTTTATCAGCGGTAGGTATTGCTACAAATATAGAAGGAATCGGACTGGAAGAGGTTGGTATTAAGGCGGATCGCGGGAAGGTGGTTGTAGATGATTTTTACAAAACCAGCATCGAAGGATATTATGCAATTGGCGACATTGTTCATGGCCCTGCCCTGGCGCATGTTGCATCTCACGAAGGAATTATTTGTGTGGAAAAAATCGCCGGAAAACATGTCGAACCGCTTGATTATGGTAACATTCCCGGATGTACTTATACGCACCCCGAGGTCGCTTCGGTTGGCATGACTGAAAAAGCAGCCAAAGAGGCTGGTTACGAAATATTGGTTGGTAAATTCCCTTTTACTGCATCGGGTAAGGCCACTGCATCGGGTGCAAGAGATGGCTTTATCAAGGTGATTTTTGATGCAAAATATGGCGAATGGCTGGGAGCTCACATGATCGGTGAAAATGTAACCGAGATGATCGCAGAAGTTGTGGTAGCTCGAAAACTGGAAACCACAGGTAAAGAGATTATTGAGTCTGTTCACCCACACCCTACAATGTCGGAGGCCATTATGGAAGCAGTAGCGCAGGCTTATGGTGAATGTGTGCATATGTAATGAGTGATTGAATGATTGAATGATTGAATGATTGAAATAACTGAGCTCCGTAGGAGCTCTATTTTGGTAGCCCGTTGGAATTCATATTGATTTTTCCGCTCCGTAGGTGCGGAATAAAAAAATAATTTTTCTATGGAAATTATTAAGACTCCGCTCGAGGGGCTATTGATCATCAGGCCGGATGTATTCGAAGATGAACGCGGTTATTTTTTCGAATCTTTCAACCATGAAAAATTCCTTACGGTTGGCCTTGATCTGAAATTCATGCAGGATAATGAATCAAAGTCAAGAAAAGGTGTACTCCGCGGACTTCATTTTCAGGCGCCCCCGTTTGCGCAAGGCAAACTGGTAAGAGTTATGCGCGGCTCTGTTATGGATGTGGCTGTTGATATTCGTAAAGACTCTCCTACTTACGGTAAATGGGAATCCATAATCCTTTCCGGACAAAATAAATGGATGTACTGGATCCCTCCCGGATTTGCACATGGTTTTGCCACATTGGAAGATGATACCATCTTCTTTTATAAATGCACGAATGTATATAGCAAAGTATCAGAGGGTAGTATTCTCTGGAACGATCCCGATCTGAATATCAATTGGGGAATTAAAGATCCGATGATTTCTGATAAAGACAAGGTCTCTCCGCGGTTTAGTGAGGTAGTGAGTCCGTTTTAAGCAGTCGTTCAGGCGAACCAATGGGCAAAAATGAAAATTGATTTAGAAAATGAAAAATAAAAAATATTATTTCTTAGGTGGTTTGGGGCTGATTTTGACATGTATATTATCAGTTTGCGCTGTATTAGATGTGAAGAATCAGGACAAGGAATATAAAGGGCTTTTTTACAGGCACACGAAGGTATTTACACCTGAGTTACCTTCAAAGGCTGATTTTGCCGGCGAAGAGGTACCTCAGGAATTGTATTATGTAAGAGAAGCTTTTGAACGTGAAATCATAGCTTCTACATTTATGCATTCCTCTTCAATTCTGATGTTCAAACGTGCAAACCGTTGGTTTCCGATAATTGAACCAATACTGAAAAAGAATGGGATTCCCGATGATTTCAAGTTTCTTGCCCTTGCTGAAAGTAATCTTGCCAATGTAGTTTCACCAGCCGGCGCTGAGGGTTACTGGCAATTCATCAAGCCTACCGGACAGAAATACGGTTTGGAAATCAATGACAATGTTGATGAACGGTATAATATGGAGAAAGCAACCCAGGCTGCGTGTGAATATTTCAAGGATTCGTTCAAACATTTCAAAAATTGGACCCTTGTGGCTGCTTCTTACAACCGTGGAATGGATGGCTTGGACCAGGCACTTGAAAAACAGGAGGTGGCTGGATATTATGATCTTTATCTCAACGATGAGACTGCCCGATATATTTTTCGCATCATCGCGATGAAGGAGGTATATAATAATCCGGTTCGCTATGGATTTTACTTATGCGAACGGGATTTTTATCCGGAGATCCAGTCACGGTTTGTTACTATCGACACTACAATCTCCAATCTGCCTGCTTTTGCCAAACGCCAATTGATTAACTACAGGATACTACGCGAGATGAATCCATGGATCCAGAATTACACTCTACCTAACAAATCCAGGAAAATATACCTCTTCAAAATCCCGAAGGAGGGCGCTTTGAATTATGACACCTTGATAAAAAAGGTTCCGCCTCGTGACACTTTTTTTCATGATACGCTAAAAATCAACGAGGTTCACTAATTATACTGCTTTTCGCGACTATTGTGGAAGAGAATTTGGAAGTATTCGGCGCCAGGGTTCACAATCTGAAAAACATCGATCTGACTATCCCCAGGCATAAGCTGGTTGTCTTTACCGGTTTAAGCGGCAGTGGTAAGTCATCGCTTGCTTTTGACACGATATATGCCGAAGGACAGCGGCGATATATGGAAACCTTTTCGGCCTATGCCAGGCAATTTATTGGTAATCTTGAGAGGCCCGATGTCGACAAAATCAACGGACTCAGCCCGGTCATTTCTATTGAACAGAAATCTACTAACCGGAATCCCCGTTCGACTGTAGGAACAATCACAGAGATTTATGATTTCATGCGCCTGCTCTTTGCAAGGGCTGCCGATGCCTATTCATACGTCACCGGTGAAAAGATGGTCAGGTATAGTGAACAACAAATTGTTGATTTGATCATTTCAAACTATTCAGGGAAAGAAATCCTTATCCTTGCCCCGGTAGTCAAAGGGCGTAAAGGGCATTATCGCGAATTGCTTGAACAAATCCGGAAACAGGGCTTCCTCAATGTCCGCATTGATGGAGAGGTAAAAGAAATCAATCACGGATTGCAGCTTGACAGGTACAAGATTCATGATGTAGAAATTCTGGTTGACCAGCTCAAGGTGAAACCCGAATCAAAATCAAGGCTTGCAGGTTCGGTTAATCTGGCCATGCGTCATGGAAAGGATGTATTGATGATACTTGATAAGGGCAATGAAACGGCCCGCCATTTCAGCCGTTTGTTGATGTGCCCGACTTCCGGTATTTCATATAATGAGCCGGAACCAAATTCCTTTTCCTTTAATTCCCCATACGGTGCATGCCCGAATTGCAATGGTCTTGGTACAATTTCTGAGATTGACATCAACAAGATCATCCCCGATCGCTCAAAAAGCATTAAAAAGGGAGGCATTGTCCCTATCGGCGAGTACAAGAATTCCTGGATTTTCAAACAGATGGAGGCCATAGGTGAAAAATACGGATTCGACCTCAACACGCCGATTGCCGAAATTCCTGAAAATGCCATAAATGTTATTCTGAATGGTTCGGATGAGATACTCAGGGTGAGAAACGAGTACCTCGGAGTATCCTCGAGCTACTCGCTGAATTTCGAAGGAATTGTAAGCTTTATAAACTCTCAGCATGCAGAAGCTGCTCCCGCCAGCATCATGAAATGGGTAAGTAGTTTCATGAATAAAATGCCTTGTCCGGAATGTAACGGGGCAAGGCTCAAAAAAGAATCACTTTATTTCAGGGTTGGAGGCAAAAATATTTCAGAATTAGCTAATATCGACCTGGTCAATCTTTCATCATGGTTTGATCAGCTTTCTGAAAAATTGGATGAACGGAAACGTACAATTGCTTATGAGATCATTCGCGAGATAAGGAACCGCATCCAGTTCCTGCTCGATGTTGGCATAGGCTATCTTACGCTGAACCGTACCGCACGGAGTCTTTCAGGTGGTGAGAGCCAGAGGATCAGGCTGGCTACGCAGATCGGATCGCAATTGGTAGGGGTATTGTATATTCTCGATGAACCCAGCATCGGCCTTCATCAGCACGACAATCTTCGCCTTATTCACGCGCTGAAAAGTTTGCGAGATGCAGGCAATTCCGTAATCGTGGTTGAACATGACCAGGAAACCATCCTGGCAGCCGATCATGTGATAGATATTGGGCCCGGAGCAGGAATACATGGCGGCAGGATCGTAGCACAAGGCACCCCTGCCGAGATCATGAAAAATGACCATCTTACAGGGCTATATCTGAGTGGAAAACGGAAAATCAATATCCCGAAGGAGCGGCGGCAGGGCAACGGCAAACTTCTTACCTTGACCGGAGCATCGGGAAACAACCTGAAAAATGTGGAGTTGATTCTTCCGTTAGGGAAACTTATTGGGGTAACAGGACTTTCGGGCAGTGGAAAGTCTTCATTAATAAACGAAACCCTGTACCCAATTCTGAGCCGTTATTTCTATAAATCAGATAAGAAACCACTTCCTTATAAATCGATCGATGGGATAAAAAACATCGACAAGGTGATTGAAATTGACCAGTCACCCATTGGACGGACGCCGCGTTCAAATCCGGCCACATACACAAAGGTATTCGACGACATCCGTAAGCTTTTTGCCGAGCTGCCGGAGTCAAAGATTCGTGGCTATCTTGCCGGCCGGTTTTCATTCAATGTCAAAGGAGGCAGGTGTGAAACCTGCAAGGGTGCTGGACTCCGTGCGATTGAGATGAATTTTTTGCCTGATGTTTATGTACTCTGTGAAACTTGTCATGGGCACCGTTATAACCGCGAGACCCTCGAAGTTCGATACAAAGGTAAATCCATCAATGATGTGCTCAATATGACGATAGAGCAAGCAGTTGAATTCTTTGAAAACATTCCCTTCATCGTCCATAAAATCAACACCCTCAATGAAGTAGGATTGGGATATATAACCCTTGGGCAACAATCGACTACTCTTTCGGGGGGAGAGGCACAGCGAGTAAAACTTGCAACGGAGCTTTCTAAAACAGATACCGGCAATACGATTTACATTATGGATGAACCAACTACCGGGTTGCATTTCGAGGATGTGAAGGTGTTGCTTTGCGTTCTGAACAAGCTTGTTGCGAAAGGGAATACCGTGGTCGTGATCGAACATAACATGGAGGTCATTAAAGTTGTGGACTATGTCATCGACATGGGCCCTGAAGGTGGTGAGCGTGGAGGCGAGGTTATTGTTCAAGGAACACCAGAGCAGGTTGCAAAGCATCCTTCAAGTTTCACCGCCCTTTATCTCAAACAAATCCTGGGTATAATGTGATATTTATTTACTTTTGTACATCAAAAAGCAATTAATGGAATTGGAAGATATTGAAAAATTGAAAGAGTCGATCCAGCCTAAAAACTGGTCGGAGACTATCAGCTATGACACCTGGGAAATTTTCAAGGTGATCTCGGAAATGGTCGAAGGGTTTGAAAAATTAAGCAGGATTGGCCCTTGTGTTTCAATTTTCGGATCGGCACGCGTAAAAGAGAGTCACAAATATTACAAACTGACAGAAGAGATAGCCTATCTGATGACAAAAGCCGGTTTTGGGATTATAACCGGCGGAGGCCCTGGAATCATGGAGGCCGCGAACAAAGGGGCTCATTTTGCCGGAGGAAAATCCGTTGGGTTAAACATAAATCTTCCTTTCGAACAAAACCCCAATCCTTTCATCGACCGTAACAAATTGTTGAATTTCAATTTCTTTTATGTCAGGAAAACGATGTTCATGCGTTATTCGATGGGATTCGTTGCATTACCTGGCGGATTTGGAACACTTGATGAACTCACTGAGGCTATAACATTAATACAAACACACAAGTTGGTTCGTTTTCCGATTGTACTGGTTGGGCGCCAATACTGGCAGGGACTGATCGAATGGATCAAAACCACGGTATTACAGGAAAAAAATATCAGTACAGAAGACCTGGATATTTTTATCTTGGTTGATACAGCGCAGGAGGCGGTAAGCTGCATTACTGATTTCTACAAGACGTACGCATTGAAACCCAACTTCTAAAAAAGTCTGTTAATTTGATTATTTTTGCATTATAAAAAAAACTTCTTTCATGCCCCCCCGAACCCGAAGAAAGAAAAAAGAACCGCGAGAAATACTAATTGAGACAGTAGTCAAAGCAATGACCGACAAAATCGCCAGAAATCCAATGGTTCTTGATTTTACAGGTATGAAGGGTCCCGTTTGTGATGCTTTTGTTATTTGCCATGGGAATTCCCGTGTTCAAACAGAGGCGATTGCCGATCATGTGATCGGGGAGGTCAAAAAACACACCGGGCAAAATCCCTGGCACAAAGAGGGTTTTGAAAATGCGGAATGGATATTGATCGATTATAGTGATGTAGTCATCCATATATTTCAGGAAGAGCGGCGCAAGTTCTACAATATAGAGCAGTTATGGGCCGATGCTGTAATTACGAAGGTTGACACTCAGGAATAATAAGTGTTATATATTTTTTGGAACCAGACAGAATGGCAGAAAAAGGAAAGAGTTTCATACCTCCAAAAGGCAAAAGACCAAAATTTAGTTTTTACTGGATCTACGCTATACTTGCGATAGGATTTATAGCAATCCAGTATTTCAATTACTCCAGTCCTGTTAAAGAGATAACCTGGACAAGGCTTGAAGAGATACTGACCAAGCAGGATGTTGAAAAAATTGTAATCGTCAACAAAGAGAAGGCAGAAGTATATATCAAGAAAGAAAAGCTTTCAACAGATACGGCTTACAAGGATTTTACCAAGCATAGTTTCGGATCATCTTCAGCCGCCAATAATCCACAATTCTATTATCAGATAGGTTCTGTAGAGATTTTACGGGATGATTTAAAAGACACCCGCGACAGCACTGTTGCCCGCATGAAGCGTGATAGTGTACCTTCAGCTCAGATAGTGGAATTTCAGAAACAATATCCATATCCGCCATCCAACATAGACCGTAAAGATGTTTTCGGGGACATTTTAGGATACCTGCTTCCCATTCTCCTTTTAGTAGGCGCCTGGTTCCTGATCATGCGCTTCATGAGCAAAGGCGCTGGCGGTGGCGGACAAATCTTCAACATCGGTAAATCAAAGGCTCAACTTTTCGACAAAGACACAAGTGTCAGTATTACTTTTAATGATGTTGCAGGCCTTGAAGAAGCCAAGGTTGAAATAATGGAAATAGTGGATTTCCTTAAAAATCCATCAAAATATACTAACCTTGGTGGAAAAATTCCTAAAGGAGCGCTGCTAGTCGGTCCCCCGGGAACCGGCAAAACTTTATTGGCAAAAGCCGTAGCAGGCGAGGCCAAGGTGCCTTTCTTCTCCATTTCAGGTTCCGATTTCGTTGAAATGTTTGTTGGCGTGGGAGCTTCCCGTGTCCGCGATCTTTTCAGGCAGGCAAAAGAGAAAGCGCCCTGCATTATTTTTATTGACGAAATTGATGCGATTGGCCGTGCCCGGGGGCGAAATGCGATCACTGGAGCAAACGATGAACGCGAAAACACTCTAAACCAACTTTTAACTGAGATGGACGGCTTTGGCACTAATGCAGGTGTTATTATCCTGGCGGCCACCAACCGTGCCGATATTCTCGACCGCGCCCTGATGCGTGCCGGGCGATTCGACCGCCAGATCAATGTCGAACTCCCTGACCTGGAAGAGCGAAAGGCGATTTTTAAGGTACATCTGAAACCCCTAAAACTTGATCCGGGACTCGATGTAGATTTCCTTGCCAAACAAACCCCCGGATTTTCGGGAGCTGATATTGCCAATGTTTGCAATGAATCTGCCCTGATTGCTGCCAGGAAAAATAAGGCCATCATTGAAAAACAGGATTTTCTTGATGCAATTGACCGCATTATTGGAGGATTGGAGAAACGCAACAAGATCATTTCCGTTCACGAGAAAAAGGTAATAGCCTATCATGAATCGGGCCATGCAACAACAAGTTGGCTTTTGGAATATGCTCATCCACTGGTCAAGGTGACTATTGTTCCGCGTGGCAAGGCTTTAGGAGCTGCATGGTATTTGCCCGAAGAACGACAGATCACTACTTATGAACA
Organism: Bacteroidota bacterium; assembly: GCA_037137455.1. Taxonomy (GTDB): domain Bacteria; phylum Bacteroidota; class Bacteroidia; order Bacteroidales; family FEN-979; genus CAIVAT01. The sequence goes on from JBAXKG010000004.1 coordinate 45,701, forward strand.
AATGTTTGACGAAATAACTTCTGCCATGGGAGGACGTGCTTCCGAGGAAATTGTGTTTGGTAAAGTTTCTACAGGCGCGTTGAACGATCTGGAAAAAGTTTCAAAACAGGCTTATGCCATGGTTGTATATTTCGGTTTAAACAAGGAGATAGGAAATATCAGTTTTTATGACTCAAGCGGACAGAACGAATATGCTTTCCAGAAGCCTTATAGCGAAAAAACCGCTGAGACAATTGACCAGGAGGTGCGTAAAATTGTTGAATCAGCCTATGAAAAGGCAAAGAAACTTTTGAGTGAAAACAGGGAAAAACTCGAAATCCTTGCATCGTTGTTGCTTGAGCGCGAAGTAATTTTCAGAGAAGATCTTGAAGAGGTTTTCGGCAAACGCCCGTGGGATAAAGAAGAGGAAAAATTGCCTTTACCATCCCTGTTAACTTAACCTGATCCTGATCATATATGGAAGAGAGCACTGCCAGAGAAAAAATCCTGAAGAGAGTCAGGGATGCCCTAATCGAAAAGACAGAACCGCCTTACCCCATCATTGACCAGGATTCTTCTGTTTATCGTGAGATGACAGAGCCTTTGGATGTTACATTTGCTGAAGAACTTGTAAGGATTTCGGGAAAATTTGTTTATTGCGAAAGCGAAGATGAGTTTATCGGGAACCTTAAATCCTTTATACTTGAAAAAGACTGGGGTGTGCTTTTTTGCCAGGATCCGAAGCTCCATCATCTATTGAAAATGGGTGGGATTCCCTTCGAATCCGATTCCGCAATTATCCTTGATGCCCGGATTGGAATAACCAGATGTGAATATCTCATTGCAAGACTTGGAACTGTGATGGTTTCATCGAAGCTAAGCCCAGGTCGAAAAATCACTGTTTATCCTGAAATTCATATTGTTCTGGGATATACCTCACAACTTGTTCCTGATTTAAAACAAGCTTTGACGAATATAAAGAAAAAATACAGGGATAATTTTCCATCCATGGTTTCGCTGATCTCTGGCCCAAGCCGCACTGCTGATATAGAAAAGACGCTTGTGATGGGAGCTCATGGGCCAAAAGAACTCTATGTTTTTTTAATCGATGATTCAACACCCTAAAACTAATCAGACTTAGGATGGGTAATTTTTGGGCCCGGACCATTACGGGTTTGTCAATGGTGTTCATCTTGCTATCTGCACTCTGGTTCAGTGGCTGGGTTTTCATGATCGTTTTTCTTATCGTCAATATCCTCGGAATGTGGGAATTCTACGGGCTAATTGCAAAAGAACAATGCCAGCCGCAAAAATACTATGGAATCGCGGCAGGTACATTGTTATATCTGGCGACTGCCTTAACCAGTTTAATACCACATTCCCTCTCCGATCAGCCTTGGTTCAATTTAATTCCGTTTATCCTCCCAATTCCCCTTTTCTTCCTGTCATTCATCATTGAAATATACAGGAAGAAACCTAATCCACTTGTTAATATTGCCATGACCACACTGGGGTTTTACTATATCGCAATTCCTTTCTCCTTATTTATTTATTTTAACAATCCGAAAGCGCTTCACTTTTGGGGCATGCCGGTAATTTTAGTGGGTTATTTTATGCTTACCTGGATTTATGATACCTGCGCTTACATTTTTGGAAAGCAGTTCGGAAAACACAAATTTTTTGAACGGATCTCCCCACAAAAAACCTGGGAAGGTACAATCGCCGGCAGCATTTGTACATTAATTTCGGCAGTTGGTCTTTATTTTCTTATCATCGATCTTCCGCTCGCCGACTGGCTGTCGATGGCCTGTATAGTGCTATTCTTTGGCACCCACGGGGATCTCGTGGAATCGCTCCTGAAGCGAAGCCTGAATATAAAAGATTCCGGGAACATAATTCCCGGACATGGAGGTATACTTGATCGTTTCGACACCATGCTTATTTCAGCGCCTTTTGTATTTTTGTATTTCTTTTTTAGACACGCTATCTGACTTCGCATGACAATACACAGAGAAGGTTACAAGACCATAATTATCGCATTCTTATTTGTTGCAGCGGTACTTTTGGCATTCAATGATATTTTAGTTGGCCAAACCTGGTTTCATTACTCACTTTATGCAATTGGCCTCTGGTTTTTTATTATGATCGTGCGTTTTTTCCGATCTCCTAAACGCGAGTCAAATGGAGGGGAAAAGGTGATCCTATGTCCGGCCGATGGTAAAATTGTGGTCATAGAACGTACAATCGAGCATGAATATTTCAAGGATGAACGCATACAAGTTTCTATATTTATGTCAGCTACCAACGTACATGTCAATTGGTTCCCTTTGGCCGGGGAGATAGTCTATTACTATTATCATCCGGGGAAACATATGGTGGCATTCAATCCCAAGGCTTCACTTGAGAATGAGCGTGCGACAACTGTAATTCAAACCAGCGATCATCGTAAAATCCTGGTCCGCCAGATTGCCGGGGCTATGGCCCGAAGAATTAAGTGTTATCCAAAGGTTGGTGAACCTGTTTTGCAAGGCGAGGAGCTTGGCTTTATCAAATTCGGATCACGTGTTGACCTCCTGTTACCGGTGGATACGAAACTCGAAATCTCGCTAAACCAAAAGGTGATCGGCAAGCGGACCATCATCGGACATTTGAGTTAATATCAGATTATTCTTCGAGGGCACGCTTAAGAAATGTATTTAACGGTTGCATTGCCTTGAAAACTATGCCAGCCAGTTCAATAAAGCGTTCTGAATTAATCATTTCATCCCTGACAGGGTATGAAACAGTATAATGCCGGTGCTTTAGAAAATCGATTTCGGGAAAATCTTTGGGAAAATCTTTAGGAGCCAACTTGGCTTTATCAATTTCTGCCAATCCATTGCAATATTTTTTAAGTTTCTTTTCATTTAAAATGGATGTGAATTCCGTCACATTATAATAAATCTCCTTTCTGATTTTTTTTAATTGATCCGGTTCAGGCATATAAACACCTGCTGCCAGAAATGAACCACCCGACTGAATGTGGATATAATAACCGGGTCCCGGACTTTTTCTTCCGGCACGGGTAATCCATGCCCCCATATTGATTTTGTACGGGGATTTGTCTTTCGAGAACCTCACATCACGGAAGATTCGAAACATGCAATCTTTTGCCTCGACAAATTTCACAGCGCCATCAAACCTGGCGATTATCGCAACAACGGAGTTTACTACAGATTCAACCTCGAGTTTGGCTGCCTCATACTGATTTTTGTTTGCCTGGAACCAATCACGGTTGTTATTTACCTCCAACTGAGAGAGGAATTCAAGTACCAGTTTATTCATAGCATTAATCTTTTATAGCAAAAGTACATGACATTTTGTTATTAAAAAATCTTCGGAACGTATTACCTTTTTCAAATTTCCCGATTAAGCAGTAAAATGGAGCTATGAAAATTAAGGTTTCAGTCTGTATCCTGCTTTTTTTTATAAACATTACCGGATTCGCCATTGGCGAACATATTCCCGCAGGAGGACGTTCTTCAGCCATGGGTGGAACTTCTGTTGCAATAAGTGATTTCTGGTCAATATCAAACAATCAGGCCGGCGCTGCCTGGCTCAAGGGAGGCAGCGCCGGCCTTTATGTTGAAAATCATTTTATATTGAAGGAACTCATGTACCAGCAGATTGGTTTAGCCCTGTCACTGAAAGCAGGAACTTTCGGACTCATTATTAACCGTTTCGGAAATACCCGGTACAATGAAATAAAAGCAGGATTAAGCTATTCAAGAATGTTCGGAATGCATTTTTCAATGGGTGTGCAAATCGATTACCTGCGGATAAATATCAAAGATGAGTATGGCGCCAAGAATCTGTTATCTTTCGAAATCGGCCTCATGTATAAGGCCAATCAGCGCCTGAATATCGGAGTTCACCTGCTTAACCCCGTTCCGGTTAAAATCACAGCTTATCCAAAAGAACAATTACCTACCATAATCACTATCGGGCTTTCCTATCAGTTTTCAGATACATTCATTGCAACGATCGAAGCAGAGAAAGACCTGGAACATAAACCTCTTTTACGCGCCGGTGCAGAGTACCGTTTTGCAAGACTTTTTTATGCACGACTCGGGATATCGACCAACCCCATGTCATTCACTTTTGGATTTGGCCTTGAATTCGCAAGAATAAAAATGGACATTGCTTCGGAATATCATCAGGTTCTGGGCTTCAGCCCGTCTGTTTCTATCGTTTATTCAATCAGCAAAAAATAAGAAAAAATGTCAACAAAGCATCAATCAATTTTAATCCTGGCTATATTTTCTGTTATTCCGATTGTGTTAGTCGGACAATCTGAATCTATTGACGATCAGATCGAGAAATCAGCTGAAATTCTTGAAATGGATCACGATTACTCAGATATCGTTGAAGATTTTGCTGATCTGGCTGCAAAACCCGTAAATCTTAATGAAGCGAAAGAAGAGGAGTTGAATGGCATTCCGTATTTATCAAAAGCTCAGCTCAAAGGCCTTATCGATTACCTGAAAACCTATGGTGAGGCGCTATCAATTTATGAACTCCAATCCATACCTGGATTTGATTCTCTTTTGATCCAAAAAATCCAACCTTTTATTTCAATTTCGCCCCCTCCGCGCGTACCTGCCCTTACTCCAAAGAATCTTATCAGATTCGGCCGTCATGATCTGCTTTTGCGCTATGGGCAGTCATTCCCAAAATCGAATGGTTACCGGGTCGATGATTCAACAAAGTCAAACAACATTAATTCATATTATCTGGGAAGTCCGCAACGATACTACTTCCGATATACATTTACCTGGTTTGATAAGATAAAGGTCGGCATTGCCGGCAAAAAAGACCCGGGAGAGCAATTCTTTCAGGGGGCACAATCTTCAGGTATGGATTTTTATACCGCCTTTCTGGGCTTAAGTAACATTGGGATACTGAAAAACCTGATTATCGGAAACTTTCGGGCATCTTTTGGTCAGGGTCTTACTCTTGGCTCAGGACTGTCGCTTGGCTCTGTTCCCGGATTCTCAATGAGCATTCCTATGGCAACCGGTATCCGACCGGGCCTGGGAATAAATGAGGGATCCTATTTCAGGGGCCTGGCAGGAACTTTGAAAATCAAACATCTTGAAATAAGTGGATTTGCATCCTACCATCCACGTGATGCGACAGTTACCCTCATTGATACAAGCTCTTTGGTAATTGAAGAGACCAGCTCGCTAATCACTTCCGGGTACCACAGAACACAATTGGAACTATCAAAAAGGAACGCTTTAACAGAATTGGTTTGCGGCGGGAATATCAACTTTAGTATGGCAATAAATCAGCAACTTGGCTTCAAAATCGGTTTAACTGGTTTTTACAATAAATACTCGGCAAAAGTGATTCCAAATATTTTCCCCTACAATCAGTTTGAGTTCAGCGGAAACCAAAACCTCAATTTGGGTTTGGACTACCAATTACGATACAAAAGACTTTATATTTTTGGTGAGGTTAGCCGGAGCAAAAACAAAGGTATGGCGTGGCTCTCCGGTGCAACAATAACTCCCGACCCAAGAATCTGTATAACTTTGATATACAGGAATTACCAACCAACTTACCAAAACCTGTTCTCTAATGCCTTCGGACAAAACAGCTTGAATGCCAACGAATATGGAATCTATACCGCAATCAATGCGGCAATTCACCCGAAGTTCACTCTTTCGGGATATTTAGATCTTTTCAAATTTCCATGGCTGAAATACCGTGTCGACTCCCCTACCAATGGTCAGGAATTCGGTGCAATGTTCTCATGGCAGGCTGCCAGAAATGTGTTTATCGGAGTAAGGTTTTATCAGAAAAATGTAAAGAGAAATGGCCCGTCAGAGCAGGATCAGATCATTGAAAAGCTGGTTGACTACATAACAAGGAGCTACAGGTTAAGCATTGAATGGCTTACTGAATCCCGGCTTATGTTAAAAACCCGTGTCGAAGTGAAGGAAACAGGTTTAACAGACAATCAACGCTCCTTCGGATATCTTGTTTATCAGGAGGCACAAATCAAATCGTTAAAATGGCTGGAGAATATCACGCTGCGTTTTGCACTATTCGATATTCCCGATTACACTTCAAGGATTTACGTATATGAGCCGCAGGTATTATACGGTTATTCAGTTCCGGCATATCAGGGTAAGGGTATCCGGGGCTGTATGTTGCTGAAATTCAACATCGGCAGAAAGATTGATTTTTGGTTGAAAGGAGGAATAACCTATTATACCGACCGGAATGAAGTTGGCACAGGGCTTGATATCACGGAAGGCAATATTCGCGGTGACTTTACCGGCCAAATGCTGATCAGGTTATAACAAAATTCAATATCAACCTATTTAGGATGGTGATTGCCAATCTTGTTCAAGCCCTCCATTCCATGGATATTCATTCCCTTCGAAAGTTTTGAAACAGTCGAAAGGTCGATGCTACCGGTCAGGCTAAGTACAGCCACTTCGGTTTTATCCTTCATCAGCATAACCATTTCATTGATTTTGCCATTGGCATCCTGTTTTGTCATAAATTTTATATTCTTCCGACCTTCATTAACGGTCATAAGTTCCTTGTATTGATTCGCCGGGAAAACACCTGCGAATTCATTGTACACAGATACTGCCTTCACCATTTTGGTAGAATCAAAGGTGAAAGTCAGCACTTTGAGGCCGGTGAGCTGTTCCATCATTTTTTTTATTTCCACCATACTCGTGTCTTTTTTCTCACCTTGTCCCATTTGCATAAGCATTTGGAACATCTCTTTAGAAATATTCACGGAGGTAAAACCATCCTGACTGGCGTACTTTTCAAACACCTTATCGATTGGACTCTGGGCATTCAAAAGGAATGGAACCATCATGAATGCCACACAAACTAAACTTAACATAAATTTTTTCATGGCTGTTTTGAATTAATGGACTGTTGTTGTATTTCGTCCGGGTTAATAATTATGGTTTGATACTGATAAAATCTATTAAAGAGTTGCAAATTGTTCATGGCCTTATTTACCATATTGAGATGTTCCATTTGTTTTAATCCGGCGTTGAAGTTCGATGAGAAAATCATCAGCGCTTCATTGGCTTCGGTGAATGCCAATTCTTGATTTGCCGTAAACTGTATAGGTGTTTCTTTTCTCAAAAAATCGTGCCTTAAGGTGAAAAATAAACCAATTAAAATTAAAATACTGGCTGCAATGCTTGTGATGAACACAAACCTGTTCCTGTGTTGATTCATGCTTTTGACCGGAACAGTAAAATGGGCTTCGGAAATCAGGTTGGTGATCTTTTGATCGAATTCCGGATCGGGGATTTCCTTATGGCTTTCTTCAGCAAAGAAACCGAACATCTTTTGATGCGACTTCAGCGTTTCAGGAAGGTCAGCCTTCAGGAAATATTCCCTTAGAAGCTTCTCCTCATGAAGGGTAGTATTACCTTCATAGTACTTTTCGAGCAATACCTCAATTTCGCTGGTATTCATATATATTTGTTTTAGTAAGCAATTCACGAATACGTTTCCTGGCACGCGACAAAGCCACCCGGATCGCATTTTCGTTCATATCTGTAATTTCAGCGATCTCTCCAAATTCGTACCCTTCTATATCCCTGAGATGAACTATCATTTGCTGCTGTTCAGGCAGCAATTTTATGGCCTGATGAATTTCATGGATAATATCTGAGTTATCAACTTTTGTCTCATCAGGCATGCTTTCAATAAACTGGCGATGGTCCTCCATTTTCTCGACAGGGTAACGCCTGGACTTAATTTTGTCAAGGCATAAATTTTTTGTTGTGATCATGGCCAGCGCCTCCACGCTCCTGTATTCATTTAGTTTCTCACGTTTGTTCCACAGTTTTATGAATACTTCCTGAACGATATCCTCTGCCGCTTCAGTCTGATCAAGCATGCGCTTGGCAAAGCGGAAAAGTTTGTTTTTCAGCGGATATATCTTTAACTGAAATTCCTGGATATCCATATGTGGAATGAGACGATGATCAGGTTATTTTATTACACCATACCAAAATAATATGTAAAAAACTCTATCTGATTATGATAGCTTGCATGGTATGCAAATTTGATTATTTTTGCAATGTACATCTACGATAATCCAATGTTTATTCACTAAAACCAACATTTATGTTTAAAGGACATCCTAAAGGGCTCTATGTAGCATTTTTTGCCAATATGGGAGAGCGTTTCGGCTTCTATACCATGATGGCCATCCTGGTACTTTTTCTCCAGGCAAAATTTAATCTGACAACCGAAAACGCTGGTTACATCTACAGCGTATTTTATTTTTCTATATATGCGCTGGCTTTGCTGGGTGGTTTTATTGCCGACCGTTCGCAAAATTACAAAGGAACTATCATGATTGGCCAGGTCGTAATGTTTGCCGGTTACTTGCTTATGGCCATACCGGGCATGGGTCTACCCTTTACCCTGCTTGGACTTTTCACTATCGCCTTTGGGAACGGACTCTTTAAAGGTAATCTACAGGCATTGGTTGGACAGATGTACGACAATGAAAAATACAGTAAGCTCAGGGATTCTGCATACAGTGTATTTTACATGGGGATAAACATCGGGGCTTTTTTTGCACCAAGCGCTGCGCGCGGCGTACGCAGCTGGTGGTTGAACTCTCATGGATTTAATTATGATCCGGACTTGCCCGCGCTTTGTCACCGAATGATTGGCGGTTCACTTCCCGACACCTCCAAACTTCAGGAACTCGCCAATAAAGCTACTACAACCGGAACGCCTGTCTCTGACCTTATGACTTTTGCTCAGGATTATGTTCAGGTGTTTTCGACGGGATATAATTACGCTTTTGGAGTTGCAGCGCTTGCCATGATCGTTTCGCTGGTCATTTACCTGATCTTTAAAACTCATTTACCCGACCGTAAAGCGATGGTGAAAAAAGATGCCTCCATTATTCAAATGCCATGGGTTGAAGAGAAAAAACGACTGATTGCCCTGGGGCTCGTTTTCCTCGTTGTGATATTCTTCTGGATGTCTTTCCACCAGAACGGATTAACGCTGACCCTTTTTGCCCGCGATTATACCGATAAACAAGTGGGACCCCTTACATATATATTTTTCTATTTACCTGCATTTCTCTCACTCATAGGAGCTATTTTTGGAATTATGATGATTGCCAAAAAAGAGGTAAAAACCATAACCCGGGCTTTAGGTGGAGCGCTTTTGCTTTTAGGAGGAGGATCACTTTATTATTTCTATTCCACATTCAAGGTCGAAAACATGATCGAGCCCGAGATCTTCCAACAATTTAACCCAATCATGATCGTTTTCCTGACCCCGGTAGTTGTCGGACTTTTTGCATTCCTGCGCAAACGCAATATCGAACCATCAACACCGCGTAAAATCGGGATTGGGATGATCCTGGCCGCAATCGGATTCATACTTATTATGTTTACTTCATTTGGACTGCTATCGCCTGCCGACCTTAATGGAGATCCTGCTCCCGACAGAGTTTCTCCCTACTGGTTAATCAGCACTTATCTGGTGCTCACATTTGCAGAATTATTCCTCAGTCCGATGGGATTGTCGTTTGTGTCGAAAGTGGCGCCACCCCGTTTCCAGGGACTGATGCAGGGTGGATGGTTAGCTGCAACCGCTGTTGGCAACTCATTACTTTTCGTGGGCACGATTGCTTATTCACGATTGGAACTGTGGCAGGCATGGCTGATATTTGTTGTATGTTGCCTTCTTGCAGCAGGGTTTATCTTTTCAATTATGAAACGGTTAGAGTCTGTGACGAAGTAAGCATTATTTTATTACTTATTATCTTTGTCCGGCGAAGTCATTACTTCGCCGGATTTTTTTTGAAAGTCGAATGTCGAATATTGAAAAGTTTCCCTGGGGCCATCACCGCCGTTTCAATTCATATACGGAACACATCCGCAAAACGTTTGGCGGAAGGATGCAAAAGGTAGTAGTGGATGCCGGATTTACATGTCCCAACCGTGATGGTACCAAAGGCGTTGGAGGTTGCACATATTGTGACAACAATGCTTTTAATCCCTCATACTGTAACCCCAATGAACCTCTGCATAGTCAGATCGCCAAAGGAATCAGTTTTCATCTGGTACGTTATCGCAAGGCTTCGAAGTACCTGGTTTACTTCCAGCCTTACAGCAATACGTATGCACCTTTGTCAAAGTTAAAGGAGTTGTACGAAGAGGCGTTGAACTTTCCGGGTGTGACAGGGCTGGTACTTGGCACACGGCCCGATTGCATTGATGATGCCACCCTTGAGTACCTTAAGGAATTATCGGAAAGAGCCTACATCCAGATTGAATATGGCGTTGAATCTTGTTTTGATAAAACATTGGAACGGATTAACCGTCAACACAACTTTGCCTTGAGCAAGGAAATGATCTGCAAGACACATGACTTTGGAATAAAAACCGGAGCGCATTTAATTTTCGGGCTTCCCGGGGAAACGGAGGAGGAAATGTTATCTTTTGCAGAACTTATTTCCGGATTGCCGCTTGATTCAGTCAAGTTTCACCAGCTGCAAATTGTAAAGGGGACAGCTATGGAACATGAATTCAACGAGATGCCCGGAGATTTTTTTCAATTCACGCTGGAAGGGTATGTCGGATTTATTGTCAAATTCATTGAGCGGCTAAATCCTGATATTGTCATCGAAAGGTTTTCAGGAGAAATCCCGCCAAGGTTTATGGGATCAAACGATTCAGCTTCAGAGGAGAATTTGTTCCCATTTAAACAACAACCTCAACGATGGGGGTTAATAAGATACGATGCAGTGCTAAGGTTAATTGAAAAAGAGCTCGAACGACAAAATACCTGGCAGGGAAAATATTATATGTGAATCGAAACGTTCGAAGCCATAATTGCCCGTGAAATGGCTGTTTGCAATAACTTTATCACCTCTTCAGCTTCAGTTCTCGGGGTTTTAAACTGTGTGATTTCATTAATTTTTCTTCTCATTTTCAGAAATTGAATGAAGCCGCCGAAATTTTTTCTGACCATTTTGCAGTTATTCATCACTACCAGCAGCATAATATCATGATCAGATAATGATTTTTCTGAAACGATGTTTTCGTAAATATTTTCCTGCAATTTACGCTTCAATTCAACATTAGATAATGGAAATTTAGTCTGGTAAAATACCATCAAAAGGCTGTACTCTTCTCTGCCGATTATTTTATTATTGATAAGTTGTTTTAAAATTGTTTTTCGAAGAAGAAGTTTTTTATAAACAATTCTTTGGATCCATGATCGGACGCTTCTTTGCTTTTTGGAAGATTTAATAAGATTAAGCACTCTGTCGAGCACCACATTATCAGTCGATTTGGCATTAGCTATGTATACTTCATCATTTTGAAACCCTATACGGCCAGCTTTATAAAGATCAAACAGAATTGCTCCGGCCAATCCGAACTTGATTTTATGTTCAGATGTCCCGAACCAACCTTTATCATCGAGTGCGAGCAGGATAATTTTTTGCAGGAAGGTCAATTCCATTTTTTTCTGATTTATATATCCAATAAACAGGATTAAATTCCAGACGATAAAAATAAAGAAAATTTCACTGTAAAAGCAACTAATTAAAAGTTCCGCCAAGGTAAAACCTTGTCTTTTCCATTTTCGGATTTCCGAATACCTCTTCTGCGCTGCCTTGTTCGATCACATCGCCCAAATACATGAATACAACATTGTCGGCAATGCGCTTTGCCTGGCGCAATACATGTGTAACCAGTACGATGGTATAATCGGTTTTCAGCCTTACAAATGTTTCTTCAATGAATTGGCTTGAGATAGGATCAAGTGCAGAAGTCGGTTCATCAGCCAAAATAATTTCAGGATTCACGGCCAGGCCACGAGCCAGGCAAAGGCGTTGTTGCTGACCAATTGATAATCGCGAGGCAGGCTCACGCAACCGGGTTCTGATTTCATCCCATAAATTGGCCTGTTCCAGATAATGCATTACAAGTTTGTGGGTTTCTCTACGGTTTTTAATACCTCTGAGCTTCAGGGCATATGAGATATTGTTGTAGATGGTCATCGGAAGCGGATAGGGGCGCTGCGATAACAACCCCATCTGTTGCCTGAGTTTATAGATATCTTCTTTGGCCGCCAGAATGTTGTTACCGTCAATCATGATTTGTCCGCTTACTTTTAATTCGGGGTAAAGATCAGTAAGCCTGTTCAGGCACTTCAGCAGAGTGGTTTTCCCGCATCCAGAAGGGCCGAGGATGACAGTAATTTTATTCTTAGGGATATCAATATTGATATTCTTAAGAATCTGGGTTTTCCCAGCAAAAACGTTTAAGTCCCTGATCTCTATCTTAGTTTTATCATCCATCCCTGATTCCACTAGAAATTGATTTTTGTTTTGTGATATCGTTTACCAACTCCGCGGGAAAACAAACTTACAATTAAAATAATTAGTGTCAACACCAATGCTGAGGCATATGCCCGGTTTTGAACTTCGGGCACCGGTGAAGAAAGCTGAAAGAAAATTGATAGTGGCAGAGTGGCAACAGGCTCAAGGAGGCCATTTGGCAAATGGTCAGTATAACCGGCTGTGAATAACACAGCTGCTGCATCACCTATTCCCCGCCCAAATGACAGTAAAACCGCTGTAATAATCCCGGAAAATGACTGGCGGGTAAATATCTTAAATGCGATTTCCGACTTATTTGATCCCAGTGAATAAGCTGCCTCCTGCAGTCCAATCGGCACAGTGCGCAGGATTTCATCCATCGAACGGATCATGATGGGCAAAATAAACAGGGTGACTGTAAGGATACCAGCCAGCAACGATGTTTGCAAACCAAAAAAAATCATCAGGGAAAATCCAAAGGCGCCATAAACAATCGAAGGAATTCCCCATACAAGGTCGAGCAGAAAACGAATGATGTCGATTACTTTTTTATGTCTGATCAGGAATACATTGATATACAGGGCTACCGGCAACCCTATGATAAAAGCCAGCAAAGTGGCTCCGCTTGCGAGCGCCAATGACCCAAGGATGGCATTCAAAATGCCTCCTCCTTTTCCATAATAATATCCACCCTGGGGAATTTGTGTGAGCATCTCCCATGAAATGGAGGTTATACCTTTTTCAAAAATGCTATAAATAATGATGGCAAGAATAGCAAGGATGAAAAAGGTCGCAAATATCATCAGCGCCTTAAAAAATTTCTCTTCTATTTTCTGTCCTCTTGTCAAGGGTTAAAATTTGTTATATCTGACAATAAAAAAATGCATTACCAGGTTAAAAAAAAGCGACACCGCCAGTAACAAGAGAGCTGCAAACATCAATGCAGCATCGTATTTGGGGATAGACATCATTTCCCCGTAGTTATTGGCAATCAGGGCCGGCAAAGTATAGCCCGGGTCAAACAAACTTTTTGGCAACTTTACTACATTGCCCACTACCATCAACACTGCCATGGTTTCCCCAAAAGCCCGGGCCAATCCAAAACCAAATGCTGCAATTATACCGGGAAGAGCTTTTTTTATCAGAACATGTTTTATCGTTTGCCATTGTGTGGCGCCCAACGACAGGGCTGCCTCCTTCAATTCCATGGGTATAGCCCTGAAAATTTCAATGAGGATATTCAATACAAATGGTATGATCATGATCGAAAGCACAAATGAAGCAGCGAGGATGCTGTAGCCCATGGTCTTAATACCCATCCAGGGACCCAGGTACCGCGAAATAAAGGGAACGATTACCAGTATACCCCAGAGTCCGTAAACAACAGAAGGAATGCCGGCAAGGATATCGATGGCCGGATGCATGATCCGAAGAAAATATTTTCTTGTATATTGAGTGACGTAAATTGCGGTAAGAAGGCAAACCGGCGCTGTAATCAGCATTGCCACAAGGGTTACCCAAACTGAACCGACAATGAATGGATAAAAACCGAATTGCCCGCTGGCAGGCTTCCATGTTTTAGAAAAAATCAGGTCGATAAGTGAATAGTCATGAATTAGCAGTACTGATTTAACATAAAGCCCGATGAATAGGAGAAAAGGCAAAAAAGCGACCAGCAACAGACTGATGATCATCCACGTGTAATTTACTGCATGACGCTGCTCCCTGTTGAGAAGATACATTTCAGTTCAACTTTTGCAATTCCGTTTTTATCTGCTCCGGCTTGATGGCTACATAACCGGCTTCGTTAACATATTTCTGTCCATCAGAAAGAATCCAATTCAAAAATATTTTCACTAATGGGCTGACAGGTTTTCCGCCAGAAACGAAATAAAGGTCCCTTGCCGGCGGCGAAGGATATTTTCCGTTATTAATGGCTTTCATAACACTATCCATGCTTTCGTAAAAATCTTCATCGGGGTCGATAACCCCGTTTCCATTGAGATCGATAGGAATGACGTTTATTCCCTGATAAATTTTCCTGGTTTGCATTTCATAAACAAAACCAAGGTTGTTAAAACCGATCCCTTCAGCATTTCTTCTTACAGCATCAGCAACACCGGGATCGCCATTGACTCCAAGCCCAAGCAGGTCTTCCTGTTTCATGTTATTAAGATATTTTGCCCACATGTCGGCTGCGCCGCATGCATCGGAGCGTGTAAATGCCTGTAGTTCAACCTTTGAAAAATTTCCGACTGCCTGGCCCCAGGTTTTAATCCTGCCTGAGATAAAAATATCGTAGAATTTCTGTTTTGTGAGTCCCTTTTTTTTCAGGTCGGACAATACGGGATTATTCGCGTTAATCGTTGGCAAAACTGCATCTTTGGCCACCGCAATCCACCAGGCCCCTTTTGCCTGTTCTTCAGGACTTACCGATTTTGAGAACATTCCCAGATCAACCATTTTCGATAAGGCATCGGTCATTCCCTTTCCTGCGCCCCCGGCAGAAACATTTACTGTAACGTGCGGATGAAGTTTCTGAAACTCCTCTGCCCATTTTACCGTGAGCGGATAGAGTGCAAACGCACCGGAAATAGTAATCTTGCCTTTCAAAGAGTCATTGGGAGATCCTGCATTCCTATGTGAGCCCTGGTTGCAGGAAAATAGCATTGCTCCGGCAATAAGCGCTGTAAATAGAAATAATGCGAACACCCGATGGTCCAATTTCATAAACTTCAGGATAAAAAGTGGTTAATAATATCTTCCACCTTTATCCCTTCTGCCTCAGCTTTATAATTACGCACGATCCGGTGGCGAAGCACAGATGTTGCAACTGCTCTCAAATCCTCAATATCGGGAGAATATTTTCCGCTGAGCGCTGCATGGCATTTAGCCCCTAATATCAGGTATTGTGAAGCCCTTGGGCCAGCGCCCCAGGTCAGGTATTCGTTGGCCCAGGTGTTTGCCTTGCGTGTTTTCGGGCGGGTCATTGAAACCAGGTTCACAGCATATTGAAAAACATTATCAGGAACAGGGATTTTACGTACCAGATTTTGGAAAAACAGAATTTCCTCTGCGAGGAGAACCACTGAAGGTGTAACTGATTTTTCGGAAGTTGTTGCTTTTACAATTAGTATCTCCTCTTCAAAAGATGGATAATCAAGCCAGATGTTAAACATAAACCGGTCGAGCTGTGCCTCAGGTAACGGATAGGTTCCCTCCTGCTCAATAGGATTTTGTGTTGCCAGTACAAAAAAAGGTTCTTCGAGGTGATAGCTTGTTCCGGCAACAGTAACAGCTTTCTCCTGCATAGCCTCCAATAACGCAGACTGGGTTTTTGGAGGAGTACGGTTTATTTCATCAGCAAGGATAATATTGGCGAATACCGGTCCTTTAATGAAACGGAAATGACGGTTTTCATCGAGAATTTCTGTGCCGATAATATCGGAAGGCATTAAATCAGGAGTAAATTGAATACGGTGATAGCTTAGTCCAAGAGCCTTGGATAATGTATTAACCATCATTGTTTTAGCTAATCCCGGAACACCAACCAGAAGGCAGTGCCCTTTACAAAAGATGGCTATGAGAAGATTTTTGACCACCTCATCCTGGCCGATGATTACCTTCGAAATTTCAGATTTTAAAAGGATATATTTTTTAACAAGTGCGTCAACTGCTTCAACATCCGATGAAAACTCCATTATGGTCCGATTTAGTTTTTAATCCATTTTCTTTGGAAGGTGCAATTGCGAAAATCATCCATTATCGCAATAAATGTGGAATTCATCTTATTGGTTATCCACTCATTAATTACATCCATCTTCTTCTTTTCCAAAGCGATCTGCTGGATACGTGCATAATCTTCTTCCAGGTTTGCCTTATGTGGGTTTGTTCGGGTTTTCAGGTAATAAATACGATAGTCCTGTTTGCCCCGATCATTGGTCAACACCGGAGAAGATACTTCACCGACTTTGAGTTTATCGATAACGAAGAAAATTTTTGCATCAACCTGCCCAGCCTCAAATTTGCTGTTCCCGCTTGCCTGGTTGATCATTAATCCCCCACTGATCCTGCTTGGGTCATCGGAATATCTTATGACCGCCATATCGAATGTAAGTTTCTTTTGCGAAATCTGGGATGCAACACTGTCGAGGGATAATTTTGCTTTGTTAAGGTTAATCGGTGAGACCTTAGGTTGGATTAGGATATGGCGCACATTAATATATTCTCCCCTGCGTTCGACCATCTGAATCAGGTGAAATCCATCTTCAGTTTCCACAATATCTGAAACTTCACCTGGTTTCAGTTTAAAAGCTGCTGCTTCAAATTCAGGACGCATTTCACCACGTTTGAACATCCCCAATTCACCTCCCTGCTTTGATGAACCAGGATCTTCGGAATATAGCACGGCAAGGGTACTGAAATCATCACCCTTAGTAAACCGTTCTTTAAAACCCTTAAGTTTATCTTTAACAATCTGCTTTTCTTCATCGCCTATTGCAGGTTGCCGCACAATCATACCAATCTCAATTTCGGAATTAATGAGAGGAATGCTGTCTTTGGGAAGTTTCCTGAAGAAGGTCTTAACCTCTGCCGGGGTAATTGTTACATCCTTTGAAATTTTCTGTTGTTCCTGTTCGGTCAGCATCGACTCCTTTATAACATCACGAAGTTCGTTTTTAATTTCAAGCAATGATTTTCCAAAATGTTCTTCCAGTCTTTCGGGGGTTCCTGCCTGAGAGATAAAGTAGCGCATCCTGCGGTCAATTTCAAGTTCTACCTGTTCATCGGTAACCTTAATACTATCAACCTGCGCCTGGTGCAGCAATAGTTTCTGAAAAAGCAAATTTTCAAAGATCTGACATTTAAGTTTGGGCGCTGTACCCATTATATTACCCTGGCTGCGAATCTGCAAGTACTGATTTTCAATATCTGAAATAAGAATTGGGTTACCTCCCACGATGGCAACTATTCCATCGATGATTGAATCGCGTCGAAGCTGGGCAAATGTCGCAGGGGCAGATAAAACAATCAGGAAAATCAGAATTATAATAATACGCAGAACTTTCATGAGCGATGATTTCAGTAAAAACTATCTATTAATAAATCTCAAAAATACTTTTCTTCCGGGCATCAGAGAATATATCTTCCTGCATACGGTTTATTAGTTCAATTTTTCGCTTGTTGAGTATGATGTCACGGATTCGCTGCTTTTCAAAGCTTAACGGTGAAACGCTTTCTTTGATTTTAAAATCCTTAAACCTTACCAGGTACACAAACATGGAATCCTGGTATTCAAGGTCCCTGTGATTTTTTAAGAAATCCTCCTGATTGTATGTTTTTACTGGTATCTGCTTCAATAAATCACTGAATGACAACCAATTTTGATCATCAAGAAAATAATCTTCTGCATGTTTTTCACAAAGCGCTGACAGTTTGTTCTTATCTTCCGGGTTATCGGAGGAGAGCAGCTTTTTAAACTGTTTTAAATTATTGGATTTAAGCTGAAGCTTCACATATTGAATCTGTACAATATTATCTTTGAGAAGAAAATTCTGTTGGTTGCTATCGTAATAATTCTGAATCTCTTCATCAGTGATCAGCGTATCAAGGTTTTGTCTAATCAGGGCATTCTCATACTC
Organism: Bacteroidota bacterium; assembly: GCA_037137455.1. Taxonomy (GTDB): domain Bacteria; phylum Bacteroidota; class Bacteroidia; order Bacteroidales; family FEN-979; genus CAIVAT01. Next base: position 63,719 of record JBAXKG010000004.1, read on the forward strand.
ATAAATAATCAACGAGTTTTTATAGTTTTCAAGTTGCCTGGTAAAGTCCATCTCTGCTTCAGTCAAATTTTTCTCTGCCTGATGGATTATTAGTTTTTGACGAATCCAATTTTCGATGAAGCTCTTCGTGATTGCCAGGCTATCCTTTGGAACAATTCCTGATGTAATAACACCTTTCAGGTCAGATTCATAAAGATATTCGTCATGGACCCTGGCCAATACCCTCTCGCTTTTTTTTTTGAAAAATGCAGAACAGGAGGTAAGGAAAATCAGGAGGAAGATAATCGATTTGTTCAATGGTTTCTATTTAATTTTCGCGAATACATCTTTCCTCACAACCACCGGGTATTTTGCCTTTAGGGCAGTAATCCAATTCTTTTCGAGGTAATTCTGGTAATCGGCTGTGATAAGGCCACGCGCCTCGTTGAGCTCTTTAGGCCCGGGCAAAATGACCTTACGTACAAAAACAAAAACTGTGGAACCATTGCTTAATAAATTATCAGAGAATCCTGGCTTCCATGGAATAGAGTCGATCAGTTTGTTATCCTTCTTTGAGAATTTTCCACTTTCAATAGTCAGGATTTTCAACGAATCGGTATTCACCTCTTTCTGCAGATCAGTATCTGAAAGCCCTGACTTTATTGAGTCTTTAACTTTTTGGGCCATACTGGAATCCTTCAAAGTGTAAATGCTCGCATCGAGCAATGTATCGTTCATATAGTTGAAGCGGTTTTTCGTGTAAAACACCTTCAATCCAAGTGTATCCTTCACAGCTTTTGACCAGACTTTCTGATCAGTAAGGTCAAATAGAAGGATGCCATCGCGGTACTCTGCCATCAGCGCTTTAAACTCAGGGTACTTTTGCTCCAACCTTGAATTTTCATATTTAAGCAGGCTTTCATCGAGAAATTCGGTATACTTTTTATCAACATATTTAACAATATTCAGCTTATCTTGTTTGCGCTGGGTTGAAGCCAGATATACAGCAAAATCCTTTTGGAAGAATGACTTGTTTCCGATTGTAAAAAGCATCTTAATCAAATCTTTGGCCTCGGCATCTTTCCATTTTGCGAAAAAGATACTATCGGTAACAACCTGGTAAAAATCCTTCAGGGCTTCTTTATTTTCAGTAACTCCGTATTCAGTTCGGATACGGGCAAGCACCACCTGACGTGATTTCTCACCGCGATTATCTTTCATGACCTTCTGCTTTAATTCAGCTTTTTCCTCATCGAACGGCTTATTGCTTTTCTTTTCGATAAGTTTGACAATATGCCACCCGTAAGGTGTCAGGATTGGTTTGGTATAATCGCCGATGTTATTAAGCAAATATATCGCTTCAATGAATTCAGGTACCATTCGGTTCACCCCGAAAGCCGGAAGAACACCTCCTTTTGCTGCTGAACCCTTATCATCGGAATACTGCTTAACAAGATCTTCGAATGAGCTGCCAGTTGTAAGGCGATTATAAACCGAATCGATTCGCAATCGAATCCGGGCAGAGTCTGCTGCTGTTGCGTTTTTGGGTATGCTCATAAAAATATGTGCCACCGTGACTTTTCCAATAGCCGGCCGTTTGGCAGTAACCTTGATCAGGTGAAAGCCATATTCTGTATGAACTGGTAAGGAGACTTTTCCCACTTCAGTGTTATATGCGGCGTTTTCAAAAGGATAGACCATATCAAATACTGAAAAAAATCCAAGATCTCCCCTGTTTCCTTTAAGGAAGGGATGCAATTGGTTTGCTTCCCTGTCTTTGGCCGATGGATCTTCAGAAAATTCAATGGCAAGGTTTTCAAAAGACTGATTAATAAGTTTGTCTCTTACGAACATAGCTTTTTTGTAAACAGCAAGTGTATCATCAGGAGTTGGATCGGTATTGAGGCGGAAAAAAATATGGCTGGCACGAAGATCTGTTGATTGACGTTCAAAGGCCTCCCTGACAAGGCCATCAATGATAGCTTCATCGGTAAAATAGGGTTTTGCGAGTTGTTCGCGATAGCCATTGAGTTCATTTCGGAAAGAGGCCATCGTATCGAGTCCGAGTTCTTCTGCCTGTTTGACCTTAAGCTTGAAATTGATAAACAAATCCAGATATTCATTCAAAGATTTTTTATCAATATTTTCGTTTTTTACGTTGTTTTTCTGATAGATGTTCATAAACTCACTGACACGAACCTGTTTTCCGGCAATTGTCATGAGCACTTCGTCAGTTTTAACCTGTGCGGTTGCAGTAATGAAAGAGATAAAAACCAAGACTGATAATAAAATTTTACTTTTCATGCTATCCATTGTTCGTAGGTATTAATTTGATTGATTTAATAACGCATTAACCAAGAAAAAATTGCTGGTATATAACTGAATTAACGGCTATAATTTGGCGCCTCGCTGATTATGGTCACATCGTGCGGATGACTTTCGGTTACGCCTGCTGAGGTTATTTTAATGAATTTTGCTTTCTGCAGAATGTCAATGGTTTGTGAACCCGTGTATCCCATTCCTGCTTTTAGTCCACCAACCATTTGGTAAATAACTTCAGATAATGAACCCTTATAAGGAACCCTGCCAACGATTCCTTCCGGAACAAGTTTTCTGATATCGTCTTCCACATCCTGGAAATAACGGTCTTTCGAACCCTGCTGCATTGCTTCAATGGAACCCATACCTCTGTAAGTTTTGAATTTACGACCCTCAAATATGACTGTTTCACCAGGTGATTCATCAACACCGGCAAAAAGTGAACCCGCCATAATTGAGTGTGCTCCTGCTGCGAGCGCCTTAACGATATCGCCGGTATATCTGATACCGCCATCGGCAATTGCCGGAATGCCGGTTCCCTTGAGGGCTGTGGTAACATCGTAAATGGCCGACAATTGCGGGACACCAATTCCGGCAATGATACGGGTTGTGCATATTGAACCCGGTCCAATACCGATTTTTACACCATCTACTCCCAATTTCGCCAGGTCCTTTGCTGCTTCTGCTGTAGCAATGTTACCAATAATCAGGTCAACTTCGGGATAGGCGCTTTTTACGCGTTTAGCCATCTCCATAACTCCCCTGGAATGCCCGTGAGCAGTATCAATAACGATGGCATCTACATTTTCACGGACCAGCGCCGCTATGCGATCGAGGGTATCGGAAGTCACTCCCACTCCTGCTGCAACACGCAACCGTCCGAGACTGTCTTTGCAGGAATTGGGGCGAGCCTTGACCTTAAGAATATCTTTGTATGTTATCAGGCCTATCAGCTTGTTATTTTTATCAACGACCGGAAGTTTTTCGATCTTATGTTTCTGGAGAATGGCCTCAGCCTGCTCAAAATCGGTGAATTCGCTAATAGTTATCACTGTTTTGGTCATCACCTCAGTGACCGGGCGCATATGATCGCGCTCGAACCTGAGATCGCGGTTCGTTACGATACCAACCAATTCGTTATTTATATTGATAACAGGTATGCCTCCAATGCTGAATTCTTTCATTATAGCCAAGGCATCGCCAACCAGCGAATGTTCCATAAGTGTCACCGGCTGAAGGATCATCCCGTTTTCGGCTCGTTTGACTTTGCGAACCTGTAACGCCTGATCTTCAATTGACATGTTCTTATGCAGCACGCCAATTCCTCCTTCCTGTGCCATGGCAATGGCCATGTGCGATTCGGTAACCGTATCCATGGCAGCCGAAACAATGGGAATGTTAAGCTTAATATTTCTTGAAAACAGCGTGGAAACATCTACTTCTCTAGGAAGAGCTTCAGAATAGGCAGGTACAAGTAAAACATCGTCATAGGTTAAACCCTCACCCCTGAATTTATCTGAATTTAGGAACATCTGCATCAAAATTAAGTGTGCAAATGTACAAAAAAATACATTTTAAAATGATTAAAAGCTGAATCCGGAAAGATATATTACCACCAAAAAAAAGAAAACGAAAGTGAAATTTATGGAAACAAATCCCTATGACATTCTGTACAAAAACTGGTCTTCCAGGAATCTTTAATATCAATAGGATGTTTAAATTCCATAATTGTATCGATCGTAGCATACTGAACTTTGCCAGTTGGGCCCTGTGCAATTATTGTATGGCACATGTTGCAGTCTTTGGATATCACCTTACCCTTCTCACTTTTATGACGATCGGAATGACAGCGGAAACATCCATCTGATTCCAGGTGCCCGATATGGTTCAGGTATTTGTTAGAAGAGGCCCGCATAAAGGGGAAAACATTTAGTGAAAACTCCTTCAGGATACCGGTTATGGCTTTGTCAATCAATTGTTTTTGAGACTGATAAATTGCAGGATGCCCCAACTTATAAAAATTTGTTATGCTGTCGCGGATATACATTACGGCTGAATCACTATTTGAAAAAGGGCCTTTAAGAACATTCATAGCTACATTTTTAATAAAGGGGAGTTCTTTCGGCACATCGCCTGAGATCATCGCATTATCAACATAAACCATCGGGGATTTATAAGCGTGGGAGGGTCGGTTATGGCAGTCCATGCAGTCCATAATGCGATGTGGCAAAGTATCAATCGCCTTTTTATCCAGCATATTGTCTGTATCCTGAAAAATCTGAACATCCCCGGTTTTGATATTGGTAAATTTTACCCATGGAATGGTCTCCCGATCCTTGGCGGAAGCTATATATTCGATGCGAATATCTTTGTTGATATGCCAGTGGATCCCTTCAATGAGCCCCATGGCGCTGTAATTAGGGCCTATTCTCATAAGTAAGGAATAGTTAAATTCTGTATTGGTTGAATCGGTGACGTAAACACGCTGCGTGCGAAGCTTTCTGGCATAAAATTTTTGAGGCCAATGGCATTTTTCGCAGGTTTCACGTGCCGGTCGAAGGTTTTGGATGGGCGTTTCAATGGGTTGGGGATATTTATGGAAGATGACAGAATAAACCTGATAAAGACCCGAAAGTTTGGATCGGACGTACCAACCAGCACCTTCACCAACATGACATTCAACACAGGCGACCCTGGCATGAGGAGAATGCATGTAGGTAACATATTCAGGTTCCATAACTTTATGACATAGCTTCCCGCAGAAATCGACCGATTCGGTATAGGTAAATGCCTCGTAACTACCCATCGCTGAAACGATTAGAAATAAGAATGTGAAAACAGAAACAAGTATCAGTTTTTGCCTCTGGCGTGGAACGTTCATGTCCAACACCGGCCAGCGATTGGCAGGATCATGTGTTTTTTTATGGTTAATCAGCATGCCTATCGGAATCATCAACAACCCGATTACCATTATAGATGGAAGGATAATGTAGGTAAAAATACCTGTATAAGGGTTCTGATGTTCTGTTACCAAATCTTGTATAAATGACACAAGAATCAAGATAAAACTATTAACGGCGATAATAAAGCCGGTAATGCTGATCCAGTTGGAGATGGACTTCGGTAATTTCATGTTTTTTTAATTTAGAATGTTTCTATCTGACATGCTGAAAATGGCCAGATAAAATTAGATAATATTTTAACAATTCCAAACCTTCATATTCATTTGTAAAAAACAATCAGGAAATATGAAAAAATTTCTACCCGAGGTCATATAATTGGTTTAATTTGCATGCAGAACAGATCCATAAATATGGTAACCGGAAAAGATCAGAAGGCTGAGGAACAGATCATACAAATTTCAATGGAGTTGGCAACATTGATCGGAAGGGAATATTTTGAAGCCATAACATGTTATCTGTCTCAATTACTTAAAGCTGACGTGGTTTTGGTGGGAGAAATAACCGATGACAGAAAGCATGCCAGAACCGTTGCAGTGTTCAATGATGGAGAGGTTGTTGATGACTTTGAGTTCAGTTTGGCTGATTCTCCTTTTGCTCCATTACTCGAAGGATCTCTACGCATATTTCGGGAAGATCTGCAGAAGTTATTTCCCGAAGATTATCTGCTCGCCGACCTGTCGCTGGATGCATTTGCAGGTATACCGCTTTTCGACAACAATGGAAAGCCAATTGGATTTCTTGTGGCATTGTACAGGCAACCTATTGAAAATATATCACTTGCAGATCATGCATTGCATTTTTGCGCCTCCCGTGTCTCTGCCGAATTGGACCGAAAACTGGCTTTCGATAAATTGAAAGAATATGAAAGTTTTTTATTCGGTATTGTCGATATGCTTGAAGATGTGCTGTTTATTGCCGATTTACAAGGAAAAATCAGACTGCTTTCCCCTTCTGCGATAAGGGTTTTCGGCTGGTCGCCAGAGGAGATGATTGGTCAATCCATTGCCAATTTTTTAACAGAAGATACCCGCCAACTGGGTATACAGGAATTTGAAAAATGCATATCATCAGGATTGCCAAGGCTTCGTCTTAAACTCAAGGTCAATGATAAATCAGGCAAGGCCCGCCCGGTAGTTTGGTCAGCTAATTTAACAAAGTCCGAGGGTGAAATTAATGGCTGTATTGGCATTTTCCATGAAATATCAAATAAACCTTAAAATTATATCGCCTTGTTCATCTTAATGATCGTTGTTTTTATTGCAGGTTATGCTGCCATCGCACTGGAGCATCCGTTGAGGGTCAATAAATCGGCTACAGCCCTGATTTTAGCTGTTTCGTTGTGGGTGATTTTTGTGATCGGTGGAGAACCATTACTTGTAAACTCTTCGAATTTCAAGGAATTTCTTATAAAAAACCCAGATGGAAGTTTTCCAGACTGGATTTCCAATCATGCCCTGTTGTATCACTTAGGCGAAATATCCGGGATTCTTTTTTTCCTGCTTGGCGCCATGACTATTGTTGAATTGATCGATTCGCATGAAGGTTTCCGGATTATCACCGACAAAATAAAAACAACGAATAAGGTAAAACTACTTTGGGTGATAAGCCTTATCACATTTTTTCTTTCAGCTGTTCTCGACAACCTTACAACTGCAATTGTCATGGTTGCCTTGCTGCGAAAACTGATCAGCGATAAAAAGGAACGTTGGTTCTATGCCGGCATGGTTGTTATTGCGGCTAATAGTGGTGGTGCATTCAGTCCGATTGGTGATGTTACAACCATAATGCTTTGGATCGGAGGACATATTACCACTGTGAACATAATTTTAAAAACATTCATTCCAAGCGCTTTATCGATGGTGGTTCCCCTTGCAATGCTTTCGATAACCATGAAGGGTCATATTCAAAAACCTCATAGTGTAATTTCTGAACATGGAAATTCTACAACTGCGATTGAAAGAAACATTGTTTTTTTTCTTGGAATCGGATTGCTCCTGTTTGTTCCCATTTTTAAAACACTTACAAACCTGCCGCCCTACATGGGAATCTTGCTTGGCCTTGGCATTTTGTGGGTAGTTACAGAAATTATGCACAAGTCAAAGAATGACGCTTATCGACCGATGGTAACGGTTGCCGGCGTAATTCGCAGGGTAGATACCCCCAGTGTTCTATTCTTTCTGGGCATTTTGCTGTCGGTTGCAGCACTTCAATCGGCCGGACATCTTGAATTATTAGCCGATAAACTGGATAAGCATGTTGGAAATTTATATGTAATCAACATCATTATCGGGTTACTTTCCGCGGTAGTTGATAATGTTCCGCTCGTGGCCGGTGCGATGGGAATGTATCAGAACACCTTCCCCACCGACCACTACTTCTGGGAAATGCTCGCCTATTGCGCCGGAACCGGTGGAAGTATACTGATTATAGGTTCAGCAGCGGGGGTTGCAGTGATGGGTATGGAAAAGATTGATTTCATATGGTATCTCAGAAAAATTTCGCTATGGGCGCTTATTGGATACCTGGCTGGTTCTGCCGGCTACTGGGGCATGAGCGAGTTGATTTTTCTGAAATTATAACGTGATTGTTAACCTGGGAATTATTTGGAACTGTAGGTGGTATTGACAGTTATGTAACCCGGATAGGTCAGCGCCTTGCCCGATACAATAACAGTGGGTTTCAATTTGATTTTAAAGCGTGTTGGTACATTTCCCATCCCATTTAAGTTAATACAGAAATTAATGAGGGCATTGGCTGATTTTCCGGAAAGAACCTGTTTCAGATCCACACCAATCCTGACGGGAACGATGGAGGTACTGTTAGCTTTAAGGAGAATGGGTTTATCAAGGATACCAGACGCCATCTGGTTTTCATCAATAAAAAGAATCCATTCGAGGCGGTTTAAACCGGCATCCTTTGCATTTGGATTACGGCCTTCGATATTTACCTGAAGCGATAACGGGAAAATCGGGCTTGCAAATCCAGCCATGATTCTGGCAAAATCGTTAAAGTTTAAATCATTGACCGATTTGATATTTTGTATCATCACGCCATCCAAATTTACACTATCAACCGAAAAAATGCGGAAATCGCAATTGGCAAGTTCAGAGGCTTGTTTAGCCTGTTTCGCAACCTGACAGGCCGAAAATGCCACTACAATAAAACCAAGAAGGATTATGGGGATGAAAAACTTTTTGAGGCAGGCCATTACTAAAAATTTGGATTGCAAAAATAGGTAATTTTAAACCGCATGAAGAAGAACTTGGTTTTACCCTCTTTTATTATCACTATTTGTTTGGTATTAGTCGGCATTTCCGCTGATCCGCACTCTGGAAAGAAGGATCCGAAAGCTGCCTTAAAGCCTAACGTAATACTTATCGTTGCAGATGATTTGGGTTATGGCGAAATCGGTTGTTATGGACAAAAGATCATTCGTACCCCAAACATTGACAGGTTGGCGCTTGAAGGAATGAGGTTTACCGAATTTTATGCCGCCAGTCCTGTTTGCGCCCCATCACTTTGCGGCCTTTTTACGGGCAAGAACACCGGCCATTCGTATATCAGGGATAATGTTGAAGTGGGTAAATGGGATTCCTTTATGGGCCAGATGCCTCTTAAGGAAAACACATATACGCTTGCGACACTTATGCAGAATTCAGGCTATAAGACGGCGTGTATAGGAAAATGGGGATTGGGTGGCCCCGGTTCGACCGGGATGCCAACAAAACAAGGATTCAATTACTTCTATGGTTACATTTGTCTGAGGCAGGCTCACAATTATTATCCTGATTATCTGTGGAGAAACGAAGTGAAAATAAGCATTGGTAATCCTTTATTTTCAGCGCATCAGAAATTGAAGGGGAACCCCGCCGATTCTGTATCTTATAATAAATACAAGGGAATTGTCTATTCCCAGGACCTGATTTCGGATGAAGCATCACGTTTTATCAGAGAAAACCGCGATTCATCGTTTTTTCTATACCTGAGCTATAGTTTGCCGCATCTGGCGCTGCAAGTTCCGTACAAGTACTTTGATTTATATAAGGGGAAATTGAATGATAAGCCCTATTCCGGATATAGCGGATATCTTCCCTGCCAGTATCCTCATGCGACTTATGCTGCCATGGTCGGGGCTTTGGATGATTACGTCGGAAGAATTGTCAGCACTGTGAAAGAGGCCGGAATAGATTCGAATACCATTATTCTGTTTACAAGCGATAACGGGGCCACTTTCGAAGTCGGAGGCGCTGATCCCTATTATTTTCAAAGCAATGGAATACTTAAAGCCGGAAAAGGTTCATTGTATGAAGGAGGTATCAGAGTACCGATGATTGCCCGCTGGCCGGGGGTTATCAAAGCAGGAAAAGTATCAGGGTTAATATGTGCATCATGGGATTTCATGTCTACTTTTGCTGATCTGACAGGCATTTCGCTTTCCCCCGGTCGGGATGGAATATCTATTTTACCTGAATTACTTGGTAATAAAATGGAAGTAAAGCATGATTTTTTATATTGGGAGTACCCTGGCCGGGGTGGCGCTATGGCAGTGCGTATGGGCGATTGGAAAGCAATATGGAAAAACCTTCTTACCGAACCTTACCGGCGGGTGGAACTGTATAACCTGAAAACAGATCAGGGTGAACAGTTTAATATTGCAAAAAATCACCCGGGCCAGGTAAAACAAATGATGGAATGCATGAGTAAGCGGACACCCTCAGAGAACCAGGAATGGAATTTTATCGGGAACAAAACTTTAAAAAAAATGACACCAAAAAAGCCGGTTTATTAGTATTCATCCCAGCTTTTAATTTCAATTTCACCAGGTTTGATTTTGCAGAATGCCATAATAAACGCCGCTGCAAGGTTAGGATTGGTAATCAGCGGAATGTTATAATCGACCGCTGACCTGCGAATGGAATAATCGTTGTCTAACTCATGCTTTGAAAGGTTCTTGGGGATATTGACTACCAGGTCGATACGCCTGTTCTGTATATATTCCATTACATTTGGGGTGGCCTCTTCATCGGGCCAGTGGAGTATAGTAGAGGGAATGCCATTTGATGCAAGAAAGTCAGCTGTTCCCCGGGTTGCAAAGATGGAATAGTTTTTCTGATGCAATTGATGGCAGCATTCAAGAAGTACCGTTTTCGACTTGGTGGGGCCGGATGAAACCATGATGTTCTTTTCAGGGATCCTGTATCCGACCGACAGCATGGCCTTAAGGATGGCTTCATAAAATGAATCGCCGATGCAACCGACTTCACCGGTTGAAGCCATATCAACTCCCAGAACCGGGTCGGCTTTTTGCAAGCGGGAAAAGGAAAACTGCGGCGCCTTTATTCCGATGTAGTCAATGTCGAACATCGACTTGTCAGGCTTTGTAAAAGGAATCCCAAGTATCACCCTTGTAGCAATGTCGATGAAGTTGATTTTCAAAACCTTAGATACAAAAGGAAAACTGCGCGAAGCCCTGAGGTTGCATTCGATCACTTTGATGTCGTTATCTTTGGCCAGAAACTGAATATTGAATGGTCCGGAAATGTTAAGCGAACTTGAAATTTCCCTCGCGACACGTTTGATTTTCCGGATTGTCTCCACATAAATTTTCTGTGGCGGAAAAACAATTGTGGCGTCTCCTGAATGTACACCTGCAAATTCAACATGTTCGGAAATGGCATAGGCCACGATCTCCCCTTCCCTCGCAACGGCATCCATTTCGATTTCCTTAGCCTCCTGTATGAATTCGGACACCACTACCGGATGCTCTTTTGAAACGTTGGCGGCAAGGGTAAGAAAATATTCGAGCTCACTGTTATTGGATACCACATTCATAGCCGCCCCGGAAAGCACGTATGATGGGCGAATCAGCAACGGAAACCCGACCTGGGATGCAAAATCATAGATTTCATCCAGATTTGTCATCTCTTTCCACCTCGGCTGATCGATGTCAAGCTTGTCAAGCATCGATGAAAACTTGTGGCGGTCTTCGGCATTGTCGATATCAACCGGTGATGTTCCAAGAATTGCAACATTCTGCTTATGCAGACGCATGGCCAGGTTGTTGGGAATCTGCCCTCCCATGGATACCACCACTCCTTTGGGATTTTCCAGTTCCACAATATCCATCACCCGTTCGAATGAGAGTTCATCAAAATAGAGCCGGTCGCAAATGTCATAATCGGTACTAACCGTTTCGGGGTTGTAATTGATCATGACCGAGCGAAAACCGGCCGATTTAACTGTGTTCAGGGTATTTACGCTGCACCAGTCAAATTCAACGGAACTGCCAATCCGGTATGCGCCCGAACCGAGGACAATCACCGACAAACGGTCATCAGGAAAGATCACATCATGTTCGTTGCCATTGTAGGTCAGGTAGAGATAATTGGTTTGCGCGGGATATTCAGCGGCAAGGGTATCAATGTTTTTCACGCTTGGCATGATACCCAATTTTTTTCGATATGCACGCACTATCAGCATGTCCTGCTCAATTTCGCTTTTTTCACGTTTTCCAACCAGCTTTGCCAGCTGAAAATCAGAAAAACCGAGGCATTTAGCGTCAAGGAGCAGATCGTATGGAATTGAAGTAAGGTCATTTATAGCAGCCATTACCAGCCCCGTATCGTAGATATTTTTCAGCCGGTACAAAAACCACTTGTCGATGCGGGTAAGTTCCCAGATGCGGTCGACGGAATATCCTTCTGCAAATGCCTGAGCGATTACAAAGATTCGTGTATCCGTGGGGTTGGCCAGTTCCTGTTCGAGATTCTCCACGCGAAGCTCCTTGTTACCGATGAACCCATGCATGCCTTGCCCGATCATTCTTAATCCCTTCTGGATAACCTCTTCAAAGGTGCGGCCTATGGACATTATCTCGCCCACGCTTTTCATACTGGAGCCGATCTGTTTTGATACCCCGGTGAATTTACTCAGATCCCATCGCGGGATTTTGCAAACAATATAATCGAGCGAAGGTTCAAAACAGGCAGTGGTCACCTTCGTCACTGAATTCTTTAATTCATGCAGGCCATAGCCCAGACCAAGTTTGGCTGCGACAAAGGCCAATGGATAACCAGTAGCCTTGGATGCAAGCGCTGATGACCTTGACAGACGTGCATTGACCTCGATTACCCGGTATTCCTCCGAATCTGGATTTAGTGCGTACTGGATATTGCATTCCCCGATAATTCCGAGGTGGCGGATAACCTTGATAGAAAGTTCGCGGAGTTTGTAGTATTCAATGTTGGTAAGGGTTTGCGATGGAGCAACAACTATACTTTCGCCAGTATGGATACCCAGCGGATCGAAATTTTCCATGTTACATACCGTTATGCAGTTGTCGTAACGGTCGCGCACCACCTCGTATTCGATCTCTTTCCAGCCCTTAAGTGATTCCTCAACAAGTATCTGGCCTGAATAGGAGAACGCGTTTGCAGCCAAAGTTTCAAGCTCCATTTCATTGGTACAGAAACCACTACCCTGCCCGCCCAGAGTATAAGCAGCACGGATGATCACCGGGTAACCAATTGCCATGGCGGCAGTTTTGGCAGCTGAAAGACTGGTCACCGCAATACTTCTGGGTGTTCCGACTTCAATGTCATGCAACATTTTCGAGAAGAGGTCGCGGTCCTCAGTTTGAATAATTGTTTCCACAGGAGTTCCGAGAACCAATACCTTGTATTTTTCAAGGATACCGGATTTATACAAAGCAACGCCGCAGTTGAGTGCAGTTTGCCCGCCAAAAGCAAGCAAAATCCCATCGGGGCGCTCCTTCTCAATTACCTTTTCAACAAACTGAGGTGTGACAGGAAGGAAATAAACTTTGTCGGCAATCTCCTCAGAAGTTTGAATAGTGGCGATGTTAGGATTGATCAGGATTGTAATAATACCTTCTTCCTTCAGCGCTTTCAAAGCCTGCGACCCGGAGTAGTCAAATTCGCCGGCCTCCCCTATTTTGAGGGCGCCGGAACCCAGCACAAGTACTTTATTTATCTTTTGGATCATGTAAAATTCCGGATTTGAATTTCCTTACCATATTAAAAAAATCGTTGAATAAGAACCGCGTATCTGTAGGGCCACCTGAAGCTTCGGGATGAAACTGGGTCGAAAAAAAAGGTTTGGTTTTATGGCGGATACCTTCATTGGTATGGTCGTTGAGGTTTATAAAAAGCGGTTCCCAATCGGCCCCGAGAGTTGTATTATCAACAGCGAAACCATGATTCTGTGAAGTGATGTATGCCTTGTTTGTGCCTGCTTTCAATACCGGCTGGTTATATCCCCGATGGCCATATTTTAATTTATATGTATTTGCACCTCCGGCCAAAGAAAGCAGTTGATTCCCAAGGCAAATACCAAAAATGGGCCGGTCCTGCTGAATTGCTTTTTTCAAATGCCGTATTGTAACAGAACATCGCAGCGGGTCGCCCGGCCCATTGGATATCACCAAACCATCATAGTCTTCATTAATAAAATCATAATCCCATGGAACCCTGATCACGATGGCGCCCAGGCTGAGAAGGCATCGTATTATGTTATTTTTTACCCCGCAATCGACCATCATAATACGGATATGCTCCAGTTCCGATTTATAACTTTGAGGCATGGAGGCATGAATTCCTGCAGAGATATTTTTTCCAGCATAGATCATAGGTTCCTTGCAGCTCACCAGATCAACCAGGTTTTCCTTATTTGGGTCGTACATTTCAATTTCAAACGGATCCTGTTGCACCAGTTTCCCTAACATGGTACCCCGTTCGCGCAGCAGTTTGGTAAGGGAGCGTGTATCGATACCGCAGATACCAGGCACATTGTGTTCCTTTAACCAGTCAGACAAACTGTCAAGCGCGTTCCAATGGCTGTACTCTGCAGAATAACCTGCAACAATCAAACCGGAGATATGAACCTGATCGGACTCGAAATATTTTGAAAGTTGTTCCTTGATAACCCTGCCAGGCACACCATAATTTCCAATAAGTGGATAGGTCAATACAAGAATCTGGCCTTTATAGGAAGGATCGGTAAGACTTTCGGGGTAACCTGTCATAGCCGTATTGAAAACTACTTCACCGGCAGCAGCTCTTTGAGCCCCGAATGATCGACCTTTAAAACATGTACCATCATCCAATATAAGTTGCGGCATTTTCCCAGAATTAACACCGGATATTAATTCACTAATAATTTCCCGGTTGAAATTCGTTGTTCGTTATCAACAGTGATCATATAGATTCCGGGAAAAAGATTGGCATCAAACGTCGCCCTTGGCAGATCATTAACTTTTTGTTCTCTCATTAATTTGCCGTTAATATCAAAGATTCTGATAATCGATGTAATAGTAAGGTCGCTTGATTCGATATTTAACAATCCACCTGTGGCAGGATTTGGATATATCTTCAATCCGGAACTACCCTTTATGGTATTGATACCAGTATTCCCCGCCAAAAAAGCATTCAGGGCAGCGGTTGGTTTTCCATCGGACCCCCAACAGCTTAATTGATATCCGCTCCAGCTTTTTGCGCCTTCAGGCTCCCAGTAAATAACACCAAGTCCCATATTGCCGGGAACGGCCTTTACTTTATTAATAACTGCCACCAGCATATCGTAGGTATTTTGCACCTTAAGATAATCTCCCCCGACTTCAACGACCATCACCTCCTTCGAATACCTTGAAGCCATGTCGATCAGGTTATTTCCCAGGTCGTTTATTGTTACTTTGTAGTCACTGCCTAACCAGTACGGATAATAGGATAATCCGATAACATCGTACTTCACTCCATTGGTCAGGGCATTATCATAAAACCATCTGCATCTGATGTTATTATTTCCCTGATCGATGTGAACTATTACTTTAATAGTATGATCAACAGCTTTGGTTGCATCATAACCCTTGTTTAGCAATTGGGCGAGTTGTCCCCAATTTGATGTGCTTCCATCGGGCCATAACATTCCTCCGATTATTTCATTTCCTATCTGAACCCATTCAGGGGTTACCCCGGCCGATTTAAGCGCCATCAGAACATCTGTTGTATGATCATACAGATCGGTAAGCAATTTAGTGAAACTGTGGCTTGCCCATGCTGCCGGTTTGGTTTGTTTGCCGGGATCAGCCCAGGAATCACTGTAATGAAAATCAATCATTATCCGCATTCCCATGCTTTTTGCCTTAACGGCCATAGCAACTACTTCATCTTTAGCGCAATGACCATTTGTTCGATCGGAAGATGGATTCACCCATACCCGGAGACGAATGGTATTTATACTATGCTCTTTGAGAATTTGCAGGCAATTTTTTTCTGTTCCCGTGCTGTCATAAAATTTATAACCCGTAGCTTCCATTTGTGATAGCCATCCCACATCTGCTCCTCTAACAAATTGAGCATATGCATTCAGGTAAAAAGATGAAAAAATAATCATCAATAAAGTGACAAGAATGGTTCCATTGAAAAAAAATAATGATGATTTTTTCATACCTGAATATTCCCGTTTAAGACAAAAACAATCTGTTTTCACATTCAAATTTACAAATATTCTAAAGATATGCTCCTCTAAAAAACTGTAACTTTGAACCCCGGACATATAAACACCACAATGAAAAAACTATTAATACTTGTAATGATCATTTTTACAACTGTTTTTGGGTTTGCGAATGATGAGAAATATTCAAAAGTTAAAATTTATACAGATGGAACAGGATTAAAGAAGTTGGCGGCACTCGGATTAGCTGTTGATGAAGGGATTTACCGGAAAGACCAATATTTTATTTCTGATTTTTCGAAAAAGGAACTTGATATAATTCGTTCCAACGGTTTTAATGTAGATATTCTTGCAGATGACGTAGTGGCCGAATATCTGAAAAAAAACGAGGAATTTGTCAACAAACCGATGGCCGGAGATCCAAAATTATCGCTTGAATACCCTGTTCCTGATGAGTTTCAGCTTGGCTCGATGGGAGGCTTTTGTACATTGGAACAATTTGTCGGGCATCTTGATAACATGTTTGCACATTATCCTGATTTGATAACCCCGAAAACATCCATTGGTCTTTCCATTGAGAATCGTCCGATCTATATGGTAAAATTATCTGGCGCTTCCAGTCAAAAAGGTCCAAAGCCACAGGTTCTTTACACCGGTATGCATCATGCCCGTGAACCCATTGGCATGATGCACCTGCTTTTTTACATCTATTATCTGCTGGAAAATTATAGTACCAACCCTGAAATAAAATATCTTGTTGATAATACCGAAATGTTTTTTATTCCCATAATGAATCCCGACGGATATAAATACAATCAAACTTCGAATCCTTCAGGTGGCGGAATGTGGCGGAAAAACAGGCACAACAACGGAGATGGAAGTTATGGCGTGGATTTGAACCGCAACTATGGATATATGTGGGGTGGTGAAGGTTCATCAGGCTACCCGGCTGATGAGATTTATCGAGGTACAACTCCTTTTTCCGAAGCTGAAAATCAAGCAGTTAAAAATTTTTGCGAAAGCAATAATATCAGAATTGCACTCAATTATCACTGTGTCTCCAGCCTGTTGCTTTTTCCATGGGGATATACCGATACCGAACTTCCAACGGACTATGCTCTGTTCAGAGATCAGGCAGAATTGATGACTGCCGACAATCATTATGCTTTTGGCCCGGGCGCCACAACTATTTATGTTACTTCAGGCGGATCGGATGATTGGATGTATGGTGAACAGACCACCAAGAAAAAGATTCTTTCGTATACACCTGAAGTCGGTGGAAATGGTTTTTGGCCGGCAATGAATGAAATTATCCCGCTTTGCCAGGAGAATATGCTACAAAGTTTATTAGCAGCAAAGTTTGTCTCCAATTGGGGCTCATTAAAAGATAGAACCCCGGCAATCATTTCTCAAACTACCGGGTACCTGAAATTCAGTTTAAGTCAGTTGGGACTGGATTCAAACAGATCATTTTCTATTTCCATAACACCTCTGGGCAATGAATTTACAACCATCGGCGATCCGGTTATCGTTGGCGGAATAATTCCCGGAGAAACGGTAATAGATTCCATTCCCTACATTTTAAATCAATCGATTCAAAGCGGAGCCACCCTTTCCTATATTTTAAAATTAAATGACGGTTTCATGGTGCGGGAAGATACTGTTACCAAGATCTTCGGGCCACAAAATTTTATATTTAATGATCTGTGCAGTAACCTTGATAACTGGACATCCACAGGTTGGGGAGTTACTACTTCCACTTTTCATTCAGCGCCAGCCTGTATTACCGATTCTCCCAATGGTAATTATAAGGATAACACCAACAAATCCATTACCCTTGCCAATACTGTTGATTTGACTGCAACCACCTGTGCGGAATTGAATTTCTGGGCTAAATGGGATATCGAAGAGGGCTACGATTATGTACAGGTGAAAATTTCGACAGACGGAGGTTCGACATGGACTGCTCTTGCCGGCAATTACACTCATCCGGCAACATCGTGGCAGGTTCAGGGCGAACCTGTTTATACCGGAACACAAAGTTCATGGGTCATGGAAAACATCGATCTTACGCCATATTCAGGAAATACGATAAAACTAGGTTTTACTCTGGTCAGTGATGATAAGGTAACCGGCGATGGTTTTTACTTTGACGATGTTTCAGTGATCACCATTGGCGCCCCCGCAGGGCATATGATAAGTGGTCTCATTTCATATCCGAATGCTTTTGCCACACCACTTTCGGAGGTTCAGGTAAATTTAAAAAATAATATTGGCTCCATCATTGCAACCTCCTCTTCAAATCAAAACGGAAATTATTCCTTTAACGGGATCGGCAATGGGTCCTATTCCATCGAAGCCGGTACTAATAAGAGTTGGGGCGGGGTAACGGCATTGGATCTCCTTTTGTTTCAAAAACACATTGTAAACATTGCTCCTTTATATGGAATTTTTCTTGCTTCCGGTGATGTAAACGGTGACGGAAGTCTGACAGCTGGTGATATATTGCTGATCCGTAAACGTATTGCTTCAATAATTAATTCTTTTCCGTCAGGTGATTGGCTCTTCAATCCATTGCCAGTTATAGTGAACGGGAACAACGTGGTGAACAGTTTCAACGGATTGACCTATGGCGATGCAAATGGTTCATATAAACCCGTATCTGATAAAAACACGAATCCTTTGGTAACAGAGGAAGGCAGCCTCACAATCGGGTCATTTGAGGCGACATCAGGGCAACTCGAGGTTCCTGTTTACGCAGATGACATGACCAATCTGGGCTCATTCCAGTTCACCATACGATTTGACCCGGAGACTCTTGTTTTTAAGGATATTACAAGCGTTTACCCTGGTTTGGAATCAGTTCTGGTCGGATGCCCCGAACCCGGGATCCTTACATTTGTTTGGGCAGCAGATGAAAACGGACTAAACATAACACATGAGAAGCTTTTCTCACTCAGGTTTATTTCCGGATCCAATAATCCCTCCGGTTTAAACTTCTCCGATGCCCCGACTTCAGCAGAGTTCAGTTATTTCGATGGAAACCTGTTTTCGCCCTTACTCAATTCAGGAAAAATTGGCAATACCAGAAAAATAGTTGAAATGGCCGGTGATGAATTTAGTGTTTTTCCCAATCCGGGTCATGGAGTGTTCGGGATCATTTCAAACAGAAATAAAGATGCTGTAATTAATGTTAAAGTAACTGACCAGATGGGAAAAGTGGTTTATGTTCAAAAGGGAATTATCATCAATGCAAATATCAATCACCCGGTCAACTTAAGCTTCCTGCGCGGAGGTATCTACATTCTTTTTATCGAATACAATAAACAATCTTTTATTAAAAAGATCATCATTCTGTAAAAGACAACTCATTCCTGAAAAAGGTGTTGATTGATTTCCTTTACGGAATTTCATCGCAACAAGGTCACTGTTCCTTTATTGCTGAATTCAATTTTATTTTCTTTATCGTAGTAATAAATTATCCAAACATATACACCTTCAGTGCATAATTCGCCGGTGTTGTTCGTTTTTCCATTCCAGGACAGGTTGATATCGTTTGTATTGAAAACCATCTGCCCCCAGCGATTGTAAATTTTAATATTATAATTTGTAATGGCAGAGGAGGGAAGCCCCATGATTTCGAATGTGTCGTTTTCCCCGTCGCCATTGGGTGTAAAGGCATTGGGGATCGGGGGAACAACGGTAACGGTAATTGTACCTGAGAAGGTTTCACCGCTACAAAGTACCGCGGTGACTTTGTACATGGTGGTTTCGTTAGGAGTCACCACAACAGTTGAATCCCAGGAAAAGGGTTCAGTACTGGAACCTTCGTACCATCGGTATTCGATTTTATCATCGGGTGTGATTGAAATTAAATTATAATCAATAATTGAATCAGGAGTATATATAGTTTGTGTGACATTGGGTACGAACCGCCATGCCTCTTTGTTTGCTTTCCATAAAGAATTGCTTTTATAGGGACTAGCCACACATCCTTTGGAAAAAGTTACACTTTCATTCAAAATCCCTAATGTCGCTTTTCCCTGGAATTCAGGAGTTTCACATATTGGTTTGTTTGAAATGTGAGTTTCGATAATATTTGTCGTCTCATTCAGTATGATTTGGAAAGTGACGGTTAAATCATTGCATACATACATGGGGCATTGACACCACATGACAACTAATTTTCTATTTGGCATCTGACCAATTGTATCAAAATAAATATATGGGCTTCCAGAGCCTTTAGGAGATAAAGCGACAAAAGGGCCGAGGATACAATTTCTTGGAATTAAATCACTGTTGAAATCTGGAATCGTTAAAGGCGGAGTGCGAACCCCTATAGCTTGACGGTTCGGGCTAAAGCTGATCCATCCATTAGCCCCAATATAAAATTGATTATATATTTTTCCAAAAAAAGAAAAATTAAAAAGAATGTCCAAGGTATCTGATACACCATTTTCAGAAATTTGCACTCCTGTGCCAATTTTTCCATATTTCGCTGTCAATGTCACCGGCACACCGGGATTAATTGTAGCGGATTGTGGGGTTACAACGAGCTGGGCGAAAAGAGCCGATGGAAGGAGGAAAAAAATAAGTGACAAGTGACAAATGACAAATGACAATTTAAATCGTCCTGAATGGTTGTTTGTCAAGAGTATATTTCGAAGGCTTCTCATCAAAATACGATTACAATAAAGGGATTCGGAGAATTTTCAGTTTGGGATTTTGACATTGTCAGGCAAATATCCAGAATTTATCTGAAATAATTTTACTTTTGTTCCTCGAACCACGTTTATTAAGTAAACGTTTTTTAATCTCCCAAATTTTAACTTGTTATGAAAAAAGACAGCGCCATTTTCAGGATCATCAAAAATGAATTGGATCGGCAAACCAGCGGGCTGGAGCTTATCGCATCTGAAAACTTCGTGAGCGACCAGGTGTTAAAGGCCATGGGATCGTGCCTTACAAACAAATATGCCGAGGGTTATCCCGGGAAACGCTACTATGGCGGTTGTCAGAATGTAGACGAATCGGAACAATTAGCCATCGATCGCGCAAAGGAATTATTTAACGCCGACTGGGTGAATGTACAGCCTCATTCGGGCGCACAGGCCAACATGGCTGTTTTGATGACCTGCCTTAAACCGGGCGATACCTTTATGGGATTGGATCTTTCACATGGCGGACACCTCTCTCATGGCTCTCCGGTGAATTCATCCGGGATCCTCTATAAAGCAGTTGCATACCAGGTTGAACAAGAGACGGGGGTTATTGAGTATGATAAAATGGAAGAAAAGGCGCTGGCTATAAAACCCAGGCTGATCATTGCGGGCGCATCGGCCTATTCACGTGACTGGGATTACCGCCGGATGCGGAAAATAGCCGACAGCATCGGGGCATTGCTTTTGGCCGACATCGCTCACCCGGCCGGATTGATCGCACGGGGCTTGTTAAACGACCCTCTGCCCTGGTGCCATATTGTGACCACCACTACCCACAAAACCTTACGCGGACCGCGTGGCGGTATGATCCTCATGGGTAAAGATTTCGAAAATCCATGGAAACTGACCACACCGAAGGGCGAAATAAAAATGATGTCACAATTGCTTGATTCAGCTGTTTTCCCCGGAATCCAGGGCGGACCGCTTGAACATGTGATTGCTGCCAAGGCTGTTTCATTCCTTGAAGCCCTTTCGGATGAATACATGGATTATGTTCTGCAGGTAAAGAAAAATGCAGCAGCCATGGCCAAAGCATTTACCGACAAAGGCTATCATGTCATCTCGGGCGGAACTGACAATCACCTGATGCTTATCGATCTCAGGACAAAATTTCCGGATATCACGGGAAAACTGGTCGAAAATACCCTGGTTAAGGCCGATATAACTGTGAATAAGAATATGGTGCCTTTTGACAGCCGCTCTCCGTTCCAAACCTCAGGATTGCGGGTTGGCACCCCGGCTATTACGACCCGCGGACTGAAGGAAAAACATATGCCGAAAATCGTGAACCTGATCGATGAGGTTATCAGCGATATCGAAAACGAAGCAAAAATTGTGAAGGTACGCGGGAAAGTAAACGAAATGATGGCGGAGTTTCCGCTTTTTGCATACTGATTGATAAATTATAGAATTAATAATTTTATGAAAACCCTTTACCTGGTCCGCCATGCCAAAGCCTCCTGGGAAGAGCCAGGGGTGTCGGATTCCGACCGTCCGCTGATTCCCAAGGGTGTTACCAGAACTAAACTGATCGTGGATTTTCTGGTGAAAAGGGAGACTTCTGTTGACCTTATGGTATCGAGTCCGGCTGTTCGTGCTCATGAAACCGCTAAAATCGTGGCTGCTGGGTTGAACTACCCGGCGAACAGAATCAGGATAGACCGGAAAATCTATGATGGTTATTATGACCGGATCCTCGACATCATTTACAACACATCCAACGATATTAATTCCCTGATGATTTTCGGTCACAATCCGACCATCACAAGCCTTGCAAACCTCTTTTTACATCCGGGAATCGAAATTATGCCGACTTCCTGCGTGGTGTGCCTTTCGTTCATCGTTGATAAATGGGAAGAAATTCCATCGAACGAAGCTATCCGTGAATTCATTGTTTCTCCAAAGATGCTGAAATAACATGGCTGCCAATCAGAAAGTACCTATCCTTAACCGTGATCTCAACTGGCTCTATTTCAATGGCCGGGTATTGCAGGAAGCAGCTGATTCGCGCAATCCGCTTTTGGAACGGTTGAAGTTCCTGGGAATTTTCTCCAACAACCGCGATGAATTTTTCCGTGTAAGGGTGGCCACCCTGAACCGCCTGCTTAAGGTGGAGCGATTCCAATACGATACCCCGGTAAATCCAAAGAAAGCGCTAAAGGAGATCGGAACATTGGTTCAATCGCAGGAACGTGAATTTATTGAGGTTTATGAAAAAATCCTGAGTGATCTGGCGCTTCATGATATCTTTATTGTTAACGAAACACAGCTCAGCGAATCTCAGGGAGCATTCGTTCGAAAATATTTCAGGGAGCAAGTCCGGGTGGGATTGTTCCCAATCATGATCAGCAGTTTACGCGACATTTCATCGCTCCGTGATAAATCCATTTACCTGGCCGTTACAATCGGGCGCCACGACAAAGCCCTCAAAGATGATTACGCGCTGATTGAATTGCCCACGAAAACCATTTCCCGCTTCCTGATCCTGCCCACCGAAGGGGAAAAACGCTATATCATCCTGCTCGATGACATAATCAGGTACTGCCTTTCCGAGATATTTTCCATCTTCGGTTACGACACTTTTTCAGCATATACGGTAAAAATCACCCGTGATGCTGAAATTGATATTGACACCGATGTTTCCAAGAGTTTTCTGGAAGTGATGACCGAAAGCCTGAAACAACGGAAACGTGGCATTCCCGTGCGGTTTGTTTATGATAAATCAATTCCGGAGGATTTGTTGAAGATCATCACCAAACGCCTTGAAATTACTAAAGACGATCCTGTCAGGGG
Organism: Bacteroidota bacterium; assembly: GCA_037137455.1. Classification (GTDB taxonomy): domain Bacteria; phylum Bacteroidota; class Bacteroidia; order Bacteroidales; family FEN-979; genus CAIVAT01. The sequence goes on from JBAXKG010000004.1 coordinate 86,964, forward strand.
GGGCGGGCGATATCATAATTTCAAAGATTTCATGGGATTTCCCAACCTGGGCCATCGTGAACTTGAGTATGAGCCCCTGATCCCTTTGATGCATAAGGATTTGCCATTGAACAGGAGCATCCTTTCATCAATAAGGCAGAAAGACATCATGCTTCATTATCCCTATCAGTCGTTCCAGTATATTATTGATCTTCTTCGAGAAGCCTCTATCGATCCCAAGGTACGGTCGATCAAAATGACTATTTACCGGGCAGCAAAAAATTCGAGCGTCATCAATGCCATGATCAACGCGGCAAGAAATGGCAAATATGTGACTGTTTTCATGGAGCTCCAGGCACGGTTTGATGAGGAGGCCAACATCTTCTGGACGGAAAGATTGCGCGAAGAGGGTGTGAAGGTCATTCACAGCATTCCGGGTTTTAAAGTTCACAGCAAACTGATCCTGATCCGGCGAAAAGAGAATGCAAACAACTTCTTCTTTGCATTTATCGGTACAGGGAATTTCAATGAAGACACAGCCAGAATTTATTCTGATGTAAGTCTGCTTACTGCAAATCAAACGATTTGCGCTGATGTGGTGAATGCCTTTCACCTGATCGAAGAGAGTTATCGCCCTTACAAGTTTAAAGCGTTGGTGGTTTCTCCTGTAAACATGCGCAATTTCTATATTAAAATGTTGAACAATGAGATCCATCATGCTGTTGCGGGCAGGGAAGCATGGGTCATCATCAAGCTGAACAGCCTTGTAGATGCGGCAATGGTGAAAAAGCTTTACAAAGCCAGCCAGGCCGGGGTCAAAATCAAGCTCATAATACGTGGAATTTGCACGCTTGTTCCGGGAATACCGGGATTAAGTGATAACATTGAAGCTGTCAGCATTGTAGACCGCTTCCTGGAACATGCCCGGATCGTGGTTTTTTGCAATGGCGGCGACAATCAATATTATATTACATCAGCCGACTGGATGGTACGGAACTTCGATAACCGTATAGAAGTCGCAACTCCGATCATTGATCCGGGAATACAGGAACAGCTCAAAAAAATGCTCGAAATTCAATTATCCGATAATGTCAAAGCGAGGATAATCGGTCCGGGAGAACAAAATAGATACAAAAAGACCAAAGGAGCGGCAATTCGTTCGCAGGCAGAAATATATAACTATCTGAAAGAGCAGGTTTAGTGAGCGGTGAGCAGTGAGCGGTGAGTGGTGGAATGGCTTAGTAGTTCATGAATCGTAAATCGTAAATCCAAAATTTCAATGTCTGTCCTAAAAACCATCTTCCGGATCCTCATCAACAAATACTTCCTTACAACGGTGGCATTTGTGATATGGATGGTTTTTTTCGACAGCAATAATATGTTGACAAGAAACCGGTTGCAAGAAAAGCTGGACGGGCTGAATGTTGAGAAACAATTTTATCTTCAGGAAATAAAAAAGGACTCAACCTTGTCGCAACAGTTAATAAGTGACAGCGCCGAGTTGGAGAAGTTTGCCCGGGAGCGTTATCTTATGAAAAAAGGTAATGAGGATATTTTTCTTGTCATTGATACTACTGCGGATCTACATCGATAACAACCCTGACTGGTCTGAAGGCAGGTTCCTGCTGAAATTTTTCAACCTCCCCCACAAGTTTTGCTTTCATCGCTGCCGATGAAACGCCATGTTCAATCTTGAACATGATATGCTTGATAAAATAGTTCATGATCCTTGATACCATTGGGAATTCAGGGCCAAGGATCCGCTTTCCGAATACTTTTCGCAATGATTTAGCCAGTTCATCCGCGGCTTTATTCAACAAATCGGGATCCTTGTGTTTCAATTTCAAAAGTACCAGCCGTGTATATGGCGGGTACCTGAACTTCTCTCTCTCAACAAGTTGCTGTCTGAACAATGCCTTGAAGTCATTTTTTACAACATATCTGATAACCGGGTGATCGGGATTATAGGTTTGGATTATCACCTTACCTTGATTATTTCTCCGGCCCGAACGGCCACTTACCTGAGCCATTAGTTGAAAACTACGTTCAGCTGCCCTGAAATCGGGATAACTCAGCATATTATCGGCATTCAGAATAGATACAAGGCTTACGTTGTCAAAATCGAGGCCTTTGGTAACCATTTGTGTACCAACGAGGATATCGATTTTCCTGGCTTCAAAATCGCCGATAATCTGTTGGAGTGAATGCTTGCTTCGTGTCGTATCGAGGTCCATGCGCGAAATCCGTGCCTTCGGAAAGATCAAGCCAAGCTCCTCCTCCACCTTTTCGGTTCCAAAGCCCCGCATTTTAATATTCAGTCCCTGGCAATCAGGACATTTATCAGGAATCCGTGATACGAAACCACAATAATGACATCGAAGCTGATTGTTCTTCTTATGATACACTAGGGTGACATCGCAATTTTTACAAGAGGGCATCCAATGACAGGTATCACATTCGAGCCGAAGTGAAAACCCGCGTCGGTTCTGGAAAAGAATGACCTGTTCACTTTTAGATAGCGCCGTTTCAAGTTGACCCAGTAATACCGATGAGAAATGACTTTTCATTAATCCCTGGCGCAGTGACTCTTTAACGCTTACAACCTGGATCAATGGCATTTCCATGTTGGCATACCGTTCAAATAATTCGACGAGGCCATATTTCCCCTGCATTGCATTAAAATAGGTTTCCACCGAAGGGGTGGCCGAACCCAACAAGGTTTTAGCGCCATGCAAATGGGCCAGGTATATTGCAGAATCTCGTCCGTTGTAACGCGGGGCGGGATCCATTTGTTTAAAAGATGAGTCATGTTCTTCATCAACCACCACGAGTCCGAGGTTTGAAAAAGGCAGAAATACAGAAGATCGGGCTCCAAGAATAATATCGTACTGCCTGTTTACTGATCCGGGCAGGTTATTTTCAAGAACGGCTTTCCAGATTTCAACCCGTTCATGTACATTAAAGCGAGAATGATAAACCCCTACCCTGTTTCCGAAATATTTTCTCAAACGGCTGATTATTTGAGTTGTCAGCGCAATTTCCGGCAACATGAACAACACCTGTTTCCCCTGGTCAATAACATCGCGGATCAGCTTGATATAAATTTCGGTCTTTCCGCTGGAGGTAACTCCGTGCAACAAGACAACATCTTTGGTTTCAAACGACTGCCTGATTTTTACTATAGCCTCCTGCTGGCCCTCAGTAAGTTCTAACATCCCGGCAGATGACTCTTGACTTGTCGTATCAAAACGGCTTACAAGTTTTTCATATGATTCGAACACACCTTTGCCAATCAGGATTTCAAGCTGGGTCGAACTTCCCTTCGATTGCTTAAGCAGGTCAGGCCTTTTCACCTCTTTTAGAACTCCAAACCCATATTGTGAAAGTCTGATAAAGGTCATCACAATCTCAAGTTGCTTCCTGGCACGCTTTTCCAGTCGATCGAACAGCGATTTCAAAGCCTCTTCATCATCTGCGTATTCAGGTGTAAGCCTAACAAAATCTTCCCTTTTTGGCTTATATGGATCATTAAGTTCTTCTTCAGGAAGGATAATGCCTTTCTCGATCAGCGTTTTGATCAAAGGAATTGTTTTCTGCTGGTCGAGGATTTTAGCTACCTCGGAAATGGCAATCGTTTTGCGGTTTTGGAGCGCTTCGACCAGCAGTAGTTCCTTCTCATTCAGTGGCGGAAGTTCAGCGGGTAGTGCAGGGTTCAGGGCAATTTTGGATTCGCTGGCCAGTTTCAGCGCAGAAGGCAGGGAGGCATTCATCACCTCTCCTTTATGGCAAAGGTAGTAAAGAGCCAGCCAGTCCCAGAATCTGACCTGTACAGGCGATACTATCGGGTTTTCATCCAGCACCGAAAGGATATATTTGGGTATCCGGTCTTTGGGAGGCTGCTCATGTACTTTGGAAACCAGCGCAGTATAAATTTTTCTGGGGCCAAATTGAACAACCACGCGGATCCCCTCCTTCACCTGGGCATTCAGGTCGAAGGGCACACGATAGGTGAATGTTCCTCCCACCGGAAGAGGCAATAAGACATCAGCAAACAGAGTGATTCTTTCCAATTAAAAAAAGCTTTAACGCTTTACAGGGCAAGGATGCGCGACATTTCCAGCAACTCCTTGTTAATATCCTTATGGTGTTTGATGGCCTTATCAAACGGTGTGAAAACCACCTCTTTGTTTACGATTCCTGCCATTTCACCACGATGACCTTTCAGCAAGCCCTGCACAGAAATGTAACCCAAAGTGCTTGCCAGCACGCGGTCGTAAGCGCTTGGTGACCCTCCGCGCTGGATATGTCCAAGGATTGTAACCCGGGCATCCATTTCGGGCAGTTTTTCCTTCACTTTTTTGGCGACTTCATATGCTCCCCCCATTTCATCCCCTTCTGCCACTATAACAATCCCTGAGGTTTTGCTCCTGCGCCAGTCGTGCTTCAGCAGTCGTGCAAAGTTGTCGATGTAGGTCGTAGTTTCGGGAACCAGAATGAACTCGGCGCCGCAGGCAATTCCGCTGCGAAGGGCGATGAAACCAGCATCACGTCCCATCACCTCGATAAAAAATAGCCGTTCATGTGAATTGGCGGTATCACGAATTTTATCTGCCGCCTCAACCACCGTGTTAACTGCGGTATCGTATCCGATGGTGGCATCGGTTCCATACAGATCGTTGTCGATTGTACCGGGCAAACCTATGATTGGAAAATCGAACTCCTTATCAAATAATGAAGCGCCGGTAAAGGTGCCATTCCCGCCGATGGTTACCAGAGCATCGATGTTGTGCTCCTTAAGATTCTCGTAGGCCTTAAGCCGCCCATTATATTCCATGAAACGCTTGCTTCTTGCTGTTTTAAGGATAGTGCCGCCGCGCTGGATGATGTTCGAAACAGAGTTGCTGTACATCTGTTCAATTTGGTTATCGATCATTCCCTCATAACCGCGGTATATGCCGAAAACATCAAGCCCGCTGAAAATTGCAGTTCGCACCACCGCCCTGATGGCGGCATTCATTCCCGGGGAATCGCCTCCGGAGGTCATAACACCGATTCGGGTTATTTGAGCCATATTTATTGAATAAACATTATGAATTACGATCGTCGATTTATTTTATAGTGAGGATTTCAAATTGTCCTACTGTTCACGAGTAACAGAGCTTACCAATTACCAGCATACCAGCTTGCCAACTTCTTCCATTGGCAAAAGTACAAAATTTGAACTATGATGCATCTATCCGGTCTTCATCAATGAAAAAGTCAGATAAAGGAATATTGTAGTAAAAAAATATACAATTATTCGTTTTATGACGTAACTTTGAATATAAAATTTAAATCTGAACACCATGAAAACAAGAATGCTGTTAACCTGTTTCGTCGTGTCGGCCATAATGAGCCAGGCACAAAACCTGAATCTTCCCACATCAACTGACGTGAAGAAAGTTGAGCAGAATGTAAAAAGCGAAGCGACCAAAGCCACAAACAAGGCCAGTATCGGCAGCCTGATCGGACAACTAACCGGAAACATATCTGACAATGCCTTCACCGGTTCCTTCAAAAAGAATAAAAGTGATTTTATAAGCAAAACGAATAATATTAAAGATGCTGCAGGGGCTTCTACTGCCCTGCAGTCATTGCAAGGAGGTTTGCTCCCCTCAGCTATGGATGCCGGATGGGGCAGCATAAAAAATAAGTGGATAAAGGATGCTAAGACAGCCAATACTATGAAGGGGGTCGCAGCAGTTGCCGGAACCCTTGAGGCAAATATCAACGACAGCTTTTATAAAGGCAGCTGGGCACAGGCAAGACCGGCATGGCAGGCGGCATTGGGGGCATTGGCGAAGTAGCAAAACAGCGACAGTGGGAAATGCGAAGCATTCACGAACACCCGTGAAAATGAATATGAATTGGGTAAATGGCAAAAGGTAAAACAGCGTATTATGTTGAATACCCCTTTTTCCCTGCAAACAGGTCGAATTTCAGAAACCGGCATTCCAGCGGACCGTTGAATACAGGGATCCGGCGTGACGGACGCAAACCGATAAACTTTACCGATTCAAGGTCTGACGAAATCAGCCATACTGTATATCCGGCATATTTCCGTTTAAGGGTGTCGCCGATCATTTTATAAAACGCCAGCGAGTCTTCGATTTGAAGTCGTTCATCATAAGGAGGGTTTGAAATAATAAAGCCCTTCACGAATGGAGCTTTCGAATCCTCAAATGATATCACCTCCAGGGTTATGTCTTCATAAAGGTTCGTAAAACGCAAATTTTCGCGTGCCGATTCGATGGCACGTTCTGCACGGTCGGAGCCATGCATTTTCAACTTCACCGGTGATATGAGGGCATTGCAATCATCTTTGACTTTTTCCCACAGCGATGAATCAAAATCCCGCCATTTCATAAAACCCCATTGCTCGCGAAAATAACCGGCCGGCATATTTTTGGCCAGCATGGCCGCTTCGATCAGCAGTGTTCCCGAACCGCACATCGGGTCGAATAATGGTGTGACAGTATCCCATTCCGAAAGTTTCACCAATCCTGCAGCTAATACTTCATTGATGGGCGCCGGGCCAGTACTTTTCCGGTATCCCCGTCGGTGTAAGGATTGCCCGGATGAATCAAGCGCAACAGTACATAAATCTTTGAAGAGGTGTACATTTATTTTCAGATCGGGGTTCTCAAGGTCAACTGATGGCCGCTTGCCAAGTTTATCCCTTAACCTGTCAACAATGGCATCTTTCGATTTCTGCGCGACAAACTGCGAATTGGTAAAAACAGTGTAAGAAATTACTGCATCAATGGCCAGGGAGTGATCGGCATCAAGATATTCTTCCCACGGAAATTCATAAATTTTTTCGTAAAGGTCTTTTTGTTCAAGAATTTCAAAGTGAAACAAGGGTTTCAGGATTCGCAAGGCGGTGCGGCAGGAATAATTAATCCTGTACATCATTTCGGTGTCGCCTGTAAAAGAAACTGCACGGTTCAGTTTCATGATATCATTGGCGCCAATTGCCACTAATTCGCGCGCCAGCACATCTTCAAGTCCCGAGATGGTCTTTGCGATCAAGGGGAAATTCATTTGTTTTCCGGGTTAATTTTTGGGAAAGTTACGACTATTTTAAATTCTTACCTTTGAAAAAAATCACACCTCCATGAACCATCGTCTTCTGCCATTCCTGATGGTTTTACTAATGGCTGCCGCAAACTGTTTTTCACAGGAATCATTTTTTGTTACCGGAAGGGTGATAGATTCCAAATCACGTGAATCGCTCGCTTTTGTGAATATTGTCATCAACAGCAGCAACACCGGGGGAACAACCGATATCGATGGCAAATTCAACCTCAGGTCGGGTAAACCAATCCAGACAATTACCTTAAGCTATGTTGGTTATGAATCAAAAACGGTCAACATCACCGGCCGTATGAGAGACATAATCATCCAGTTAGTCCAAAAAGAGATCGACCTCCGGGAGGTTGAAATTTTTCCCGGCATAAACCCTGCCCATCGCATAATCCGAAATGTTATTGATAACCGCGATATCAACGACCCCGAAAAGGTGAACACTTTTTCATACACTGCTTACGACAAAACAGTTTTCACCGTTGACGTGGACACTACGCTCAAGGGCGATTTTTCGGCCCTCGTCGACACTTCGATGATGCAGAATGTTCAAGGTATGGAGATCGGATTTTCAGTGAATCCCGATTCGGTTAAAGTAGATTCAGCCATGAAGGATTCAGCCACAAGGTTAATTGAAAAGCTCATCAGCAACCAGTACCTGTTTCTGATGGAAAATGTGACCAAACGGAAATTCATGGCCCCCGACAAGAACTACAACAAAGTGATTGCAACCAAGATGTCGGGGTTTAAAGATCCGATCCTGGTTTTTTTAGCCACACAGATCCAGTCATTTTCTTTTTACAAACCATTCATCTCAATTATGATGAAGGATTATATAAATCCGATCGGGAGCGGGAGTTTCACCAAATATTTCTTTAAAATTGAAGATACAACCTTTGTGGGCAAAGACACGGTTTATATTCTCTCGTTCAGGCCCAGAAAAGGAACAAATTTCGATGGCATGAAGGGACTCATTTCCATAAATACCTACAACTGGGCCATTCAGAATGTCACCGCCGAGCCCTTCCCGAATACCGGTGGCTTTATGATAAGGATCCACCAACTTTACGAATTGATTGACGGGAAGCAGTGGTTTCCTGTACAGCTAAATACCGATGTGGCTTTCAACAACATGCGTATCGGGAAATACAAGGCTGTGGGCAGCGGCCGTAGTTACATCCGCGACATTGTGCTCAACCCGGAACTCGTTCGGCGTGAATTCAACCATCTCGATGTCGAAGTCGATAAGGATGCCACCTCCCGCAGCGAGCCTTTCTGGGATCAGTATCGCGTTGACAGCCTGAGCCGGAAAGACCGTCAAACCTACAAAGTGTTAGACAGTGTGGGAAAGGCCAACAATTTTGATAAGATGGCTAAAACTCTCCAAACCCTTTTATCGGGCCGCATTCCCTGGGGACCTATCGATTTTGATATCAACCGCTTTCTCAACTACAATACCTACGAAGGACTGGTGGTGGGCGCCGGGATCCATACCAACGACCACCTGGCAGATTGGTTCAAAATAGGAGGATTTTATCAATATGCCTTTGGAATATCTACTTCAAAGTACGGCGGGGATGTGAGTTTCCTGGTTAACCGGCGGCACGACATTACCCTGGCCGCATCTGGTTTTTGGGATTTAGTAGAGTCAGGCGGGGTGAGTTACCCGGAGGATTACGAATCAATCCTTTCGGGCAACTTCAGGCAGTTGCTGTTGAAAAAACTCGACCGCGTTCAAAGTTTTAACATTTCATTGAATTTCAGAGCGCTGAAGTATGTGCTATTCAATGTGGGCATCTCTAATAATTTCAAAAAAACAACCACCTACGACCTGGCAACTTTTGAAGGTGATGCCATACTTCTTCAGGATCAGTTCCGGTTCACGACAATAACTGCTGGATTCAAGTGGGCGTATGGTGAGAAGTTCATCCAGACCATCAACAATAAAATATCCCTTGGCACTAAATATCCGGTGGTTTGGTTCGAATACACCCGTGGCATTAAAAACTTCCTTGGAGGAGAATTTGATTACGACCGTTTTGATCTGAAAATTCGCAAGACCTTTAACATCAAGTACCTTGGAAAATTGACGGTTCAGTTCGATGGAGGGTATGTTGATCAACCGATTCCGGTTTGTAACCTTTATTATGCTCCGGCAAGTTACAGGTTGATCACACTGTACGCCCCGAATAGTTTTGGAACAATGCGAAGCAATGAATTTCTTTCAAACAAATATGCATCCCTTTATTTGTATCATGATTTCGGGTACCTGCTTTTCAAAGGGAAGAGGTGGTTTCATCCTGAATTTGCCCTGTTGCAGAATATCGGATTCGGCTGGCTCGACCATCCTGAAAAATATGCTTACAACACAATTAATCCCAGGGAAATGAACCAGGGTTATTACGAATCAGGGCTGTTGATCAACAACCTCGTCAATCTGAAGGTTTATACAATTGGCATCGGCGCTTTTTATCGCTGGGGACCCTATTCGTTTGAAAATGTCGGGGATAATTTCGCATATAAGATATCGATGATATTCCCCTTTAAATAATGAATGTAACCGGTTTGAACCAAAATAAACTAGTCTACAATAAACTTCTTTACAGATATTCCCTGGTTATAATACTTTTCGGCACGAAGGAAATAGATGCCTGATGTATATAATTCAAATTCCAGATTTTGTTTATCGTTTACATTTTTCCTCCAGATTAATTTTCCCAGGCTGTTGTAAAGTGTTATAACCACGCCTGTCTGAAAGGCCGATGTCACAAATTTGCCATTGCCTATACTTGGATACAACGAAAAATCATCTTTTGAAATCACCTTAATAACAGTATCGGGTTGCGATTTAACATTGAAGGCAATGAGGGTATCAGCCGGAACATTATAAATTGCACCATCTGAAAAACGAACCTCTTTTGCATCACCGGGATTGTAAACAACATAATGATTTCGGTTATTTTTCCGGAATACTGCATATGAACTGGTATTTGCAGTTACTTTGGTATTAACTATTCCCAAGGTATTTATGGTTACCAGCCAATGATATAAAAACGATGGCGAAATCGCATCACATCCACTGTATCTGTCAACTTTCGGAATATATGGCAAATTTGAGGTGTAGGGTTGTCCATTTACCATGTTCATATAATTCTGAAAAGCTAATTCAGGATTATACATCGATTGATAAAACCACATCACATCGTTCCACATGGTTGGGGGACCGCCATGCCGTTTGACTACTTCTCCATAATTTGCCTCAGTATATGCCGAATCGGCAAGGTACAATCCAGAAGCAAAAGCCGGCAGTATATTTATTCCTGCAATATATTCGGGCCTAACAGACCAAGTGTCGTTATAAGCCACTTTATCGGCGCCAGCGCTCCAGATTCTGGTTCCCGACACATGGTTGAACCCTGTAGGAAAAACCATTTGATCTTTATCCAACCAATATTGATCAATAGCCTGCTTTTCATTGAGCGCCAGAAACAATCCCAAATCGCGAAGCTGGTTGTCATTAGTATTAAGCCCCCATAAAAATACCGCGGAAGCAAAATTCATCGATTCGCCCGATGCTTCCTGGTCGGCGCCCCATGGATACCATCCTCCCCACCCGCCTGATGAGCCGCCAGCCCAGGAATGACCTGCATAAGGATCATAATTTCGTAAAAATGGGAACATGCGATCGGAACGATCCCAATTGGCTACATCTTTGATCAACAATTTCACCATTCCGCCAAAAGCGCTTTCTTTGGCCCATGCCGGACGAAACTGAGCCAAAATTGCAGCAGAACGAATAAAATAACCATAATGAAAATGATGATCGTTCATGTTGGTGTTTGCATAAAAACTCGTGGGAAAACCAATCAGGGTATTCCAGGTGGAATCATAATAAAAATATCCGTTTGCCGGTTCGTTTTCATCTGCTTTAAACCAATCTTCCAATCTGTTTTGCACATCATTAAGTAATTTCTCCCGTGCAGCAATATTGCCAACCTCATTGGCAATTTCAGCAAGTTGTGCCTGACGGCAAATGCGAATAGGGTTAAAATAGGAATCCAGAATGCCTTCGTAAACGCTGGTAGCTTTTCTCTCTTCATCTACGTAATCATATAATGCCAGCGAGTCATAATTACCCTTCCATGGCAAATAGGGTATTATACCAAAATTCTTCAGCTTGATTGAAAAGGAATTCCCCTCATTTACTTTCATGGTTCCTCTTGGTGAAAGGTAAGTATATAAAGTATTTACCCCTGGCATATTTAACCACTGATGCCGGTACAATGCACACATTGTTCGATTTTCACTGCCTTCTTTAATTGTAGTGAAAAATTCATAATTTGTGGTGAGTTCGGCCTTTGCCTCATCAAAACTCCAACTCACCTGAGTGCTGTCGACAAATGCATAAGCATGTTGGGCATATTTGTCAAAGGTTGAAAGGGAGATATCTGGCAAAAGAGCCACAGACAAATAGTCTTTCCCATTCAGATTGGATGAAAAGGCGCTTCGCGAAACAACGGAAGGAGAGCCTTTGGGGTCGGTATTTTCATCGAAAGGATAGGATAACCCCAAGTTCCATGATGAACCGGTTGGGGCAAAGAGACCGTAAAAATGATTATTTATTTTAACGCCCAACACATTTCCCCCATTATAATAAACAATCGGATCGCCCCTGAAACGGATAACAATATCGCCTCCGGTTTTGGTAAAATAGGTATAAACAAACCCATGCCCCATTGTCGCTGTAAGTGTTTTGCCTTTTGAATCATCCCAGAATGCAGTAACTGTCCAGTCACTATAGTCTTTGACTTTGGTTGATGAATAATTGGTCAGGTCCATATTTGAAACCGTTACGGTCAGGTCCTCCACTCCCATTTCATACTTATATGTACCCTGGGGATCGCCATTGTACAAAGACACTTTGAATTGATCGGGATACTTCATTTTCAGTCCATACCTGCATGCCTGAAAAGCAAGTGGGTGCGCATAGGATGGCCATGAGTGATTGTCCCAATTGGTATATTGAAAAACAGATGAGGTCCACAGAAAAGAAGTCCACCAATCGTTGGTTTGAACAGGTTTTGAGAAACCGGCGGTTACTTTGGGGAAAGCGCGAACACCTGCATAATTTGAAGGCCCTTTTTCACCGGCAGGCATTGTGAGATTATAGTATCCTTGTCCGACAAATTGCTTTTGGGAATAGGTAAAAATTGATGTGAAGCAAAAAAAAACAAATGAAAGCAATTTCAAAATTGACCACCCAACATCTTCATTCTTTAAAAAGATCATCTCCTCGTTTTATATTCTCGTCTGCAAAATTACTTAGTTTTAAACTGTTTCAACCTTTTTCGTATTAATGTTTTTTGTGATTTGCGTAGTAAACCCTTCCGATATCATAAATATATTTTTATATCTTTGCGATATAAAGAACTGTTGTAACATCCACTCCATGCGTGAGATTTATCAGAAAAATAAACTCTTTTTCCTGATCATCATAACGGCTGCAGCAGGATTCCTGGTATGGTATTTCGCCAATATTGTCATATTTATTATTGTTGCCGGTGTAATTTCCATTATTGGTGCGCCATTAGTTGAATTACTTGATAAAATTAAAATCGGCCGGTTCGCTTTCCCTCACGTGTTGAGTGTAACCCTTACAATTTTACTTTTACTCCTGCTGTTTTTCGGGATGTTCAGCCTTTTTATTCCACTTGTAATCAATGAGGCAAATCTGATCAGTAATATCGATGGCAAACAGCTGACAGCATATTACCATGATGAAATTTCATGGTTGCAATCGATGCTGGTACGCTATGGTATTATGCCCCGTGGAACCACGATAGAATCGGCTGCGAGACAGGCCATTTTGAAAATCATTGATTTCGGAATGTTTTCCAATGTGCTTTCATCTGTTATTTCTTTCACCGGTAAATTCTTTTTTGACTTTTTCTCGATTGTTTTCCTCTCCTTTTTCTTTCTGAAAGATAACAAGATGCTTCCCCGCTTTATCTTGCTGGTCACGCCTGAAAAATATGATGAAAAGATTAAGAATGTAATGTCGGAGAGCAGGGATTTGCTGTCACGTTATTTTATTGGCCTTATCATACAGATCCTTGCAAATATCACCACCTATTCATTCGCATTGTACATTATCGGGGTAAAAAGCCCGCTTGTTATCGGATTTTTCACCGGTATCATAATCATTGTGCCGTACCTTGGCGGTATTATTTCCATGATACTTGGAGTTATTCTTGGGGTAACCGGTGTTATCAGTATGGGCGAGTATGCGATGATTATGCCGATGGCTATCAAGATTATCGTTGCCATGTTTATTGTTCAAACAATCGATAACAATGTATTTGCCCCACTGATACAGGGAAAAAGTGTGAAGGCCCATCCGGTTGAGATATTCCTGGTAGTGATTGCTGCTGCCAGTTTCGGAGGAATTGTGGGCATGATAGTAGCTGTACCTGCCTATGGATTTATAAAAATTGTTGCCAATGAATTTCTGAGCAATTTCAGGGTGGTGCGTAAGATGTCGGAAAAGAGTTAACTTTACGATATTAATAATTACCAAAAATTACCAAGATGGCTAAATCAGGTTCAAAACTATTACTTGCTGCAGCTGCAGGAATGGCTGCCGGTATCGGATTAGGAATGTTAATTGCCCCGGCAAAGGGTTCAAAGACCCGCAAACGGTTGAAAAAGCGGATCATGGGTATTGCCGATTTAATGCAGGATGACCTCTCAGAGAAGCTTAATGCATTCAAGTCGGCCTTTTCGACGGATGAAAAAGATGAGAATCCTGTTGATGTGAAAACAACAAGCGAAGAGGAGGCAAAGTAATGGAATCAGGAAAAATTTCTGACAATTTTTCGTTATTGACGGAAAATATGAAGGATTATGTAAACCTCCGGGTCGACCTGGCAAAGCTAATCATCACCGAGAAAATTTCCAGGTTATCTGCATTCTTTCTGATCTCTGTCATTTTCTTTATCCTTGCCATGTTTCTTCTGTTGTTTCTCTCAATATTTTTTGTCTTTTGGTTTGGCGATGAGATAGGAGCCGCCTGGGTTGGCGCGCTGCTGGTTACAGCATTCTACATTTGCATCGGATTGTTTATCTATTTCCGCCGGCATCAACTTTTTATCAATCCATTGGTAACACATTTAACTAAAATTCTGATGGAGGAAAAAGATGAAAACGAGTAATAGATATAAAGTACGCCATGGGAAAATCCATTCGCTAAAGGATCTGGAGTTGGAAAAACACCGGCTAAAGCTTGAAATAATGAAAACGGAGGTCAACATCCAGTCAGGCTACCGGAATATCATAAATGCCCTTTCGTTCAAGAACCTTGCCACCACTATGATCAATGAAGTCTCGGCAACATCATCCGTATTGTCAAAGGCATTTGCTATCGGCAAATCAATAATGACCAAACGAAAGAAAAAGAAGATTGACAAGTCGAAGGCAACTATCAACGATCTCCCGACATGACAAGTTCAATGAACTTCCTCACCCCGGTGGTTGCCTTCTCTTTAATAATTGTCAGGTTTTGAAGATAATACTGAGCTTCGGCCTGCGGGTCGATCAGATATTTCGGAATCTTACCGGGGACAAACTGAAGGAGTCCTGCTGCGGGATAGACCTGCAAGGAGGTCCCGATTACCAGAAAAATATCAGCTTTCTTTACCATCTGGGCTGCAAGCATGATGTTTGGTACCAGTTCCCCAAACCAGACAATATGTGGCCGAAGTTGTGACCCTTTTTCACAAAGGTCTCCCAGCTTGAGCTCCCATCCATCAAGGTTGTACACGATATCGGGATCAACGGTTGACCTGATTTTTTTCAACTCGCCATGCAGATGGAGCACCTGTGATGATCCGGCGCGTTCATGCAGGTCGTCGATATTCTGGGTGATGATCTGAACATCATAAAGCTTCTCAAGACCGGCAAGGGCAAAATGGGCATCATTAGGCTTAACTTCATAGAGTTCTTTCCTTCTCAAATTATAGAATTCAAGTACCAGCAGCGGATTGTTCTCCCAGGCTTCGTAACTCGCCACCTCCTCTATCCGGTAATTATTCCAGAGTCCATCAGCATCGCGGAATGTTTTAATCCCGCTTTCCTGGCTGATTCCAGCGCCGGTAAGAACAACTATTTTATTCATTTTATCAGGATTAAGTTTACAGTCATTTATCTTTTCGGCGCCAAAAACCGGTTAAACAATAACAGCCCAATTATCGTAAGAACTCCGATCATACTAAAGGTAAGCCACAATAGCGAGGGTTGATTCATCTTCTCTACAAATTGAACATATAGTGCGGCGCCCAGAATGCCGCCAACCCCGCTCCCGATCACACCATACATGAACGACCAGCCCTGGTAAAGGGCCTTCTTATCTTCGGGGGCAATCAAACCTACATAGGCAATAAATTTTGGGTGTGCAATCATCTCTCCAAGGGTAAAAACAAACATGGAGGCCAGGAAAATCCACCCGCTGGGCGATATTGCCAGCATTCCCATACCAATTGAACCGAGTGAAATACCAAAAATCATAGTAGGCAGCGCTTTGGTATTGCGAACCAGACTTGAAACCAGCAATTGCAACACGATGATAGCGCCAGCATTCATCACCGTAACATGTTCGGCATCGAATTTCCAGGAAGGATTATCAATGAAAAATGAAAGGAAACCATTGATAAGGTTGTTGAACCCCGTCATATCAACTTTTTCATTCAGGTACCACAAAACCGAATCATATACCTGAAAATACATAATCCAAAATCCTGAATATATCACGATCATCAGAATAAAACGGAAATCGCTCAAAACAGTAAGCATTTCTGTGAATACCTGCTTCAGTGGTTTTGCAGCCCTTGATCTGGTTGGTTCTTTAAACACAAAATAATTCAACAGCAAAAGCCAGCCGGTGCCGATAGCTGCCATGAAAAAAATATAGTTGTAGGAGATGGATTTCAGGTATGGCACGAGAATCAAAGGGAACAAAAAGGCGCCCAGGTTGATTGACCAGTAGAATATCCCGAATCCAAGTGAAGAATTTGATTCATCGGTAACCCGGGAAATAGTACCTAAAATCATGGGTTTGAAGAACCCGGCGCCCAACGCCACCAGTATCAGGCTGCTGAAAACAGTAACATAGGTGGTCGAAAATCCGGCAAATAAATATCCAATGCTCATAGTGAAAAATGCAAAAAAGAGCACTTTCCGGTATCCGAAGCGGTCGCCGATCGCCCCGGATAAAATTGGCAGAAAATAGAGCAGCGGAGTGATGGTGCTTTTTATCACCCCGACACTCTCCTTTGAAAAGCCCAGTCCTCCCTCATTTTTCGATAATACCAGGTAAACCGACAATACTGACATTACGCCGTAATATGATCCCCGTTCGAAAAATTCCATCGAGATGGCAGTCCAGAAATTTTTAGGGAAAGAGGCAATGGTTTTTACAGGGGCAGATTTTGTCATATCGCGGGCTCAGATGATTTGCAGCGAAAATACCGAAAAAATTCTTTGTATTTTCGCATAAAAATCACCAGGTAATCTGAAATACTATGCACAAAGCATTTTCCTCCGTAATTATGCTGCTATGTCTCTCTGTTTTTGCAACAGCAGCTGTTGATCCAATCCTTAATTCCCCATCTATTGTACCTCTTCCGGCAAAGATGAAGATTAAAACAGGTAAGTTTGAGATTGATAAACAAACACGGTTAGTTATCTCTGACGATGATACGAACTTAGTCAGGGTAGCTCATTTTTTTGCCGATCAGTTGCACCTTGCCGGTGGACCCGATTTTAAAGTGGAGAAAATGACCGGTAGCCAAAAAGCTGGTAAAGCTATCATCCTCAGCCTGAAAAAAGACAAAACGAATATCCCGGCAGAAGGGTATGAATTGTCGGTATCTCCGAAAAAGATTCACATAAGCGCTTCAACCGGAGCAGGCTTGTTTTATGGCATCCAGTCGTTGCTTCAGCTTATGCCGGAAGAGATATTCCAGACTCATGAACCAATTGCTGATAAAACCTGGGATGTTCCCTGTGTCGAGATCATGGATTATCCAAGGTATTCCTACCGCGGCATGCATCTCGATGTGTCGCGTCATTTTTTTCCGAAAGAATTCATCAAGCGTTATATCGACCTGATCGCCATGTACAAGATGAATACCTTCCACTGGCACCTTACCGACGACAACGGATGGCGGGTTGAGATAAAGAAGTACCCAAAACTGATGGAGGTCGCTGCCTGGCGGGTCGATCGCGAGGATAAGCCCTGGAATGAACGTCCTGCCCAACAACCGGGCGAAAAGGCTACCTATGGCGGTTATTATTCACAGGATGAGATCAGGGAAATAGTTCAATATGCCTCCGATCGTTATGTTGGGATTATTCCCGAAATTGAAATGCCTGCCCATTCAGTTGAAGCGCTTGCTGCCTATCCTCAATTCTCCTGTACCGGCGGCCCTTTTACCGTTCCCCCGGGCAGCTACTGGCCCAACATTGATATCCTTTGTGCAGGCAATGATTCGGTATTTACTTTTTTGGAGGATGTGCTTACAGAGGTCATGACACTGTTTCCTTCGAAATATATCCACGTTGGCGGAGATGAGGCAGATAAAACCAACTGGAAAAGATGCCCGAAATGCCAGGAGCGCATTAAAACAGAAGGGCTAAAAGACGAGAAAGAATTGCAAAGCTATTTCATCAAAAGGATAGAGAAATTTATAGTTTCTAAAAACCGTAAGATGATCGGATGGGACGAAATCATTGAAGGCGGTCTCGCTCCTGATGCAACAGTGATGTCGTGGAGGGGTGTTGAAGGTGGAATCGCCGCGGCAAGGCAAGGTCACGATGCCATCATGACACCCGGTTCTTATTGTTATTTTGATCATTATCAGGCTGATCCCGCATCGGAACCAAAAGCAATCGGAGGTTTTACCACACTGAAAAAAGTTTATTCCTATGAACCAACTCCTGACGAATTAACCACTGAAGAGGCCAAACACATTCTGGGGGCACAAGGCAATGTATGGACAGAATTCATACCCACGCCGGCCCATGCCGAATACATGGCCGTTCCGCGCATGATAGCGCTTTCGGAGGTTGTCTGGTCTCCGAAAAATTCAAGAAACTGGGGCGATTTTCAGCATCGTATGACCGGCCAGTTCAAACGACTCGACAACCTGAAAGTTAACTACAGCAAAGGGTCATTCAAAGTCGGGGTGAACACTCAGTATGATAAAAAATTAAATGTTATCAAGGTCATCCTTGAATCGGAACAGCTTGATGTGCCTGTTCATTATACATTAAATGGCGATGATGTTGGCGCCACCTCACCCGTTTATACCGGGCCATTTGAAATAAAAGGCAATAGCGTGATTAAGGCTGGCTTGTTTGTTGACGGACTGTTGAAAGAAAAAGCTATTGAGATGCCATTCATATTTCATCATGCTATTGGAAAGCCTGTGAAATACCTCACGGCATATTCCGGTCGTTACCCGTCAACCGGCGCCACCGCTCTTACCGACGGGCTTCGCGGATCAATAAACCATCGTGATGGACTTTGGCAGGGATTCCTTGGAAACGACCTTTATCTTATTATCGATTTAGGCCGTGAAATTCCTGTCAATTCGGTTCAGGCGAACTTCCTTCAAAATCAGCACAGCTGGATATTTCTTCCAGTGGTCGTGGAATATTCTCTTTCATCGGATGGAAAAAAATACCATTCTTTTAACGAGGTTTCAAACAGAATCTCTACCAAAGAAGAACAGCCATTTATGCAACCATTCAACTTTCAATTCATGAAAAACACCAAAGCAAGGTTCGTGAGGGTAAAGGCCAAAAATTTGGGAAAATGTCCGGAATGGCATGAAGGCGCCGGTGAAAATTGCTGGATGTTTGCAGATGAAATCGTAGTCTTTTAGCTCCTGACCGATTTTTATACCGTCATAATATCCTTCTCTTTTATCTCAAGAACCTTATCGACTTTTGAGATATACTCATCTGTGAGTTTCTGGATATCCGTTTCAAGCCTTTCAACTTCATCTTCTGGAACGCCATCCTTTTTTAATTTTTTTGCAGTTTCATTAGCAATCCGGCGAATATTTCTGATGCTTATCTTTCCGTTTTCAGCTTCAGTCTTAGCCTTTTTGACCAGGTCGCGCCGCCGTTCTTCAGTCAATGGAGGAACGGTGATCCTCAGAATCTCACCTTCATTCCTGGGGTTAAAACCCAGGTTTGCAGCCTGGATTGCTTTATCGATAAGGCCAAGCACACTTTTATCCCAGGGCTGAACAATGATCTGCCTTGCATCAGGCGTGCTGATATTGGCAGTTTGATCAATCGGGGTCATTACACCATAATAATCAATTTTTACTCCATCAAGCATCTGGGTGTTGGCCTTCCCGGCCCGGATTTTCTGTAACTCTTTTTCAAGATGCTGAAGGGCCAGGAACATGCCTTCCTTCGCTTCCTCCAATGTAAATTCGATTTCTTCATTCATTGTTGGTAATTTTAATAAAACTCAAAAATCAAAACATATATTCCGCACCTACCAAAATTGAGCACCTACGGAGCTC
>JBAXKG010000005.1:0-101040 GCA_037137455.1 Bacteroidota bacterium
AGGGGCCTTATTTTGGTAGAGACGGAGATCACGTAAAAATTCCGCTCCGTAGGTGCGGAATGAAATTGTATTTATAAACATGAAAATCAATATATTTCCGACAATTATCCACACCGATCCTCCAAAAGTGCCTGTATATTCGTACCACTGGACCCACTTGTAATATGTGGCAAATCCGTTTCCCAAATTAAGCCATGGCCAGTTGAGATCCCAGTTCAGATGAAGATACTCGAAGGCAACCCAGAAGCATACCAGTGAGATGAAGGAAACAAACCGGAATCGCACCTTTTTTTTTAACCAGTGAAACATCTGGAATATGATTGACATAAAAAGGGCATTCAGCACGATGGCCAAAACAGCTCCGATCAGGGTAGAATTTGCAATCCACCAGGTAGTAAGCAGGTTCCATACGAAAAAGCCCGGATAGGAATAAAAAAGAACACTGAATTTGATAAACTTTTCACGATTCCGGCTGATATAATCTTCAACGTACAGCATGGGAACAAGACCAATGAAAAGAAGACCCGGGAAGCCACGTTCAGGCCAGGCAAGTGTGAGGATAACCCCGGCGAGAAGGCTTAGCAGAATAAGGTGATATTTCCGGAATTTCAAAGTGCACTATTTTTTTGAGGATACAAAAGTAAAGAATTTGACAACGTAGTTTTATCTATCTATTTTGCCATTTCTTTTTCCGGATACCGCTCCTCAACGATCTTTCTGACTTCATGATAAAGGGTTTCCCTTAAATTATCAATGTTTTGCTTCGCTTTGGCAGAAATAAATAGTGATGGAAGGTTATTCTGTGCCATCCATGTTTTTTCCAGATCTTCGAGGGTAAAATTTTCTTTCGTAACCGGGCTCAGGTCATCGGAATCCTTTATAATGAAACGGTAAGCGTCAATTTTGTTGAAAACCATGATGGTAGGTTTATCGGATGCCTTTATATCTGTGAGGGTTTGCTTTACAACATTTATTTGTTCCCCGAAACCCGGATGGCTGATATCGGCAACATGTACCAGGATGTCGGCTTCGCGAACCTCATCGAGGGTTGATTTGAATGATTCTACCAGTGAATGAGGCAGTTTACGTATGAAACCCACGGTATCGGAGAGCAAAAACGGTTGGGTATCGATAACAACTTTTCGAACCGTGGTATCGAGGGTGGCAAAGAGTTTATTTTCGGCAAACAGATCGGATTTGCTAAGCACGTTCATAATGGTTGATTTACCCACGTTGGTATAGCCAACTAAAGCTACGCGCACCATATCACGCCGGTTTTTACGCTGCGTGGCCATCTGCTTGTCTATATCCTTCAGTTTTTCCTTCAGAAGGGAGATCCGGTAGCGCAGAATCCGCCGGTCGGTTTCGATTTCCTGCTCGCCAGGGCCACGCAAGCCGATGCCACCCCGCTGTTTTTCAAGGTGCGTCCACATACGGGTAAGCCTTGGCAACAGGTATTCATTCTGGGCCAGTTCAACCTGGGTACGGGCATAGGAAGTTACTGCACGGCGGGCAAAAATATCGAGGATCAGGTTGTTGCGGTCGAGAATGCGGCATTGCAACACTGCTTCTATATTTCGGATCTGACTTGGAGATAGTTCATCATCGAAAACGGCGAGATCAACCGGATTTTCGTCCATCCAGGCACGGATTTCCTTCAATTTCCCACTTCCCACATAAGTCCTTGAATCGGCATGCACCAGTTTTTGGATGAACCGGTTAACGGGGATACCACCGGCAGTTTCAACCAGGAATGCAAGTTCATCCAGATATTCGCATGTTTGTTCATGTTCCTGTGAATGGGTAGTTAATCCAATAAGCAGGGCAGTTTCTTTGATGAAGGTAGTATCAATCATTAATAAAGGAAAATAATTATTACTTTTACATGCCCGACACTGAAACTCCGGTATTCCAATTCGGCATTAGTTGGCAAAAGTAGCATTTCGATCATGAACGAGCAAGATAAATCGCACAAATCACAATCTCCGGGTAATCAAGCAGATGAATCAACTCTTCTTTCCGGAATGAATCCCAATGAACTATTCAGGAAACTCGAACAGAAGGAGATCAATTACCGATTGCTATTTGAAACGGCCCACGATGCAATATTTTTGATGAATGAATATATGTTCCTGGATTGCAATACGAAAACCCTGGAGATTTTTGCTTGTTTGAGAGAAGAGATCATAGGCAAGTCTCCGATGGATTTTTCTCCGCCGAAACAACCCGATGGAACTGATTCGACAGTTAAGGCAAGGGCGAAAATGAATGCTGCCTTTGCGGGGCAAAACCAGATTTTCGATTGGCAGCATATAAGGAAGGATGGAACTCCTTTCGATGCTGAAGTGAGCCTGAATGCAATAATCCTCGATGGAACACCACATTTGCAGGCTGTTGTAAGAAACATTTCCAAGCGAAAAAAATCAAATGAACAACTTCGGAAATTCAGTGAATGCCTGCTTTCGTTCACTGCTGATCCGCATTACAACATTAATCTTCTTACACGGCTTTGCGGAGAAATTCTTGGCGCGACCTGTTCGTTATATAACCGGTTACAGGGAGGATTGCTTTGCTCATTAGGCCAATGGAACTCTCCGGATGGTTACATAGCCGAAGATAAACCGGATGGGCATATTTGTTGGGATGTCATTAAAGACGATGGGAAAGAGGTTTTCACCGTATTTAATCTCCCTGCGACCAAATATTTCAGTACAGATCCGAATGTTGCAAAATATGATCTTCTATCGTACGCGGGGAAAATAGTTCGTTGCGGGGGGAAACCAGTCGGATCGTTATGTGCTGTTTTTCAACATGATTACCGACCCGATATCCAGGATAAATATTTCATCTCACTTATTGCCTCAGCGATCGGGGTGGAGGAAGAACGTAAACTTGCCCAGGATGAGATAGTGAAATATGCAGCGGAGTTACAGGAAATGAACCAGGATAAAGATAAATTTTTCTCAATTATCAGTCATGATCTTAAAGGGCCTTTTAATTCTATTCTTGGTTTTTCAGATATTCTTACCACCGAATGGGCTGACTACTCTGATGAAGAGCGTCAACATTTTATCAGGAATATACACTCATCGGCAACCAATACTTTCAGGCTTCTTGAAAATCTGCTTGAATGGGCGATGGCAAAAACCGGAAAATTGACATTCAGGCCGGCTCAATTCGACTTAAGCGTGGTTGCCAACGATGTGGTGATCTTAATGCGCGAACAAGCTGAAAAAAAACAGATTAAACTTTTTACTGCTATTAATTTCGATACCAAGGTGCTGGCAGACGAAAACATGATCAAAACCATTTTACGAAATCTCGTATCCAATGCAATCAAATACACGCAGGAAGGCGGCCAGGTTAAAATACTCAGTCAGGAAATTCCTGCAACAACAGAAAAACCAGGCATGATCGAAGTATGTATTATCGATAACGGGATCGGAATTGCCCCTGAGTTAATGCCGAGGCTTTTCAGAATCGATGAAAAGGTCAGGTCAAGCGGTACGGCACAGGAAAAGGGAACGGGGCTTGGATTGATCTTGTGCAAGGAACTGATAGAAAAAAATGAGGGAAAAATATGGGTTGAGAGTGAACCGGGACAAGGCAGCAGATTCTGTTTCACCGTACCCTGTTACTTTCTTAAAAGGATTTAAAGCCAATGATTTCGCGGATTTCCCGGATGGTTTTTGCTGCTGAAGCCCGGGCTTTATCTGCTCCCATGGCAGCTACCTTTTTCAGGTAAAATTCATCTGCGGCAAGGGATATCATTTTTTCGCGGAAGGGGGAGGTAAAGAGGATGATGTCCTCGGCGAGTTGTTTTTTCATGTCGCCGTAACGTATGGTGCCTGATTGATATGAATGCTCGAAATGGTTAAGGGTATCGGGAGAAGAGAAGTAGCTCATCAGGTCGAACAGGTTCACCACTCCTTGTGAACGCGGTTGGCCAGGATCAACAGTGCCCGAGTCGGTAACGGCTTTCATCACCTTTTTGCGGATTACCGCGGCGGGGTCGGCCAGGAAAATTGAGCTGTTTTCATTATCGGATTTCGACATTTTCAGGCTGCCGTCAAGACCGGGAATTTTAACAAGGTTCTCTCCGAAATTATAGGCAACGGGTTCAGGAAAAAAATCGACATTGTAGAGCCGGTTGAAGCGGTTTGCAAAGGTGCGTGTCATCTCAAGGTGCTGCTCCTGATCTTTACCAACCGGAACCTTATGCGCCTTGTGAATGATGATATCGGCCGCCATAAGTGTTGGATATGTAAGCAGGCCGGCGTTTACATTTTGGGGCTGGGTGCGAATTTTCTCCTTAAATGAGGTACAGCGCTCCAGTTCGCCGATATAGGCATTCATGTTGAGCAGCAGGTACAACTCGGCTGTTTCGGGAAGGTCGCTTTGGATGTAGAGGGTTGCTTTTTCGGGATCAAGTCCGCAGGCAAGAAATTCAACCAGAACAGTTTTAACATTACCATGCAGATCGGCAGGCGTAGGATGAGTTGTGAGGGAATGATAATCGGCAATGAAGAAATAACACTGGTTTTCCTCCTGCATTTTCACAAAACTCTTCAGCGCGCCAAAATAATTCCCAAGATGCAGATTTCCGGTGGGACGAATGCCGCTAACTACTATATCCATTTACGAGTTACATTTTAATTTCATCCCCATTCTTATTAAAGAAGTGGTATTCGAGGAAGTGGGATGCATTCTGGGGTTTGATTTTGATCCATTGCCCAAGTTTACGCCACCATTTCCATTTGAAGTTGAACCATCCGTGGGTAAGAAAGGCATAAACGTAGGGATGAACTACCAGCGTCAGGTTTTTCTCATTCTGTTCCCTTATCAGGTAGCCCAGATTATTTTCAATATCGTCGGTGAGGAGAATGGTTGGCCTGATTTTTCCGGAACCATCACAGGCGGGACATTTTTCAAGGATCTGGACACTCATTTCGGGGCGCACACGCTGGCGTGTAATCTGCACCAGTCCGAATTTACTCGGGGGCAGGATAGAATGTTTTGCACGGTCGCGTTTCATCTCATCGCGCAGTTTTTCAAACAGTTTCCTCCGGTTCAGCCCCTGCACCATATCGATGAAATCGATAACGATGATACCGCCCATGTCGCGGAGACGAAGCTGGCGGGCCACCTCAGTTGCTGCCTCCAGGTTCACTTCCATAGCGTTTGTTTCCTGGTTCTGGTCCTGGTTCACACGGTGGCCGCTATTAATGTCAATGACATGCAGCGCTTCGGTATGTTCGATTACAAGGTAGGTGCCACTTTTAATAGTAACCATCTTACCAAACGAATTTTTAATCTGTTTGTCGATGCCGTACTGTTCGAAAATGGGAACCTTGCCCGAATGCAGTTTAACGATGTTGACTTTATCGGGAACGATCCGTTGGATATATGTCCTGATCTCATCGTAAAGCAGGGCATCGTTTACGACAATATTGTTAAACGATTCGTTGAGCGCATCCCTGAGGATGGCTGAAGTACGGTCAATTTCGCCAATGATTTTCTGGGGCGGTTTTGCAGTAGAGAGTTTCTGGGTAATGATTTCCCATCTTTTATAGAGGCTCCGCAAATCGGAGTCAAGGTCGGCAACCAGTTTGTTTTCGGCAACTGTACGGATGATAATTCCGCAGTTTCTGGGTTTGATACTGGTAATAAGGCGCTTCAATCTGTTCCGTTCATCAGCGCTTTTGATTTTTTGGGAAACCGAAATTTTATCGGAAAATGGGATAAGCACCAGATACCGGCCTGCAAAGGCTATTTCGGAGGTAACCCTTGGCCCTTTTGTAGAAATGGGCTCTTTGGCGATCTGAACAACGATGTTCATATTTGGCTTGAGCGCCTGGGTGATCTTCCCTGTTTTCTGAATGTCCTCTTCGAGTTCAAAGTCGCCGATAGAAACAGCAGATCCATTATCTGCTTGTGCGGCCTTTATATAATTCAGGAGGGACAGAATTTGCGGGCCCAGATCGAGGTAATGTAAAAAAGCATCCTTTTCATAACCAACATCCACGAAGGCAGCATTTAACCCGGGCATGATTTTTTTGATCCTGCCCAAATAGATATCGCCAACGGAATATTCGTTGTTGGATTTTTCTTTATTTAACTCTACGAGAAGTTTGTCTTCAAGTAAGGCGATTTCGACTTCGGAGGAGGTCGAATTGATAATTAATTCCTTATTCACAGTTTTCCAGATTTTCTAAAATGGCACTGACAATAAGTCAGTAACCGTGGACGAATTAAGGAATTGCAGCAGCAGGAAGGCTATTTCTTCTTATGTCTGTTCTTGCGCAAGCGTTTTTTCCGCTTGTGCGTTGCCATCTTATGTCTCTTTCTTTTCTTACCACTCGGCATAATAAATCAGCTTAGAAGTTTACTTCACTTTAACGTGTGATTTCACTTTATTTACAAAGGTCTTGGCCGGCTTGAAAGAAGGGATGTTGTGGGCGGGAATGATAAGGGTTGTGTTCCTTGAAATGTTTCTTCCTGTCTTTTCAGCTCTTTTTTTGATAATAAAACTACCGAAACCTCTGAGATAAACGTTTTGACCTGTGGTCATGGAGTTCTTTATGGAGTCCATGAAGGCTTCTACTGTGGCCTGAACGGCAACTTTCTCAATACCAGTCTTATTAGCAATTTCTGCTACAATTTCTGCTTTTGTCATGTTTAATTGGTGTTAATTGTTATATATTGTTGTTAATGAATGTCTTTTATTCTATTGAAACGGGCTGCAAATATATGATTATTTTGAAATACAATGAAATATTAGAAAATTTAATATTATTTTTATCTTTGCAGGCTAATTATTTATTAACCAAATGGACGACTTACCCGCGCAAAATATTCAGATTAATCCCCCTTTGTATTTGTAGGGTCTCATCCTGATTTTATTCATGGTGTTCGCCATTCTTTACAGAGGATAACAAAAGAAGGAGGCCAGCATGACATCTCAAATTACTTTCTATCTAAGCCAGATCCTTGGCTTAAAATATATCTCGGATGATGGAATTGTTCTCGGGAAGATCAAGGATTTTCTAATTGATCAAACGGTACAGCCCGGAAAGGAGGCAGAGCCCATCCGCGCAAGGGTGGTGGCCATAAAAGTCAAAATTGGGAAAGAGTTTAGAATTCTCGATTTTTCGTTGTTTGAAATCAAGAAATTCAAGCGTAAACTCAGGATAACCTGTCTTGAAATTCGCGATATTTCTCCGGAATCATTCTCAAATTGTCTGTGGCTTTCAGAAAATATCCAGGATAAACAGATTGTCGACATCAATGGACGTAAACTGGTAAGGGTAAACGATGTCAGGCTGGTGATGATCCCGGCGGGAACTTATGCTATTGCTGTTGATGTTGGAATGGACGGGTTACTTAGGAGAATAGGTATTGACAGACCTATTCAAACCATGTTGGACCCTTTCAGTATTGATATTCCCGGAAAATTTATTTTATGGGATGATATTGAAGCTGTTGATTTCACCAATGCCAGTATCAAGCTCTCAAAATCCTCATCAAGGCTGAATACCTTACATCCTTCTGATTTGGCCGACATTATCGAAGATCTTGACAAAGCTTCACGCACCTACGTTTTTGCTTCACTTGACGAGGAAAAGGCAGCAGATGTGCTTGAAGAGCTGGAGCCGCATGCCCAGATCCATATTGTAGAAAGCCTGCCGGTTGAGAAGGTTGCTGATGTGCTTGAAAAAATGCCGGCTGACGAGGTGGCCGACCTTCTTGATGTTCTGGCCGATGATAAGGCTGAAAAGCTCCTGGAAGAGATGGAAAAAGAGTCATCAGAAGAGGTCAGGGAGTTGCTTGAATATCATAATAAGTATGTTGGTTCGCTAATGTCGACCGACTACTATTCCTTCAATGAAGATATGACGGTAGCTGAAACACTCGATGAACTCAGGAGGCAACAACCCGAACCGGCCCATATTTATTCCCTCATTGTGATCGACAAAAACAAACGGTTTCTTTCCGCCATTTCATTGGGTGAGCTTGTTATAGCTGATCCGGCCAAGCATCTGAAGGAAATCATGAAGAAAAATCCGGTGAGTGTTTACGATGATGATAAGGTGGATTCATTAGCCGAACTGGTTTCAAAATATAACCTGCTCGCCGTTCCTGTTATCAATAAGGACAAACAAATGGAAGGTGTTGTGGTTGTCGAAGATATCGTTGATGATTTATTAAGCAGAAGAAAAACCAAATAATCCAGGAAAGGACTATCATGGCATTTGCAACCAGGCGTAAATCAATCTGGAAAAATATTGCGATCTTCCTTGCTATTCTTGGGCCAGGGATCATAACCGGGAGTGTTGACAATGATGCCGGCGGGATCACTACATATTCTGTGGCCGGAGCTATCTATGGTTATAAATTGTTATGGACCCTGATTCCATCATTTATTGTTTTGGTTATCATCCAGGAGATGAATGCCCGTATGGGGATTGTTACCGGCAAAGGGCTGGCCGACCTGATCAGAGAGAACGCGGGGGTTAAGATCACCTTCTTCATTTTTGTCGGGTTACTGCTGGCCGATGTTGGCAACACGACTACCGAATTTGCCGGTGTGGCTGGAAGTATGGAGGTTTTTGGGGTGAGCAAATACATTTCTGTGCCGATCGTGGCTTTCCTTGTTTGGATTCTGGTTGTTAAGGGCAATTACAAGATTGCTGAAAGGATATTTCTTCTTTTCAGCGTTTCACTTCTGATGTACGTTGTTTCGGCGCTTATGGGCAAACCCGACTGGGGCGAGATAGGCCAGTCAATTATCCGTCCACAGATGGAATTTGACCAGCAATCGCTTGCAGTCATTATCGGCATTATTGGAACCACAATCGCTCCCTGGATGCAGTTTTACATGCAGTCATCGGTTATTGAAAAAGGACTCAAAATCAGCGAATATAAATTTACCCTGATCGATATTGTTGTTGGTTGCACTGCCACGGTTGTTGTAGCTTTCTTTATCATTGTGGCATGTGCATCTACATTACATGTAAAAGGGATAACCATTTACGAAGCCAAGGATGCAGCAATGGCCCTTGAGCCGCTGGCCGGCAAACTTTCTTCCCATGTTTTTGCATTCGGACTTTTTATTGCTTCGATCTTTTCTGCTACCATCCTGCCCCTGGCTACAGCCTTTTACGTGTGTGAGGCGTTTGGGTTCGAAGCGGGTATCGACAAGAAATGGAAAGAGGCCCCCGAATTTTTCATTCTTTATACCGGAATAATGTTGCTGGGCGCTATAATTATCCTCATCCCCGATGCCCCGCTCATCGCAATCAGCCTGTGGTCGCAGATTATTAACGGAATTCTTTTACCGGTTGTGCTTGTATGCATGATTTTGCTGGTGAACAACAAGAAGATCATGGGAGAACATGTGAACAAACCGATAACCAACATTATCGGGTGGAGTACCGTAATAGTCCTTGTAGGGCTTTCGATAACCCTGTTGCTGATGCCATTCTTCAAATAAGAAAAGGCGACAAGTGACAAAATTTTAAAAAGTTGAAAAAAATTCTCTGCTGACCTGTTACCTTTTGCCATCATCCCTGATTAAGCTTAAAATTGAGTACTTTTGTTCACGGAGTGTTTAACTTTAAATTCAATCATTATGGCAACTGGAGTCAACAAAGTGATTCTGATCGGCAATCTGGGGAGAGATCCGGAGGTTCAGAATTTCGAAAACGGAGTAAAAAAGGCAGCATTCACGCTGGCGACTACCGAAGTATACAAAGGCAAGGATGGGGAGAAGGCAACTCATACCGAGTGGCATAACATCGTAATGTGGCGCGGACTGGCTGATGTGGCCGAGCGTTTCCTGAAAAAGGGCAACACTATTTATGTAGAGGGGCGGATACGTAAGAGGGAATATGAGGACAAGGAGGGCCAGAAAAAATTTATTTACGAGATCCTTGGCGATTCAATGCAAATGCTGGGTGGCGGTCCACGCAGGGAGGGGAGCATTGAGGCCGTGCCAGCCGATGATGAGTCGAAGGCAGATATTTCAATGGCAAACAGACCTGAGGATGATCTGCCGTTCTAATAAATGGCAAAACAGAGAAATAGAGAAATGGCGAAATTTTTCTATTTTTCTATTTTTCTGTTTTTCTATTTTCATACTTATTTCCTCCTGCAGCGATTCTTATGTTCCTAAACCTCGCGGGTATTACCGCATTGACCTGCCTGAAAAGAGTTACCAAATATTTGATTCAACCTTCCCATATACATTTGAATATCCGGTTTATGCCGACATTACTGCCGACAGCAGTAAAATGGCTGAGCCCTACTGGATCAATATCCGGTACAAGCCTTTTCGTGCAACCATGCACCTTAGTTATAAGGTGATACATGGAAACCTTGCAAAATACCTGGAAGATGCCCATAAGCTTGTCAACAAGCATATTCCTAAAGCCAATGCCATTACTCAGCGTGAGTTTGTTGATCGGGCGCACAGGATCTTTGGATTGGTTTATAATATACGTGGCGCCGATGCTGCTTCTACTTATCAGTTTTATGTAACCGACAGTGTAAATAAATTTGTAAGGGGAGCCCTCTATTTCAACATGGTTCCCAATAACGATTCACTTGCGCCGGTTATAGATTTTTTGACTATTGATATGGAGCATATGATCAACACGTTCCGCTGGAAAAATGAAAAATGAGAAGGCCTACACATCCATCTGGCGTTGAATACCTTCTTCATGTACCGATTCAAGTAATTTCAGGATAAATTCGCGGCTCAGCCCCATTTTTTCTCCGGCTTCAATCCGGTCATTGATAACCTGGTTCCATCGTTTCAACTGCAGGATTGTGATTTTATTTGTTTTTTTGTAGGTTCCGATATCCTCTACAACCTTCATACGCCGCGCCAGGATGTCGATAAGCTCCTCATCGAGTTTATCAATCTCTGAACGTAGTTCTTCGAGTTTATTTTCAAATTCTACGCTCCCTGATTCACGCCGCAGGATTAGTTTTGAAAGTATCTCCTGCATTTGCCCCGGTGTAATTTGCTGGCTTTTGTCGGTAAGCGCTTTTGAAGGGTTGTGGTGCACTTCAACCATCATGCCGTTCATTTCAAGATCGAGGGCTTTTTGAATCGTGGCAGGGATCATCTCCCTGTTTCCGCAAATATGGCTGGGATCGACGATTACCGGTAAATTTGGGTAGAGTCTTTTAAGTTCTATGGGGATTTCCCACATTGGGGCGTTTCGGTAAGCTGAGCGGTTAAAGAACGAAAACCCCCGATGAATTGCCACAAGTTTTTTAAGT
The DNA here is from genome assembly GCA_037137455.1 of Bacteroidota bacterium. Lineage (GTDB taxonomy): Bacteria > Bacteroidota > Bacteroidia > Bacteroidales > FEN-979 > CAIVAT01. The sequence goes on from JBAXKG010000005.1 coordinate 11,290, forward strand.
CCCATCTGGTTCAGCCGTTCGATGGCCCCTATCCATGTTTTCAGGTCGGGATTGAGCGGGTTTTTAATCATCACCGGGATGTCGCGGTTGCCGATGGCTTCTCCAATTTCCTGAACAGCAAAGGGGTTGACAACAGTACGGGCGCCGATCCAAAGGATATCAATATTATGATCAAGCGCCTCTTCCACATGTTTTGGGTTGGCTACTTCGACAGTTACCAGCAACCCGGTTTCTTGTTTGACACGCTGAAGCCATTGCAAACCTGAGGTACCGACTCCTTCAAAGTCGCCGGGACGTGTGCGGGGTTTCCATATCCCGGCCCGGAAAACCTTTACCTGTGGAATGGTGGCAAGACCGAATGCCGTTTCCATAATTTGCTGTTCGGATTCGGCGCTGCAAGGACCGGCAATGACAAAAGGTGGTTGAAATACCGGTAGCCATTCTTCGAGAGGTGTGATTTTAAGTGTAGGTGCCATGGCTGTATGAGTAACCGCAAACTTACATAATTATGGGGCAACTGCAATCGCAAATGTCAAAAAGCTGGCGATAATTCTTTAAATTTGCCGCTTCAATAAACTTAATCAATGGAACACACGAGAAGGAATAAGGTCGTTGATTTGCTGAAATCGAAAGCATTTGGAAGCGAAGTATTTGTTAAGGGCTGGGTCAGGACAAAAAGAGGGAATAGAAACATCAATTTTATTTCCATTAATGATGGTTCGGTGATTCATCATATCCAGGTTGTTGCAGAAGTTGCAAATTTCAGTGATGAGGTGTTAAGGCTAGTAACGACAGGCAGTTGCATCGCGGTGAAAGGGATCCTGGTTGAATCGATGGGGCAGGGGCAAAGTGTGGAAATTCAGGCCAGCCATATCGAAGTATATGGAACGGCCGATCCGGAAAGCTATCCATTACAGAAGAAGGGACATGGACTGGAATTCCTGCGCGAGATTGCTCATCTGCGGCCCCGTACAAACACCTTTGGCGCTGTGTTGCGAATCCGTCATGCCATGGCCTTTGCCATCCACAAATATTTCAACGACCATGGTTTTTATTACTTGCATACACCGGTCATAACAGGTTCAGATGCAGAGGGAGCAGGGGCGATGTTTCGCGTGACCACGCTGGACGAAAAGAATCCACCACTTTTACCTGACGGCCATGTGGATTATACCCAGGATTTCTTTGGAAAAGAGACCAAGCTAACCGTGAGCGGCCAGCTTGAAGCTGAACTGGGCGCAATGGCCCTGTCGTTGGTATATACTTTTGGCCCAACCTTCAGGGCTGAAAACTCAAATACCCCTCGCCACCTGGCCGAATTCTGGATGATTGAACCCGAGATGGCCTTTTATGATATTCATGATGATATGGATTTGGCGGAGGATTTTCTGAAATACCTTATGCAATATGCCCTTGATAATTGCTTTGACGACCTGGAGTTTCTCAATAAAATGTATGACGCTGAGCTGATTGACCGGTTGAAACAGGTTATCAGTGAAAAATTCGAACGGCTCACTTATACCAAGGCTATCGACATCCTGAAATCAGCAGGACAGACATGGGAATTTCCGGTTGACTGGGGAACCGACTTACAGGCCGAACATGAACGCTATCTGGTGGAGAAGCATTTTGGCAAACCGGTAATCCTTACGGGCTATCCAAAAGAGATCAAGGCATTTTATATGAAGATGAATGAGGATGGCAAGACTGTTCGTGCGATGGATGTTCTCTTTCCAAAGATCGGTGAAATTATAGGCGGAAGCCAGCGCGAAGAGAACCTTGAAGCCTTGTTGAACCGGATTCATGAGATGAATATTCCGGAGAAGGATGTTTGGTGGTACCTTGAAACACGCAAATTTGGAACAGCGCCCCATGCCGGATTTGGTCTTGGTTTTGAACGACTTATACTTTTTGTAACAGGCATGTCCAACATCCGTGATGTGATCCCTTTCCCGAGAACCCCAAAAAATGCTGAATTTTAATCTCAAGTATTAAAAAATTTCGTATTTTAGCAATAATAAATCTACGATGGATAAGCGTTGGGTTGTGAAGCCGCCTGGGGATCCTGAAAAAGTCAGGGAGTTAGCCAAAGCATTGGCTATTGACGAGTCGCTGGCTAATCTTTTGGTTCAGCGCGGGGTTACAACACTCAATGAGTCCAAAACCTTTTTTCGTCCCAACCTCAGTGATCTTTTTGATCCGTTTATGATGAAGGACATGCACAAAGCCATAGCACGCATCACCCGGGCTATTGCAAACAAGGAACACGTTCTGGTTTACGGTGATTATGATGTTGACGGAACATCAGCGGTTGCCCTGGTTTATACTTTTCTTAAAAGTTTTCACAAAGAAATTGATTTTTACATTCCCGACAGGTATGATGAAGGGTATGGTATTTCTTTTAAAGGTATTGATTACGCAGCTGAAACAAATGTCAAGCTTATTATTGCCCTCGATTGCGGGATTAAAGCAGTTGAAAAGATAGCATATGCCTCTGCAAAAGGCATTGACTTTATTATCTGTGATCATCATCGCCCCGGATCGGAAATTCCAGCGGCTTCAGCCATTCTGGATCCAAAGCAGCCCGATTGTTCATATCCGTACAAAGAATTGTCGGGATGCGGAATTGGTTTCAAACTGATTCAGGCATATTCTCAGGTCAATAATATCTCTTTTGAAAATCTGATCCAATACCTCGATCTTGTGGTGATAAGTATTGCTTCTGATATCGTTGACATCACAGGGGAAAATCGCATTCTTGCATATTTCGGACTTAAGCTTATCAATGAACATCCGCGACCCGGGCTTGAAGCGTTACTTCGTTATTCTGCGATGATGAAAATCGATGATGGACTCGGGGGTTGTGTATTCAGCCGTGAACTTACCATCACCGACCTGGTTTTTATGATCGGGCCAAGGATCAATGCCGCAGGGCGAATTGAAAGTGGTAATAATTCGGTAAGATTACTTATTACTAAAAGTCTGGAGGATGCCAAGCTGGTAGCTGAGCAGATCAATGCACACAACACCGAGAGGAAAACCCTTGATTCGCAGGCCACACAGCAGGCGATGGAGATGATCAGCAATGATCCCAAACTCAAGTCGGCACGTTCAACGGTGATTTATCATCCCGACTGGCACAAAGGGGTGATTGGCATTGTGGCTTCGAGGCTCACTGAATCATATTACCGGCCCACAATCGTGCTTACACTTTCAAACGGACTTGTGACGGGTTCAGCCCGAAGTGTAAAGGATTTCGATATTTATGAAGCGGTGGATGCCTGCAGCGACCTGCTGGAACATTTTGGAGGTCATAAATTTGCAGCCGGGCTCTCGCTCAAGCCAGAGAACCTTGAATCTTTCTGCGACCGGTTTGAAACCACCGTACAGGAGCGGTTGGAAGGAATCGAATTAGTGCCTGAGGTTGATATCGATGCCAATTTGTCGCTGAATGCGATCAATTCACGTTTTTATAACGTACTTAAACAATTTGCCCCATTCGGTCCCGGGAATATGGCCCCTCTGTTCATGACCAAAGGAGTTATGGACGCCGGCGGGTCGCGTATCGTAGGGAAAAATCACCTCAAACTTTCTGTAGTCCATCCGGAAATCGCCGGCGGTCCATTTTCGGCAATTGCATTTCAGCAGGGTGAGCAGTTCGGTTTGATCGAGAAGCAGATTCCCTTTAATATCTGTTATCATGTAGAGGAAAATGAATGGAATGGCTCGGTGAACCTTCAGCTTAACATCAAGGATATCAAATTCTCAGATTAGCAGCTCTCTTTTCCGAAGCAGACATCCATTCGTCGTGCCTTTTCGATCAGCGAATGATTTTCAGGAACCAGCCTTAACTTTCCGCCAACCTCTGCAAGGGGAACCGAGGTAACTTTGTCGCCTTTAAGTGAAACCATCTCTCCGAACTTTTTCTGAGCTATTAACTCAACCGCGAAGGCTCCATAACGGGTCGCAAGCACCCGGTCCATAGGCGAAGGGCTGCCCCCGCGCTGGATATATCCGAGAATAGTTTCTCTTGTTTCGAGGCCTGTGAGTTCCTTGATGCTATTGGCAACGTAACGGCCTGCACCTTCACCTTTGGGAGTAGGAATACCTTCGGCCACAACGACAATTGAGTAAGGTTTTTTATTGATTGCACGTTTTTTCAGGCACCGGGCTACCATGTTGATGTCGAAATCAATTTCGGGCAACAAAATTACATCCCCTCCGCTGGCCATACCCGAATAAAGCGCCAGCCATCCGGCATGATGTCCCATCACCTCGATGACCATGATGCGCTTGTGGCTGTTGGCAGTGGTATGGAGCCGGTCGATGGCTTCGGTGGCAATCCACAACGCCGAATCAAATCCAAAGGTAACATCCGTTCCGTATACATCATTATCGATGGTTTTCGGAATTCCGATCACATTGAGCCCGACCTCGGAGAGGAGCGCTGCCGTGCGCTGGGTGCCATTTCCACCGATACAAACCAGGGCATCAAGCCCAAGCTCATGGTAATGTTTTTTAATCAGCTTTGGTTTGTCAATGGCATTAAATACATTATTTTTCTTGAATGGATTTTCTCTGGATGTTCCAAGAATGGTGCCGCCCAATGTGAGAATACCGGAGAGTACATTTTCATCAAGCGTGACATATTCTTCATTGATGAGTCCCAGGAACCCCGAAGAGATGCCGATAACTTCCATGCCATATTCAAGAATGGCCGTTTTGCCGACACCTCTGATGGCTGCATTGATGCCGGGGCAATCACCGCCTGCCGTTAATATGCCTATGCGCATGTTGGCTTACAATTAATGAGTGAATGAGTGATTTTATGAGCCCCTATATTATTTAAGCTGAAACGATCCTTCTCCGATTGACTTATCATCGGCAAATACCGATACAATATACTTTCCCTTCATTGCCGGTTTGTCTGTGTCCTTCTTGGTCCAGTCAACGCATATATTCATAGCCTTTCCCTGGTAGGTAATATCTTCACGGATGGAATAAGGTAATGGTTGACCATTGAAGACGAATGTGTCGTACTTGCTTTTTATCACTACAACATTATCGGGACGATGTATGCGCAGGTAGATGATCTTTTTGCCTGACGTTACCAGGGGATTTTCCCCGATGGTAAAGCAAATATGTATCTGGTCGGTACGGCTTGCTTTATCGGTGACCTGTTTTTTGGTTCCGCCCGACTTTAGTTTGTATGGAGTGGCTGTGACATCATATGCCTTGATATAGGCGGCATTGTCTATCTTCTGCTTCAGTTCTTCCTTGTCTTTCATCAGGGTCTGATTCCGGTTTTGTTCTGTTTTCACCACCTGGCGGATGCGGTCGTTCTCGACAGTCAATTCCCGGTTAACAGTATAAAGAGAATCCATCTGGTGAACATAGCCCTGCGCTACTTTCTGTAACCGTTCGAATTTTTTTCGGATGATATTGTATTCCCACTGAGTATCCAATAATTTCTTAATTTCCAATGCGTTGACCTGTATAAGGCTATCCTTGCCCTTCAGTGAATCAGAGAGGGCGCCATAGGAAATCTTGATTTTGTTATGTTCAGTCATCAGTGAATCAAGATTGTGCTGCATTTCGATTTTCTCGGTTTCTTTTTCTTTGACCAGTTTCATGAGCTGTGAACGCTGAATGAAGAGCCAAAAGAGGAGAACCAGTAAAAGGATCGCTAAAACGGAAAAATATATCCAGTATTTACGCGAAGTAGTGTTTTGATCTTCCATTGCAAATATTTAAAGTTTCGAAGGTGCGATCTGTTTAATAACCTCGCCATGTTGTTTGACGATCTCTTTGAGCCACCATGCGGGGTAGCCTGGTTGTGATGGCATTACCGGAACGCCGTAAGGATTTGTCTCGAATTTACCATCTTTCTCTTTTTTAACGTTCCCATCCATGTATTTAACAAACAGATACTGGAAGAGTTCCTGCCACCGTTTCACAGTAGCTTCGCCTGTTTTCACTGAGTAGTCAGTAAGAAACTTTATGGCAGAGGCTTTATTTTTCTTATAGAGTTCCGTAGCTTTTTTATCAACTTCACCTGTGGTTTCAGCAAAATACTTTTTCTCCATTTCCTGCTGTAATGGTTGGATGTCTTTGATCATGTAATTGTACTTTGTATAGGCCCAGTTCGAAACAAGGCTGAAAGCCCAGAAGGCGGAGGTCGGACTGAAATTGAGAAGGTCGCCATTGCCAACACGATACGCTTCAGGTACTTTGGTCATGCCACAATACATGGGTGAGTATACCATGGTATAAGTATCATCGACTCCAAACCATAAAATTCCGCCTACAGGATTTGGCAGCCAGTTACGCGACTGGGCCACAAAAACGAACCCGGTTTGCTGGGTAGACGTAGCGCGTTCGTGCACATATGCAATGCTGTCTACTTTCAGTGTCATGGGGCGCCAGCGGTAGGGGCATTGAAATGGGCCGGCTCCAATATCGTTGGTCATGTCCATTTTTGTTCCTTCATAGTGATCGCGCATGAGGTTCATTACATCATGCGGGCTTACTTTTTTATCGGGTTTTATCCAGAGTGGCATGCGGTTCGTGGGATAATCGAATTTTCCTTTGATTATATTTCCCATGGCATAATCCTGGTATTGGCCCATATTGGAATTGATACGGTTGAACATGGCCCACACGCGGGCTTCGCACGCGCGCGCGCCGCTGAAATCGAGAGGTGCATAGGTATCGGAAAAGCTGAATTCCTTATCCTCGCCGGCAAACCAGCCCATTTTACGTGCAAAAGAGATCGCATCAGGAGCGTAGATACAATTTTCGGGATCATTCAGCGGGAATTGGGTAATACGAGGGTGGTTGGCATGGCCGCTCACACATCCATCGGGAATGCGCATCGCCACCCACACTGCTCCTTTTTCAACTTTTCCTTTTCCAATCAATTCGAGTATCCATCCTTCATTGGCATCGGAAATGGAAAATGATTCACCACTGCTGGCATAGCCGTATGCAGCGACAAGTTCTCCGAAGGTCTTAATTGCTTCACGGGCCGTTTTTGCGCGTTGCAATGTAATGTAGATCAGGGATCCGTAATCGATTATGGCTCCAGGTTGTTCGGCAAGTTCTTCGCGCCCCCCGAAGGTGGTTTCACCAATGGCAACCTGATTTTCATTCATGTTTCCAATGACATTGTAGGTGTGTTTTACCTGGGGAATTTTGCCCAGGGGTTTGCCTGTATCCCATTCAGTAACATCTAACATCGATCCTGCGGGCCAGTCACGGGCAGGCCAATGATATAATTCCCCATACAGGACGTGGGAATCTGCAGAATAGGTGATCATCACCGAACCATCTGTGGTGGCTCCTTTCGTTAAGATAAAGTTGGTACAGGCAATGGAGTGAAAATTGAAGCCGGCAAGGAGCAGCAACAAAAGGCAGACAAGGGTTTTTCGCATAAGAAATTGTTGAATTGTTGAATTATAGAATTGTTGATTTATTTAGCTATTTCGCTTTCCGGCATCAAAACTACAAAAAAAAACTGAATAAAAAAGCGAACATAACAATCTGCAAAAGAATGATTTGATATACTTGCCAATGGAGAGTGATGTAAAAGCATTAAATTTGTAGTCAGTTATGAGCAGGTGGATATGAAAAAAGCTTTTTTTTCGCTGAGTTTCTTTTTTTCTTTTGTAATACTTTTTGCCCAAACTTCCCCGGAAAAACCAAAAACGGTCAAAAATCATCATTTGGGGCTGGAGTTTTCAGCCGGATATTCAATAGTCATGGGCAATTTTGGAGCAATCGATAAAGCAAATAAAAAAGCCGGATATGCCACAAACGGATGGCAAATGCAATTCACATTTGACTGGATGGGGAAAAAGGATTTTGGCCTGGCCCTCCAATATACTTTCCAGAAAAACCCGCTTAGCAATTCGACAGAATTTTTAGTTCCCGATGGATGGCCGACCGGTACTTTGGGTCCCGGTTCATGGTCGAGCCATTACCTGATGGCGGGGCCGGTATTCATGAAAACGATCAAAAGAATCCATGTTGATGCAAAGATACTTGGAGGGGTAATAGTTTGCTCAAGTTCAAATTTTTCAACACCAAATCCGACTGATACTACCGGAATGAAAATTGATGTCAACCTGGGAACCGGATTTGGTTATGGGATTTCGGCCGGATTCGGGTATGCTTTTTCATCGCATGTTGCATTAAAATTTAATCTGAGCCTGATGGGGGGATGGCCGGGAAAGAACAAACAATACGGCTCGCAACTGATAGGTTATGAGAAGTATACGGAACCATCGACAGGAATAATTTATACAAGACCCATTTATTCTGCGCCGGTTGAGTACGAGATTAAAAAAGTAGTTTTCACACTAAATCCATCGCTGGGATTAGTTTACCGTTTTTAACTTTGTGACACGATGAAAATGCCCCTTAGGCCTGCCTCTCTGATTACTGTCTTCATTCTTACTGTTTCCAGCCTCTTCGGCCAGTTAAACATTCATGATTCCATTATTTTCACCCCGTTAATATCAGCAACATTTGGTTACCAGTTCCCCGGGGGAGACCTTGCAAAGCAGTTTGGCAGCAATGCCAGTATTGGTGGAAGCATCATGTTCAAAACAAGAAATAACTGGTTGTTTGGGGCGGAAGGAAATTTCATGTTTGGGCAGACTGTTAAAAACAGTGATTCACTTCTGAAAATTATCTCGACCCGGCAAGGTTTTGTAATTGATGCCAACGGGTATTATGCCGATATGGTTTTTTATGAAAGGGGATTTACCTTCTTCGGAAAATTCGGCAAGGTGATTCCGCTGCTGGCTCCTAACCCCAATTCGGGTTTCACTATTCTTGCGGGAGCCGGGTATATACAGGATAAGATACGCATTCACAACCCTGGCAATACGGCGCCTCAGCTGCTGGGTGATTATAAAAAGGGGTACGACCGTCTCAATGGTGGTTTTGCAGTGACCGGGGCGCTGGGATACATGTACCTGAGTAATACCCGCCTGGTAAATTTCTCATTGAGTTTTGAATTTATGCAGGCATGGACAAATCCTTACCGTGAACGCGATTTCGATACCGGCAAAAAAGATACACGCAAGTTAAGCAGCCAGTTTTATTCTGTCAGGGTTAGCTGGATTATCCCGCTGTACCGGAGGGTGCCGAAGGAGTTTTATGTTTATTAGAGGGTGAGTGGTGAGTGGTGAGGGGTGAATGGTGAATGGTGAATTGTAAGTTGTAAGTGGTGAGTATTTTATTCCGATGGTAACAAATTTGTAGACAAATGGTGAAATATTTGGCCCCATAGGGGCCGGATTTTGGTAGCCCGGAGTAAATCAACAACCCAAGCGCTCCATAGGTGCGCAACAGAGAGAATATAGGAGAAAATCAAGATCAGCGAATGCGAATAATTTATACCCTATTTATACACTGTTACGGCCTGTTTATCAGGCTTGCAACCCTGTTTAATGTCAAGGCCAGGCTATGGGTGGATGGCCGCCGCGGGTTATTTGCGAACCTTGGCGAGGCGCTCAAACAGGTCGACCGCGAAAAAAGTCCCGTCATCTGGTTTCATGCATCATCACTGGGAGAATTTGAACAGGGAAGGCCCATCATCGAAGCTTTCCGGAAGGCTTATCCCGCCTGTAAGATCCTCTTAACTTTCTTTTCTCCTTCGGGATATGAGGTTCGTAAAAACTATGATCAGGCCGACTGGATTTTCTATTTGCCACTTGATACACCTGGAAATGCACGCCGATGGATTGGGCTTGTTAAGCCAGCTGCCGCGATCTTTATCAAATATGACTTTTGGTTCAACTTCCTGGGAAGCCTTTTCAGGCAAAACATCCCGGTTTATTTTGTTTCAGCGATTTTCCGTCCGTCACAGCATTTTTTCAGGTGGTATGGCGGTTGGTTTAAAAGTCAGCTTGCCGGTGTGGCTCATTTTTTTGTTCAGAACAAAGAGTCATCAATGTTGCTTGAAAGTATAGGCCTCAGGAATGTTACTGTTTCAGGAGATACCCGTTTTGATCGTGTTTTTGCGGTTGCATCTGAAAAACATTCTTTCCCTCTGATTGAGCAGTTCATTAGCGGAAAAAGAGTATTTATCGGCGGAAGCACATGGAAAGAGGACGAAGCCTTGTTGTTTCATTTAATAAACCACAAAGAACTTAACCTTAAATTCATTCTTGCGCCTCACGACCCCAGCCCCGGTCGTATTCAGCACATCCTCGGACAGTTAGATACAAAGGTTGTCAGATATTCGGAGTTAACCGCGCAGAAAGCGCGTACAGCTGATGTATTGATCATCGATTCAGTGGGAATCCTCGCACAATTATACCAGTACGCCACCCTTGCCTTTATCGGTGGGGGTTTTGGCGCGGGCATACATAATATTCAGGAACCAATCACATATGGTGTACCGGTGTTTTTTGGCCCGGGATACCATAAATTTAAAGAAGCTGTTGACCTTTTCGGGCAGGGAGCCGTGTTTAGTGTAACAACAGCCGATGAACTGGTTGCCAAAACCGCCAGAATACTTGCCGATCCTGATGAATATCAGCATTTATCGAAATTATGCCGGAATTATGTTGATGAAAATCGAGGGGCCACCTCAAAGATCATGCACTATTTTGAAGGGGTTTTCAGATGATTGACCGAAGGATTGTCGTTGGTGATATCCATGGATGTATCCTGACCTTCAGGAAGCTGGTTGAAGACGAGTTAAAACTTAAAAAGTCAGATATCTTGTTTCTACCGGGTGATTATATCGACCGTGGTCCCGACAGCAAAGCGGTGGTAGATTATATAATGTGGTTGAAGAATGAGTCCTATCAGATAATAACCCTGATGGGAAATCATGAATACATGTTGCTCCAAGCCATGGAATCAATGGAGTATTACAAATTATGGATGTTGAATTCCGGCGTTACAACACTTCGCGATTTTGGTATAGATGTAGCTGCAAATCCAGGGCCCGAGGCCATTTTCCGCATTCCGAATACTTATCTTGAATTTTTCAGGAATTTGGGTTATTATGCTGAGACACCAGGTTATTTCATCTCCCATGGCTGTTTTGATGGACGGACTGAGAATCCTCTCAACGATATCAGTTCTATGATCTGGAATCGGGTTGAATCATACAATGCAGATTTTCTGTGCGGAAGAAAGCTTATCCACGGCCATATCCCGATGGCAATTGAAGAAATTCGCAGTAGGATAAATGATCCTGCTACCCTCATCATCAACATTGATGCCGGTTGTGTATACAGGAATAATGCCAGACTTGGTTACCTGGCGGCCTTTGACCTTGATTCAAGGGATTTTTTTGCTTTGAAGAATTGCGAATAAAAATTTCATACCTTTGAAAGATTAAAGAAATGTCAAACTCAAACCCAATCCAATATTATGAAAAAATCCATGCTTATTCAGGGATCGCTGCTTATCCTGATCGCTTTCCTCTTCACATCATGTGGATCGAGTGTTTACCTTACAAGTTGGACCAATCCCAAGGAAAAGCAACAAATCGGTAACGTGGTTGTGTGGGCCATGTTCGATAAACTTGAATATCAAAAGCCGTTCGAACAATATGCGGTCAGCTATTTTAACAGTAGAGGATTCAAAGCTATGGAATCGTTGAATTTTCTTGCGCCGGGGAAAAAGTATGACCTTAAGGATCTTGAGAAGAAGTTCGACAGTTTGGGGGTAGATGGAATTCTTGTAGTGACCTACAAAGGAACCGACAAATCGCAGGTTTATATCCCGCCGACCACCACTGTTTATCCTGATTACTATTATAATTATTACAATTATTACAACTGGGGATACCCTATGTATGGATACGGATCAAATGTGGTAACTACAGGCGGTTACTGGGCTACAACATCAACTGTAAACCTTCAGGCTAACCTCTATGCCAATTCGAACAATGGCCTTATTTGGACAGGTGATATTTCCATCTCCGATCCGGATTATGTTGATGAAGTGACCCTTAAAGTGGCTTCACAAATTTATTCGGACTGGCAGAAGGACGGTTTTTTGAAGTTTGCAGGGAAATAAGAAAAATTGTTCTTTTTCAGTTAAAATCCTGATTTCGTAATCGCGGCTCAAACCCCGCTTCTTTTATTGCTTGCTGAATGCCTGCTGCATCAAATTTATGGTTGGCGCCAGCAACGCTTACTACGTTTTCTTCAATCATTATACTACCGAAATCATTGGCGCCGGCATGGAGACATAACTGAGCCGTTTCCTTTCCCACGGTCAACCATGAAGCCTGGATGTTGGGGATATTGGGCAACATGATGCGGCTTATAGCAATCATTCGGATGTATTCTTCGGGTGTTACCTTGCTTAAAACTCCTGATTTTTCTTTCAAAACCGTACCATCATCCTGGAACGGCCATGGGATGAAGGAGAGAAACCCCTTGTGCCCGGCTGGTTTTTCAGATTGAACCGTGCGAATGGCCACAAGATGTTCCAACCGCTCATCAAGTGTTTCGATGTGACCAAACATCATTGTGGCAGAGGTAGTAAGGTTCAATTCATGGGCAGCCAGCATCACATCGAGCCATTCCCGTGTAGTACATTTCACCGGTGAAAGTATTTTGCGAACCCTGTCGACCAGAATTTCAGCGCCGGCCCCTGGCAAACTATCGAGTCCGGCTGTTACAAGACGCTCCAGAACAGTTTTGAAGGAGAGTCTTTCCTTGTTTGCCAACCAGGCGATTTCAGGTGGGCCAAGGGCGTGAAGGCGAACATCGGGATAACGGTTTTTCAAGTCGGTAAAGAGTTTTTCGTAAAAATCGAGTCCCAACCTGGGATGCAACCCTCCCTGGAGCAAAAGCTGTTCGCCACCAAGCCGTTTCATCTCATCAATCTTGCTAAAGTATTCCGGGAGAGTGGTAATGTAAGCATCGCTGCTGCCGCCAGTCCGGTAAAAATTACAAAATTTACATCCTGAGATGCATACATTCGTGATGTTTACATTGCGGTCGATGATCCAGGTAACGATACTGTCGGGATGCAAACGTTTCCGAAATGAATGGCCAATTGCCATAAGTTCAGCCAGCGACAGGGTTTCAAAAAGGTATCTGCCTTCTTTAACAGACAGGAACTCAGAATCAAAGGCTTTATGTATGAGTTTTTCGGTTTTCATTGTAAACAATGGCCATCAGCGATATAAACACCCCGGCCACCTAAATTTTTATAAATTTGTGTTCGCAATCCGGTTCAAAAATACCAATAATCATGATCCCTTCCATCAATTTTACAAGCAAAGAACAAGAACTTCAACATCTTGTAGTTGTTATATCAAAGCTTTCAAAACTTCCCGCGGGTCTCTTCAATGCCGCAGAAAAAAAATACATGAAAGAGCAGATTGAAACCCTGAAACAGGAAGTGGTTTCATTTAACCGTCTGGGTTACTGGGTTTATATTTTTTTTATCAAGGAAGAAAAAGATAAATCCCAGCGGATGGAAGCATGTCGCAAGGCAGGGGACAAAGTCAGCGGTTACCTGAACGCCCAGAAAGCTGTGAGTGTGGCAATTTACGATTCGGAGGGAAAAAGCGAAGAAGCGCTTGCCTTTGCCGAAGGAATGGCCCTTGGATCTTACCAGTTCCTGAAATATAAAAAAGATAAGGAAAGCGAAAACACGCTGAAGAAAATTGAAATCTATCGAGGGACAATTGAAGAATCAGGAAATGAAACAGATGTATCGGGTCAAGTATCAAAGGTTACCCATTTAAACATTCTCCTAGAAGCTGTAGCGTTTTGCCGCGACCTGATCAACGAGCCCAATTCCTATCTTACGGCTACCGTTTTTTCAAAAGAGGTAGAAAAGATTGCCAAAGAATCTGGCGCAAATGTGGAGGTACTGAATAAGAAAAAACTTGCAGTTTTGAGGATGGGCGGATTGCTCGGGGTCAACCAGGGAAGCCATGAACCGCCAACCTTTACGGTGATGGAATGGAAACCGGTGACGGCAAAAAACAACAAACCAGTTGTTTTGATCGGAAAGGGCGTGGTGTACGATACAGGCGGCATGAATATCAAAACAGGCAACCTGATGCTGAACATGAAAGATGATATGTCGGGGGCAGCTGCTGTTGCAGCAGCGATTTACGCCATTTCGAAAGCAAAATTGCCTGTTTATGTCGTTGGCCTTATGCCTGCCACCGATAACCGCCCGGGAGTGAAGGCGCTGGTTTCGGGCGACATCATTACCATGCATAATGGTACAACTGTCGAGGTAGTTGATACTGATGCTGAAGGGCGCCTTATCCTTGCAGATGCATTGAGTTATGCAAAGAGGTATGATCCGGCTTTGGTTATCGACCTGGCCACCCTGACAGGGTCTGCTGTAAGGGCTATTGGCAAGTTCGGCGCGGCTGCCATGCAGTCGAAAGCCCCGCAAGAGCTTGAAGCCCTTAAAAAATCAGGATATAATGTTTATGAACGCCTGGTTGAATTCCCGATGTGGGAGGAATATGGTGAGCAAATAAAATCGGACCTGGCCGACCTGAAGAACCTGGGATCTGCTGAGGCCGGAATGATCACTGCCGGGAAATTCCTGGAAAAATTTACTGGTTACCCTTATATCCATCTCGATATTGCAGGGCCGGCGTATATTGAAAAACGCGATTCATATCGGGGTCAGGGAGGCACCGGGTTCGGCGTACGGCTTCTGTTTGATTTTATACAGAGAGTAGGGGAAGAATAGTACTTTCGCCATTTTTTTTGAATATCTTTGCAACCTAAGAATTATTCATGGAACAAGCTGTAGAAAAAGAAAAACGGGTTCGCGTCGGAATCACTCATGGCGATGTGAATGGCATTAGTTATGAGATCATTATAAAAACCTTGCAGGATCAGCGGTTGATGGAATTATATACAATTGTGGTATTTGGCTCTTCGAAGGTTGCATCATATCACAGAAAAGCATTGAATATCAATGATTTTAATTTCAATTTGGTCAAGAAGGCCGATCAGGCCCATCCACGCAGGCCGAATATCGTCAACATACATGATGAAGAAATTAAGATTGACCTTGGTAAGTCGACCTCTATTGCCGGGGAACTTTCATTTCTTTCACTAGAGGCAGCAGCCGAAGATTTATTGAAGGGAAATATCGATGTTGTAGTTACCGCTCCTATCAATAAGAGGAACATTCAGTCGCCGGGGTTTGTATTTCCAGGGCAAACAGAGTATTTTGCGCGGAAATTCAACACGGAAAATTTTCTTATGCTGATGATTAACAATGTATTGCGTATCGGAGTGGTTACCGGTCATATACCATTAAGTAAAGTGAAAGAAACCCTTACCGTGGATTTGATAGTGAATAAAATCCAGGTTTTGAATCATACATTGATGCGCGATTTCGGCATTGTGAAGCCACGGATCGCCGTGCTGGCGCTAAATCCGCATGCAAGTGATGACGGGTTACTTGGTGAGGAGGAGAAAACAGTGATACAGCCTGCAATTGACAATGCATATTCCCAGAATATTCTTGCATTTGGGCCATATCCGGCCGATGGTTTTTTCGGAGCCTCCAATTTTAAAAAATTTGATGGTATCCTGGCTATGTATCACGATCAGGGCATGATCCCTTTTAAATTAATGTCGTTTGATGAGGGTGTTAATTACACCGCTGGGCTTCCGGTTATTCGCACCGCGCCAGCCCATGGTACCGCTTACGACCTGGCAGGAAAAAATGAAGCCTCACCCGAAGCCTTCCGTAATGCACTATATCTGGCTGGCGATATCTTCATGAAGCGCCAGGAATATGACGAACTTCATGCCAACCAATTGCATTCCGCGGGACCTCAACCCGATAATAATCGTTCATGACGGGCTCGGACTACACGGTCTCAAAAATTGCCTCGATTTGTCGCGGGACTATTCATCCAATTGGTTACGATGATAAGATAATCTACGATTTGTTAATCGACAGTCGCCGCCTTATCCATCATGAGCACTGCCTTTTTGTTGCCCTTGTTTCGGAGCGCAACGATGGACATAAGTTCATCGAAGAGTTATATGAAAAAGGAGTCCGGTGTTTTATGGTTTCTGAAATACCAAAGGAATTTACGAATGCAATCTTTATTCTCGTCAAGGATACTTTAGCCGCGTTGCAGCAATTGGGAGCATTTCATCGGTCACTGTTCGATATTCCGGTAATTGGCATCACGGGCAGCAATGGGAAAACAATTGTAAAGGAGTGGCTCTTTCAGTTGCTTAACTCTGACTTCAGGATAATACGAAGTCCGAAGAGTTATAATTCCCAGATCGGGGTTCCGCTATCGGTATGGAAGATGAAGCCGGAGCATGAATTGGCAATTTTTGAAGCCGGCATTTCCCTTCCCGGCGAGATGGAACGTCTTGAACCGGTTATCAGTCCAACGATTGGTATTTTTACCAACATCGGCCATGCCCACGATGAACATTTTGAAAATCACCGGCAAAAGGTGAAGGAAAAACTCAGGCTTTTCAAAAATTCAGAAATCCTGATTTACAGCTTGGATTATCCTCTGATCACCGAGTGCCTGAAGACCGATGCAGAATATAAAAAACTTAAAACCTTTACCTGGAGCCGTAATACGGGAGCCGATCTGTTAATATCCAGCATTGAAAAGGATAACAAACAAACCCGGATCATGGCTTGCTTCAGGTCGGAAAACATCGAAATCATCATCCCGTTTACCGATAAAGCTTCGATTGAAAACTCCATTCACTGCCTTGCCCTTGAAATAGCTCTTAATAAACGATCGCTTGTTGCCCTAAGCACGTCAGGATATGCCTCTCTGGTTCCCATCGCCATGCGCCTTGAGTTGAAAGAGGCTGTTAACCATTGTTCGTTGATTAACGACAGCTATAATTCCGATATCAATTCGCTCGGCATCGCCCTCGATTTTTTGAATCAGCAAAACCCTCAGCAAAAAAGGACTATAATCCTTTCCGATATTCTTCAAACCGGGCGTAACAAGGAGGATCTCTACCAGGAAATATCGTTGATGCTGGTGTCACGAAATATTAACCGGGTAATTGGAATTGGTCGCGATATGTTGAAATATGCCCGGATCTTCCCCATGCAGAAGGCTTTTTTTTCTACTACGGATGAATTTATGTTGCACTTTCCCATCTCCTCATTCCAGAATGAAGTCATACTGCTAAAAGGAGCCAGGATATTTGAATTTGAAAAAATCAGCCAGCTTTTACAGCTGAAAGCGCATGAAACTGTAATGGAGGTTAACCTGGATGCCCTGATACACAACCTCAACTATTTCAGGTCGGGGTTGCAGCAGGGCACGAAGACTATGGCGATGGTTAAGGCGTTTTCGTATGGCGCCGGCAGCTATGAAATCGCAAATGTATTGCAGTATCACCGGGTCGATTATCTATCTGTGGCTTATGCCGATGAAGGAGTGGAGTTGCGTAAAGCCGGTATCCACTTACCTGTGATGGTGATGAGCCCTGAAGAGCAGAGCCTAGATACCCTGCTTAAGTATAACCTGGAACCAGAAATCTACAATCTTCACATTTTCAACCTTCTTGAAGAGGCCATCGCCCGAAACCAGACCTCCATCCAGCAACAGGTGCGTGTCCATATCAAACTTGACACTGGCATGCACCGCCTGGGATTTGTCGAATCAGAGTTGGAAACCTTCACCATACGACTGAAACAGAATCCTGATATTCGGGTGCAGTCGGTTTTTTCACATCTTGCCGCCAGTGACAACCCCCGGGAGGATGATTTTACAAGGGGTCAGATTCGCCAATTTATTTCCATGAGTGACCGGATTATCAGTGTGCTGGATTATCCCGTACTTCGCCATATCCTCAACTCAGCCGGCATCCAACGGTTTCCTGAAGCGCAATTCGATATGGTACGTCTTGGAATCGGATTGTATGGCATCGGCAACAGTTCCGAAGAACAATCCATGCTAAGGAATGTGAGTACTTTGAAGTCGGTGATTACTCAGATCAAGCATATACGGGCAGGTGAAACTATCGGGTATGACCGTAAGGGTAAAGCCGAAAAAGACACTGTGATCGCCATAGTCCCGTTAGGATATGCCGATGGGCTTAACCGGCGCCTGGGTAACGGTCGGGGAAGACTATATATAAACGGGAAACCCGCTCCCATAATCGGGAACATATGCATGGACCTGACCATAATAGATATTGGGGAATTTATGCAGGATGAAACGAATATCGAATATCGGTTGGCAGGGGAAGATGAGAACAATCGATCAACCGGACACCCGAAGTTTGAATTTCAGATTACCGAAGGCACAGAGGTTATAATTTTTGGTGATAAACATCCCGTGTCAGAACTTGCGGAGGCGATTGGCACTATCCCTTATGAGGCGCTGACGGGGATTTCGAGGCGGGTAAAGCGCATCTATTACTACGAATAGTCTTTTCCTTGATAATTTCTTTTATTTTTGCTTACTGATCTGGTTTGTATGGAATCCCAAACACTTAGTATTTTAATTCCCGCTTACAACGAAGCGCCAACCATCAATAATATCCTGGATAAAGTGCTTGAGGTTGAACTCATCCGGGAGATTCAAAAAGAAATCATTGTGATCAACGATTTCAGCAACGATGACACCGCAGGGGTAGTTGAAGCATACATTTCCTTGCATCCGCAGGCCAATATCAGACTTATAAACCAGGCGGTAAACCAGGGGAAAGGGGCAGCGCTTCATCGCGGGATTGCAGAAGCAACAGGCAATTTTATCATCATCCAGGATGCCGACCTTGAATATGACCCACACGAATACAATGTTTTGCTGAGACCTGTCCTGAATGGTTTCGCCGATGTCGTTTACGGATCACGCTTTATGGGTGGCCGGCCACATCGCATCTTGTTTTTCTGGCATTCCATCGGAAACAAGATGCTCACATTTATGTCTAACATATTCACCAACCTTAACCTTACGGATATGGAAACTTGTTATAAACTTTTCCGTGCCGAACACCTGAAAAAAATTCATTTTAAGGAAAAGCGATTTGGGTTTGAACCGGAGGTGACTTCAAAGATTTCCCGGTTCCCTAAAATTCGTATTTATGAAGTGGGCATTTCATATTATGGCCGTACCTACGAAGATGGAAAAAAGATCGGGATGAAGGATGCATTTCGTGCAGTTTGGTGTTTGGTGAAATATAACGTATGGGACAGAAAATACCTTAAATGATTTGAATATTGGCTATCAGAAGGAGTTTTGAGATTTCAATGTCAATAAAAGGCCTTTCGCAAAAAACACTTTTTGCGATATTATCAGCGATATTACTACTTGGGGTTTTCGTTTCGGTAAATTATTACTTTGCCTGCCAGGTTAAAAATCAAATCCCTGATTTTTCATCAGGGGTGGAGCGTGAAAAGCTACCCTTTGACCTCGAAGCAAAAGGAGAGCGCCTGGCGTTTCATGATTTTGAACTGGGCAATGTCAACGACACGTCATCACACATGGTGTTAGGCGGCCATACGGGGAAACAATCACTGAAAATGAGCTCAAAAGTTCCCTTTTCTCCAGGCCTTTGGATAAAATTCAAGGAACTTTATTCCAATGTTTCACCAATAATCAAACCTCTTGATTCAGCCTGGATAAGGGCTACGGGATACGTTTGGTTTTCCTGCCGTCCTTCCGAGGCAAAATGCAGTCTGGTTGCCACATGCAACCATAATGGTATTAATTTCAAGTATATGTTTGTTGCGTTGGAAACAGAGAATATGAAACCAAACCAATGGAACAAGGTGAACATCGACTACCATATTCCGCCTGCGCCCGATTGCGAAGACATTTTACAGGTCTATTTTTGGTACAGGGGAAATAGCGAGTTGCTGGTTGACGATGTGGAGGTGACTTTATTTACTCCGGGGAATGAGAAAATAAATGCGAAATAGCGAGATGAAAAACTATTTTTTTTACATATTGTTTTGTACATCGCTTGTGCTCACCTGGTTTTTTCATAAGGAGGCAATCCGCTTTTCTGATCGCAGTGTTGTGTGGTCCGACCGTGCCGGATATTACATTTATCTGCCGGCTACTTTTTTCTATCATTTCGATACGCACAAGATGCCGGCCGACCTTGATGTGAAAACCGGCGGAGGCTTCAGCATTGATACCCGGAACAATAAAATCGACACTAAGTATACTTATGGCGTAGCATTGTTAGCCTCTCCGTTTTTTTTAGCCTCCGGATTTGTTTCCAGTATTGCCGGCTATGACAATGAAGGTGGTTTTTCAATGCTGTATATGCGCATGATAAGCCTGGCTGCGGTTGTATATTTGATCCTTGGATTATGGTTCCTTAAAAAATTTTTGGATTACTATTTCCAGCCGGCTGTGAACTTTTTTGTAATCACGCTGATCTTTTTTGGCACCAATCTTTTTTATTATTCGCTTATCGATGCGATGATGTCGCACGTTTATTCGTTTTTCCTCTTTGCCCTGTTCCTTTTCTTACTTAAAAAATTCCAGCTTTCAGGATCCTGGCCCTATTTCATCCTGCTTAGTATAACACTTTCACTGGCCATCCTTATCCGACCAACGAATATTCTTCTGGGTTTGTTGTTCTTTGTCTGGGATGCTTCAAGTACGGGTGAATGCATTAAACGCGTAAAACAGTTCCTGAATCCATTGTATCTCCTGTGTTTTATGGCTATTTTGCTTATCGTCTTTATGCCACAATTTTTTTATTGGAAGTACCTTTCCGGAAATTGGCTTCATTTCTCATATCACCATGAAGGATTTACAAACTGGAGCCAACCAAGGATTGCCGAAGTGCTTTTTTCACCGTTGAACGGATTAATAACTTATGTGCCACTTGTTTTAATTTTCTTATCAGGAATAATCATAATGCTTTTCAGGAAAAGGCAGAATGGCTTGCTGATTGCCGGGGTGTTTATAGTGTTGACCATTATTTGTGCCTCCTGGGAATCATGGTACTTCGGTTGTAGTTACGGCCAGCGTTCATACATCGAATATTTCACCATCCTGGCAGTTCCTTTTGGTTATTTTACGACTGAATTATTCAATGCCCGGAAGTTCTGGCTCAGCGTGATAATCTTCTTTTTTATATTCCTTTTCACATATTTTAACCTGCGCCTGACCTGTTCTTTATACCGGTTTGAGCAATGCTATTACGGTTCAACCTGGGATTGGGACCATTTTCGCCGGTCAATTGAACGGGCAGGAATCATTTCACCGGTTCACAAGGTTCAATCACACCAAAACGATTTCGAAAATCTGGCGCTCTCGCCGGTGGTGAAACCTTCTGACATTTTCACCCGATCGGGGCAGTATAGCATTGCTACAATTGAAAAAAAGGAACAAACACAGTTGTTTTCAATCAGGCTGAATGAAATTGGCTATCCCTGGCCGAAAATTATGGATGTTGAAGTATGGGCATTAAAACCCGGCTACCTGTCAACCGGAGCCTCACTGAGCTATGCCTTAAAACGGGGTCCCGATATCCTTTTCAGCGATGAACAACCAATCGATAGTCTGGTGAAAAACCCGATGACCTGGTCGAAGGTCTGCAAAACCTTCATCATACCCGATGTAAATGATTCTTCCCTTCAGATCAGCATATACATTCATAATCCGCGGCGGGCGCTTTTATTCTTTGATGATTTAATGGTGAAGTATCATTACAGATGGAATTGAGTTTCAATACCCCAAACAACCGGTAATTTCACATGGAACTCACCAAAATTATCCAGACAAATTTTTCGAACTTCCAACTTTCCTGGATAATTTGTGCATTAGCCTTCGGAATTATGAGCATAATCCTGTTCCTGCGCGGGAAACAGGGATACAGCCTGCTTTTCCTTTTTATGGCCGGGTTGATTTTACGGGTGGTTACCGCTACACTTGATCCCTTTTTATGGACCTGGGATGAGCAGTACCATGCGCTGGTGGCTAAAAACATGATGGTAAATCCTTTCAAGCCGGTTTTGATCAGTAACCCCGTGCTGGATTATGACTTCCGCAATTGGACCGAGAACCACATCTGGCTTCATAAGCAGCCCTTGTTCCTTTGGCAGATCGCTTTGTGCTTTAAAATCTTCGGTACCAGTGAATTCGTATTACGCCTGCCTACGGTGATCATGATGTCGTTGATGATTTTGCTGATCTACCGGATCGGGAAGATAACAACTACCCCGGCCATAGCGTGGTACGGCGCCTTCATTTATGCCTTTTCCTTCTATTTTATTCAGTTTGTCTCGGGTTATAAATTCACTGATCACAACGACAGCGCCTTCATTTTTTATGTTACGCTCAGCATCTGGGGGTGGATTGAATTTATTCATACAGGCAATAGGCGTTGGCTCTTGTTTATCGGGCTTTTTGCCGGGATGGCCATCCTGAATAAATGGCTTCCCGGATTGCTAATATATTCCGGATGGTCGGTGGCAATCCTTCTTCACAGTTCAAAAAGTGCATGGTTCAGTGAGTTTAAAAAAATGGGAATTTCGCTGCTGGTGACGCTAATGGTAGCGCTTCCCTGGCAGTTATTTATCCTGTATTCCTATCCCACCGAAAGCATGTATGAATATAGATATAACAGCAGGCATTTTTTTGAAAAATTGGAAGGGCATGATGAAACCTGGTACTATCATTTTTCAATGTTGCCGGAGCAATATGGAGGATGGATGGTATGGTTTCTTATTTTACCCGGACTCTACCTTCTCTTCAAAGCGATGCGGAATAAATTTTGCAAAGTTGGTTTACTTACCTGCCTGATAATCACCTATCTTTTTTTTACCCTGGCGGCCACGAAAGCGCCCATGTTTTGCACTATTATAAGCCCGGTTTTGTTTCTTGCCCTGGGAACTATTCTTGACAAAGGAATGTCAATGCTGCGTGAGTTTATTCCGGCCCGTGTGTCTTCCTTGACTATAGCCATATTCCTTGGAATACTCGCATTTGGTATCCTGAATATCAATCAGATAGATGAATGGCATTCAAGTAAACTACCCTACTGGAAAACGAAGAATATTAATGCCATCATTGACAAACAGGCTGCGCTGAAACTGCCATCCAAAGATTGGGTTATATTCAATTGCGGAGAAAAAAATGCCATCATGGTTATGTTTTACAGCGGCGCCACGGCTTATGGGTACTATCCCAGTCCGGGACAGTACCGCATACTGAAGTCCAAAGGGATCCAATTGGCCACATTTTCAGATGAGCATATCCCTGAATATCTGAAACAGGATCCGGAGGTCCTGAAGATTTATATGAAGCCTGTTTATTACTGATGTTTGTCCCCAAATTGATTTATGTCACGCATCACGATTTCCACTTTGCGATTTCGGAAATAGGGGGAATTGGCTTAGATTTGCACCCTTAAAATCATCTCGTGAATGAAAGATAAAAGCCAGCAGCGAATTTCCCTTGCAATTTTTTGTCTTCTTGCTCTTGCCATCATTATCAACCGAATGTCGTTTCCCAAATTCGACACTCACAATATTTTCGCCATCATCAGCTGGGATGTTTTCGGGTACTACCTTTATCTTCCTGCCACTTTTATTCACCATGACCTGGGGATAAAGAATTTTGCATGGGTACAGGAAATACTGGATACCTATAATCCCACTATCGGATTTTACCAGGCTTATTTAAGTCCTGGCGCTGATTACATCATGAAATATCCGATGGGCCTGGCCATCATGTACAGTCCGTTTTTTTTTCTGGGTCATCTGATAGCCCATCTCACCGGATATTCACCCGATGGCTTCACATTTCCCTACCAGTTATCAATCGCCATCGGCGGATTAGTTTACACCGTAATCGGAATATGGTTTCTGCGGAAGATCCTGTTACATTTTTTCACAGATGGTGTAGCTGCCATCACTATGATCCTGATAGTGGCCGGCACCAATTATTTTCAGCTTACTGCCTTTGACGGCGCCATGCCGCACAACTACCTGTTTACTCTCTTTGCACTGATTGTATGGCTTACCATTCGCTGGCATGCTGATCCACGTTGGAAATATGCCATACCCCTGGGATTGCTTTGCGGTTTGGCTACACTAATCAGGCCTACAGCCATCATCATTTCATTGGTTCCTGTGTTGTGGGGCGTATGGGGTGGAATAGCGTGGCGTGAAAAAATTTCTATGGTGGGCAAACATATCTTGCAGGTTCTGGTTATGGCGGCAGTCATGATGCTGGTGGTGGGATTGCAGATGCTATATTGGAAAATTCACTCCGGATCATGGATTTATTACAGTTACGAAAAGGTGGAAAAACTGGAATTTATCGCTCCCTACCTTCAAAAGGTCCTCTTTTCGTATAAAAAGGGTTGGTTTGTGTATACCCCGATAATGGTATTTGCCCTGGTGGGTTTTTGGCAGCTTATCTTGAAATATCGCTCTGTTTTTGTAGCCGTTTTCGTTTTTTTCATCGCCCATCTTCTGATTGTCGCAAGCTGGCCTACATGGTGGTATGGCGGAAGTCTGGGGCAGCGTGCAATGATGGAATCCTATGTGTTGCTGGCAATACCATTGGGGGCGCTTGTTCAGTGGATTTCGAAGTTAAATGGAATTTTCAAATGGCCTGTTCTATCGGGATTTTTTCTGTTGGTGTTTCTGAACCTTTTTCAAACATGGCAGTATATGAACTTTGTTCTTGATCCATCACGGATGACAAAAGCATTTTATTGGGCGGCGTTTGGAAAAACCAGTGTAAACAATGCCGACAGGATGTTTCTTGAACCATCTGACAAAAACGATGAACGGGAATTCCTGACTGATACGGCGAACTATACTTCAAGGGTCATTGCTATCTATGATTTTGAAAACCAGGATCAGGTGAGTTCTGAAAATATATGCAGGGATACTGCGAACAACGGAAATTATTCGCTGCGAATGAGCCGGAAGATGGAATTCTCCCCGGGACTTAGCCTGCCCTATAAGGATATTTCCAAAAAAGATTTTACCTGGATCCGGGCAAGCGCATGGGTATACTTTACCTGTAAACCCGAAGAAGCTGCCTGCGGTTTGGTTATTACATGTAATCATCATGGAGCCGCCTATAAATATCGCCTGCTCGAATTGGCAAAAGAAAATCTGAAACCTGGTGTATGGAATAGGGTGACTATGGACTATATGACTCCGTTTTTTGAAGATAAAAACAATACTCTGCAGTCCTATTTTTGGTTCCTGGGCCAAAAGGAAATACTGGTTGATGATTTTGAGATCAGGCTTTTTGAACCTAAAAAATAAAACCAGTCCATGATCTTTAGCAGCAGTTTGTTTTTACTCTATTTCCTGCCGGCATTTCTGATCATCTATTACCTTGTTGGCCGAAAATTAAAAAATTGGGTTTTATTAATTGCCAGTCTGTTTTTCTATGCCTGGGGAGCCCCGGTGTTTATATTTTTCGTGGCATCTTCAGTTCTGGTGGATTTTGTGCTAATCAGGCAAATGAGTCTGAAATCAGGAGTGCCACGAAGGGCCATATTCTGGATTTCTGTTGCCATGAACCTGGCGCTGCTTCTATATTTCAAATACATGAATTTCTTCGTTGATCAGTTCCAGGTGATGCTGAGCTGTTTCGGATCAAAGCCGGCAGAATGGACAAAAATTGCCCTTCCGGTCGGAATTTCATTTATTACTTTTCAAAAACTGGCCTATACCATAGATGTGTATAAAAAGCAACACCCTGTTTTTCAAAAATTGCAGGATTATGCTTTATACATTTTCATGTTTCCTCAGTTGTTGTCGGGCCCCATTGTAAGACCGGTTCAAATCGCATCGCAAATCGCCGACAGGTCGCAACAGGAGAACATCGATTACCGCCTTACCGGTTTTTATCGTTTCATAATCGGGCTTGCAAAAAAGGTACTGATTGCCGATGTGTTGGGCGTTACAGTCAACGAGATTTTTGCACTTTCCTCTGTTGAATTGTCGAGCGGAATAATGTGGATCGGGGCAATTGCTTATGCTTTCCAGATCTATTTCGACTTCTCGGGGTACACCGATATGGCAATAGGACTTGCCCGCATGCTTGGCTTCAGGCTGCCTGAAAATTTCAATTCCCCATATATTTCGCAAAGCATTACCGAATTCTGGAGGCGGTGGCACATGACCCTTTCGTTCTGGTTCCGCGACTACATTTTCCTTCCATTGGCTTATGCTGCCTCACGCAAACTTCCCAAGGAGCATTATATTGGTATCAGGAGTGATAAATTCATATACCTTATCGCTACCACCGTGACATTCCTGCTGTGCGGTTTCTGGCACGGCGCTGCCTGGACATTCATCGTATGGGGAGCCTACATGGGATTGTTCCTCATCCTTGACAGGCTATTTCTGCTGAAGTACCTGAAGAAAGCAGGTAAAATCCCTTCCATCGCCATCACCTTTTTCGTTCTGATGATCGGATGGTTGATTTTCAGGTCGAATACACTTGACGAAGCCTGGTTTCTTATCCGCAGGCTCTTTCTATTCCAGGGAGGAGAAAATATTGTGTGGCTCAACCCGAAATTCTGGACCATGCTTGTCATCGCCATTATTTTCTCCTTCTGGGGCGGTTTCAGGAAAGTGGAATCCTGGATCGAAAAACTATATTTCAAACCCGGCAACGTTATGATGATAATATTCTCAGTTATTTCCATTCTTTTATTTGTACTTTGCCAAGCCAATATTTCTTCATCGGGGTTCAGCCCCTTTATATATTTCAGGTTTTAATCTTAATTGGGATCAACCATGAAGAACGATTTTATCTCGAGGAACAAAGAATTTTTTTATCTGGCGTTCATAATTATGACGCTGATCACATTTTTTCCGCTTTTTTTCACGGGATTTGCCACAGCAGATGATCTTCACTACTATCTGATCACCAGAAGGGGCCAGATAATGGCAGATACCTCATTTTTTGCCAGGGTCGCCGGCCGTTTTTATTTCTATATCGTCCGGCCGGTTTACAGCCTTCCTTATCTTTTTGGCGATAGCATGGTGATCGTAAAAATATTCCAGTACGTTCCACTGATTGTGTGTTTTTTGTTATTTGCAAAAATTGTATTTGACATTACAAAATCAAAGGCAATGGCCTGGCTTTTTCTTTTAATTTTCCTGATGACAATGCAGATTTCTCAGCATACGAGTCTTTTCGTGTCGTACCCATTTTATTTTACCTTCTCTTTTTCGTTGTTGTTAATTTCATATCTGCTTATTCTGCGCTTTTATGAACAAAGAAAAAATAGACTGATTCTTTTTGCCGCGGTTTTTTTTGCCATAGGATTGTTGTTCTATGAAACCTATATTTTCTTTCTATTGTTTGCCGGCCTGACCATGGTTTTTTACAACCTGAAAGAGAAGAATCCGTTACCACAAACGATAAAAAATTCAATAGTTCAGTTCTTGCCATTTTTAGCAATAGGGGTAATTTATCTCGCCGCCTATTTCATCTTCAGAATTTACCATCCTTCACAATATCCCGGTACTAATTTCGAATTTAAGGATCTTTCAGCCGGGACTTTTTTTATGGTGTTATGGAACCTTGCTTATTCATCATTTCCATTAACCGTTTATGAAACAACCCATGGATTGTTCTGGGACAAGTCAGAGCTGATATCAGGTTATTCTCCCGTGGTAATGAATCTGATTTTCAATGCCCGGCTGGAGTGGATTGTCAAGGGAATTCTTATTTCATTCTTGGGTTATAAATTGCTGATGACAACTCCTTCTGTGAAACTGAAGGGACTTTTGGCCGGGGCAATTATCTCTCTGTTGCTGATCTTCCTTCCCCAGGTTCCGCTGGCGTTAACTGAAAAATATATCGCCTATGCCGGTCACGGAACCATGATCGGTTATGTAACGACCTTTTTCTCTTTCTTTGGCACTTTGCTCCTGATGACCCTTTTGCTGAGTTATTTAATGAATCTTTTCAATTTCAGTAAAATTTTCAAGCAAGCAATTGCAGCGGTTTTTGTTTTTGGGTTTTTTATCTGCTCGGTGGTCACCGACTTTTCAAATTATTCCATAGCAAAGGATATCGGTAGCGCAAATTTACGTCTCCTTGCAGTTGACGAATTACTGAAATCCGATGAATTCAAAACCATCCCTTCCGGAACGCCATTTTTTGCAAGGGACTTGTGGGATAACCCTTCCTATTGCGCTCGCGGAATAACCGAGCAGGAATTTAACTGGTACGAATATTTCGAAGCCAAAAGCGGGCTTTCATATCTTTTCGGTCGGGAAGTTGGTCGTTTTCTTGATTATTCAAAGAATGTTAAATTGGCGCCATATTATATAACCATGCGGCAAGCCGAAAAAACGGAGGATATTTTACTTGTAATGGGCCAGATGGCGCCACTTCAGCCTCAGGATTCTGTCATAAACCATTTTGCAGATCGTGCAACAATTGCCTACTATTCGTCATATAAAATTTTTACAGTCAGCTTTAAAGTCAAATCGGTTTCGGCAAGCACAAATGTTCCAATAAAAATTAATCATATCATTGATGAAGTGATCTTTGAAAAAACAATCGAAATAACGATTTACAATACGAAAAAGAGTCAGCCTGCCACCATTTTTTCTGTGCAGTTCCCTGGTATTGATCTGAGTTCAATTATTATTTCAAACATGATAAATCCAAAAAATAAATATTTCTATTTATGATTATCAGATATTAAAATTAAAAATGTCAGATCCAATTTATCTTAGTGTCGTTGTTCCAGCTTTCAAATCAGCCGGAATCTTAGAAAAAAACCTGCCGGTTTTACTTTCCTATCTGCAAAGGCAGGATTATACTTATGAAGTAATTGTTGTGGATGATGGAAGCAACGATAGTGGCGCAACGGAGGCAGTATGCCATAAGCTGGATTGTATTTTCTGCCATAATGAGAAAAATATGGGAAAGGGAGCCGCAGTGCGCAAGGGAATGAAAGCTGCGAAAGGTTTGTTCAGAATTTTCACTGATGCAGATATCCCATACGAACTTGAAGCTATCGAAACAATGCTGCGATACCTCGATTTTAAGGAATTTCAGTTGGTGATCGGGGACCGGAATTTAAATGAATCATCCTATTTAACTGAAATTTCGTGGCTTAGAAAGTTCACCAGCATGTTTTTTACCCGTTTTGTCGGCACTATTGTTACAACCAATTTTTTCGATACTCAATGCGGTCTTAAAGGATTCAGAGGAGAGGTTGCTGATTTTCTTTTTAAGCATGCCAGGATTAATGGTTTTGCATTTGATGTTGAATTGCTCTACATCGCGTTGAAACAGAATTTCGAAATAAAACGGATACCAGTCAGGTTGAGTAATCAGGAAAAATCGACCGTCAGGGTATTCCGGCATGGCATAACGATGTTTTTTGATTTGTTTAAGATCAAAATCAACAACGTGAAAGGATATTATAAGGAGGAAATCTAATTTTGAAGAACTTTCTCTTTTTTTTGATCCTTTTGGCATTAGCCGCATCAGCACTGCAACAGCGCTTGAATATATTTTTGGAGCCTGACCTGAAAGGGTATTATCACCAGAGTGAAAGCCCGACAATGAGGTCGTTTACATGGAAAAGATGGTTTTCATCTGAATTTCAGGATCAATTCTCGACCCGGATAAATGAACACACCGGGTTACGTAAATCGTTGGTCCGCTTATCCAATCAATACGATTACAGTCTTTTTGGACTTATCCACGCGAAAGGATTTGTTTTGGGCAAAAACGGTTACCTGTTTGAGGAGGATTACATACATGAATATAATGGGGATTATTTTATAGGGAAAGCGGCAATCGATAAAAAATTGTCACGGTTGAAGAATGTGAAGGACAGCCTGCGGGCGCGTAACATCCCTTTGCTACTGGTTTATGAACCTGGCAAGGCAAGCTTTTACCCTGAATTTATTCCAGATCGCTTTAATACGGGAAAGAGGTCACAGACTAATTACGAATATTTTGTGCAACGCAGCCGCGAATTGGGATTATCGAATATGGATATGAACAGTTATTTCCTGAAAATGAAAGACACTTCGCGCTATCCATTGTTCCCGCGATATGGAATGCATTGGAGTCTTTATGGGGTTACTTTTGCTGTAGATACACTTAGCCGCCTGATTGAGGTGGAAACAGGCAGACAATTGCCAGATTTCAATATTCGTCATCTCGTCACCTCGTTAACTCCTGGTGGTACAGATAATGACATTGGCGAATTGCTAAACCTGGCGTGTTCGTTGAAATCAACTCCCGGGGCTTATCCATCGATAATATTCAATCAGGAACAGGTCAAGACTGTAAAGGCGTTGGTTGTTGCGGATAGTTATTATGTAAACATAATTGAAGATTATGGCCGTCAGCTATTCAAAACGCAAGATTACTGGTACTATAATAAAAAGGTCTATCCCTATCACAACGATGATCCGCCACAGTATGCCGACAAATCGAATCTCCGGGATAAATTGATAAAATTCGATGTTGTGATTCTGATGGTGTCGGAGATCAACCTTCATTGCGGGTTCTGGAATTTTGCCGATGAAACTTTTCTTGCTTTTCACCCCGAGATAAAAGATCCGCTGTTATACGGTATTGAAAATGAAATCAGAAATGACCGTGATTGGTTCCGCTTCATGGTAAATAAATCACGTATGCACCAGAAACCGCTGGAAGAGATGATCAGGCGCGATGCCGAATATACTTTTTATACAAAGTACAACAACCTGCCGGGAAAAAGTTATCTGGATTCGATTGACTATATCGCTTTAACAATCAGAAACAGTCCGGAATGGCTTTCACAGGTCGAAAAAAAGGCGCGTGAACGAAACATAGGGCTTGATTCGATGGTGATGCTTGATGCCATTTATTCCTATAATCAATCGAAAAAAAATCAATAAATTTGTATTATGCTGATTAGCTAATGAAACCTGCATGAATTTAAAAACCAAGAGACTACGCATATTCGGCCTGTTGTTGCTTTTTTCTGTTGTCTTACTTGCTCTTGGACTTAAGTATCTGCCATTCACAAGGGTGTCGAAAATACCTTCAGTGTCGAACCAGTCATACGTTGATCCTCAAAAAACACAGGCCCTCTCTCCCAATACACTTTATTACGATTTTGAAGTGGCTCCCGGAAAAGAGGCGCCCGGTGGTTTCTACAAGGGATTGGCCCACTCGGGACAATATTCGGTTAAGGCGTTCGGGAAAAACAGCTTCAGTATGGCGGTTGAACGAACTGCCAGGGAGATCGGGATGCAAAACATGAAAGCAGTGGCTCTCAGTGCATGGGTTTATGTATTTCCCACAAAAAATGAGGTGAATGGGAATATGGTATTCACGGCCACCAACGAATCGGGTGTAAATGTGTGCTGGGAGGGGATAGGAGTTGTTGATCCGGAAGTTCCCCGGGGAAAATGGTTTAAAATAAGCAAGTACTTTGATCTGACAGCGGTTTCATTTAAACCCGATTACAAGATCCAGATATATTTTTGGAATAACAGCCGCACCGACATCCTGATTGATGATTATACCGTGGTTTTTGGCGGACCGGTCGACCGGCGTGGCGATTCGGCTTGGGTTGACATGACAAAACCGGGAGGTTTTACACCCAGGTTCAATTACCCTCCCTTTCCGGTTTCGATGCTTCAGAAAGAGACTACCCTTAGCTTACCAGAGTTGGCAGATATCAGCACTAACGATCTGGTTATTGCGGGCAACTTCCTGAATACCGGCAACGATGGGCTTTTTGTAATCAGGAAGGATGGTCATATTGGCATTTATGCTTTTTGTACCTCGAATAGTGAATTTCGCAAAATCACCCTGAATAATCCATCCGCACTTGCCTCTGTTCAGCCAGTTAAAAAAATGCTGAAGGGTAAATTTCTTGGAACCAAAGCTGAGCAGCTCATCCTGATAAGTGAAAAAGAATGGATGCTCTGTGCCATTGAACCGTTAACTAACCTGTGCACTGCATCGGGCGGTTTGCAAACCAGCCTGAAAATAATGTGGAAATCAGGGATGCCGGCCTCCTCAATTTTCAGTGGAGACTTCAATGGCGACCACCGGTCAGAAATAATGATTATTGAAGATAACGGTTCATGGAAGGTGATGGCGTTTGAAACAACAGGGAATGCGGGCAGCGCCTGGAAGGTCATTGCCGAAGACGACCACGATCCGGTGAAGGATTGGAATAAAAGTAACCAGGAGGTGGGTATTTATGTCGGTCGGTTCATTCCGGGTTCAGCCAATGAACTGGTTTTGACTGTTATTAGGAATAAGGGCGAGAAGAAATTTGGCTATTCCCTGCGGAAATTGAACTCATCGCGGATGAGATGGGACCCTCTTTTCGGTGAAAATCATAACTATGTCGGTAAAACTATCGGGCTGGATACACTGAAGCCTTCCGACCTCTTTTTCATAGCCAATGCTGATAATGGAAATGAGACAAAAGTTTACAGGTACAACCGCGACTGGCGGTTTGATTTGAAGGAGATCAGCTTTAATGATTCCACCTTCAGGATACTTTCGGGAGTCGATTTTTCTGGCTGTGAAAAGGGCAGTAATCCCAAGTATTATGAATCCCTGACACTGATTCCCGGATATTTCCTTAGTCCTTCATCGTTCTCATTTCTTACGATAGGATCTGTTGAAAAAGAGCGCCACTATGAATCAATATTGCCCGATTTTGTACATCTTTACTCGTTAACCGGTAAAAAGAAACAGTAAATCCATGAACCAATTTGTTCGGTATCTCCTGCTTATTTTTTCTATTCCGTTTTTATTCCTATCCTGTGGACAATCGACCAAATCGTTGGATGTGGGGAGTGAAGAGTTTGTTGTGAGGGATTTTGACCCGATTGCCAATTGGAAACACGGACAACCGATTTATCTGGATTACTCAGATGCGATTACAAATGGATTTACTATCCCCACTTCACGACAAGTTGAGGATGGTTTTTTTCGCTTCGTTTTCAAGTTGAAAAACACAGGAACTGCACCACAAAATTTTTGTTTCAAGGTCTATTATCAGAATGAATCTTACAAATTCCCGGAGCGGGACCTTAGCGACAGCGCCCGGCAACACCCCGATGCGTGGGAAAATTTCTATGGAAGTTGGGAGGAGGTAGCGACAACCTTTGCTGAGACAGGGTTTATCCCGGCCGATAATGATTTTCATGTCATCGAAAGCAAATTTCGTATAATCGGGAATCCAAGAGATGAGCAGCGGTACTATGCCGGCAACAAAAACGACCGTTGGAAACGAAACCCCCGCGTGGGTAATTACAGTTTCATGCTTGTGGTTACAAAGGAGATGAATGTGAAGCAGAAAACCATTCCTGAAAATGTTCAGAACATCGGGATAAAGAGTGATACCGGATTTGTAAACCCTTACTTCTACTTTCTTTATGGGGCAGGAAAATCTCTGAAAAATATTATTGTGCTGCGTTCCCCGGTTCTGTTGAATGTAATTGCCAGTCCTGACCCCGGCGCCGGGGTCTATATAAGCCCCGGCTCTTTTTCTAAAGAGGAGACTGAAAAATCAAAGATGGCTGGTTGCGGGCAGAATCCTGCTCTTTACAAGTCAGCAGCCTTTGACCAGTTTTTTCACTATATCGATCCTACCACCAAGATGAACAATATTCCGGTGATTGAAGATATTTTGAATAGCGATTACTCACGTATTGACTATAACTGGAACAAGCGGTTTTACCGGAAAGAGGAGTTGGTTGCGATCACGGCCACGGTTACCAAAAAACCTTGCGAAACGGTAATTTCCGATCCGGTAAACCATAAAATCACAATCCTCAATCCAAAATCCGAATTCGGCAAATGGCAGAAGCAAAATGCCGGTGTTATCACCAGGCATGGATTGACTTTTGGCAAATATACTGTCAAATGCAAGCTTACAGAGCTGCTGAATAAAAACAATATGTGGAATGGAGTTACCAATGCTATCTGGCTCATTACACAGTCCCAGGCTGAATGGAACTTTCGTCGCGATTGCAGCAATGCAGGTTACATGGCCAATTATTACGGTGGGCAGCAGGATCAGCGGGTTAAAAATGTAGGTTATTCCGAGATCGACTTTGAAATCCTGAAAACCGTGCCCTACTGCCCTTCGTGGGTTCTGCCCCCGGCTTACTTCCATGGTATTGATGATCAGTATCATGTGCAAAATTGGAATGTTCCTTTCCCTGAAGAGATCATTGCCGATGATGACAAAATAACCGTTTCCTGCACCAATTGGGATATGGCTTGCTGGCAGCCTGCCGAATTTCATGATGGCTGCTACCCCGTACATTATGAAAACAAAACCTTCTGGGCCCATCGCTGGGATAAGAACTACCGTGCCCTGACCCAGAAAACGCCTGAGCGAGATGATGAACTGTTCGGATCACCGTACTATTATTTCCAAATAGACTGGCAGCCCGACAAAATCATCTGGAGGATTGGCCCGGAGAAGGATAAACTCCGCGTAGTGGGTTACATGGACAACAAGGTGACCTCCATTCCTAATAACCAGATGCTTCTCATCATTACCCAGGAGTTCCACAATACTAAATGGTGGATTGGTTCTGCCTATTCACAGGATAATACACCCTTTCCAAAGGAAGAATATGTTGGGGAGATTTATGAACTGACTATTGAGTAGGAATCTTTCCCTTCACTAAAGAGGGAAAGATTCCTATTATAAATCATGCTAAAATCTGAAATATGAAAATTATCGTTCTTGGTTCCGGCCTCGTGGGAGGCCCGATGGCACTTGACCTTTCAAATGATATTGGATTTGAAGTGACCATTGCAGATATTAATCCGGATGCCCTTGGGAAACTGGCAGACCGGCAAAGGGCACAGGAAACTGAAAACGGGGCTCACGTTAGGGGGAAGGAGATCAAGACGATTGTTGCTGATCTGAGTGACACTGACAGAGTGGCTCGACTGGTTGCCAATTATGATATGGTAATCAATGCCGTGCCTGGTTTCATGGGTTTTCAAACGCTTAAGGCCATTGTTGGCGCAGGGAAGAATGTAGTAGACATTGCTTTTTTTATCGAAGATCCTTTTGAACTCGAGGAATTGGCACGCCGAAAAAATGTAACGGCCATCATGGATATGGGTGTGGCCCCCGGCATGTGCAACGTGCTTATCGGATATGCCGACCACCTGCTTGATGAAACAGAAAATATTCTTTACATGGTAGGCGGCCTTCCTGAAATACGTGAATGGCCTTACGAATATAAAGCCGTATTTTCGCCTGTAGATGTAATCGAGGAATACACCCGCCCGGCCAGATACATTGAAAATGGTAAATTTATTGTCAAACCTGCCCTTTCCGATCCGGAATTGTTGGACTTTCCTGGAATCGGCACTCTTGAAGCATTCAATACAGATGGATTACGCTCGTTGGCCCACACAATAAAATGTCCCAACATGAAAGAGAAAACCCTCCGGTATCCGGGCCATATTGAGAAGATGCGGGTGTTGCGCGAAACCGGTTTTTTCAGTCAGGAAGAATTAGAGGTGCGCGGAGTACGCGTCAAGCCAATGGACCTTACTGCAAAACTGCTTTTCCCGAAATGGAAACTAAATGAGGGAGAGGTTGATATCACCGTGATGCAAGTAATGGTTGAAGGAAAAAAGGATGGCAAAAGTGTCTGTTACACCTGGGATCTCTTCGACAAATACGATCCTTTGACCCGTGTCCATTCAATGGCGCGTACTACAGGTTACTCTGCCACTGTAGCCCTTCGAATGATCGCTGAAGGCCTTTTTACACGCAAAGGCATCTCAGTTCCGGAATACATAGGCAGACAGCCTGAATGTGTTGCTTATTTGCTCAAGGGATTGAAAGAGAGGGGAGTAATTTACCGTGAATGTATCAAAGGCAGTTAATGAGCGCTGTTTTTTTAAAAAGCTGTATTAATTACCTGATTCGTCAACTAAAATTCATCGGGATCAATAGTCTGCTTTTTCTTCTTCTGTTGTAAAGGGCTGGGGGTACCTTCTTCGCTGCAGTTTAGATCAACATCAAGGGGCCTTAATGGTGCATCAAAATCGCGTTTGGTGTAATGCAGGGTTTGGTCTCCATACACTCTCTGCATATAAAGGGCCCAGATTGGCAGGGCCATGTTGGCCCCTTGTCCGAGGGTTATGGTCCTGAAATGGGCTGCGCGATCTTCGCATCCCACCCAAACACCTGTTACAAGGTCGGGGGTGATTCCCATGAACCAGCCATCGCTCTGGTTCTGAGTGGTACCCGTTTTTCCGGCGATAGGATTATCAAATCCGTATTTGTAACGCAACCTGATACTGGTTCCGGCCTCCACAACGCCCTTCATCAACTGGATCATCAGGTAGGCAGTTTCCTCGCTAATGGCCTCCTGTGATTTTGCGTTGAATGTTTGTAGAAGATTGCCATTTTTATCTTCGATACGGGAAATAAAGACGGGTTCAATATAAACGCCTTTATTTGCAAAAACACTCATGGCTCCCACCATCTCGTAAAGACTGAGGTCGCATGACCCCAGGGCAATGGAATAAACAGCTGGAATATCGCTTGTAACCCCCATCTTATGGGCCATGGCTACAACGGCTTTGGGAGAATATTTTCTGATCAGTTGGCCCGATACCCAATTATTCGAGTTGGCCAAAGCCCACTTCAGCGTAACCTGCTCTCCACGCCTCTCATCGCTTGAACTTTCAGGGGCCCAAACCTGCCCGTTTCCCAGATCGATAACCGGTTGTACATTGGGGTACAGTGAACATGGCGATTCTCCCTCCTGCATAGCCAGTGTATAAAGGAATGGCTTAAACGTTGACCCTACCTGCCTCTTACTGAGCGTTACATGGTCATATTGAAAAAACCGATAATCAATACCACCTACATAAGCCTTTACATTACCGGTATGCGGGTCCATCGACATCAGGCCCGATTGCAGGAAGAATTTATAATAACGGATTGAGTCCAGCGGGGTCATCACGGTATCGATTTCACCTCGATATGAAAACACCTTCATTTTAGCTGGCACCTTGAAATCCTGTAGAATCTGAGCATCAGAGTAACCTTCTGTTTTAAGTCGAAAATAACGGTCGGTACGTCGCATGGCCGATAGCAACAGATTCTCGGTCTCTTTTTTTGCAACATTCTCTTCAAAGACAAAGGGAGCGTTTGAAACCCCTTTCCAGTGTGCGAAAAAGGAGGGCTGCAGTTCTCTGCCAAGATATTCTATCATTGCTCTTTCGGCATATTCCTGCATCTTGTAGTTGATGGTGGTATAAACCTTTAATCCGTCACGGTAAAGATTATATGGCGTTCCATCCTCCCTTGGGTTCTGGAAACACCATTCGGCCAAAACCATGCGCAAGTATTCACGGAAGTAAGTGGCAATGCCGGTAGTATGATCCTGCAGACGGTAATTTGTCATATCGACCGGAATATTTTTCAATGAATCGAGTTCGGCGGCGCTGATATATTCATATTTTGCCATCTGATGCATTACCGTGTTGCGGCGCTCAAATGCGCGGGCAGGGTTTCGTACCGGGCTGAACCATGATGGGGCTTTCAGGATGCCAATCAGAACCGCGGCCTCTTCAACACCAAGCTGATCGGGGCTTTTGTTGAAATAGGTTTTTGCAGCCGATTTGATGCCATACGATTGGCTTCCGAAATCAACGGTATTAAGGTACATGGCGAGGATTTCATCTTTTGAATAGTTGCGCTCTAACTTTACCGCAGTGATCCATTCCTTGAATTTGATCATAACGGTTTCCCAAAAAGTCCTGTTTTGTTTACGCGGGAAGAGGTTCTTAGCCAGTTGCTGTGTTATGGTAGAACCTCCGCCTTTCGATGATCCTGTGGTCATTCCCCAAAGCACCCGGAATATTGCGATCACATCTATACCTGAATGGTTCTCGAAGCGCGCATCTTCAGTGGCGATCAGTGCATTTATGACATTAGGGGAGAGATCCTGGTATTGCGTGTTGGACCGGTTTTCAATATAATACTTTCCCAATATTTTACCATCGCTTGAAATAACTTCCGTTGCCAGATTGCTTTTCGGATTTTCCAGCTCCTCGAATGTGGGCATTTCTCCAAAAAGTCCGTAAGTAATAGAGATGAAAAAAAGAGCAATCAGGACAACTACGAGGAGATAAGAAATCCAAAACCTCTTCACATATTTTTTATACGATGTAACATTGGAAATTGGTTTCGGCATGTCGTTCAATATCGGGATATGTGATATCGGATTATTCATTATTTTTCAATACGTAAACCAATATCGCGAATGCCTTTGAGATTGTTAACACGCATAGCCTGTTCCAATTCAAACCGGTATGTTCCCTTTTGTTTGAACAGAACTCCTTTCTGCAATAGAAAACGGCTGAATTTTATGCTCCCCATTCCGGAGCCCAGCCATCTTCCGTCATAATCGGCCAGTGTGAGTTCAAGCGTGTCGTGTGCGATTTTCCCATCGGGGAAGAAGGTACTCATGAAAAGATAAAGGTTGCTGTAAGGATATTCAGGGGAATTCCGAATATTGATATAAACATTGTAACGTGATTTGATATCGGATATGTTTACTTCGAATTTCATTTTATTTTTCACATTCCATGTGCCTTTTTCAACAACGAAATTCTCTTCGAAAATACGCTTCGAATCGCAGGAAATCATAATCCCAATGAGCAAAAGGACAAACAAAAAGGTTTTCTTTTCAGGGTTCATTCGCATGATTCGCTTGTAAAAACCAAAATTGTTTATAAATGGTCGAAGCGGGTAAGGTCATCCTGGACCGTACCGTTGTCAAAATCCGTTTTTTTCTCGGTTATTTGTGAAAAATCTTCAAGTTTTTCAAGTAAAATACCCTTTTTATTTTCTTCATGGATAGTAATGACATTTTCAACAGGTATTGCCATCAGGTTGCCTGGTTCGTTGACATATGAATACCACATCAGCCTCTGAAAAATATCTGTTTTCTGGTGTACAGCTTCTCCACGCTTTGTTTTAAGCCGTATTTCTGCATTGGGCATACCTTTAATCGCATCGACATAAGTATCATATTCATAATTGAGGCAACATTTGAGTTTGCCACACTGGCCGGCCAGCTTTTGGGGATTTAAAGAGAGTTGCTGAACCCGGGCCGAGTTGGTTGTAACCGATTTGAAATCACTCATCCAGGTTGAACAGCAAAGTTCTCGGCCACATGAACCGATACCACCCAGACGGCTTGCCTCCTGCCTTGCTCCGATTTGCCTCATCTCGATGCGTAGTTTGAATTCCTCAGCCATAAGTTTAATCAGTTCACGGAAATCAACGCGGTCTTCGGCTGTGTAATAAAAAATGGCTTTTGTATTATCGCCCTGGATTTCAACATCGTTGATCTTCATTAGCAATCCGAGCTGGTCAGCGATATCTCTTGAACGGTACATGGTTGATGTCTCCACTTCAACTGCCGCAATCCATTTTTCAATGTCGGTAAGCCGGGCCTTGCGATATACTTTTTTTAAATCATCAAGATTGGCTGATGAGTTCCTTTTCCTCAGCTGAAAACGTACCATTTCACCTTCCATGGTCACAATACCAATGTCATGTCCCGGAGATGCTTCAACAGCAACAATTTCTCCCACAGACAGTTCCAGGTCGGGAGGCATGCGGTAATAGTCCTTACGACTGTTTTTAAACCTTACCTCAACCATATCAATCGCCTTCGATCCTTTGGGGACAGGAATATTCCGGAGCCAATCAAATGAATCAAATTTACTGCAGCTGTGCTGAAACACAGTTTCATTTTTATTATAAAGCTTCGGAGATTGGCAACATCCACGGGTTAAAAAGGGATTATTGGTATACCTTGATTGGCTGAATTCATTTATGCCTGTTTCATCAGAATGTAATTCCTGAGGTAAGGTTCCAAGGGGTTGAACCGGCGTGCTTTCTGTATTATCCATATCCTTCAAAATCCTCACAAAGGTACAAAATTCGGTTTAAACTTCCGAACAAATTTCAGTGACAGGTCGAGGAACAAGGTCGAAGTATGGGCATTGCGTTCAACATGGAATATGGCATCGTTGAGCAGAGTGTTGAATTCAATGAGATTGTCGGATGTTATAAAAGGAGAAAAATCACGAATAAATTTCAGCTCTTCCCCCTCGAGTCCCTCCGGAATAGGCTGCCGGTAATTCACCGATGCACAGTATCCAATAACTCTGAGTGAATAACCCAGGAGACTCTTTTGCTTTTCTCTTCCTGCTTTAGTGATTTCAGACGCGAAGGCGATAAGGTCGGGGATTTTTCCTGCAAAACAGTACCTCATCCAGCTGCGGAAAGCCTCAAAGTGTATTTTGTCATCATCATTGGTCCCATTTCCGATGATGTCCGATTTTGGAATCTTTACCATAAGTGTACGCGAGAGAATTGTCTTTATTATCTGATCTGGTTCCTCTGAAATTAGTATGAAAAGAGTTTTTTCAGGAGGTTCCTCAAGAATCTTTAAAATTTTAGGGGCAGCAGAATAGTAAAGTTTTTCTACCATCCAGATAATCATCACCTTGTAGTCC
Organism: Bacteroidota bacterium; assembly: GCA_037137455.1. Taxonomy (GTDB): domain Bacteria; phylum Bacteroidota; class Bacteroidia; order Bacteroidales; family FEN-979; genus CAIVAT01. The sequence goes on from JBAXKG010000005.1 coordinate 51,791, forward strand.
GATTCATAGCTTTTATAGCTAAGGGTGGTGATAATTTCATTGCAGTCCTCGGCGTTTATTATTCCCTGCTTGTTTTCGATACCTATTGATTCAAACCAGCTCTGCAGTCCCGACTGGTAATTGTTATCTATTAGAAATTTTCGCCAATCCTCGATGAAGTATTTACTCTGTGGCTTCTTCGTGACCCTTTTGGTTGTGGCAACGGGGTATATAAAATGCAGGTCGGGATGAATGAGCTTCTGATATTTAATACAGGAGGGGCATGCCCCGCAAGAGTCTATGACGTTGTTTTCTGGTAAATTCGTAAATCGTACATCACAATTCGAAAATTCTTCCTTCCCGGAGATTCCCTGTTTGTTGGTGCAGTTAATAAATTGAGCATAGGCAATGGCAAGGGCGATTTTACTGCTATCCTCCGGCCCGAAAAACAATTGGGCATGACTCACCCGCTGATCCAATACCGTTTGAATAAGTTTGCCTTTAATCTGCCCGTTGCCGGCTATCTCGCTGAACCTCATTATTTCAAAAATTCATTGTCCGGTGTCACAATATTGCAGCACGGACTTCAGGATACAAATTTAGCCGATTTTCCTGATTTTCCCGATTCATTGTATCCGATTTCAAGACATTGAAGACAGTTTCATTGCCAGAAAATTTCGGGAACAGTCAAAGCCGAATGGAGCAAAAATGATGATTTTGGCTCAGGAACCAATGAAATGGAACGGACTGGATAATTCAGAACTTTCTTTTTCCTGCCAATGAAGCAAACTTTTGAATCAAGTTCAACAAGTTTGAAACGGATAATTGTCACCATACATTTATTTATTGCTTATTGTTTGTTGATCCTTATTATTTCAATGGTTTCACCGGTAAATACACGCATTAAATATAGCCCTGGGGGAGCAGTTGAAAGTGAAAATATATGCTTCTTTTCTCCTGTCAATTCTGCTGTCATTACTCTTTCCCCATTCATACCGAATACCTCAATTTTTAACTTCTTATATTCCGTACCTTCCTTCTGTTCCAGCGTGAAGGTTCCTTTTGTGGGATTCGGGTAAACAATGAATGAGGATTTTCCTGAAGCGCTATTCTTGACGGTCATTATGTTTAAATTGGAAATGGCCGGATTACAGGATACACATTGAAGATTTGAAGTCATGATACAAACTACATTGTCGTTGTTTGCCGGTACATAGGTGAATATTGGACTGTTTGTTCCCACATTAGCATCATTTACCTTCCACTGATAGGCCGGATTTGTTCCACCGTTAACCGGAGTTGCAACGAATGTGACATTTGTCCCCTCGGAAACCGGGTTGGCCGAAGCCGCAATCGCTACACTTACAGGCATGATAGCATTCACGATCATATTTACCATGTTCGAAGCAGCCGGGCTTCCCTGGGCACATCCTGAATTTGAAGTCATCACACAGGCAACAGCATCGTTGTTTACCAACGTGTAAGCATAAGTCCGTGAATTGGCGCCAACATTCACTCCATTAACTTTCCACTGGTAATGCGGATTACTGCCACCATTCACCGGTGTTGCCGCGAAAGTAACAGGAGTATTTGGGCAAACCGGGTTGGCGCTTGCTACGATTGACACCCCGACTGCCCCTGATGTCATTTCTTCGAGTATAGCGCTGCCGTTCATCATTGTGCTTCCATTTCCGTTGATCCCAACAACGGTGTAGATTCCGGTTAACTGGTTTGGCCAGATTATAATTGATCCTGACCCTGCAACCGGGGCGTCTTGATTTTCACCATTTTTCTTCAGTTGATAGCTTACATTTAACTGAGAACCGCTTAAGGTAACAGGCAATCCAGAACTACCCTGACAGTAGGATCCTGATCCTGCGACTTCATAAACAAATGTAACGGCCTCGCTACCTGTAAATGTGCTGAATGAGGTGAGTTCACTGGCTGTCAACTCGTGGTGTATCGTATCAGTAACCCCAAAGCTGATAAGCGGAAACGGTTCCACTTTAACACATGAAATCAGGCCTTCTATTCCCTTTACATCTGCAGGAACATATTGAAATAATGCGTCACATGAAAATCCGGTAATGCCATTGGAACTTATTGACCAGTAACGGTTAAGATAATTGCCGGTATTAAGATCAATAGGATATTTGGCATTTACCAGGTTTACACCGGCATAATTCCCCGTTTCAAATATTCCATTGTTAAAAGTCAAGGTAACAGGCGAATATTCAGCTGTTTCTGTTTGGTCCCCAATCGGATAAGTAAAACTGCCGGGGGCAGAAAATTCTTTTTTTACCTGGCCGGTACTTGTAGCAACGATCATCGCGGATGCACATGGTGTGCCTGTTATTGCAGATGCAGCGCCTAAAACAAGGTCGTTCGAACCAAGATTCAGCAAACCGTTTGTGAGTTTTAAGTTGCCATTTATGGTTAGTTGAGTGTTCAGACTCACACCGTCACTGTTGGCAATTTCTATAGTAGAGTTCGTGTTACCTTCAATCTTACCTATCCCGGAAATAGACTTGTGGCATTCACCATTCAATGTCACTGTCCCTGCCATGTCAGGTGCAAAATTTAGCATGCTTCCGGTGGCAACATAAATATTTCCTTTTACCGAATGCCCTGGCGTTTTGGTCATGTTGAAATTTAAAGTGCCATTTGTTACAGTGAGATTATCAATTACAACCTGATTTTCTCCGGCAGGCGAAAGTGTTACGCCGGGTGCATCCAATTCAAAGTTTGCATAAATTCTGCCGGAAAGTGAAAGGGGAACATTGGCAATTACTTTATATAGGCTCCCGGGCTGAAATATAACAACGCTATTTGGCTGAGATGCCCCGAAAGGATCATTTCCCGACTGATGTATGAATGTTGAACCATTTTTGAATATAATTGATTCCAATGAAGTTGTTCCAAAAGGATTTCCTGAAGAATAGGTTCCTGCTAAAAATACAGATCCATTGTTAAAGATTATCGATCCCGGATCAACTGCGGTGAGACTATTTGATGTTGCAACGGTTGAGGAAAAAGTCATTTTCCCGCTTATACTACCCGTTGCTCCGGTTCCGACTGCAAGAACAATGGAATTTGCTCCGTTCAGGTTTAATTCTGAACCAGCCTGTACCTCAAGATCGGTTCCGGTTTCCCCTTCAATAGCAAGAATTGATTCCGCCGAACTTTGCAGGTTAACGGCAGTATTATTTGAAATAATCAGTTGCCCGATTGTTTGTGCAGGAACGCCTGTAATGACACAACTGCCACCAATGTTAACATGAATGATATCATTGGCCTGTGGTGTCGTTCTTGCCGGGGTCCAGTTTGTAAATGTGGTCCAGTCGCCAGTTCCTGTTTGATTCCAGCTGTAGGTGGCTGCCTGAGTTGATTGGGCCACATTTACCGATCCTCCAATGGCAAGACCATACGATCCGGCGTTGGCCGAATAAAGGCCCCATCCTCCGGTTGTTGTTTGCCCGCTGGCATAATACCGTAGGGTAATAATCATGCCTGAAGCGACATTTTGCAAATCAGGTATTGATACCAGATCAATCTGGGTCATATTCAGTGATGTTGATGGTTCAGGACTTCCGATCAATGTGAAAATTGAACCATCCAAACTATATGCAAACTGTGACGTAACGCCGGGCGAAGAATAGAAGGACCCAGTTCCATTGAACCTGGCATCAATCGTTGATAACGATAAGGTAAAACCGGAAGTGGCCCCCAGGGTCACCTCAAAATAGTCGGTATTGGATGTTGAAATTCCGTTATTTTGAAATCCGGTAGTGCGAAATGAATTAATGCCGGTCGATGGTGAAGCTCCTGCCCCCCTTGTGATAATGTTGGAGGAACTTAGATTTGAATTAAAAACAGTAGCTGTAAAAGTTGCAGAACTTGGTTGTCCAAAAAAATCCCATGCTGCAATTGTCGTTAACGATTGTCCGCTCCCCCAATAATTTATACTGAAAGCCAGAACCAATAGTAAAATAAAAGTTTTCATAATATAAAGTTTAAAGTTTCACGTAAATAATTGGTTGTTTTTATGCTTAATCAGCCTTAGTTGAATAGGTAATGGCTGTGTTGAAAACTTTTTTTCGATTTAGAAATTTTTCAGGTGTTATCTTTGTAGAAATGATGGTTGGCATACCTCTGAGATAATAGGGCCACATAAGCAAGCTGATACGATAAAGGGCAAGAGAAAATGATAACAATTATTGCCGATAATAAAATTCCGTTTCTGAAGGGTGCATTAGAACCTTATGCTTCCATCATTTACATGGATGGCCATAAAATCGACAGCGCATCGGTAGAAAATGCAGATGCTTTGCTGATCAGAACCCGGACTATTTGCAACGAAACGCTTCTGAGGGGCTCACGTGTGAAGTTTATTGCCTCGGCAACAATAGGGTTTGATCATATAGATACAGATTATTGCGATGCCAGTTCTATTTTCTGGACAAATGCCCCGGGATGCAATGCCGCTTCGGTTCAACAATATATTGCTTCTATTTTGGCCATTCTGGTAGTCAGTCATGATATTTCCCTTTATGGCAAAACACTCGGAATTATAGGTGTGGGCCATGTAGGTAAAAAGGTTGAAGCCCTGGCCAGGTTATTGGAAATGAAGGTGCTATTGAACGATCCTCCACGGGCCAGAAATGAAGGCAATTCCGGTTTTGTATCGTTGGAAAGACTCATTACTGAATCGGATATTATAACACTTCATGTCCCCTTAAACAGTATCGGTGAAGATAAAACCATTCACCTCATCAACGAGGCAACATTACGATTGATGAAGAAGGGTTCATGGCTCATCAACTCGTCGCGGGGTGAGGTTGTAGATATTGGCGCCTTGAAGTCGGCCTTATCTGAAGGCAGGCTTTCTGGCACGGCTTTCGATGTGTGGGAAAATGAACCAGTTATTGACCCGCAGCTTCTTGAATATGTCACTTTTGCCACTCCACATATCGCTGGTTATTCAACCGATGGAAAAAGAAATGGGACTGTACAGATAGTGCGGAGCCTGGGAGCACATTTTGGTCTTCCTCTCACCGAATGGGAACCTTCATGGATCCCTGAACCATCTGATCCTTTGATTATGCTTGATTGCCCTAATCATCCATTAGAAAATCTTGTTTGTCAGGCTATCCTGCATACTTATAATGTAACTGATGATGATTTTCGGTTTCGTTCAAATCCGGGCGATTTTGAAATGCAAAGAGACAATTATCCGGTCAGGAGAGAATTCCCGGCATATAACATGATATTGAAGAATGGTTCTGATTTTCAAAAAGAAATTTTTGAAAAGCTGGGATTCAATATAATAAAAATGGAGCCGCCTAAATTACCTTAGCACACATGAACTCCCGGTTCATACGTGCAATGTTGGAACGGGAGATTAATTTAGGACATTCTGCTTCACAGGCATAGGTATTGGTACAGTTTCCAAAACCTAGTTCATCCATCATTTTGACCATCTTTTTAACCCGCTGTTTGGCCTCGATTTGTCCCTGGGGCAAAAGGGCAAACTGCGAAATTTTTGCAGAAACAAAAAGCATGGCGGAGGCGTTTTTGCATGCTGCCACGCATGCGCCACAGCCAATACATGCAGCTGCATCCATGGCCAGTTCCGATTTTTCTTTGCTCACAAGGATGTTGTTGGCTTCGGCAGCGCCACCTGTATTCACAGAGATATAGCCGCCTTCCTGGATGATCTTGTCAAAGGCTGAACGATCAACCATCAGATCTTTGATCACCGGAAATGGCTTTGCACGCCATGGCTCAATAATAATCGTATCCCCATCCTTGAATTTTCGCATATGAAGCTGACAAACAGTTACAGCATCATCGGGGCCATGAGGCCTGCCATTGATATATAAACTGCACATCCCGCATATACCTTCCCGGCAGTCGTGGTCAAATACCACCGGCTCTGTATTCTTCCCGATCAGTTCTTCATTCAAAATGTCAAGCATCTCCAGGAAAGAACAATTTGGGGAAATATTATCCAGGGAGTAAGTAACAAATTTGCCTGTGGATTTCGCATCCTTCTGCCTCCAGATTTTCAGCGTAAGTTTCATATATCTAAGCTGTTAGAAATCATAAATTAAAAAATCGCAATTCGTCATTCGTAATTCGTCATTTATTTATACACCCTTTGCTTAACCTCTATCTCCTCATAAACAAGATCCTCCTTGTGTAATCTGAACTCTCCTTCTGAAATATATTCCCAGGCCGCCACATACTTGTAATCTTCATCATTGCGCTTACATTCACCCTCTTCAGTCTGGTACTCTTCGCGGAAATGGCCGCCGCAACTTTCATTGCGGTTGATTGCATCCAGGGCCATCAGTTCGCCAAGTTCAAAAAAATCGGCCACCCTGCTGGCCTTTTCCAGTTCAATATTCAGTTCGTTTATGGTTCCTGGAATTTTGACATCTTTCCAAAATTCGATACGTAACTTGCGGATGAGTTCAATGGCCTTTTTCAGTCCGGCTTCGTTTCGCGCCATACCCACATTTTCCCACATGATCTTTCCAAGTTCTTTATGGAAATGGTCAACGGATTTGTTTCCTTTTACTGCAATAAGTTTTTCAAGACGTGCCTGAACAGCTTTTTCAGCCTCAGCGAATTCAGCCTTATCGGTCGACATCCTTGCAACACGGATTTCACCGGCAAGGTAATTTTGAATTGTATATGGCAAAACGAAATAACCATCGGCCAGCCCTTGCATCAATGCGGAAGCACCCAAACGATTGGCGCCATGATCGGAAAAGTTGGCTTCTCCGGCGGCAAATAAACCAGTCACGGTGGTTTGTAATTCGTAATCTACCCATGTGCCCCCCATGGTGTAATGTACCGCCGGGTAGATCATCATCGGATTTTCATAAGGATTTTCATCAACGATCTTTTCATACATCTGGAAGAGATTTCCATAACGCTCTTCGATGACATTTTTTCCCAGGCGCCCGATCGACTCCCTGAAGTCGAGAAAAACGGCTAATCCTGTCGATCCAACGCCAAAACCGGCATCACAGCGCTCCTTGGCCGCGCGTGATGCCACATCACGGGGCACCAGATTTCCAAAAGCCGGGTAACGACGCTCGAGGAAATAATCACGGTTTTCTTCGGAAATATCATTGGCCTTCAGCTTACCCTTGCGATGTGCTTCGGCATCTTCTTTTCTTTTAGGAACCCAGATGCGGCCATCGTTACGCAGACTTTCGCTCATCAGAGTGAGTTTCGATTGGTAATCACCATGAACAGGAATACAGGTGGGATGGATTTGCGTAAAACATGGGTTGGCAAACCAGGCCCCCTTCTTGAATATCTGCCAGATAGCGCTCCCGTTAGAACCCATGGCATTGGTTGAGAGGTAAAAGACATTCCCGTATCCACCGGTTGCAACAACAACAGCATGTCCAAAATGGCGTTCAAGCTTTCCGGTGATCAGGTTGCGGGCGATTATACCGCGTGCTTTCCCGTCAACAATCACAACATCCATCATTTCGTGGCGTTCGAAAAGTTTAACGGTTCCCAGTTTTATCTGACGACTCAGAGCGCCATATGAACCAAGAAGCAATTGTTGTCCGGTTTGTCCGCGGGCAAAAAAAGTACGCGAAACCTGAGCCCCGCCAAAGGAGCGATTTTCAAGCGATCCGCCATATTCCCGTGCAAAAGGAACACCTTGTGCCACACATTGGTCGATGATGGCATTACTGACTTCAGCTAACCTGTAAACATTTGATTCACGGGCACGGTAATCACCACCTTTGATGGTATCGTAAAAGAGACGGTAAATGCTGTCGCCGTCATTCGGATAATTCTTGGCAGCGTTAATCCCGCCCTGTGCCGCGATGCTGTGTGCGCGACGCGGAGAATCCTGATAGCAGAAGATCTTAACGTTGAAGCCCATCTCACCAAGTGATGCCGCTGCAGCAGACCCGGCAAGACCGGTGCCCACAATGATGATATCGAGCTTGCGCTTGTTGCTGGGGTTAACAAGGTTCTGATGGTCTTTATAATGGGTCCATTTTGAGGTCAGAAGACCCTTGGGAATCTTTGAATTTAATTCAGCCATGACAATTAGCGGATAAGTAAAAAGTAAATAGGAATGATAATAAAGCCTAAGGGAACAACGATTGCATAAAAAGTTCCGAACCGCTGGATAAACTTATTATATTGTGGATGGTTTACTCCAAGCGTTTGCCAGGCAGCCTGGAATGCCTGGTTCAGATGAATACCAAGCACGAAGAACAATATTATATACAAGATGGAATATCCTGGCCTGGCGAACAATTCTTGCGCAATAATGTAGAAATTGGGTTCTCCATCAGGAAAAAAATTCGGATTAGAAACCCATCCCAGCTTGATGAAATAGAAATTCATGAAATGGATGATCAGAAAGATCAAAACGATGCCTCCGGTATATATCATATATTTTGATAGCAACGGAGTATAAGTTTTATTTGTAACCTTATACCTCACCGGCCGGGCCATCCAGTTTTGTATTTGCAGGATGATCCCAATCAGGATATGGAAGATGAAACCAGCGAAAAGACCGATTTCAAATACTTTAACTATGTAATTCGTTCCCATGAAATAGGCTGCGGCATTAAACCACGCGCCCCCGTCATCACGTAACAAACATAAGTTTATGCCCAGGTGGACTACTAAAAAGATCATCAGGAAGAGACCCAGAAATGCCATCCAGATCTTTTTTGTGATCGAAGAAAATCGTAAAAATGATGCATTCATAACAAGCTTTTAATATATTTGTTCATCGTTTCAAAATTAGAACGAAATTTTTATCAAAAAATGAATTTTCTTAAAATATTCACAATTCAAATCCAGTCTAAATTATGTTTTCAGCAAATGTCTATAGCGATCGCCGTAAAAAACTCCGCGCCGAACTTTCCGGTGGGCTAATTTTATTTTTAGGTAACCAGGAAGTTCCCTTCAACTATCCGGCAAATACATATTCATTCCGTCAGGACAGCAATTTTTCCTATTTTTTCGGATTGGACAACCCCGATCTGGCTGCGATAATTGATCTCGATAAGGATAAGGATTATATCTTTGGCAATGATGTGGATATTACCGACATCATTTGGATGGGTATTCAACCCACTATCAAGGATCAGGCATCCAAAGTCGGTGTTGAGCATACTGCACCACTTACCGCTCTTAATGAAATTGTTAAAAATGCCCTGGCTCAAGGCCGCAAAGTGCATTTTGCGCCCCCTTACCGTGGTGAAACCATTTTATGGCTCTCGAATCTGCTGGATATTCCACACTTGCAATTAAAACCAAACACATCAGAACCCTTGATCAGGGCGATTATAAAACTTCGTATGAAGAAGGATGCAATGGAGGTGGCCGAAATTGAAAAAGCGATTGATGTTGCTTATAATATGCATACAAGTGGTATGAAATTGGCCAAACCTGGTGTGGTAGAGCGCGAAATTGCCGGCATCATTGAAGGTATCGCCCTGTCGCAATGCGGCCCGGTTGCTTTCCCGGTGATACTCACTATCAACGGGCAAACCCTTCACAACCATTACCATGGCAATACACTCGTTGCGGGCAGGATGCTCGTGATAGATGCCGGTTGCGAAAATGAACTTCATTATTCCAGCGATATCACGCGCACGGTTCCGGTAGGAGGCAAGTTCAATTCCCGTCAAAAGGGCATATACGAAATAGTGCTAAATGCGAATCTGACGGCCATTAAAGCCATGAGACCAGGAGTGCCGTTTAAAGACATCCACATGCTTGCTGCCATAGAGATCGCTAAGGGTCTCATAAGTCTGGGTATTATGAAAGGCGATCCCAAGGAAGCTGCCATGAAAGGGGCTCACACCCTGTTCTTCCCCCACGGATTGGGTCATCCTCTCGGAATGGATGTACATGATCTTGAGGGACTTGGTGAAAATTTAATAGGATACGATGAAGATGTGCAGCGCAGCAAGGAGTTCGGGCTTTCATTTCTCCGTTTCGGCCGCAAACTCCAGGAGGGTTTTGTAATGACCATCGAACCTGGTATCTACTTTATTCCCGAACTGATCGAAATATGGAAGGCAGAAATCAAATTGGACAATTTCATCAATTACGATGTGGTGGAAACATATAAGGATTTCGGGGGCATCCGCATTGAGGACAATGTACTGGTCACAAACGATGGATGCCGGGTGCTTGGTAAGCCAATACCAAAAACGGTAGCTGAGATCGAGGAAATGATGAAATAATATGGCTGAAACCAACTGCTTTAAATTCAAATCATATGTCAATAATTAAATTTGAGAAAAAAAACATCTTCTTCACCGATGAAGGGAAGGGGAAGGTCATAGTACTATTGCATGGCTTTACAGAATCTTCAAAAATCTGGAATGGATTTGCTCAAAAACTGGCGATAAAGTACCGGGTAATCACTATCGACTTGCCCGGTCATGGCAAGAGTGATACCATTGGCAACATCCACACCATGGAGCTCATGGCGGATGTTGTTTTTGCATTGCTGAAAAAGCTGAGAATAGGCAAATGTCTTATGGTTGGACATTCCATGGGAGGATATGTGACTCTCGCATTCACCGAAAAGTATCCTAAGTCGCTTAGAGGATTAATCCTCTTTCATTCGCATTGTTTTCCAGACACACCAGCTGAGCAGGAAAACCGGAACAGAACTATCGGAATCGTAGACCAGGATAAATTCAGTTACGTAGCACAATTTATACCCAGCCTTTTCCCGGTAGAGGTGCATAAGAAGTTCTCAAAACAGATTGAACGTTTGATTCAACGGGCATCCAAGATGTCGAAAGAGGGTGTTATTGCTGCCCTCGAAGGCATGAAAAACCGCAAAGACCAATCAGGCCTTCTCAAAACTACAAAACTTCCAGTGTCGTTCATTCTTGGGTTGAAAGATTCAAGAGTACCGGCGACCCGCATCTGGGAAATGATTTCATTACCTGAGTTAAGCGAAATCCTGCTATTACGCGATTGCGGCCATATGGGATACATTGAATCACCTGAAGAAACTTTGAATGCCATCCTTGGATTTGCCAGAAAAATCATGTAACTCCTTTTCGTAACATATTATAGGTCAGTCTTCAGTAGTCTTTCGTCACTTATAGAAGTGCATCTCTTCAATATACTTCCATACCTTTTCAGGCAGAAAATTACGCATGTTTTTTCCATCACGGATCGCCTTCCTGATAAAGGATGAGGAAATAGTAATCAACGGGGCATCAACACGTGTGATCGATGGGTGCCGATCGAACTGACTCACCTCGGTTTCGGGGCGTGGGTAAAGGTAAATGCAGTATTGACGAAGCAACTCTTCATAATTCTTCCACTTGTGAAATGTTGGCAGGATATCACTTCCGGCAATCAGGACAAACTCTTTTCCAGGAAATTTTTCCGAAAGATAGGTCAGGGTGTCAATGGAATAGGATGGCTGTGGAAGTTTAAATTCGATATTGGAAGACCTGAAACGAGGCTCTTCTTCAATGGCCAGGTTCACCATTGCAAGACGGTGGTGATCGGCAAGCAATGTTGATTTTTCTTTTAATGGGTTATGCGGGGAAACTACAAACCAAACCTGGTCCAGATCGGTATACTCCGCCATGAACGAAGCAATCATCAGGTGACCTAAGTGGATTGGGTTGAAGGAACCGAAAAACAGGCCTGTTTTGGAACGAGAAGACATCGGATAAATTAAGAATTATGATTTCTAATAAGGGTTAAGTCTGTAAAAAAGCTTCGACCAGGGCAACTATTTTTTTGCATTTAATCTCTAAGTCATCATTGATTATTATTTCATCAAACCGGGAGGCGAAAGTCAACTCGTAAACCGCTTTGTTGATCCTTTTTTGCAACGTTTCTGCTGTTTCTGATCCCCTGCTTCTTAAACGGTTTTCGAGTTCGATTATCGAAGGAGGTTGAATAAAAACAGCTAACCCCTGATTCCCGAAATACCTTTTCAGGTTTAGTCCACCGAGCACATCCAAATCGAAAATCGGAATTTTTCCCTGTGACCAAATGCGATCGATCTCCGATTTTAATGTTCCATAATAATTTCCCGGATAAACCTCCTGCCATTCAACAAATTCGTTACGCCCGATTTTATCTTTAAAATCATCCACAGAAATAAAAAAATAGTCTTTCCTGTCTGATTCATCATTTCGTTTGGCCCTGCTGCAGGCGGAAACAGAAAATTCAAGCCGGGGAATGGCTCTGAGCAGATGTTTTACGATAGTGGTTTTCCCTGCCCCCGATGGTGCGGAAACAATGATCGCTTTACCCTGCATAGCTATAGAATATTTCCTAACTGTTCCTTAATCTTTTCCAATTCATCTTTCATCTGGACCACGAGCTTCTGAATTTCCGCATCACTGGCCTTAGATCCGATAGTGTTGATCTCGCGGCCCATCTCCTGGACGATGAATCCAAGCTTTTTCCCTTGTGCCCCGGGGTCTTGCAACGTTTCAAGAAAATACTGACAATGCTTCAGCAAACGCACCTTCTCCTCGGTGATATCGAGCTTTTCAAGGTAATAGATGATCTCCTGCTCAAAACGGTTCTGATCGGGGGCAGATCCGTTAAAATCGCCCGAAAACTTAGCAAAATCCCTGAGCAAACGTTCTCTTAACTCGTTGCTACGGTTCTTTTCATATGGGGAGATGGAATCAAGCAGCTGCAGAATGAAATGAACGCGCTTTAGCATGTCATCTTCGAGAGCCCTCCCTTCATTACTGCGAAAATCATCAACCTGCCTTATTGTTTCAATAATGGCGCCTGAAATTATATCCCAATCCATTTCGCCCATCTCATCGCGGCTGGTTTGCATTACATCCGGCATCCTGACCACAAGCGATAATATGTCGGCCGGACGCTTCTCTTTAATTTCTTTGGATAGAGTTCTTAGCTCGCCATAGTATTTTTTTGCAAGGGCATGATTGATGGAATGACTCAACATTTCGCCGGTCACCTCAGTGTCGATATAAAAATCTATTTTCCCGCGTTCAAGCCGTTGTGTAAGGAGCGCCCGCACTTCCCATTCTTTTTCACGGAAATACCCGGGAATCTTAAGGTTTAAATCGAATTGCTTGCTATTCAGAGTTTTGATTTCTATAGTAATCCTACGCCCTGTAATGTCAACGACAGCCTTTCCGAATCCGGTCATGGATTTGATCATGGTTTCCTTTTTTTAAGCAAAATTACACATAATTTATCCATTTCATCGTTATCATCTTAAGTGGATTGATTCCTTTTTCTTAAATTTGAAGAGGAAAAAATTTCAATTGTCGTTTTTATGGATTTCCGGATAATTGACGATGCCTTACAGTTTTATAACCTGATGCTCATAGATATAGCTCAGGCAAAGGAGTACATTTATCTTGAGACCTATAAATTCGCTAATGACCACATGGGAGTGCGCTTTCGCGATGCAATTACAAAAAAGGCACGGGAAGGGATAAAGGTAAAAATACTGATCGATTCTTGGGGAAAAGGGCCCGTTTCGGAGACCTTTTTCACAGAACTTATCAAGCTGGGAGGCGAGGTAAAATTCTTCGAAAAAATCAAGATCAACAGCGATATCTTTACCCGCGGACACCGGCGCGACCATCGTAAAATACTTGTCATCGATGGCAATATAAGTTATATCGGATCGGCAAACATTACCGGCTACAATCTGAACTGGCGCGAACTCTGCCTGCGTATGGAGGGCGAAATTGCCGTTTCTTTTAAAAAAGTATTCCTTGAAAATTTTAACGCTTTCAATCCCTTTATCATCACAAACAAGGTGACATTCACGCGAAAAATCAAATGGGGTAATTTTGAAATCATCCGCGATGTACCCTCAATTCAGTTCCAGAGGCTCAGGAAACGATATACCCAACTGATAAAACAGGCAAAAAAATCGGTGGTGATCGAAACACCATATTTCCTCCCGGGATTTTTACTTCGCAAAGCCATGATGGATGCCAGCAAACGGGGGGTAATGGTTGAGGTAATCATGCCGAAACATTCCGATATGCGCATGGTCGATATCCTTCGTAATAAATACCTGGGGTTGCTTCATAACGCGGGCATCAAACTGCTGTTCTATCTTCCATATAACCTTCACGCAAAATTGCTGATGGTCGATGACGAGATTTTCTCCATTTCGAGCGCAAATTTTGATTTCCGCAGTTTTCGCTATCAGTATGAAATTGCCCTGATTGGCTCAGAGCCGGTAATATTACGACAGTTGCGCGAACATATTGCTGAAACTATACGTAACTCACAAGGGCTGGATTACCTTGAATGGAGACGCCGCCCGCTGATCGAAAAAATCTTTGAATATGTTTTGCTTCCATTCCGTCACTTCTTTTAAGAAGAGTTTTTCATCAAATATTCAAATACCTATCCTGCTGGTTGTTTTCGGTTGACAATATAAACCCCGGTAAAGATGAGCAACGCAGCCAATATCTTTGGTATGGTAATACCACCCTGGCCAACAGTTACCGACATTACCGTGGCAATAAGAGGTTGTAGATAGCTGTAATAGCTCACTACAGTTGCACTCACACTTTTGAGTGCAAAGTTGATCAGAAGGTAGGCCACAAAAGTGTTGAGAAAAATAACATAGATAATTCCAACCCATGCCCCTAATGTGAGGGCAGAAAAATTGATCTCTAATGCCGGTTTTATTGAAAGTGGTAAAATAAAGAGAAAACCGAAAAAAGAGACCCATTTTAAAATGGTTGTAGTATGATATTTTCCGACCAGCGGCTTAATAAGGATCAGGTAGAGTGCATAAAAGACCATGTTCAGGAAAATCAACATATTACCCAATGCGTGATTCCCGTTAAAGCTTACCTTTCGACCGTAAAGCACCAGGATTAGCACCCCTGTAGCGCCAAGGGCAATGCCTGCTGTTTTTTTCCAGGTTACCTTCTCGCCGATAAGGATACTGGCAAATACCATAACCAGAATGGGGTTAAGCACATGAATTAGGGAAGCATCCACCGGGGTAGTCAGATTCAGCCCTTCGTAAAAAAGGGTTTGGTTCAGGGCAAACCCGAACATGCCGCATACCGCCAGCTTTAGGAGGTCCTTCCGTTCTACTTTCTCAGGTACAAAGAGCCGCTGAAATAACCAGAAAACAATCAATCCACCAAACAAACGAATAAAAATCAGTTGCATGGGCGTCAACATTTCTGGCATCAACCCCTTTACGATGTTGTAGGCAAAGCCGAAAATTAAGGTGGTGCTGAGCAGGGCAATATGCGCCCTTTGCGTGTTATTCATCATACAAAGATACAGATTGTCTAAAATAGAATAACCCTGCCGGAGTGGTACCTCCCAACAGGGTCTTTTGCTGCAATCTTAATTTTAAAAATTCTGCTTACGAAATCCGAATCTCCTTCTTCATCTCAATACTGGCTTCCTCTTTCTTCGGAAGAGCAATCTTCAGAATCCCGTTTTCATAATCGGCCTTGATTTTATCGAGGTTGATGGTCTTAGGCAAAGTAAATGCCCTGCTGAATGAACCATAATAAAACTCTTTCCTCGAATAATTCTTGCCCTCTTCACGCTTCTGATCCTCGAATTCGGCCGAGATGGTCAGGATGTTATTCTCCAGGTTGATCTTAAAATCCTCTTTGCTTAGTCCGGGTGCGGCAATGTCGAGCTGAAATGAATCACTGTTTTCAATAATATTTGCAGCAGGATCGCTGAAACGCTTCCCGAAAAAATCACCAAGGTCATTGTCAAAGATGTTGCTTACCATATCCGATAACGGATTCCTGTGTTGCCATTTAATTAGTGTCATGGTATACTCTCCTTTCTTTTTTGTTAAACTTGTGTTTGTTACCCCAAAAAAGTCAAAATTTATACCGACTGAAAAAATTAAAAAAAATAGGACAAAATGGCAAAAACTAACAAAAAAGATGTCAAAATGACCAGATCGCTGAGGCTATCCGCAATGTAAGTATGTGTTGACGAGCTTCATGATCTCTTTCTCATTGTCTTTAACCGTTTCGCGAAGATTCTTGTCATTAAAGTTTTTTAAATACCTGATCAGCCCATCGATAATCTTGGGAGGGAAAATATCATGTTTCTCATATATTTTTCGCTGTTTTTCAAGCGATTCGGCCGATTGCCAGCATGAGAAAGGGAGTTGCTGCAATTGACTTACCCGGGATTTATATTTTTCCTCAAAAATATTGACATCAACATATGATTTTTCTGCAATATCAAGGGCGTTTTTCATCTCAATACCATGGCGTGCAGCAACTGTCAAACCAGCAAACAGGAGGTAAACATCGGCAGAACCATCCGGGCAACGGAACTCAACAGTTTGGCGGCTGCCAAAGCCTGTCTGGGTATCCTTTTCTTTTGGGTTTGCATCGGTGATCATATCGTGCTTGCTGCCCCAACCGAGAGGGACGCGAACAAGAACCGAACGGTTCCGGTCGCCCCAGCAGATATTGGTCGGAGCCTCCTGATGCGGAACCAGCCTGAAATAACTTGTGGGAATCATGTTCCCAAATGCAGTAAGCGATTGCGAAAGATCGAGGTATCCGGCGATGGCTTTTTTAGCAGTTTCAGATAATTTGCCATTGTCGAGCATAACGCTCTGTCCGCTTTTCATAAGTCGTGTATGCACATGCATACCACTTCCGGCCTTCCCCGTAGTGATTTTTGGGGCAAATGTGACAGTCACCCCATGTTTAAAGGCAAGTGAACGAAGAACCCATTTTGCGATAAGCAGCTGGTCGGCTGCATCTTCAAGGCGAACCGGGGTAAACTCAATCTCATTTTGTTCGTATGAAAGTCCTGATTCAGTGAAATTACCCACTTCCGAATGCCCATATTTGATGTACCCGCCACATTTGGCAATGGCCTGCATAGCTTCAGCACGCAGTTTTTCCCATTTACAAAATGGAGATGATTCGTGATATCCACGCTCGTTGACAGCTTCAAACAACCGGTCCTGTTCACTGATAATATAATATTCAAGCTCGCCCATTACCTCAAACGAAAACCCAGTCTTTTTCTTCAGGACTTCATGCGATTTCCGCAGTATGTATTCGGGCGAATTGGCAAAAGGCTGTCCGTCTTTATCATAAAAGGAACAAAGAATATCCAATGCAGGAATTTCTGAAAATGGATTAACAAAAGCTGAACGATATCGTGGAATGACATAAAGATCGGAAGATCCGGCTTCTATATAATTTGGGAAAAGACTGGATCCGTCAACACGTTCGCCTGCGCTCAGGATACTGTCGAGATGCTGCCGGTCCTTAATGATAAAACTCAGCGTTTTCAAACGACTATCTGCAGCTGAATAACGAAAATTCAGCATCTGGATACCGTTGGCCTCTATGAAACGGATCAGGTCAGCTTTGGTAAAGTCATTAGAAGGCTTGTCGAGAAAATGTACAATAGGATTGGGATTCAGTGAGATGGTTGCATTCATGGGCTGTAAAATTCTGTTAAAATCAAAAGCAGACAAAAATAAGATTTTTTTATAACTTTGATGAATTAACTCTATCCAACTATCCTCTTGAACATGTCGAATCTGAATGAAATAGTGTTTTTCTCCTCTTTTCTTATCTTTATCTCCATTATTATTGGGATCGACCTTGGCTTTTTTCAAAAAAAAAACCATACATTATCTTTTAAAGAAGCCCTGGGCTGGACCCTGGTTTGGGTTTCTGTTTCAATTGGTTTTTACTTTCTTATCCGGTTTCATGGAAATTTGATACATGGAAGTTATACAATCGAGGAGATTCAAAGTCGTATCGAAACTTACAACCATCCGATAAACATCACGGGATTAAGTTTACAGGAAGCCATATCCAAATACAATAATAACCTTTCGCTCGAATATCTCACGGGTTACCTGATCGAATATTCACTTTCGGTGGATAATGTTTTTGTAATTGTAATGATCTTTATCTCCTTTAATATCCAGCCAAAATATTTCAAACGGGTTTTGTTCTGGGGTATCCTGGGGGCAATTATCATGCGTTTCCTTTTTATTTTCGCCGCCAGCGCACTGATCCAAAGGTTTTCATGGTTCCTTTACGTTTTCGGCGTTATGCTGGTGTTTATCGGGCTGAAAATGGCCTATGATTTTCTCTTTGCTAAGAAAGATGACCAGATTGATACAGAAAAACACCCGGTGGTCAGGCTGGTATCAAGGTTTTTCAGGGTTAGCCACGATGAACATGCCGAAACCTTTTTTATTCGTCAACAGGGAAATATTTATGTGACCCCATTGTTCATTGTTTTGATGATAATCGAATTCACCGATGTACTTTTCGCTGTTGATTCTGTTCCCGCGGTATTTTCAGTGACGCAGGATCCCTACATCGTCTTTTTCTCCAATATTTTCGCCATCCTTGGGCTCCGCTCCCTTTTCTTCCTGGTTATGGATATTATGAACCGCTTCCATTACCTGAAGATGGGACTTGCAGCCCTGCTTACCTTTGTCGGGGTGAAAATGCTGCTTCACTCAGTATTCAAAATCTCTACCAACACTTCCCTGATCATCATTGCCTCTATTCTGATTTGCAGCATAATTGCTTCGAACCTGCGAAATCGATTCATAAAAAGGAAACTGATAACTAGAGATTAATGAAAAAAATCCAGGAAGAACAACTGGAAAACCAGGATATTGAAATCCGACTTTTCGTAGAGGCCATCTACCAAAAGTATGGATATGATTTCCGCAATTATTCACAAGCCCACGTAAAACGGCGAATCCTCAACCGGTTTAACTTGTCGGGCATGAAGTATATCACCGACATGATCCATGAGTCAATCTACAATCACAAATTCGTTGACCAAATGCTCATGGATCTGTCCATCACCGTTACCGAGATGTTCCGCGATGCAACTTTTTACAGGGCTTTGCGGGAGGAAATCTTACCAATACTTCAAACTTATCCGTTTATAAAAATATGGCATGCCGGTTGCGCAAGTGGTGAGGAGGTATACTCTATGGCTATAATGCTGAATGAGGAGGGGCTCTATGGGAAATCACAGATATATGCTACCGATTTCAATCCCATCATAATCAAACAGGCTAAAGATGGCATTTATCCAATCAACCGGATTAAAGAATTTACCGTGAATTATCAGAAATCGGGTGGCAAAGGGTCTTTCTCCGATTACTACACGGCCAACTATGAATCGGCCAAATTGCTGGATGCGCTGAAAAAGAATATTGTGTTTGCCACGCATAATCTGGTGACCGACAGTGTTTTTGCTGAAGTTAACCTGGTAGTCTGCCGGAATGTGCTTATCTATTTCGACAGGGAGTTGCAGGATAAGGTGATCAGGCTTTTCGTTGACAGTTTGCCTGGCGGAGGCATTCTTTGCCTGGGATCAAAGGAAAACCTTCAGTTTTCGGATCATTGGGATCAGTTCAACCCACTTATCCCGAAGGAACGTATTTACATAAAGAAATATCAATTATAACAAACAGGATTTGACACATAAGAAACGATATGAAGCCATTGTGATTGGTTCTTCGGCAGGAGGGCTGAATGCATTGAAGGTTCTTTTTCGCGGGCTTGATGATCGGTTCCATATCCCGATGATCATCGTTCAGCATATCAGCGCTGATTCGGAAAATTATCTCATCCATATTCTTAATGATATCAGGAAACTTCAGGTCAAAGAAGCCGATGAAAAGGAACAACCTATGCCAGGAATGGCCTACCTTGCCCCACCCAACTACCACCTGCTTATTGAACCTGATCGTACCTTTACTCTTACTGTTGATGAGCGGGTTAACTATGCCCGTCCATCAATCGATGTGCTTTTTGAGACAGCGGCAGAAGCTTATAAGGATAAACTTATCGGCATTATACTTACCGGGGCCAACAACGATGGTAGCAATGGTCTGAAGAAAATCAAGAATTTCGGGGGATTGACAATTGTGCAAGACCCGGAAACAGCCGAAGTGGAATCAATGCCGCGCGCCGCAATCCAGGCAACTGCCGTTGACCACATTATCCCGCTGGATGAAATTGCTGCATTTTTAAATTCGCTTATTGAATCTTAATCTGCAAGTTAAATTTTCGATCTTTCTGAAATGAAAGTCACTCCTAAAATACTGATTCTTTGTTTAATTTTTGCCATTATTTCAGTGGCTCTTGTGAAATATCAGGTTGAATCACAACGCAAAATGATAAACCTGTATATCGACCAGGTCACTGAACAAAAAAAGCTCATGGTGCGTTCGTTGATAGAAATCCAGGGCGATTACTATCGAACCCTTGTGTTCGATTATACCTACGGCGATGACATGGTCAAATTTGCGAAAGCGCCTGATTATAAGTGGGCGGAGGTGAACCTCCGGGTGATCATCGATTTTTACAGGGCTAATGCCATTTGGATATTTGATAGCTTGGGAAAAAAGGTTTACACCTCTGTTGAACCAGCGCGCGATGACATCATTGATTTGCCGGTATTGACACCCCGGGCAAAGACATTTCTCGAACAAAACAAGTACCTGCTTGGAAATATTCGAACTTCTGCCGGTATGATGGAAATCCATGGATCAACCATTCATGCAACCAATGATAAGAAAAGGTCATCCAAGCCTCAGGGTTTTGTTTTCATAGGAAAACTTTGGGATAGCGCTTACATTGGAAGATTGGAGCAGAGCTCGGAATGTAAACTTTCGGTTCATTTTCATAAACCAATGGAAGAGTCGATGGGCAAATCAAGGATTTTTGTGGTTCCGCTTAAGAATACGTATGATGATAAACAAAGCGCTGCTTTTCTGAAAGTGGTGATCAACCTAAAGCAAATCGGAGAAATCGGGAACTACTTTGATCAGCAATTCTTTCTTTTTTCAGCCGCCACCTTGCTTGGATTTATAATAATTGCATGGTTACTCCTCAAATGGATTGTTTTCCCTCTGCGGAAAATCTCTGCCATGCTTGAAAAACAGAACCTTCCCATCGGCATTGAACCTGATCCGGCAGGCAATGAATTCAAGGAAATCACCTTCATGATCAATGATGCTATTGAACAAGGGAATGCATTAAAGATCAGTGAGGAAAAATTCAGGAAACTAATGGAATCAACCGCGGCAGCTATCTTCATTCATGATGGCGAAAAAGTCAGTTTTATCAATCCTACCACTGAAAAATTCCTGGGATATTCACTTAAAGAATTGCAATTGGTCTCCATATCAGAAATCATACATCCCGACTCCCTGATCCTGTTCCAAAAAAGCAGTGAAAATATAAAAACCGATGTAAACAATATTTGGAGGAATGAATTGCGGTTTATTCGTAAAGATGGTCAGGTAAGATGGGCCGATGTTACTTCTACCATAATTGAAATGGAAAATACCAGCGCCTTCCTTGTAACAGCTCACGACATCAACGACCGGGTTAATATGGAGCACGAGCTGGTTTCAGCAAAAGAGCACGCTGAACAATCCGATAAACTCAAAGCGGCATTCCTGGCTAACCTTAGCCATGAAATACGCACACCGATGAATTCAATAGTCGGATTTTCAAACCTGATTCGCAAAGAGAGCATCAGTAAGGCTGATATTGAAGAATATGCTGAAATCATTGGTTACAGCACAAGCCGTCTTCTGCGGATGATTGACGACATTCTTGAAATTTCTAAAATCGAAACGAACCAGGTCAAATTTAATGAAACTTCTTTTTCTCTTCACCTCCTGCTTGAGGAGATGACCGACTATTGTAATGAAGAGAAAATCCGATTGGAGAAATCCGGTTTGAACATTGAACTGTCGCTGCCTGCGGATGGAGCGTCACCGGAAATTGTGGCAGATCAGTCGCGCGTCAGGCAGGTTCTTACCAATTTGTTGGATAACGCGTTAAAATTCACTCAAACCGGCACAATAAGATTCGGATATTCTCTTGGGAAAGACCGTTTTTGCGAATTCTTCATCTCAGATACAGGCATCGGAATTTCTATTGAAAACCAGGAAGATATTTTCAAAAATTTCTACCAGGTTGACTATTCAGATGCACGAAAATACGGTGGCACCGGTTTGGGCCTCTCAATTGCAAAATCGCTGATCGAGAGGATGGGGGGCAGCATATGGCTTAAATCGTCAAAGGGGAAGGGAACAATCTTCTATTTTACACTGCCGTTTAAATTCCAAAAAGAATTGTCACCGCGAACCGAATCAAAACCCAGGCAGCTAGATTTCCAGGGGCTTACAGTGCTAATTGTTGAAGATGAAATGATTAATGCCAGGTTGATGGGGGCGATGCTCCAGGCGATGAATGCCAAAACGCGCTACGCTTACAATGGTTTGGCAGCGTTGGAAAGTATGACTCAATTTCCTGATATCGGATTGGTACTCATGGACATCCAGATGCCCGGTATGGATGGCTACGAATGTACCCGCAGGATTAAACAGAAATTTCCTCATATCCCGGTGATAGCGCAATCGGCATCGTCACATCACGATGAGACGAAAAAATGTTCTGAAGCTGGTTGCGATGATCAGCTTACCAAACCTATCAGTGCAAAAACCCTATATCAGACTATCTATAAATACTGGGGAAATACAAAAAAATAGATTCACTATTTCACCTTCCCGCTACCTTTGAAATACTGATCGAGCAGTTCCTGAGCTGTTGTGTAAGGGTTCACCCGGCCAGCCATGATATCCTGATCGATTTTGAGAAGACGGTTCGAGATATCTTTTCGTGTGAAGAAATGCTGCTGCAGCCCCGATTCAATGGTGTCAAGCAAGATCTGCTTGTTCTGTTCCATCCTGTGATGCTGAAAATAGCCATTGCGGATCGTAAGAGAAAGGTATTCAGTTATAATTTCCCATACACGGTCGATGCCCAGCTTTGACCGGGCCGAGCAAATATCGGCCACCGGTATCCAACTGCTTTCCGGCAGAGGAAACAGGTGTAACGCATTGGCATATTCAACCCGGGCAGCTTTGGCCTTGTTGATATTGTCGCCATCGGCCTTGTTGATCATGATGGCATCGGCCATTTCTATGATGCCGCGCTTTATGCCCTGTAGTTCGTCCCCGGCGCCGGCAAGCATTAGGAGCAGGAAAAAATCGACCATTGAATGAACTGTCGTTTCCGATTGGCCCACTCCCACTGTTTCGACAAAGATCACATCAAAGCCGGCAGCTTCGCACAGAACAATAGTTTCACGGGTTTTCCGAGCCACCCCGCCAAGTGAACCTGCAGATGGGGAGGGGCGGATAAAAGCATTAGGGTCGGCTGCTAACTCCTCCATCCGCGTTTTATCGCCAAGGATACTCCCTTTTGAACGTGAACTACTCGGGTCGACAGCCAAAACGGCCAGCTTATGTCCCTTCGCGGTAATGCTGGTTCCAAGCGCTTCGATGAAGGTGCTCTTTCCCACCCCCGGAACTCCGGTAATACCTATGCGGATGCTGGGAACCCGGAATTCATATTTGAGATCCGGGATTTCGCCTGTAGAATAGTCAGGCAGCAATCTCTGATTCTTTAAACAGCAGCCAATTAACTCCTGAGCCTGGGCCTGATGTTTCGGGTGAGAGCTTTCGACCAGGGTGATAGCTTGGCTCAAAATGGTTCGGTTTCCGGCAAAAATCCCGTCAAGCAGTTCCTGAACACTGTGAACAGAACTCTTCCCTGCCCTGAGCTTTTTCAATGCATCCACGTTGATCTGACCGGGTTGTTCGATCCCTTGCATGATATTTAGCGCCGATTTTGATCGATTATCCATGAAATAATGTCGAACACTTTTGAATCTAAAGCTGAAACCAAAGATACTCCAAATTATTTTTCAGCGCCCTGTTCATTAATTATTTGGAAATTCCTATCTTTGCACCCCGAAAACTCTTCGTAGCTCAGTTGGTAGAGCAATTGACTCTTAATCAATGGGTCCCAGGTTCGAATCCTGGCGAGGAGACTGAAAATCAGCCACTTACATCAGTTTTTGTAGGTGGTTTTTTGTTAGGCATAAAAAAGCACCTGATAGGTTACGATGGCGTGCAGGCATCCGATCAGTTGCCCGTTACAACAATAACTTCTTTTGTTAATTCCACCTCTCCTGTTTTAGTCATTCCCCTGAGCAGGATATAATATTTTCCCGGTGTGTCGGGGGCAAGAAATGATATATCTGCACTGCCATCATCATTTGTCTGAACCGAAGGGTTCCAGTAAACTGTATTCCGCGAATCGGGAATATTACCGGTGAAAAGGGCCGGTGGAATGTTTTCATTACATTCATCCAAAAATTTGTAATTAACAAATGTTCCTGAAGTTGGAAGGTCGATGCCGGCAAAGTCGTTTTTCTTCGACACAAAACTTATGATCCCCCCATAGGTTACATCACCTTTTACATATGGGCAATCAACAAGTTCAATCCTCTCAATTTCAGGGGGCAACATAGCCAAAATCTTTTTCATGTTATTTACTGCAACCCAGTCGATAAGTACAAGCGGATCATTTAATGACATCTCAGCCTGATTTTTATATATAAACCTGAATTGTTTTCTACCCTCGACCTTTCTCAACTTCACCATCACGGGTAGTTCTGCGAAATATTCCTCAAGGGTGGGCAGGTCGATGTATTTTTGCATAACAAGCACCTCAGAAGGATTACCGTAGAATGAGCTTGTATTTTCCTCTTCAGATGAATTGCCAGCTATAGTGTCGTCCCTGAATATGGAAGCAATTCTGAAATTTATTGCCATGTTATATGCGGTCTTCATCTCCTCTGAATTAAGGGCAAATCGGGGCGAAGGAAGAAATACCGGTCTTGAGCAGAAATCATTGTCGATCAGTATTTCAGGCAGAATGCCGGGCAAGTCATCGGCGCAAAGGAAAATGTCCTTGTTCCCCTTATAATCAGGTAAAGCGAAAAAGAATCTTCCTGACGAATCGGTGCGGACTACCTGAAAATCCTTGTCACCTATTATGGACAGATTTACTTTGGCATTTGTTAATGGTTCGCGGGATTCCTTTCCAATCAGCTGACCCGAAAGTGAAATACCGCGGGTTTCGGGAGAGTACATCCCATTGTTAGCAGCGTTCAGTTTATTATTGACCGAAAAAAAAGGATCTTCATATGTTAATTCAGGGACAACTGACAGGCATAGCCTGGCAGCCAATCCTTTTCCGGTCTTTTCTTGGATTGTTAATCGAATTTCCTCCCGGGGCGAAAAGGTTTGTTTTCCGGATAAGATATTCACAGACTGAGCCCCCGGGGAGATTTCCATTTTGTTTACTGCCAGGGCAGTTGTGTCAAAAGAGCTATTATTCCCTGAAAGTACTTCGGTTTTAAATGGATTGACGATCTTCAGCATGATGTAATTATATTCACCGGTACTGATATTTCTCATGAATCTGGTATAAAACTTCAGGAAATAAATACCTGAAATAGTCTCTTCCGGAATGATAAAACATCCCTGGCCTGAAGAATTTTGAAGTAGATATTTCCGACCCGCAATCTTCTTCCCATCGGGCGTGATCAGCTCACAGTAAAAAATTCGGCTGAATTGTCTTGCTACGGAATCATTCACATTAAAAATAATCGCAGAAAACATGACTTTCTCGCCCGAAATATACATGGTACGATCGGTACAAACCTTTATTCTCTCCCCTGCAACATAGGTAAAAAGATCTTGTGATTTCAGCTCCTGGCAAACCGAAATCAAAATAAACAATATAATATAATATGGCGCAGTAATTCTTCTCATGCTATAATGGCCAAAAATCAGGTTTTACAGTTGTACCTCCCAGTTGACGACAGTCGATACATCCTGGAGTCAGTATTCTTACACTATTGATAACATAATAAAAGAAAATAGGATATTCCCACGTAAAAAATTCTTTCCAACCAAACCTACCCAATCTGTCTTCATAACAGGAATTGCCCGAATTCACTGTAATTCCTTCGATTTCATTGTAAAAATATCTTTTAGTCGACTCTGATGAAGCATAAAAATATCCCAGCACATCAATTTCAGAATTTGTCAGATTTATCAGGTTACCTTTGATTGCAAGGGGTTGTTTTTCATAGAGCCCACCCTGTTCATTACTGTTAATGCGCAGTTGTTCCCAGTAATTGTATGCCGCTTCGCTAAGGGCAAGCTGGCGTATCAACATGCTGTAGAGGATTGTCAGCCGTGAAGTGGTTCCATCAATATTATGTAAAGGGTATTTCTGGTAACTGTTTTGAGAAAGGTTCTTGGTTGAAACGGTGAAGACATTCTTCACCAGCAAGTTCATCCAGCAAATCATTTTGGAATAATCCGGTGGAATTATCTCATGAAAGTCGCCATCATAATAATATTGGGCAGGGTGGGGTGAATGGTACTCCCAGGTTTCTATCACCTCCCATTTATAAAACTGACTATAGTCGCCAACAGCATCCAGATCAACGTAAAATTGTGCCATACTCTGGGTAACTGAAGGGTTGGGTGTAGGAATATCTACAATTGAATAATAAACAGAATCCAATTTGGGGCCTTTTGGCATTTTATCGAATCCCGACTCCAACTCTTCTCCATCTGGTGTTGTGACCTTGACCTTGTAAGAGGTTCCCGGGGTAAGATATTCCTGCCCCATCCATACATGGTATTGTCCCGGCTGGTATTCTTCAAGTGAAAAAATATTACCCTTATCATCCAGGATCCTTACTTTGCATGCCGGTACCGGAATATACTTCGGAGATTCAATCGGGGAGGATAGAGAGACTTCGACATCCTGCCAACCTTCAGTATTGGTTACCCGCCCCGACACAACATATTTATTCTTTGCACTGGCATCAATTACCGGATCGTATGGTTTGATGCAAGCGCTAAGCAGCAACAGAGATATTATGACAGAGATTGATTTAATCCGATGCATAATTCCCGAGTTTAAACAACCAGGTGACCATGAAAACTGGTACACCGATTACTGAATATTGGTAACTATTAATTTTTCCATCTTCCAGTTTGAAGTAAACCGAATATGGATTATCCCGTCCTAAAAGATTATAAACGCTGAATATCAATGAATAATGAAGAAATTTATTTCTTCTCAGGCTTCCCTCAAGGGTAAGTGAGAGATCGACCCTGAAATAATCCGGGATTCGGTATTCATTGCGGTTGGAATAATCCACGTAAGGGATTCCATTCACATAGTAAACTGAAACGGGGTATGTGACTGGCCGGCCGGCCTGGTAAGTAATAACACTGGAGGCCGTAAACCTGCGGCTGAAATGATACATGATAACTGTGTTCAGCACATGCGGAATATCATAGTTGGCAGGGTACGCAAGCCCGTTGTTTATGCGATCCCATGGCTGATCACCATTTACCTTGACAATAGAGCGGGAAAAGGTATAGGCAAGCCACCCCTCCAGTTTCCGGCTGCTACGGCGGAGCAGGAATTCTATCCCGTAGGCATCCTGGTTTCCGGGTAAAACAGCAGTCTCGACAAGGGGATTTCCAAGAAAATCAGCCCCATCTATGAACTCAGGGTATTTGACTGTTCGTTTGTAATAGAATTCGAGTGAAGTCTCCCAACCTTGCCGGGGAAAGGTACGGAAAACCCCGGCAGAAACCTGATTGCTTCTGGCCGGGGGTATGTAGTAATCGGCTAGTTTCCACTGGGAATTTGGCGCAAGGGCGATAGTATTGTTTAATACGAAAAGATTCTGGTGCATTTGGTTAAAAGCAACCTTAACCGTTCCATTCGCATCCGTTTTCATTATCACCGCAAGCCGGATATCTGGTTCGAAATACCATTTGATCGCCTGCCCGTTGACAAAATGCAGGGTGTCGCTAATGTAACGAGGGTCTTTGGGGGCGCCCGGATAATATGTGTAAACTGTTCGGGGCCCAAGCGGGTTGAAAAGAGTGAACCTGAGCCCGGCTGAAATATTCATCCATGGAAGAACATCATAAGAATCGGAAAGGTATATCGCGCTTTCTATTCCCTGTTCTTTACCAAGCTCGACAGGCACTCTCCCTGATTTTTCACCATAGGGCATAACGGTTCCCCGGTCGAGTTTGTAATAAGTAATGCCCGCACCATATTGCAGGGAATTCTTTGAAGAAAGGTCGTGTTTGAAATCGGCATTAATCCGGTAATCACCAATACTATAAGAATGTTCATAAGCCAGGGGAGGTTCTTGTTGATCAATTGTGCTGAAGGCGTATTGAGATCCTGTAACTGAAAAATCAGCGCTCAGTGAGGGGCTGAAATAATGGCTTAAATTGATTGAAGCGCCGTTAGTCGAATACTTATATGAGTTGATATCAGAGAGCCTGAACTCATCCTGGCTATGGTAAACAAAAAGGGATAACTGGCTTTTGCGAAAATCATAACCAAAGGAGGCTGAGATGTCGTTGAAGCCAGCCTTGCTGGTGCGGATCACCGGATCATTTATCTGGCGCAGGATCCAGTCGGAAAATAGATAGCGGCCGCTGATCATGAATGAACTCGTGTCTTTTTTTAAAGGGCCTTCAACAGAAAGATTGGCGGCTACCGGGCTGATACCGCCCCTGACGGTGAAGCGCTTTCGATTCCCCTGCCTGCCGATGATATTGAATACCGAGCTAAGTTGCCCGCCAAATTGGGCAGGAATATGCCCTTTGTAGATAGAGAAATCTTTTACTATATCGGCATTGAACGCAGGAAAGAACCCAAAGAGGTGAGAAGTATTGTATATCGGTATTTTATTCATATAGAACGCATTCTGGTCGTAGTTTCCGCCACGGACGTTAAGTCCGGCCGAGCCTTCTCCAACAGTGACAATACCCGGCAGCATCTCCGAGACCCTGAGGATATCGCGCTCGCCCATCATCATAGGGATCTCCTTGATCGCTTTAGCAGAAATCTTTTCCAACCCCGGGTCTTTAAACCGGAAATTCATCTGCTGATCGCCAAATACCACTACCTCCTTCATCTCTATGGCCGATTTTTTCATCTCGATGTTAAATACTCCATCAGAAAGAACTTCGAGGAAATATTTCTTTGTCTCCAGCCCCATGAATGTAAAAACGGCGGTATAACTGCCAGCCTTCAGCACCAGACTCAAAAATCCGTTCTGGTCGGTGGCCGTCCCAGCCTTAGTCTCCACCAGGTACATCGTGGCTCCGATCAATGCTTCTCCTGTTTGTTGTTCAGTGATTCTTCCGCGAATGGTTACCTTGGAACCTTTCGCGGTAAGTCCTTTTTTGCCCACACGAAGGGTTTGCATTGCATCAACCTTTCTCCCTGTCAGATAGCGTTCCTCACTCTGGGTAAGTGCTTTTGTGCCCTGAGAAGAGCTGTCTGGTTGCAATTGCTGTATCTCAAAACTGGGCAAACCCTCCGGAAGTATTTCACCAGGCATTATAATCAGGTTATTATTCCACATTGATACTTTGAGCCCTGTGCCTTTCAGAGCCATTTCAGTTGCAGATATCACACGGATAGTATCTGCATCAATGGTCACCTTTAATCCTTTTACCCATGATTCACGAAAATAGATCTTCACCCCCGATTTATGATAGATGAAATCGCAGAATTCTGTAAATGGCAATTCATTGAAGTGACAGGAAATCAGGGTGTCGGGCCCTTTATCCTGGGCGGGATAGCCTAAAAAAAACAAATGTATGAACAGCAGCAATTTCATTTTTTCACTTGATATTGCCAATAAAGGTAATCATTTCCGCCATCGCCTGGTCGGAAGCTTTTTTCACTTTGACTTTGTTTTTGCGCATGTAACTTTTTATCTCCTGCCTGTGACCCGGCTCAAAAATCCGGATCAGGCTTTGTTTATTCTTGAACGGTCTTAGTTGCCCATCCATAAAAACATAAGAATCTCTTGTGGCCGGTGTAAATATAAAGTTGGAAGATCCGATTACGTTATTCAGGTTCAGGTTTTTTCGCCAAAAATAAAATACCCTGACCGGGCCTTCCCCCAGCACCTGGTAAAAACGCGGATACTGATCCAGGTTGAGAAGTTCAAAATTCATGTTCCCCAAACGGAAGCTGGTAAGCCACGCGTTTGACACTTCGATGATATTTCTGAAATATGTTTCAGAGTTGTATTGCAGCAAAAGCTGCTGGTTGAAAATGTCATAGTTCAGTGTGATGTCCTGAAAACATTTTCCCCTTATATTAATAGTACCAACAATGAAATCTGGTGAAATAAGGTATTGATGTCCACTGGCATTTGGTGGAGGCAGATAGTTGTATCTTTTCCCATTGCAAAGCGTTTGATCAAGTCCATAAACTTTGTCAAAAACCTGCGCAGCATCCTGAGAACTCAGTTTTACCGGAAAGGAAAAAATGATAATAATAAGTAATGAACAAATTATACCTTTCATCTACGATATCTTCACATACAGAAAAAGATGATTTGTTCTCAATTTATAAAGGTAATCATTTATTGAAACGGTTCAGACTGTTTTGAGATATTAAATTCCAATCGGGTATTCCGATAAATGATTGCAGATCTTTACTATTTGTGTACGACATAGCCGATGAAAGATAATCTATGAAATTCTCGACCCATCCTGCCAGGGTGTATTCCACCTGTACCATTCGCGTCACTCCCTCCGATGATCTGAGTTCATTACCAAGATGCGCCTGAACCTCTTTTGTACTCATCCCACGAAATTTCTTATAAAATATCGATCCCATGTTAAAGGCTGTTTTTACCTCATCGCTGTATTGATCAACCCGGTCGCCAGGAACGGTATATCCTTCAAACTTCTTATTGGCCGAGTAGGTATTTCCTGCCGATTCAAGCGCTTTATTGAATATCCCGCCACACATAACATAATCAGCTCCAATTGCAAGCGCCTTGATAATATCGGCATATTTTTTTATCCCGCCATCGGCAATCACCTTTGCAAAAGTTCCGGAAACGTCGCGTTTTTCCTGATGTATGTCATGGATAAGTGAAGCCAACGGATAACCGATCCCGGTATGAACAGAGGTGCTGCAGCCCGATCCGTTGCCGACTCCAACCCTCACAAAATCAGCTCCGGCTTTCGATAATTCAAAGTAGGTTCCGGGATTAGCCACATTGCCGACCATAATCAATAATTGATCGTGATATTTTTCTTTTGTTTTTTTTACAAGGTCTATTAATCGTTTCATATGACCGTTCGCAATGTCAATACAAATTTTTACCTTCCCTGAATCGTCAATTGCATTTCCGTTGCTAAACATTTGTTCAAACTGATCCAGACTTATTGCAACCCAACCATTCAATTTCAGGCAATCGTCCACGGTAAAATGTTTTGTCTCAGTTCTTGGCGCTATCGTATGGATATTATTCTCGCTGAAAATAATCCGGTGTGCAACATCGGTCACCGTATCCATTGGCGCGGTAAACAGTGGAAGCATGCCGTTTTCATCTAAAACCGAAACAGTTTTTCTTGAATTAATAACGCTTTGTACAGCAGGCTGAATTAAAATATCATCAAAATCAAATTTTGCGATTTTAATATTCATGATCAAACGATTAAGTAGCTTTCTTCCGGAATCTTTCTTCTATTTTTCAATCAATACACTTCTGGTGAATTTGCCTGTCTTTGTGTCAATCTGAATCATATATAATCCCGAACTGAAATCTGAAGTGGAAATCCTGGATTCTTTGGCATTCATTACCTGATTATAGACAATCTTTCCGGTACCGGAGAAAATTTGTATCCCCTGCATCACTTCGCTGCTCCGTAACACGATGAAATCTTTTGCCGGGTTAGGATAAACCAAAACAGGGTCGTTATTAAGGTTTTCAAGTCCAGAAGCGTTTCCGGCGCCTCCATTCTTAAATGCTGGAGTGAAAATCTCACCGTTATATCTGGCAAATTCACAACTGGTCGGCGTATCACCCAATATTACTGAAGAGGCATCTGATGACAACGCCGTAAAATGAAGTTCTGCGAATTTACCATTCGTAATCGAAATTCCATTCGCATCTGCTGCCCATACAAAGGTAAGTTTCCCGGGTTCCGGATTTCCTACAGTAACACTTTCAATTCCCTGGAACCAATTATCAACACCGGTAAATGATAATTTTCCGGGATTGTAGCGAAGGGTAAACTGGAATGATCCCAGATCCTGAATATCCGTGGCATAAATTGGGATTGAAAGGACTCCGGGCATTTGATCAACAGATGCGATTGCTATTATTCCAGAAAGGTTATTAAGTCCTTTGCCCTGCTGGGGTCCCTTGGATGAAGGCACATTTGATGCATTGGCATCGCCATAACACAATCCGTTAAAGTTTTGGGTAACGTTGCTGCCATTGATGGTTACTGGCAAATTATCGAAAAGCCAATCACCCACAGAAAAGGAGTTGATAATGTTTCCGATGCGCTTTTTTACAACAAGAACATCAGCAGCGGTGAGCCCACCCGAACCATTTACATCGCCGGAGGCCAGGAAAATTCCATCAAGAAATGAAACATTGGCAATATGTTTTCTGTAAAGCAGAACATCCGAAGCAGTAACCCCGCCCCATGCCTTGGTGGTGGAAGGTTCCAGAGTATAACTGCCGTTTATCAGGCCGCTGAAGGAATAACTTCCGGAGGCATTAGTAGTGGTTGTCCCGATAACAGACCCTGTGCCGTTTTTCAGAGTCACTGAAATACCAGCTAAAGAGATTGGGGTAGTGCCAGGATATTTTATAGTTCCTGTAATCGAAAAGCTTGTAGGAGTATCCAGGTTGAACGAACCAATCCGGGTCTTCCAGTTATATAAATGAGTGGTCTGATAATATTGCTGAGTATACCAGAATTTTGATGGTTCCGAGGGATCAACGCTCATAGAGCTGTAATCGCCCCAGCGACCCGGGTTGGTCCATGTATTGGTTTGGGACCCACCCCCCTCCTTGATAACCCCTTCCTGAATGGTCATCTCACCAAGGGGATCGGTGGCAAGTCGTCCGGTATAATAAATTGAGGGGAATTTTGAAGCACTCGAAATAGAATACCCCAACGCCATATTTCCAGAGGCATCCATAGCAATGCTGCCCATCCAGCGGGAATTGGCATCGGGAGAGTAAGTTCCCTGCTGGTATACGGCCCAGGGATTGGCTCCCTGCTTACGCAGTTCGTACCAACGCATGCCAGCCACACCTGATCCGACATTGATAGCGTGAGAGGTAACCATCGACCAGTGATCGGTAAAGGCGCGGAACTGGATCCGGAACATCAACCGATCGGCCAGGTCATCAATTTTTACAGTTGTATTTTTCTGGGGAATCCCGCCAGGTATATTTGAGCTAAAAGAGTTGACATTCAACAAGGCATTTTGTGTAAAAGTAGAAGAAGCCGTATTGGCCCAGTCAACGTGAAATGCCCAAATACCAAGTCGGTCGGGACCATCATTCATATAGGTAAAGTAGTTAGGGGTGCCCAAAGTCGGGAAAGCGCCATCGCAATCGGAAGGCAAAAAGCTGGATGCTTCATTGGAAGCGGATAATGTAAAGTAAACCATATTAGCAGTAGGATCGCCTGCCAGCATTTTGGTTCGGTTCAAAGCGGCAGCGCCTGTCCCCAAATAATTTCCCGAACCTGATGCGAAACGGTTGACCGACAAGTAATATCCATCGGGCCATACTCCTAATTTAGGGTAGTCGGGCATATCGGAAAACTGAAATTGATAGCGGTACCAAATACCGGTAGGATCGGATGTTGCCGAAATTGCAACCATTTCCCAGAAGGGGCCATTAGGATAAGTGGGAAGTGAAAATTGTGAGAACAGCCACCGGTCGGCCTCTTCATCGTAAAGCACAATACCATCGCCATCATTGCTGTTATTGGGTAAACCCGTGAAAATGGAACTGTTGGCATAAGGTCCGAACAACAGACTGCCGGTTTTGGAATAGATTGCGTAACTGCAGTTGACTACCTGAAAATAATGGTTTGGCCCTACATCACCATCAGTGTCTGGGGGAACATAACCCTGTGGATTTGAGACTCCATCAAAGGATTGCATTAAAGAATCAGGCGCCCTTGGCCCAAACCAGGACTGAACATTCTGATCAGTTGCCAAAGGATCATCAGTATCAACCGAACGAGAACGCTTAAAATTAAAAAAATTCTTAACCACTCCATCTTTCCAGCTTGCATCTGCCTTGGGTGGAAGATTCTTGACCATATCACGTAACGGGGGTGAAACATCAAAATATGATGCCGTAATAACGATAGGTTTTGAGGCTTCATGCTGGCTAAATGAAATTGTCGCAATCATGATAAAAGCAACAATAAAAGCTATATGTTTTTTCATAACTATGGATTTTGTGAAATTTTGTGTAAAGTTAAAGAAGTTTTTGATCATTCATAATCGTATTTTGATTGTTTATCGATTCTATGTGAATAGCATTAAAAACAATATCGATAAACTCCTTGCTTAAACTAAAATGCTCTGCTTTTTTTTCGGCCATATTAATAATCTTTTCCCAACGGTTTTTTTGTAGAATAGTGATGTTATTCTCTTTTTTATATCGCCCTATTTCTTTGGCAATAGCCATTCTATGCCCGAGTAATTCGATAAGATTTTCATCGTAACGATCAACTTTTGCCCTCAATTCTTCAAGGACATGAATAAAATTGATGTTGGTTGAGTTCTGGTCACGGCAAATAAGCTGCGATAGCAGCTCGACAAGCTGCGAAGGCATGATTTGTTGTCTGGCGTCACTTAATGCCAAATCGGGAGCAGGATGCACCTCTATCATCAACCCATCGTAATCAAGGTCTAATGCTTTTTGAGAGATCTCAAGGAGGTCATCACGGTTACCAGCAATATGACTTGGGTCGCATATCATCGGCACATTTGGCAAACGACGTTTCATCTCAATGGGAAGTTGCCACAATGGTTGGTTTTTATATCTGAGTTTTTCGTAACTGGTGAAACCTCTGTGGATCAACCCGATATTTTTAATACCAGCTTTTTGAATTCGCTCAAAAGCGCCATGCCAAAGTTCAACATCGGGGTTGACCGGATTTTTTACAAACACGGTAACATCAACTCCCGACAATGCGCCGGCAATTTCTTGCATCGAAAATGGATTTCCTGATGTCCGGGCACCTATCCACATGATATCGACCCCGTATTTCATCGCCTCGTATACATGTTTTTCGGTAGCAACTTCAGTAGCTGTTTTCAATCCGGTTTCCTGTTTCACCTGTTTGAGCCATTTGAGACCTTCGCTTCCCACTCCTTCATACGAACCAGGTCGGGTGCGTGGTTTCCAAATTCCAGCCCTAAAGGCATTCACCTTGCCCGTGCTTGCCAAAGCCTTGGCACAAACCATAACCTGCTCCTCCGATTCAGCGCTGCATGGCCCTGCTATTATAGTGGGTTTTCGTAAATTCATCATACTTTTTGATATTAGTGACTTGTTGAGATCTCTTATGGTTTTATTTACTTAATATTTCTTTAATCCTGTTTGATTTTTTTATCAAATTATACATTTCATCAATTCTTTGCTCCTTAATAAATATTTTTAATTCCTGTAATTTGTCGATATAGTTGTTCAATGCTGTCAGAACATTTTTATTGTTCTGCATAAATATTGGCGTCCAGGTATCTGCAGAACTTTTTGCAAGCCTTACGGTCGATTCGAATCCCCCGCTTGCCAGGTTAAAAATATTTTTCTCATCTTCCTCAATATCCATAACGGTCAGGGCTAAGGCGAATGAACTTAGATGCGAAATATGTGAAACGTATGCAACATGAACGTCATGGCTGGCCCCCGACATTTCAACAATATTCATTTTTAAAACAGTATACATTTTTCTGACAAATCCCAGTGCCTTTTCATTGCTTTCTTCAACATTACAAAGTATTGTGGTTTTATTGTCGAACAGGCCTGATATTGCAGCGCAGGGACCTGAAAATTCTGTTCCCGCCATTGGGTGGGCTGCCACAAAGTTTTTTCTTTTTGGATGAAACCTGACAAGTTCCAAAATCTTTTCTTTGGTAGAACCCATATCTGTCACTGTTTGTGTTTTAACCCGATCAAGAATTTCAGGCAGAATAGAGATTGTTGCATCAACAGGAGCAGCAATTATTATCAGTTCTGAATTATTTATCCCATTTTCAAGATTTACAATTTCATCGACAATCTTTAGTTCCAAAGCTGTCTTTGCATTTTCAGGGTTTATGTCAACTCCATAAATATGATTTGCAAATTTTCGTTCTTTTAAATCCCTGGCTACAGAGCCTCCGATCAATCCTAACCCTATTATTGTTACTTTCATCTGTTTAATTTTTTACTAAATCAGTCTGATTAATTATTCCTGTTTAATAGGTTAATAATTCTTTGCTTACCTTCAATTAACTGACTTTCATTGGAGCAAAGCGAAATTCTTATATAAGCGTTTCCTTGTGTGCCAAATATCGACCCCGGGGTGAGAAATACGAATGCTTCTTTTAAAACAAAATCCGACAACATCTCTCCGTTCATGAATTCATTTGAAATATTAGCCCAGACAAACATTCCTGTTTGATGCTTTTCATAGGTGCATTTCAAAAGATCAAGTATTTCAAATACAATTTCCCTGCGTTCAGAGTAAATCTCATTTAAATCTGAATGCCATTTCCGGGAATTTCTTAACGCCTCAACAGCAGCAAGTTGTAATGGAAGAAACATACCCGAATCAGTATTGCTTTTTACTTTTAAGATCGTATTTATATATTCTTCGTTTCCTGCAACCATCCCTATTCGCCAACCAGCCATATTTTGTGACTTACTTAGAGAATTAAGCTCCAATGCAATTTCTTTTGCCCCTTCAACTTCGAGGATGCTTAGTTGTTCTTCGTTTAAAATAAAACTATAGGGATTATCATTACAAATTAATATGTTATTTCTTATGCCAAAATCAACGAGGTTTTGAAACAATTCTTTTGAAGCCCTTGCCCCTGTAGGCATGTTTGGATAATTCACCCACATTAATTTTACATTCTCGAGATTTTCTTTTTCAAGCGCGATTAAATCCGGCAACCAGTTATTAATCTGATCAAGGATATAATATTTTATTTTGGCCCCGACTAATTTCGAAACTGATTCATAAGTTGGATATCCGGGGTTCGGAATTAATACTTCATCTCCTTCATTTAAAAATGCCATTGAAATATGCATAATACCCTCTTTTGAGCCCATTAATGGCAATATTTCATTCCGGGGATTCAGGTCGACATTAAAATACTTTTTATACCAGCCGGCAAACCCATTTCGCAATTCCGGAATGCCAGTGTAACTCTGGTACCCGTGATTTATTGGATTTCTTGATGATTCAATAAGTTTTTCGATTGTGCTCACAGATGGCGACATGTCGGGGCTCCCGATACCCAGGTTAATTACATTTATTCCTTTTGCTCTCATTTGGGCAATTTCTTTGAGTTTTGTCGAAAAATAATACTCCTGAACTGAATTGGTCCTTTTTGCTGGTTGAATTTTCATAGAGTTCAAATTTATATGTAAAAAAAAATCCCGACATTTTTGTGCCGGGATTTAAAAGATAGTATACAATTATTATCAATCCAGACAACAGGTTTCTGTATAATAATAATAGAAATAAAAGTTATATGCAGATATTGAAAAATATGATTTGTTTAACTCTTCGGTATTTTTCATTTTTTCACCAGTCATAGATGTGAGGGCACAAAGATATCTATATTTTCCAATTTTATGATATTTTTCGTTTCTGCAGTAAAAATTATCTCTTTGGAGCCAGAATTTATACATATATTTGACCAATGCGACAAACCTAAATAGAAACAAGGAAATCGATCAAACCTGGCAATCAGGCAATGAGGATTGCTAATGAAAAATTAAAATAGTGGTCATGAAAAAAATCTATTTTGCCGGTTCAATCCGTGGTGGCAGAAACGACCTTGAACTATATAAAAAGATCATCAATTATTTGCAAATTCGGGGAGAAGTATTAACCGAGCATATCGGGGATACCTCTCTCACTCCTGAGGGTGAGGTCGGCAAATCTGATCAGGAAATATACCATCGCGACATTGATTGGCTTTCTGAATCTGACGTTTTAGTTGCAGAGGTTTCAACGCCAAGCCTCGGAGTTGGCTTCGAGATTGCGAAAGCCGTTGAATTAAATAAAAAAGTTCTTTGTTTGTATCGCGTTCAGGATGACAAAAAACTCTCCGCAATGATATCGGGTTGCCCCGACATTGTGGTAAAGGAATATCATAATTTTGATGAGGTAAAACAGATAATTGATAACGTACTGTAACAATTACTGGCCAATAGTCTGAAAAATTAAATCTATAAATTTTATCACGATGAAGTTAAAGATCCCAAGGGTCGCACTCGTTGTTAATCTTTTTATACTTCTGATAATAATAGGATGCAGTAAAAAAGAAACCGGGCCGGAAATTCCCCCAAATAATGTCCCTGCTGATCCGCTTCAGTATGAAACCCCTTTCGCAGAAGTGCCTGTTACCTCCAGTGTGATAATGTATGAAATTAATGAAAGGTGCTTTAGCATTTCGGGCGATTTCAAAGGTATTTTACCCCGGCTGGATTCCATAAAAGCTTTGGGGGTGAATGTGATCTGGCTTATGCCGGTTCACCCGATTGGTGTTATAAAAACAGTAAATTCACCCTATTGTATAAAGAATTATAAAGAGGTCAATACCGAATATGGAACGTTAGAAGACCTGCGTAGCCTTGTACGCGAAGCCCATAGCCGCAAAATAGCAGTTATTATTGATTGGGTAGCCAATCATACTTCCTGGGACAACCCCTGGATTGAAAATAAATCGTGGTATACACAAGATGCGAACGGTAACATCATTCATCCGGCTGGCACAAATTGGCAAGATGTGGCTGACCTGAATTTCGATAATTCTGATATGCGGCAGGAAATGATAAAATGTA
This sequence comes from Bacteroidota bacterium, assembly GCA_037137455.1. Lineage (GTDB taxonomy): Bacteria > Bacteroidota > Bacteroidia > Bacteroidales > FEN-979 > CAIVAT01. The sequence continues at coordinate 90,632 of JBAXKG010000005.1, forward strand.
TGAAATATTGGCTCCTGGTAGCAAATATTGATGGATACAGATGTGATGCGGCCGATTTCGTACCTTTTTCTTTCTGGAAACAAGCCATCGATTCACTAAAAAAAATTCCCAATCGAAAAATCATCATGTTGGCAGAAGGCGCCCGGGGGGATCACTTTAATGCAGGCTTTCAAATGAATTTTGGATGGGATTTCTTCAATAAAAACAAAAACGTTTTTAAAAACAATCAATCGGCAAGTGGTTATTTTCAAACATCTCAAAGCGAATACAATACCATTCCGGCCGGCTCTCACAAGCTGCGTTTTACCTCCAACCACGATGAATGCGCATGGGACGATACGCCCCTGGGGTTATTCGGAGGAAAAAATGGTTCGATGTCTGCATTTGTAATTTCAGCCTTCCTGGGGGGTGTGCCATTGATTTACAATGGACAAGAGGTTGGGTGCCCTGTAAAATTACCTTTCTTCAGCCGCTCACCTATCGACTGGACTACAAACCCAGCAATGTTCAAAGAATACAAATTACTTTTGGACATTCGCGCTAAGCATACTGCACTTAGAACAGGCGATTTGATATGCTATCCGGATAACGATATTGCCGCCTTCAAACGCGAGGAAGCCAGTGATAAAGTCTTGGTTATCGTTAATACCCGAAGCACTTCAAAAAACTTTATTCTCCCATCTGAAATTCAAAATTCGACCTGGCAAGATGCTTTGAGCGGGACTACAGTTAATTTGGGTAGTCTGTTGGCTCTAAATGCTTTTGAATATCGTATTCTGATAAAATGAATTTGTCATGGATCTAAAAGATTCAGTAAAAATCTAATCATCTAATAGATAAATTTAAAATATTGTTTTACATTTGACCGTACTAGAAATCACAACAGTGGCAAAGCGAGATGAAGGGGATGGATTTAGTAAGTTTAAAACGACAATGGTAAGCGAAAACCGGTGGGCTGACCACCCAAAGTGACAAGAAAAATATAAAAAAAGTGGAGACCAGCGCCCACATTAAAAAACGGGGCGATACCGAAAAGCCAAACGAGTAGGAAATTTAAATATTTAGCCATGACAAAAAAAATCATTCTAACATGTTTAATTTTTTTCGGAATCGGAATAATTCTTAATGCGCAAAAGTTGGATAAATTTGGCGCTGACTTAGGCAAAAAGAGTATGATGGGCAAAGAAATCCGTGTCCCTTATACCAGTCTTACCAGCTATTTTGGTTTTGTAAAACCCGGAGCAGTTCCTGATGAAACCAAAAATGGTAAAAAATTCTACTATCTTTATTTGTGGATCCCGGCAGTAGCCCCTGAAATTGGAATCAGAATGATTTCTCCAGTTCCGGAAGGTATGAAACCTTCAGAAACTGACTTTGTAGGAGCAGATTACAAGGCAAATGAAGGCAATACCAAGGATTATTTCGATACCTGGATTACCCTTGAAAGGGCTAATGGCGTTGCCACCGTTGATGATATTATGAAAGGCAAAAATACCACATGGAACACATATGCATCAAATGACGATTCCGGTGAGTTGCCTGCTCAGCCATCGGGCAGCAAATACAATTCATTAATGAGAATAACCAGCGAAACAAGCGATCCTTTAAAAGCATTGGTAGTTGGTTTATACCGTATTGGTTTCACAACTTATAAAGTGGGTGAAGTTCAGGGTAGTTTCGTGGCACAAGTTGGAGCGCCTGTCAAATTACCCGGAGTCGGAATTTCTTCAAATCTGGAGGATTTAATGAAGCAAGTAAAAAAATAACCATTTTTTCGTTATTATTTACAATTTTCACCATCCATTATCCTTTTGCAAGGCCGGTAATGCTGAGATCAGTTTTTATCTCCATTATCGGTTTTGCGTAATTAATTGTTTGCCGAGAATTTATCACTCAAATCAAGAAAAATGAAGATTGAATTTGATCCCGGAAAAATATCCGGGCTTAGCCAGGATGTAGTTGAAAAAAAGCTGCTTACCGAAGGATATAATGAGTTACCCTCATCGAAATCGAGAAATTTTATCACAATTGCCCTTGGGGTTGTGAAGGAACCCATGTTCCTGCTACTGGTTGCATGTGGAACTCTTTACATGGTGCTCGGCGATATCCAGGAAGGCATTATGCTACTTGGATTTGTATTCGTGATTATGGGTATCGAATTTTACCAGGAAAAGAAAACTGAAAAGGCGCTGGACGCATTACGTGACCTGGCAAGTCCAAGGGCGCTTGTTATTCGTGATGGTAATGAAAAACGGATCCCGGGAAGAGAGGTAGTCACGGATGATATACTTATACTCCATGAAGGCGATCGTGTTCCGGCCGATGCGACAGTTCTTTCATCGGTCAGTCTTCTGGCTGATGAATCGCTGCTTACCGGCGAATCGGTCCCGGTAAGAAAGCAGGATTGGGATGGTAAGATCACAGGGGTCCAGCCCGGCGGTGACGATCTGCCTTTTGTTTACTCCGGTTCCATGATTGTACAGGGAACGGGCGTTGCAAAAGTCTCGGCAACAGGTATCAATACTGAAATCGGAAAGATCGGGAAAGCAATCGGAGAGGTGAAGGAGGAACCAACCCGGCTGAAGAAAGAGATGGGAACGCTTGTAAAGCGGCTGGCGATCACCGGATTTGTACTTTGCCTGCTGGTAATTGCGGTATACACCCTGACCAGGGGTGATCTTCTGAAGGGCTTTCTGGCTGGTATTACCCTGGCGATGGCTATGCTGCCTGAGGAATTTCCTGTTGTACTCACCATATTTCTGGCCCTGGGTGCATGGCGGATGTCGAAAAAAAATGTACTTACAAGAAAACCTTCAGCTATTGAAACACTCGGATCAGCAACAGTGCTATGTACAGACAAAACAGGAACTCTTACAATGAATAAGATGACTGTCCGGCATCTTTTTAACGGTACAGATTTTTTTCTGACCGATAATGAAAAAATATTGCCCGATGAATTTCACCAGGTTGTTGAATTTGGGATCCTGGCCAGCCAGGTCAATCCTTTCGATCCGATGGAAAAAGCGATTACCCGGCTTGGCGATCAATACCTTAAGGGCACTGAGCATTTGAACCATGAATGGGAAATGACCCGCGAATATCCGCTTTCGAGGGAGCTCCTGGCAATGTCGCGTGTTTTCTCAGATCCCAAAACCGGCCAAAGTTGTATTGCAGCCAAAGGAGCCCCGGAAGTCATTTTCGATCTTTGCCACCTGCCCGATGATATCCGTCAGAAACATGCCGGCGCTATTGAGGAGATGGCCACGAAAGGGCTGCGGGTGCTTGGAGTTGCAAGCTCAATCGTATCTTCGGAGGCGCTTCCTGAAAATCAGCATGATTTCAAGTTTGATTTTCTGGGGTTGATCGGTCTTTCCGATCCCCTGCGTCCTGAAGTCAAAGATGCTGTTATCGAATGTTACCGTGCGGGGATCCGGGTGATTATGATCACAGGCGACTACCCTGTTACAGCTATGAATATTGCATCGGAAATCGGCCTTAAAAACCCCGATTCATGTATTACCGGACAAGAGCTTAAGGCAATGACAGAAGAAGAACTTTGTTTAAGAATAAAAGGTGTAAATGTTTTTGCCAGGGTTATCCCCGAACAAAAGCTTATTATAGTTAATGCTCTGAAAAAGAACGGGGAGATTGTTGCCATGACTGGTGATGGGATCAATGACGCCCCCGCCCTGAAAGCTGCCCACATCGGGATCGCCATGGGTGAAAAAGGCACCGATGTTGCCCGGGAGGCCTCTTCACTGGTGCTGATGGATGACAATTTTTCATCCATTGTCGCTGGTAATGCCATGGGCCGCCGGATTTTTGATAACCTTCAAAAGGCGCTTGGATACATTTTTGCGATACATGTACCCATTGCGGGCCTCTCACTGATTCCCATCCTGCTTATGGATCTCCCGCTTATCCTGTGGCCAATCCACATCGTGTTTCTTGAACTCATAATTGATCCGGCTTGTTCAATGATCTTTGAAGCGGAGAAGGAGGAAAAAAATGTTATGGACCGTCCGCCAAGGGATATCAACGAACGATTCTTTGGCGCTAAAATGATATTCATGAGTTGCATGCAGGGAGTGAGTATCCTGGCTTTTGTCATGGGAATCTATTTGTTCAGCTATTATACCGGCCATCCCGAAGGAGAGATCCGGGCCATGTCGTTTATCACCCTCATTGTGGCAAATATTGCGGTAATTATGTCGAACCGTTCATGGACACGCAGCATTTTCGAATTGCTTACAATACGAAATAAAGCTGCCGGATGGGTAGTTGGAGGAGCAATAATATTCATGGTACTTATTATGAACATTCCTTTCTGCCTTCAGCTGTTTCAGTTCGAAAAGCCGGGAATCGGGGATACACTGATTTGTATTGCCGCCGGGTTACTGACAATTGGCTGGTTTGAAGTGCACAAATACATTCGCACTCATAGCATTTAAAACATTCATCACGCACCAATGAATATTGGTTCTTTTGTCGTTTTCGATATTTATCTTTGCCGGAAAACCTTACACAACATTATCTTATATAGTGAAACCGATCGGATTACTGTTCGTTTTTATTTTCCTTTTCAAACTTAACATCGCCCAAAATCCAATCATTTCAGGCGATAGTCTCCTGCTGATTGAAAAAACATTAGAAAAAATCGATAAAAAAATTGATTTTACCGTGGTTCCGGGACCGGTTTATAATTCATCAACAAGGCTGGGCTTTGCCGTAATTCCAATGTTGGTTTACAACCTTGATAAGGCGGATACAACTTCGCCGCCATCCTCCACTTCGGCGTTGTTCTATTTCGATTTTTTCGGCAGCTGGATGGTTGCTACAAAGCAGAATTTTTATTGGGACCATAACAAATGGCGGGCGATAATAACACTTGGGTATGGGGAACTGAATTCGAAATTTTTTGGCTTGGGGAAAGATTCGATTGTAATAAGCAACAATTCCGACAATTATGTATGGATGTCGGATCAAACCCTTTTTATTACGGCAACCTGTTACCGGAAAATCGTAGGCGGATTTTATGGAGGCCTCGAATATGCCTATTTCAACATCACGCAACAGGGAAAAGATTCAGCAGCTTCAGAGGTGATGCGTAATAACAGCGTGCTCGTTGGCCATGATATTCAAAGCACGCTGTCGCCGACATTCGTATGGGATGACCGGAACAACCTTTTCTGGACGACAAAAGGCTATTATGCAGAACTGAATTTTATAAATTCAAATAATTTATTGTTCAGCTCGCGCAATTTCCTTGTCATCGAAGCTTTTGTAAACGGGTACCATTGCTTGTCGAAAAAAAATGATCGGCTTTCACTGGCATGGCGGTTTTATATTCAGGGATCGTGGGGCGATGTGCCTTACAATCTGCTTGCAAATTATGGCCAGGGCGATAATTTCAGGGGATATACAGGCGGGAAATATGTAAACCGTTCGAAGATGAACCTCCAGGCAGAATTGAGGTATGATATATGGAAATTTATCACCATTTCGGGCTTCGTTGGTAGTGGCAAGGTATTCGGGAATATTGCCGATTTTGGAAAATCAGTATGGCTTCCCTCGGCGGGCATTGGCCTTTACCTGAATGTGATCCCTTCAAGGAATTTAAGGGCATATATAAATTTCGCAATTGCCCGACAAGACTATGGCGTTTACGTGGGGCTGGGTCAATCCTTCTGATTTCCCGGCCGATATCAGGTTGAATATTTCGTATCTTTAGAACATAATTTTGAATTCATGAATAAATTATTTTTTGGGCTTCTCATTTTATTAAGTCATCAATGTTTTGCTCAAACAATTCCTTCAATTCAATTTACTTTTGTGCCTGAATGGGGGAATAGCGACTTTTTAAAAGGGAAGGCCAATAACATATCAATAAATAATTACGGGGTTGCAGTTTATATTTTTGTTGAGGAAGCCGGGGGATGGTGGAATAAACCATTCACTGCAAATCCGGTTACACAAATTCAACCAGATTCAAGCTTTAGTACAAATATTGTCACTGCAGGAATAGACCAGTTCGCAACAAAAATTATTGCTTTTTTAATACCATTATCTTTCTCTCCGCCTATACTGTCTGGAGGTGACCTTCCAAATATATTATTTTCATATCAATACGTGGTTTTATGCAGGCCTCATGGCGAGCGAACTATTTCATGGTCAGGGTTTGACTGGATAGTAAAAAAATCAGTTGGAAGCAGTTTATTACCTATCGGACCGGGCCCGAATATTTTCAACGACAACGATTCGATGGTATGGGTTGATGACCAGCAGAGACTACATATGCGGATAGCAAAAAACGGAGATAAATGGCACTGTTCGGAGATTATCTGTAAAACCTCACAAGGCTACAAACGTTATTCATTCGAAGTGGGCAGCAGAGTGGATCTGTTTAACCCCAATATTATTGCCGGAATTTTTACATGGGATGATTGTTCCCCACTGGCGCATCCCCCTAATGATTTTTTCAGGGAAATTGATATCGAATTCTCAAGGTGGGGAAATCCAAATAATAAATATTCACAATATGTTATCCAACCCTACAACATATCGGGGAATATCAATCGATACAATATGAATTTGACTGGTCTTGACCATTCTGTCCATTATTTTGACTGGACAGCAGATTCAATTGTTTTTAAAAGTATCTGGGGAGATTCTACGTTTTCGTGGAAATATTCAAATCCCGACTATATTCCTACTCCTGGAAATGAAAACATCAGAGTTAATTTGCATTTGCTGAATGGGAAACCACCATCAGATAATATGAATTCCGAATTCGTTTTAAATTCGTTTATTACCAATATTATTGAGCCTGGAAATGTAAACAAGGATATTAAAATTTTTCCAAATCCAATTCAAAGAGGATGTATGATTGATATTCAATCATCCAGTATAAAGGATATTGAAATTGCAATCGTAACCCTTCAGGGCAAATTAATTAGAAAACTGTTTTTTGGAAAAATTGCTATTGGTTCAACAAGAATTGAATGGGATGGCAGGACGGAAAATGGAAAACTTGTCCAACCCGGACTATATTTAATCTGTTTCAAGGATAAAATTGAGACCAAATATTTCAAAATTATAAAAATGTAATTTCTCTGTTTCAGTGTCAATTTGATTTATAATTCAGGCGAAATAAAAGTGTAAACTAAAAATTTCAGACTATGATTGATCAGCATGTAAACAACCCAAAAAGTCCGAAATATTATGTAAAAAAATATTTGGATAGTAATAAAAATGAATTACGGAATAAAATCGTTTTGGATATACCGGCCGGAAATGGCGTTACAACTGAAATTTTATTGGAAAATGGCGCAAAGGCAGAGCCATTTGATTTATTCCCCGAATATTTCATGTTAAATAATATTGAGTGTAAACGAGCAGATATCGCGGATAAAATCCCCGTTATTAATAATTATGCGGACATGCTGATCTGTCAGGAAGGTATTGAGCATTTCAGCGATCAGTTAAAGACCTTTAAAGAGTTCAACAGAGTATTAAAAATGAAAGGAAAACTTTTAATTACAACTCCTTCTTATTCTAATCTGGCATCAAAATTCAGTTATTTATTATTTGAAAGTGAAACGACTAAACAAATGCCACCCAATGAAATAGATGATATTTGGATGTCGGATAAAACAATTACAAATGAAATTTATCACGGACATATTTTTCTGATTGGATTGCAAAAACTGAGAATACTTGCAAAACTATCAGGGTTTAAAATCCATGAAATTAGATATTTACGGATTAGTAAAGGATCGTTATTTCTATTTTTATTTTTTTATCCACTCATATTTTTCAGCTCTTACCTGAGATATCTGAAAAATTCAGGAAAACATAAAGAAATTCCAAAATCATTTATAAATGAGGTATATAAGGAACAATTTAAAATTAATATTAATCCTAAGCACTTATTAAACAAACACACCTTCATTATTTTTGAAAAAGAGAAGGAATATAGAGATGTGGATTTTCGAATTGAAAGCATGATTAAACCTTTTGAAAAGATAATGTAAGGCCACTACAAAGGAAGCTGATCAAGATCATGTCTCCAGGGGTTTTTACCCTCAAGCTGACGAGCCTGTGGACCTTGTCAAATATGCATGATCGAAATACGTAATAATTTTTGTGGAATATTTATTAAATTTGCTGGACAGCAATATTTAATCTGACTTACCAATGCCAACCCAAATTATGAAGTACCCTGAAGTTCAAAATTATTTTGGCGGAAAATTTTTTGCCTCGACTACGAACAAATATCTGGATGTAATATCTCCGATTGATGGAAGTTTATTATCAAAGGTTCCCCTTTCTTCAAAAGAAGATTTAGACGAAGCCGTGAAAGCAGCGCAAAGCGCTTTTTTAATATGGTCAAAAATACCTATTAAAGAGCGTGTTCAGGTATTTTTCAGATATAAGACATTGCTGGAGAAACACATGTTGGAATTGGCGCAACTAATTCAGGAAGAAAACGGAAAGACCCTGGATGAAGCCAGGGCAGAGGTTGAAAAAAGTATTGAACTGACTGAATTTGCATGTTCTCTTCCGCAAATCACAGGTGGTGAAACTCTGGAGGTAAGCAAAGGAGTTGAGTGCCGTGCCGATTATTATCCTGTTGGTGTGGTGGCCTGTATTGTTCCATTCAACTTCCCGAGTATGGTGCCTAACTGGACTATCCCAAACGCGATTGCCCTGGGAAACACCATGATTTTAAAACCATCGGAATCCGTTCCTTTAAGCGCTTTGAGAATAGCGGAATTATTGAAAGAAGCTGGTTTGCCTGACGGTGTGTTCAATATTATTAATGGAGATCGTGAAATTGTCGAAGCCATTTGCGATCACCCGGGAATCGAAGCTGTTTCATTCGTGGGGTCGACCAAAGTTGCAAAAATTGTCTATTCGAGGGCATCATCAAATTATAAGCGTGTTTTGGCATTAGGTGGGGCAAAAAATCATTTGATTGTATTGCCCGATGCCCATCCATCAATGACTGCCACCAATGTTGCGGTATCCATGTCGGGTTGTGCCGGGCAGCGTTGCATGGCTGCTTCTGTACTGGTTGCTGTTGGCGCTATCGACCCCATTATTGAACAGATTTGCATAGAAGCGAAAAAAATTATTCCCGGACAAAATTTGGGTTCGGTAATTTCAAAAGAGGCAAAAGAACGTATTGAAAAATATATTTCGGAAGCCGAGGTGCAGGGAGCGAAAATTCTTGTTGATGGCCGGAACGCGATAGTACCGGGAAAAGAAAAGGGTTTTTATGTTGGGCCAACGGTAATAGATCATGTAACCCCGACAATGAGTGTTGCGATCGATGAGATTTTCGGGCCGGTGCTTGTAATCATCCGTGTAAATGATATTGACGAAGCGCTAACCATTGAAAATGCAAATGTTTATGGCAACGCGGCTGCTGTTTTTACCCAAAGCGGCGGCATGGCCCGGTATGTAATTGAACGGGCAAATGCCGGAATGATCGGTGTCAATATCGGCGTTCCGGTACCGAGGGAACCATTTTCATTTGGTGGCTGGAATGATTCAAAATTTGGAGTCGGTGATTTAACCGGCAAAAGTTCTATCCAGTTTTGGACAAAATTGAAAAAAACCACCACTAAATGGAACCCTGAAGCTAAAACAAACTGGATGAGTTGATTCACCTTTTCTCCTGAAAGCACCTCCAGAGTCATAATCAATAAAATCAGTTAGTTGGATTTTGATATGAATAATAAACGAAAGTTAAAATATCATCATCTTGGTATACCAACAGAAAAACCCATACCTGGTGAGGTTTATTTAAGCGATTATAAGGTCTATCATTTTGGTTATGATAAAAGTGAGTATGGAATTGAATGGATGAGATACGAAAAGGATTGTAAATTACCTGAGATTGTAAAAACGATTCCACATATTGCCTTTGAAGTTGAAGATATTTATAAAGCAATTGAAGGCAAAAAAGTAATTATTGAACCTAATAGTCCTTCTAAAGGTAATATTGTGGCATTTATTGAAGAAAACGGTGTGCCAATAGAATTTATTCAAACCAAAAAAAAGAGACTACAAAAAATATAAACATTCAAGAAAAATTCAATGATGCAAGAATTAATATCTGAAAAAGAAAAGGGAATCATCCTGAAAAACAACCTGGAATACACCTTGTTTTCATGGTCAAAACAATCAGGATTGAACCCAATTAACATCCATCATGCCGAAGGTGTTTATCTTTATGACTATGATGGCAAACGATATATCGATTTTTCATCACAACTGATGAATGTGAACATCGGCCATGGCAACACCAGGGTCAGGGATGCAGTGGTGAAACAAATGAATGAAGTGAGTTATGTTTATCCTGGCATGATTTCGAAAGTAAGGGGTGAACTGGGAAAAAAATT